>JACRAT010000038.1 GCA_016234685.1 Nitrosomonadales bacterium
CGTAGGGCGATCTGCTGGGCGGACTCTTCGCCACTGACGTAGAGCACTTTCTTGGTCTGCGAGAGATGCGCCAGCGTCTGCAACAACAAGGTGGATTTGCCGATGCCGGGGTCGCCGCCGATCAGCACCACGCCGCCTTCGACCAGCCCGCCACCCAGCACGCGGTCGAATTCGCTGATGCCGGTGGGCGTGCGCGAGACTTCGGCGGCTTCGACCTCAGCCAGTTTCTGCAACTGGCCGGAAGCGGCCAGCGCGCTGTAGCGGTTCTTGCCCGTAACGGGCGGCGATTCCGCCACCGATTCCACCAGCGTGTTCCAGGCCATGCAGTGTGGACATTGCCCCTGCCACTTGGGCGTTTGACCGCCGCATTCGGTGCAGGAATAGATCGTTTTTGCTTTTGCCATATCGTCCTTTCAAGTGTCCGGCACGATAGCTTAGCGGCCCACCCGCAGCAAGAATAAATAGCTGCGTCGCGCGGTGCTTCGCGCTAACATTCCATCATCCATTTGACCAAGGAGGACATCATGAGCGAACAGTTGAGCAATGAAGCGATCACCGAACAGGCCACGGCCTCTGTCTCCAGCGAAGGCGATATCCGCAGCCGAGTGCGCAGTCTGACTTTGAGCGCGATCAAGCAGCGCCATCTGGAGGCGACCGAGGTGCGTGAGATCATCAAGGCGCTGGTGAGTGGTATCAATCTTGGGTTGGAAAAGCGCGGGGCGGATTCGAAACAGGCGGTCGGTGAGGCTTTTGCCGGATTGGACGAGGCTTTGCAGAAATCAGCCGAGGCGACGCATCTGGCCTTGCAGGAGTTGACTGACCATGGGCGGGAGTTCAGCAATGCCGAGTTGGCCGATGCGTTGGAGAACCTGAAGCGGACGGAGAAGGAGTTTCTGGCGACGGTGGGCGAGGTGGCGAATCTGGCGGGTGAGCGCGTCAAGGCTGAGTGGCAGGAGTTGCTGACCCACGCTACGCGCGCCGGGACGGATACCGGGCGGCAGGTGTCGGATACCGTGGGCGTGTTCTCGCGGCGCTTGGGCGATGTGGCCGGGGAGGTGAAGGCGGTGGGCGGTGGCGCGGTGCGGCAACTGAGTTCGCGCGTCCTTCAGGTGGCGAGCGGTATGCTGGCGGGGCTCATCGACGCATTGCACGAGAAGAAGTAGCTTATGCTGATCGAGGCCATGAGCGCGATGCGCGATCTGCCGCGTCTGCGCGAGATCACCTCGGTGATGATCCGCTACGGTTTCGGCGACGTGATGCAGCGCATCGGCGTGTTGTCGTTGCTGGAGCGGGCCGGGCAGATCCTGCATCGGCCTGCTGCGACGGAAGAGCGAGTGGAGTTGGATACGCCGCAACGCATCCGTCAGGCGATGGAGGAGCTGGGGCCGACCTTCATCAAGCTGGGGCAGGTGATGGCGACGCGGGTGGACATCTTCCCGCCGGGCTGGATCGCTGAGTTCGAGAAGTTGCAGAATAATGTGCCGCCCGTGCCTTTCGAGGTGTTGTTGCCGCAGGTCGAGCAGGCGCTGGGGCGTTCGCCGTTCGAGATATTCTCCGATCTGGAGACGACGCCGTGTGGCTCGGCCTCTATCGCCCAAGTGCATCGCGCCAAGTTGGCGGATGGCACTCCGGTGGTGCTGAAGATACGTCGCCCCGGCATTCAGGCCAAGATCGACGCCGACTTGCGCATCTTGCGCCATATCGCTGCACTGCTGGAGATGGAGATCCCCGAGGCGCGCCGTTATCAGCCGGGGCAGTTGGTGAAGGAGTTCGGACGTTCGCTGCAACGCGAGCTGGATCTGGCCCAGGAGGCCAGCACGCAAGAGCGTTTCATCAAGAACTATGCCGCCGATCCGCATATCGTCATTCCGCATATCTATTGGGAGTGGTGCAGCCCGGGGATGAATGTGCAGCAGTATATCGCGGGGGTTCCGGGTAACGATCTGGCGGCGGTCGATGCCTCGGGGCTGGATCGCAAACTGTTGGCGCAACGCGGAGCGGATGCGGTGCTCAAGATGATCCTGCTGGACGGCTATTTTCACGCCGATCCGCATCCCGGCAATGTCTTCTATCTACCGGACAATCGTATCGCCATGCTGGATTTCGGCATGGTGGGGCGCTTGTCGGAGATTCGGCGCACGCAGATCGTGGAGATGCTTTCTGCATTGGCTCAGCGTGATGAGCAGTTGCTGCTGGATGTGTTGCTGGAGTGGACGGACGATGCCGATGTGGATGAGGCTAAGCTGGTTCACGACATCAATGAGCTGATCTTCACTTACGAATATGTGCCACTGCGCGATCTGAGTCTGGGGGCGGTGCTGGGTGAGATCACTTCCATCATGCGCGAGCATCACATCGTACTGCCGACCGATCTGGTGTTGCTGTTCAAGGCGCTGATCACGCTGGAGGGCTTGGGGCGGCAGCTCGATCCTGATCTACGCATGGTCGATCACATCGAGCCGTTCTTGAAGATTGCACTGGTCGATCGCTACAGTCCCTCGGCCTTGCTGAAGCGAGGTAAGCGCAGTGTGCACGACATCTTCAGCGTGCTGAGTGGGCTGCCTCGGGATGTGGCGAGGCTGGTGAAGGAGGCGCGGCGCGGGCGCGTCAAGATTGACCTTGATATCAAGCGGCTGGATCATTTTGGTCATCAGCTCGATCGCAGCAGCAATCGGCTGACGATGGGGGTGCTGACGGCGTCGCTGTTCATCGCCTCGTCTATCGTGATGACGGTGGAGCGCATTCCAGTGTGGGTCGGGCTGTTCGGTTACCTCATCGCGTTCGCCAATAGCCTGTTCATCGTCCTCTCGATCTGGCGCTCCAATCGGGAGTGATCCCCCGTTTTTCGTTCGCGGCGGCGATGCACGCCGCCAACCTTTTGTGTTAGGATTGTCTCGAATCCGGGAGATAATAACTAATATCATGCAATCCACACTTACACTCTCTTTAAGCGGATTACCCGACAACGACAGGCTGGTTCTTTTTGCATTATTCACATTGGCTGACAGTCAGTTATCGACCAAGTGGCAACTTGCCACCGGCGAGCAGGCAGATGCGATGTTCATCGAGAATGTGGAAGGCGCAAACCTGATGTTGCTACGTCCCGTGCGGACGGTCGGCGGGGATACCGCAGCTTATCAATTGAAACGGCCCTTTCAGGCTCCTGATCTGATTAAGGCGCTGGAAACCGCTGGTCGTGCGCTGACCAATCAGGGCGCGGTGAGCGGAGGTCTGGCGGCTGCGCTGGTGCAGTTGCGCAACGATCTTGCCTATAGCGAAGCGGTCTGGAGTCTCAGTGTGCCGGATGGCGGCAAGCTCTGGGTCTGTACCAAGCAGAGCGGCTATTGGCTGGATGGTGGCGACAACTTGCTCTCCAAACTCGATCAACTGCCCTATCTCGAATGGAGTCAGGAGCCGCGCGAAGCGTTGGGGCAGTTGATGTCCGAGCGCGAGATGCAGCCGCTGTTCCGTCTGTACTGGATGGGGGGCATGGTTTCCGGGCGCGGCAAGCTTTTGCCTTGGCTGAATTCTTCGACGCCTTGGCATCTGGCGACATGGCCTAGCTTCTTTAAATTGCCTCACTATCCTACGTTCCCACGTATGGCCGCAGCAGCCATGAAGAAGCCGATGACGCTCGACGAGCTGATCGCGTTTTGCGGCAATAATCGTTCTGCCGCCATCGAGTTCGTCAACGCCAGCGTGATGGCCGGTTTCCTGTGCGAAGCGCAGGGTTACACCGCCCCCGCAGCAGGCAATAGCAAGGCGGCAGCCGCCGCACCAGCCAAAGAAGGGCTGATTTCACGGATTCGCCGCAAGTTGGGATTACTATGATCGAACACAAAATCATTTTCGCCGGACCAACCGGCGCGGGTAAAACGACGGCCATCGGTCAGGTTTCCGAGCGGCCACCCGTCAGTACGGATGTGATTAATTCTGATGCGCGTTACAACAAAGCCACCACCACGGTGGCGATTGACTTCGGCGAGATCACGCTGGATGCGGGCGAAAAGTTGCGTTTGTACGGGGTTCCCGGTCAGCATCGCTTCTCTTTCGTTTGGGACATCGCTGCGCGCGGCGCGTTGGGGGTGATTCTGATCGCCGATAACTCGTTGCCTGAGCCGATGAAGGAATTGCAGTTCTATCTGGATGGTTTCGCCAGTTTCGTGAAGAGCGGCGCGGCGGTGGTGGTGGTCAATCGTTTGGAGACTCACCCTTCGCCATCTCAGGAAGATTACGTGAATATGTTGATAGCACGAGGTACGCCGTTGCCGGTTTGTGCCTGTGATCCGCGCAAGAAAGAAGATGTTCTGACTGTGCTGGACGTGCTGCTGACGGTTTGTTAAGGAGAAGATATGCATGACGATTCAATGCGTCTCTGGCGCGAGAGCCCGGTTTTTAAGGCGGTCTGTCGCGCCGAGATGGATGAGCTGAGAAATAGCACGCCCAGCGTTCAGGCCGGTATCATCGCGACGGCGGACGGTTTCGATGTGGCGGATGTGTGTGTGAACGACACTTACTCTCCAGCACGTTTGTCGGCGATGGCCAGTAGCATGATGGCGCTGGCAGGTGCGGTGGCGCGTGAGGTGGAGTATCCGAATTGCGAAAGCCTGATCGTCGAAAGCTCGGGTGGCAAGACCATCATGATGAGCCTGCCTGGCACGGATGGGCGTTTGGTTTTGCTGGTGATCGCGGACAATAGCGCCTCTTTCGGTATGCTGCTGATGCACGCTCGCCAATGCGCACATCGCATCCAGAAGCGTTTGAATCTGACGACTGACGGCGCTGCCGAGTCCTAAATAAATACAAATCAAGGAGAAACTGATGTCTGATCTCAATACCGTTTGCAACCGTTTACTCAAGCAAGTGGGTGGCTGCATGGGAGTGGGGGTGGTCGATATTGAGTCGGGCTTGCTGATCGCGGTGGCGCACAATGTGTCCTATATCGACGAGTACTTCGTCGAGTCCGCAGCGGCTGCGGCGGTGGATATGTTCCGTGGGCGGACGGTGGCGACCATCGAGAAGTTGTTGTCCGATCAGCGGGGGCAGGCGGTTTCCAATCTCATCAATGAAGTGCAGATCTCTACCGAGAGTACCTACATCTTTATGTCTCCGATACCGGAGAAGCCATCCATGCTGGTGGTGATGATCACGACGCGCAAGACCAATCTCGGTATGGGCTGGGTGGCGTTGCGCAGCGCACTGTCGGAGATCGCTCCGCATTGCCCTTGATTCGTTGTTCGATGCGCTGTATCGGGCGGTTGGCCGCCCCCTCTATCCCGAGTGTTGAGGCATGACACTCGGGATTTTGTATCTTATCCCCAATACGCTGGGGGATGTCACTCCTGCGGAATCGCTGCCCTCGCATACGATACAAGTGGCTCAGGCGCTCGACTATTTTGTGGTGGAACACCCCAAGACGGCGCGTCGTTTCCTTGGGCAGATCAAGACACATAAGCCGTTGCAGGAGTTGGAGCTGGCGGAGCTGAGTGAGCATACCGCTCGTGCCGAGTTGCCAGCGTTGCTTGCGCCGCTGTTGGCGGGGCGAGATGCCGGGCTGTTGTCGGAGGCGGGCTGTCCGGGCGTAGCCGATCCCGGCGCGGACTTAATCGAGTTGGCGCATAAGCATGGCGTGCGCGTCGTGCCGCTGATCGGTCCATCGTCTATCTTGCTGGCGTTGATGGCATCCGGGCTGAATGGACAGGGTTTCGCGTTTCGCGGTTATCTGCCCGTGGAGGAAATGGCCAGAAACAAAGCCATCGCCGAGATGGAGGCGGATTCTGCGCGCTTGCATCAGACGCAGATATTCATCGAGACGCCTTACCGGAATCATAAGATGCTCGGGGCTTTGCTGGATCGTTGTCGGAAGAATACCCGCATCTGTGTGGCGACCGATCTTACTTTGCCGAGCGAGTGGGTTTGTATGCGGAGTGTGGCAGACTGGAAGAAGGTCTCACTCCCCGATTTGAACAAGCGCCCCAGCATTTTTTTGCTGCAAGCTTGAGTCGCACACAGGGTCGATTTGATTCTCGGCCCTTCCATGCGAATTCTCTTAAAAGCGTTTGACACAGGGTGTCTCTGCGCATAGAATTCGCGCCTTTCGTAGTTTACTGATTTAGGAAATGGCCATGAAAACATTTTCCGCTAAGCCCCATGAAGTCCAGCACGACTGGTTTCTGGTGGATGCCAAGGATGCAGTCTTGGGTCGTCTGGCAAGCCAGATCGCCGCTCGTCTGCGCGGCAAGCATAAAGCGATTTACACACCTCACGTTGATACCGGCGACTTTATCGTCGTGGTAAATGCTGACAAACTGCGCGTGACTGGCAACAAGGCGCAAGCCAAGATGTACTACCGTCACACCGGTTATCCAGGCGGTATCTACGAAACGAATTTCACCAAGCTGCAACAGCGTCATCCACAACGCGTCCTGCAAAAGGCCGTCAAGGGTATGCTGCCTAAGGGCCCGCTGGGCTACGCGATGTTGCGCAAGCTGAAGGTGTATAGCGGTGCTACGCATCCTCATACTGCACAGCAACCACAACCCATTGATCTGTTGAAGGCGTAACCATGAGCGTGAATTACAACTACGGCACTGGCCGTCGCAAGAGCGCAGTCGCGCGAGTATTCATCAAGCCGGGCAAGGGCAATATCGTCGTTAACGACAAGCCGCTGGATGTGTTCTTCTCTCGTGAAACTGGCCGCATGGTCGTGCGTCAGCCGCTGGAATTGACCGAGCACCTGACCACCTTCGACATCATGGTGAACGTGACTGGCGGCGGTGAGTCTGGGCAGGCTGGTGCGGTTCGCCACGGCATCACTCGCGCGTTAATCGATTTCGACGAGACGCTGAAGCCAGTGTTGAGCAAGGCTGGTCTGGTGACCCGCGACGCACGTGAAGTTGAACGTAAGAAAGTCGGCTTGCGCAAGGCGCGTCGCCGTAAACAGTTCTCCAAGCGTTAAGCTGGATTGCAACTGCTGGAAAAGCCGCCCTTGGGCGGCTTTTCCATTTAACATCGACACTATTCGAATTCGCAAAGGAGCGAGTGATGATAAAAGTTGGCATCGTTGGCGGCACGGGGTACACCGGCGTCGAATTGCTGCGCCTGCTGGCGCGCCATCCGCAGGTGGAGTTGAGTGCAATCACCTCGCGTGCTGATGCTGGTACGCGGGTGGATGCGATGTTCCCCAGTCTGCGTGGCTATGTGAATCTCAGTTTCGCGCACCCGGAGCAGGCTGATCTGGCTGGCTGTGACGTGGTGTTCTTTGCCACACCCAACGGCATCGCCATGCAGCAGACCCGCTCCTTGCTGGATGCGGGCGTCAAGGTCATCGACTTGGCGGCGGACTTCCGTATCAAGGACATCGCCACTTGGGAGAAATGGTACGGCATGACCCATGCCTGCCCAGAGCTGGTGGGTGAGGCGGTCTATGGTCTGCCGGAGATCAATCGTGCGGCGATCAAGTCGGCGCGGCTGATCGCCAATCCCGGTTGTTATCCGACGGCGGTGCAGCTCGGCTTTTTGCCGCTATTGGAAGCTGGGCTGGTCGATGCCTCGGGTTTGATCGCCGATGCGAAATCCGGCGTGTCCGGTGCGGGTCGCAAGGCCGAGATCGGTACTTTGCTGGCGGAAGCGGCGGACAGCTTCAAGGCTTACGGCGTGCCGGGCCATCGCCATCTGCCCGAGATCCGGCAGGGCTTGGCGCGGGTCGCGGGCGGTGATGTCGGGCTGACTTTTGTGCCGCATCTGACGCCGATGATACGCGGCATCCATGCCACGCTGTACGCGCGGATCAAGACCGACGCCGATCTGCAATCGTTGTTCGAGCAGCGCTATGCAGCCGAGCCATTCGTCGATGTGCTGCCTGCGGGCAGCCATCCCGAGACGCGCTCGGTGCGCGGAGCTAACACTTGTCGCATTGCTGTGCATCGTCCGCAAGGTGGAGATACCGTGGTGGTGCTGTCGGTGATCGACAATTTAGTCAAAGGGGCGGCTGGGCAGGCGGTACACAATATGAACATCATGTTCGGCCTGCCTGAGACGACGGCGCTGGAGGTCGTTCCCTTGTTGCCGTAAGGGTTGCGCCGCTGTATAAGCAAACTATAATGCCGCATCACAACTAATCTGGAGTTCACCATGAATGCAGTAACCGAAATGCAAGACCCGCTGCTGTTCACCGACAGCGCGGCCAACAAGGTCAAGCAATTGATCGAAGAAGAAGGCAATGCCGACTTGAAGCTGCGCGTGTTTGTCACCGGAGGCGGCTGTTCCGGCTTCCAGTACGGTTTCACCTTTGATGAAGTCGCCAATGACGATGACACGGTGATGAGCAAGAACGGTGTGCAATTGCTGATCGACCCGATGAGCTTCCAGTATCTGGTCGGAGCGGAGATCGACTACACCGAAGGGTTGGAAGGTTCGCAGTTCGTCATAAAAAACCCGAATGCGACCACGACTTGCGGTTGCGGATCGTCGTTCTCGGCCTAAGTCGGCAGTTTGTTTAGTTAGGAAGGGGGGGGCGGGAAACCGCCCCTTTTGTTTTTATGCGGGGTAAATTGCGCCCAGAGCGCAGGGATGGCGTGCGCCTGTGACGGCGGGCAGGTTGGCGGGTTGTCCGAGTAGTGTTTGCTGCGCCAACCAAGCGAAAGCGATGGCTTCCACCCAGTCAGCATCCATGCCCAGTGCGGCAGTCGGCGCGATGCGACAGTCGGGGAGGGCATCTTTCAGATGGGCGACGAGTGCGGTGTTGTGCGCACCGCCGCCGCATAGATAAATCTCTTCAGCGCCGCTGCATTGGTGCGCGATGGCATCGGCGATGCTCTTGCCGGTGAGGGCGAGCAGTGTGGCCTGCACGTCCTCCGGCGCTTCGTCGCCGTTCAGATGTGATTCCAGCCAAGTCATGTTGAATAGGTCGCGACCGCTGCTTTTGGGTGGCTCGGCAGCGAAGAATGGCTCGGACAGCAGGGTGTCGAGCAGGCCGGGTAGGAGGTTGCCGCAGGTTGACCAGACGCCTTCGCGATCATACGGCTGCCCTAGATGGCGGGAAATCCATGCGTCCATCAGCAGGTTGCCGGGCCCGCAGTCGAAGCCGGAGGTGGGCTTGTCCGGTGCGAGATCGGTCAGATTGCTGATGCCGCCGATGTTGACGATGACGCGGTGGATGTCGGGATGGCGCAGCACACGGTCGTGGAAGGCAGGGACTAGCGGCGCACCTTGTCCGCCCGCTGCGATGTCGCGGCTGCGGAAGTCGCTGATGACGCTGATGCCAGTCAACTCGGCCAGCAGCGCCGCATTATTCAACTGGATGGTGTAGCCAGATTCGGGGCGGTGGCGGATGGTCTGGCCGTGGCAACCGATGGCGCGTATCTGTTCGGGCGCGATCTTGGCTTTATTCAGCAGCTTGAGGGTGGCCGCAGCATAGTCGCGCGCCAGTCGATTGGCGATGAGTTGTGCCAGATGTAATTCGTTGTGTGCCGGTAGATGCAGGTCGAGCAGCGCATCTTTCAGCGGCTGCTCGTAAGCCTGAAAGTGGCTGGCGATCAGGCGGGGGTGGGGTTGCGAGAGATCAAGCAGTGCAGTGTCGATGCCATCCAGACTGGTGCCGGACATGATGCCGACGTAAAGCTCCGGGTTTGACACTGCGGTCGTTAGTCCAGTTTTGCGAGGCTGATTTCGCGCAGCAAGCCCAGACGAGCATAGAGGTCGCGGTTGGCTTCCTTGAATGCGGTCATCTGGCTGGCGCTGATCGGCGTGGCGTTGGGGAGTGCGACGCGCAGCGGGTCACGCTGAACTCCGTTGATCAAGAATTCGTAATGTAGATGTGGTGCGGAGGCCAATCCAGTCTGTCCGACAAAACCGATCACATCGTTCTGATGGACGCGTTGGCCGCGATGCAGGCCTGTGGCGAAGCGCGACAGATGGCCGTATCTGCTGGCGTATGGGCCAGAGTGGTCGATCTCGATGACGTTGCCGAAGCCGTTCTGCCAGCCGACGAAAGTCACCGTGCCATCGGAGGCAGACATCACCTTGGTTCCGACGGGGGCTGCGTAATCAACGCCTTTATGAGCGCGGATCTGGTTGAGTACCGGATGCATACGCGCACCGGAGAAGCCCGAGCTGACGCGGGAGAATTCGACCGGTGAGCGCAGGAACGCCTTGCGTAGGCTCTTGCCTTCCGGGGAGTAGTAGTCTCCGTGGACGCCATCGGTCTTGAAGTAGACGGCGCGGTAAGGGTGGCCCTGATTGACGAATTCGGCAGCCAAGATGCGACCTGAACGGATCGGTTCGCCGTTGCTGTAGGTCATCTCGTAGACCACGGAGAATTTGTCGCCTTTTTTCAGGTCGCGGTGAAAGTCGATGTCGCCAGCGAAGACTTCAGATAGCTGGCTGGCTACGGCGTCAGGCAGGCCGGCTGCATCCGTTGCGGCGTACAAGCTGCCTTTGATGATGCCGGTGCGCATGAAAGTGCGCTGCTCGATCTGGGCAGGCAGGGAGCGGGTCTTGAATTGTGTGCCGATCTTTTCGATCACGATCTGCTTGCCGGCGCTACCGGTGAAGCGCAAAGCCAGCAAGCTGCCGTCGGCGGTAGTCTCGGCTTGCACGGAGCGGCCGGGAGCGAACTGGCGAAAAGAAGCCGCTTGCGGGCTGGTGCGCAAGAAGTTGCTGGCGGCGCTGTCGTCCACATTCAGGCGATTCAGGAATTCGGCGACGGTCTCGCTGCGCTGCATTTTCTCGTTGCGCCAGAAAACGGCGGCGGAGCTGCTGGCGGGTTGCGCTGCGGCGGGCAGGGAAATCTCTTGTGCGGTGGTCTTCAGGGTGGAGAGGTCGGTCTGGCCTTGCGGAATGATGCCGAAGGCGGTGACCACGCCAAGTAACGGCAGAGTCGACACGGCGACGAACCAGCGAATCTTTAATTTGCGTTCTTGTGTCAGGATGTTTTGGGTTAACATTCGCACTCCCCGTTGCGGCTTCTGCTGGTTTAATGGCAGAGGCGTTCTGTAATTAGGGTGCGACTTTATCAGAAAACCCACTGCCCTCCAAACGCAATTTGGCTTTTCGCCGCTCATTTTAGAGGGCGACAGGGTAGGTCGGGATGTGCTAAAAATCAAACTAGAGTGCGATGAAATGTCACAGGAATCATTGGATTTGATCAAGCGCGGCTGTGATGAGCTGCTGCTGGAAGAAGAGTTGAAGAAGAAGTTGGCGCTGGGCCGCCCTTTGCGAGTAAAGGCGGGGTTCGATCCCACTGCGCCAGACTTGCATCTGGGCCACACGGTGCTGCTGAACAAGATGCGCCAGTTGCAGGAGTTGGGCCATCACGCGCTGTTCCTCATCGGCGATTTCACCGGCATGATCGGAGACCCTACCGGCAAGAACGCGACCCGCCCGCCGTTGTCGCGTGAGCAGGTGCTCGCCAATGCGGAGAGTTATCGCGAACAGGTGTTCAAGGTGCTCGATCCGGCGAAGACCGAGATTGTGTTCAACTCGACTTGGATGGATAAATTCAGTGCGGTCGATCTGATCCGTCTGGCGGCCACTCACACCGTGGCGCAGATGCTGGAGCGCGATGATTTTTCCAAGCGCTACAAGGGCAATCAGCCCATTGCCATTCACGAATTCATCTACCCGCTGGTGCAGGGCTACGACTCCGTGGCGCTGAAGGCCGATCTGGAGCTGGGCGGCACCGATCAGAAATTCAATCTGTTGATGGGGCGCGAGCTGCAAAAACACCACGGTCAGCCGCAGCAATGCGTACTCACCATGCCGCTGCTGGAAGGGCTGGATGGTATTAATAAGATGTCCAAATCGCTAGGCAATTACGTCGGCATCACCGACACACCGACCGAGATGTTCGGCAAGCTGATGTCGGTTTCCGACGTGCTGATGTGGCGTTATCTGGAATTGCTGTCGTCTGAAAGCATGGAGACGATCTCTAAGTGGCGCGAAGAAGTCGCCGGCGGACGCAATCCGCGCGACATAAAGGTGCTGCTGGCGCAGGAGATGGTGGCGCGCTTCCATACGCACCAAGCTGCAGTGGATGCATTGGCGGAATTCGAGGCGCGCTTCCAGAAGGGGGTGTTGCCGGAGGATATGCCGGAGTTGAATGTCGCTGCGACGGAAGGTGTCATCGGCGTTGCCCAGATGCTCAAGCAATCCGGGCTGGTCGAAAGTACCTCAGAGGCCTTGCGCATGATCCAGCAGGGGGCAGTCAAGCTGGATGGTGAGCGCGTCAGCGACAAGAATCTGCAACTGGCTGCCGGGGCGGTGGTGGTGGCGCAGGTCGGTAAGCGCAAGTTCGGGCGTGTCACCGTGCAGTGATTTGTTGCCACATTTAAATAAATGCGGCTGCATAAATAATACTGGTTGTATAAGCCGGGCGGATTTTGCTAGAATCGCGCCCTCAATTTTTTACCCATCAAAGGTAGTTTGTTCATGACAACTGTACGTGTTAAGGAAAACGAGCCGTTTGAAGTTGCGATGCGTCGCTTCAAGCGTTCTGTGGAAAAGACTGGTCTGTTGACCGAGTTGCGCGCTCGCGAGTTCTACGAGAAGCCCACCACTGAGCGTAAGCGCAAGCTGGCCGCTGCCGTAAAGCGTCACTACAAGCGCCTGCGCAGTCAGACGCTGCCGCCGAAGCTGTACTAAGAGATATAGAGGTCGGTCTACGCCACCGCAAGGTGGCGTGATTCATTTATGAGCCTGAAAACACAAATCAGCGATGACATGAAGTCCGCCATGCGTGCCAAAGAAACGGCACGCCTCGGGACGATCCGTCTATTGCTTGCTGCTATCAAGCAGCGCGAGGTGGACGAGCGCATCGAGTTGGATGATGTCGGCGTGGTCGCCGTCATCGAAAAGATGCTCAAGCAACGCCGTGACTCTATCTCGCAGTATCAAGCCGCTGCGCGGCAAGACTTGGTCGATGTCGAGCAGGCCGAAGTGGTCGTGCTGCAAGCCTATATGCCGCAGCAACTGGGAGACGATGAGATCGCTACTGCCGTGGCGGAATCTATCGCGGTGGTCGGTGCGGCAGGCCCGCAAGATATGGGCAAGGTCATGGCTGTGCTCAAGCCCAAATTGGCCGGTCGTGCCGATATGGGCCGGGTCTCCGCGCTGCTTAAGGCACAACTCAGCAAGTAAGCATTCAACTGGCGCATTGCGCCTAAGTGGTGTGTACGTCCGCGTTCGGCGGAGTGCATCTGGAGGGTAAACCGGAGGGCAGATTTGAGATGATTCCGCAGAGTTTCATTCAAGACTTGCTCAATCGGCTGGATGTCGTCGATGTGGTCGAACGCTACGTTCCGCTCAAAAAAGCGGGGGCGAACTTCGTCGCCTGCTGTCCGTTCCACAACGAAAAATCCCCATCTTTCTCGGTGAGTCCGACCAAACAGTTCTATCACTGCTTTGGTTGCGGTGCGCATGGCACCGCCATCAGCTTTGTGATGGAGCATGTCGGCATGGGCTTTGTCGAGGCGGTCGAGGAGTTGGCCAAAAGTGTCGGCATGGTCGTGCCGCGCGAGGAGCGGGCCGATGCGGCGCAGCGACCAAAAGTTGGCACGGACCTGTTCGATGTGATGCAAACGGCGACGCGCTATTACATCGAACAACTCAAGCAATCGCCGCGCGCCATCGAATATCTCAAAAAACGCGGCATGTCCGGCGAGATCGCGAAGCGCTTCGGTGTCGGCTACTCGCCGGATGGCTGGCAGAATCTGGCGGCGGTGTTTCCTGACGCTCCGCAAGGTGTGCGCGACGGCGAGAGCGCCGCAGCCCTTTTGCCGTATTCGAGCAAGACGCTGGTCGAGGTCGGGCTGGTGATCGAAGGCGAGGGCAGCAAACGCTACGACCGTTTCCGTGATCGCATCATGTTCCCCATTCTGAATGGGCGCGGACAGGTGATCGGTTTTGGCGGGCGGGTGCTGGACAAAGGCGAGCCGAAATATCTCAACTCGCCGGAAACCCCGCTGTTCGAGAAGGGGCGCGAGCTGTACGGTCTGTTCCAAGCCCAGAAAGCCATCCGCGCCGAAGGCATGGCGCTGGTCGTCGAGGGTTATATGGATGTGGTGGCGCTGGCGCAGCATGGCGTGGAATATGCCGTCGCCACGCTGGGCACGGCGACCACGCCGTATCACATCCAGAAATTGCTGCGCATGACCGATCAGGTGGTGTTCTGTTTCGATGGCGATGCGGCGGGGCGGCGTGCCGCTTGGCGCGCGCTGGAGAATGCCTTGCCGCATCTGCAAGATGGCAAGCAACTGCGTTTCCTGTTTTTGTCGCCGGAGCATGACCCCGATAGCTATGTGCGCGAGTTCGGGCGCGAGGCTTTCGAGCATCTACTGGGCGACGAAGCCTTGCCGTTGTCCGGCTATCTGCTGCGCGAACTGTCGGCGCAGGTCGATATGAAGACGCAGGAAGGGCGTAGTGCCTTGCTCGAACACGCCAAGCCCTTGCTGCTGGCGATCGGCGCGCCGAGCACGGCCCTGCTGCTGCGCAAGGAAGTGGCGGCGCTGGCGGGAATCTCGCAGGCGGAGTTGGAAGGGTTGTACGGCGTGAAGTCGGTAGGTGCGCCGCCGCAGATCGCACGTCGAGCGCCGCAAAAAGTCGCGCGTTCTGCGCCTGCGGGTGGTTTGCGGGCGCTGTTGCGTTGCCTGCTGGCCAAGCCTGATCTGGCGCGCGAGTTGCCGGACAGCTGGACGGTTGAGGGTGAGGGTGCGGAAACCATCATGGCGCTCATCGCTTATCTGGGCGAACACGATTTCAGTATCGGTACTGCGGCGTTGATTCAGGGCTTTCAGGGGACATCGCATGAGGCGGCGCTGGCTGCCGCCGGTGTGGACGTATTGCACTGGGGCGAGAGCTTCGAGGTGGAGGCGGAGTTCCATGGCGTGCTGGAAAAGTTGCGCGAAGATGCGCGCCGCCAGCAGCTACAAGATGTGCAGGCTAGGATAGGCAAAGTCGGATTGTCCGGTCTTTCCGAGCAAGATAGGGCGCTGTATTTGCAGCTCTTGCAGCGTGGTTAGCGGTATATAAGCAATGGGATAGCGCACGAACTCTGGTATAATGCGCGGCTTTTTAAGCGGACCAATTTTAACGGGAATCCACGGATATGGCGGCTCAGCAGGACAAGAAACAAACGGTTAGCGCCAAACAGGCTGCGGCTCTGGCTAAGCAGCAGGCACTTCAGGCGGGTAACAATTTGGCGGAGGGTGGCTTGCAGGATGTCGAAGAGCGCCGTACCCGTCTGAAAGCCCTGATCGGGCTGGGCAAGGAGCGCGGCTACCTGACCTACGCCGAGATCAACGATCACTTGCCGGAGATGCTCGAAGCCGAGCAGATCGAAGGTGTGGTTAGCATGATTAACGACATGGGCATCTCCGTGTGCGACGAAGCGCCGGATGCCGAAGCGCTCATCATGTCGGAAGCCGCGCCTGCGGTCGCCGACGAAGATGCCGTCGAAGAGGCCGAAGCCGCGCTCTCGTCCACCGTCGATTCAGAATTTGGTCGCACCACCGACCCAGTGCGTATGTACATGCGTGAAATGGGCACGGTCGAGTTGCTGACCCGCGAAGACGAGATCGAGATCGCCCGCCGCATCGAAGATGGCCTGAAGCACATGATCCAAGCGATCTCAGCCTGTCCGGCCACCATCGCCGAAATCTTGGCGATGGCTGACAAAGTCACCAAAGACGAGATGCGCATCGACGAAGTGATCGACGGTTTCATCGATGTCGAATCCGAAGAGGTTGTCAGCGAAGCGGTTGTCGAAGAGGCTGAGGCTGAAGACGAGGACCTTGAGGAAGAAGACGAAGCCGATGGCGAAGCTGTCTCGGCCGCCAATCTGGCCCAACTCAAGGCCGACGCGATGGTGCGTTTCGCTGCCATCTCTGCTGCCTTCGAAAAACTGCAATCTTCCCGCGAGAAGAACGGCTACCGCAGCAAACAATACGACGAAGCCCAGAGTGAAATCTCTACCGAATTGATGCAGTTCCGCTTCTCCGCCAAGCAGGTGGATGCGCTGTGCGACACCATGCGTAATCTGGTGGACGAAGTGCGTGGCCACGAGCGCAACATTCAGGATCTGTGTGTGACCAAGGCACGTATGCCGCGCCCGCATTTCATCAAGATGTTTATCGGCAACGAAGATAATCTAGCGTGGATTCCTGCCGAGATCACGGCCAAGAAGCCCTACAGCGAAACGCTGGAGCGCTATAAATACGCCGTCATGGAACAGCAGCAGAAGCTGCTCGACGTGCAGCAACGCATCGGTCTGCCGATCAAGGATCTGAAAGAGATCAACAAGCAGATGACCAACGGCGAAGCCAAGGCACGCCGCGCCAAACGCGACATGATCGAGGCCAACCTGCGTCTGGTGATCTCCATCGCCAAGAAATACACCAACCGTGGTTTGCAGTTCCTCGACCTGATTCAAGAAGGCAACATCGGCCTGATGAAGGCCGTGGATAAGTTCGAATACCGTCGCGGTTACAAATTCTCGACCTATGCGACATGGTGGATACGTCAGGCCATCACGCGTTCCATCGCCGATCAGGCGCGCACCATCCGTATCCCGGTGCACATGATCGAGACCATCAACAAGATGAACCGCATCTCGCGCCAGATACTGCAAGAGACCGGCGTCGAGCCGGATGCCGCGACCTTGGCCGAAAAGATGGAAATGCCGGAAGACAAGATTCGCAAGATCCTCAAGATTGCCAAAGAACCTATCTCGATGGAAACACCGGTCGGCGACGATGACGACTCCCACTTGGGCGACTTCATCGAAGACACCAACACCACCGTGCCGGTTGACGCCGCCGTGTATGAAAGCCTGCGCAACGTCACCAAAGACGTGCTGGACTCGCTTACCCCGCGCGAAGCCAAGGTGTTGCGTATGCGTTTCGGCATCGAAATGAACACCGACCACACGCTGGAAGAAGTCGGCAAACAATTCGATGTGACCCGCGAGCGTATCCGCCAGATCGAAGCCAAAGCGCTGCGCAAACTGCGCCACCCCTCCCGCTCCGAGAAGCTCAAGAGCTTCCTCGACGGCGAGAGCTAAAGAGTAAAGGGCCGTTAGCTCAGTTGGTTAGAGCAGAGGACTCATAATCCTTTGGTCGCTGGTTCAAGTCCAGCACGGCCCACCAAGTCGGTGTTGTAGCTCCCTCTCGCACCCCGGATGAGCTACCATGAAACTTCGAGGGGACGGAGGGGGGGGCCGGTTGTAGCTCCCTCTCTCACCCCGGATGAGCTACCATCAGATACGAGGTATTGCGGTCTTTGAGTGCGTTGTAGCTCCCTCTCTCACCCCGGATGAGCTACCATCTACGCGCCGGGACAATCAGCACCTTGCCAGTTGTAGCTCCCTCTCTCACCCCGGATGAGCTACCATGCTTCGCGAAACAACGGCCACGCCAATAATGTTGTAGCTCCCTCTCTCACCCCGGATGAGCTACCATTGCCCCCCCCCTATCCCCCTACGACCTCATGTTGTAGCTCCCTCTCTCACCCCGGATGAGCTACCATCATCGAATAGTTCTCCCGGCTTTCTCGGTCGTTGTAGCTCCCTCTCTCACCCCGGATGAGCTACCATGCCAGACCATCGGAAAAACCCCTGATAATTGTTGTAGCTC
>JACRAT010000039.1 GCA_016234685.1 Nitrosomonadales bacterium
AGCTCCAGCGCCATCTTCTTGGGCAGGCCACACTGATGCAGTCTGAGCTGCGGACCCACCACGATCACGGAACGACCGGAGTAGTCCACGCGCTTACCCAGCAAGTTCTGACGGAAACGACCGCCCTTGCCCTTGATCATGTCGGCCAGCGACTTCAGAGGACGCTTGTTAGCGCCAGTCATGGCTTTGCCGCGACGACCATTGTCCAGCAGCGAGTCGACGGACTCTTGCAACATGCGCTTTTCGTTACGCACAATGATGTCCGGCGCCTTCAGTTCCAGCAGGCGCTTCAGACGGTTGTTACGGTTGATGACGCGACGATACAGATCGTTCAGGTCGGAAGTGGCGAAACGGCCACCGTCCAGCGGAACCAACGGACGCAGTTCCGGCGGCAACACCGGCAGCACTTCCATGATCATCCAGTCCGGCTTGATGCCGGATTGCTGGAACGCTTCCAGCACCTTCAGGCGCTTGGCGTATTTCTTGATCTTGGTCTCGGAGCTGGTCGCCGCCAATTCTGTACGCAGACGCTCGACTTCGGAGGTCACATCCAGATTGCGCAACAGCGCACGGATACCTTCCGCGCCCATCAGCGCGTTGAACTCGTCACCGTATTCTTCGACCTTGGCGATGTAGTCGTCTTCGGTCAACAGCTGACCGCGATTCAGCGGAGTCAGGCCGGGATCGGTCACGACGAAGGCTTCGAAGTACAGCACGCGTTCGATGTCGCGCAAGGTCATGTCCAACACCATACCCAGACGCGACGGCAGCGACTTGAGGAACCAGATATGCGCAACCGGCGAAGCCAGCTCGATGTGGCCCATGCGCTCACGACGAACCTTGGACAAAGTGACTTCCACGCCGCACTTCTCGCAGATCACGCCGCGATGCTTGAGGCGCTTGTACTTGCCGCACAGGCACTCGTAATCCTTGACCGGGCCAAAGATCTTGGCACAGAACAAACCATCGCGTTCCGGCTTGAAAGTACGGTAGTTGATGGTTTCCGGCTTTTTCACTTCGCCGTAAGACCAAGAACTATTCTTCTAGGGAGAAGCGAGAGATATTTTGATCGGTTCGAACTCTTCCTTGTGCGTTACCTTTTTGACTAGATCCAGCAATGCTTTCATCTCAAACTCCTCTATCGCCTAATTCGTCAGACGCGCGCGCTCAGTTGCGCACCAGATCCATATCGATGCCCAAGGAACGGATTTCCTTGATCACCACATTGAACGACTCCGGCATACCCGCATCAATCTTGTGATCGCCCTTGACGATGTTCTCGTACACCTTGGTACGACCATTCACGTCATCGGACTTCACAGTGAGCATTTCCTGCAAGGTGTACGACGCACCGTAAGCTTCCAGCGCCCACACTTCCATTTCACCAAAACGCTGACCACCGAACTGTGCTTTACCGCCCAAAGGCTGCTGAGTCACCAGCGAGTACGGGCCGGTCGAACGGGCGTGCATCTTGTCGTCAACCAAGTGGTGCAGCTTCAGCACGTGCATGTAGCCCACGGTCACCAGACGATCAAAAGCTTCGCCGGTACGGCCATCGTGCAACTGGATCTGGCCCGAAGTCGGCAGATCCGCCAACTCCAGCATGTACTTGATCTCGGCTTCGTCCGCTCCATCGAACACCGGCGTTGCGAATGGCACACCTGCGCGCAGGTTGCGGCACAACTCGATGATCTCGTTATCGTTGAACGAGTCCAGATTCACACTTTCGCCGCTGCGGTTGTAGATCTTGGCCAAGAACTCGCGCAATTCAGCGACCTTCACCTGCTGTTCCAGCATGGCGGAGATCTTATGACCCAAGCCCTTGGCAGCCCAGCCCAGATGCACTTCCAGCACCTGTCCGATGTTCATACGCGACGGAACGCCCAGCGGGTTCAACACGATGTCGGCAGGCGTGCCGTTGGCCATGTAAGGCATGTCTTCCACCGGAACGATGCGCGAAACCACACCCTTGTTACCGTGACGACCGGCCATCTTGTCGCCGGGCTGCAAACGACGCTTCACAGCCACGTAGACCTTGACCATCTTCTGCACGCCAGCTTGCAGCTCGTCACCCTGAGTCAGCTTGCGCTTCTTCAATTCGAAGGCGGCATCAAAGTCGACGCGCTTCTGCGCCAGACCGTCCTTGACCTGCTCCAGCTGAGTCGCCACCTCTTCATCGGCCAGACGGATGTCGAACCATTGATGATGCTCGACCGACGCCAGATATTCGGCGGTCAACTTGCTGCCCTTAGCCAACTTCTTCGGACCGCCATTGGCTTCCTTGTCAGTCAGCAGGCGCTCCAGACGAGCGAAGGCGTCGATCTCGACGATACGCATCTGGTCGGCCAGATCCTTCTTGTAACGCTTCAACTCATCGTCGATGATCTGTTGAGCACGAGCATCACGTTGCAGACCTTCGCGGGTGAACACTTGCACGTCGATCACCGTGCCAGAGCTACCGGCAGGCACGCGCAGGGAAGTGTCCTTCACGTCGGAGGCCTTTTCGCCGAAGATGGCGCGCAGCAGTTTCTCTTCAGGCGTCAACTGAGTCTCGCCCTTAGGCGTGACCTTGCCGACCAACACGTCGCCGACACTGACTTCTGCGCCGATGTGGACGATGCCGCACTCATCCAGACGAGCGATCTGAGCTTCAGCCAGATTCGGGATGTCGCGGGTGATTTCTTCCGGGCCAAGCTTGGTATCACGCGCCACCACGGTCAGCTCTTCGATATGGATGGAGGTGAAGCGGTCGTCCGCCACCACGCGCTCGGAGATCAGGATCGAGTCTTCGAAGTTGTAGCCGTTCCACGGCATGAAGGCGATCAGCATATTCTGACCGAGAGCGAGTTCGCCCATGTCGGTTGAAGCGCCGTCGGCGATCACGTCGCCACGTGCCAACTGATCGCCCACATTCACCAGCGGACGCTGATTGATGTTGGTGTTCTGGTTGGAACGGGTGTACTTGGTCAGGTTGTAGATGTCCACACCGACTTCACCGTGCGTGGTTTCTTCGTCATTGACGCGGATCACGATACGGCCTGCATCGACGTAATCGACACGACCGCCACGCTTGGCCTGAACTGCCGTACCGGAGTCAACCGCCACCGTGCGTTCGATGCCCGTACCGACCAGCGCCTTTTCAGCACGCAAGCAAGGCACAGCCTGACGCTGCATGTTGGCCCCCATCAAAGCACGGTTCGCGTCATCGTGCTCTAGGAACGGGATCAGCGAAGCCGCGACGGACACCACCTGCGACGGCGCAACATCCATATATTCGATCTTTTCCGGGCCGGCGATAACGAATTCGTTGTGCTGACGCGAAGAGATCATGTCGCTGGTGAACTTACCATCAGCGCCCAGATCGGCATTGGCCTGAGCGATGGTGTATTTGCCTTCTTCGATGGCCGATAGGTAATCCACCTCGGCGCGCGCGACACCATCCGACACGCGACGATACGGTGTCTCGATGAAGCCGTATTCGTTGGTGCGGGCATACAACGCCAGCGAGTTGATTAGACCGATGTTCGGGCCTTCCGGCGTTTCGATCGGGCAAACACGACCATAGTGGGTCGGATGCACGTCGCGCACTTCGAAGCCAGCACGTTCACGAGTCAGACCGCCCGGGCCCAGCGCGGAGATACGACGCTTGTGGGTGATCTCGGACAGCGGATTGGTTTGATCCATGAACTGCGACAACTGAGAAGAACCGAAGAACTCCTTCACCGCCGCCGAGATCGGCTTGGCGTTGATGAGATCATGCGGCATCAGGTTGTCGGTCTCGGCTTGGCCCAGACGCTCCTTGACGGCGCGCTCGACGCGAGCCAAGCCAGCGCGGAACTGGTTCTCAGCCAATTCGCCTACAGCACGCACACGACGGTTACCCAAGTGGTCAATATCGTCGATCTCGCCACGGCCGTTGCGCAACTCGACCATGATCTTGATGACGGCGACGATGTCTTCATTCGACAGAATGCCGGAGCCGACCAGCTCTTCGCGACCCACGCGGCGATTGAACTTCATACGACCGACAGCGGATAGATCGTAACGCTCTTCACTAAAGAACAGACCTTGGAACAGCGCCTCGACGGCCTCTTCTGTAGGTGGTTCGCCAGGACGCATCATGCGATAGATCGCCACGCGCGCCGTCCACTGATCCACGGTTTCGTCTGCACGCAAGGTCTGCGAAATGTACGCGCCCTGATCCAGATCGTTGGTGTACAAAGTGTTGATCTGCGCGATGCCCGAGGCTTGCAGCTTGGCCAGCAGAGTTTCAGTGATCTCGTCGTTGGCATTGGCGATGACTTCGCCACTGTCAGTATCAACCACGCTTCTGGCCAGCACACGGCCCAGCAAGAAGTCATCGCCCACGGCCAGACGCTCGATGCCCGCTTCGTTCATCTCGCGGATGTGGCGCACAGTGATGCGCTTGTCTTTGGCGACGATAACCTTGCCAGCCTTGCCGATGATGTCGAAACGGGCGATCTCGCCACGCAGACGCTCGGTCACCACTTCGAACTGGATGTTCTTGCCAGAGAAGTGGAAGGTCTCGAACTGGAAGAAGTCCGCCAGAATCTGCTCAGGCGTATAGCCCAAAGACTTCAGCAGGATCGTCACGGGCATTTTGCGGCGACGATCGATACGGAAGTAGACGTAATCCTTGGCATCGAATTCGAAATCCAACCAAGAACCACGGTAAGGAATGATACGCGCCGAGAACAGCAACTTGCCGGAGCTGTGGGTTTTGCCGCGATCATGCTCGAAGAACACGCCCGGCGAACGGTGCAGTTGCGACACGATGACGCGCTCGGTACCATTAATGACGAACGAGCCGGTGTCGGTCATCAGGGGAATCTCGCCCATGTAGACTTCTTGCTCTTTCACTTCCTTCACGGTCGGCTTGGAGGCTTCACGGTCCATCAGCTTCAGGCGGACGCGAGCGCGCAACGGCGCCGCGAAGGTCAGACCACGTTGCTGACATTCCTTCACGTCGAACGGAGGCGTGCCCAGCATGTAGCTGACGAAATCCAACTGAGCATTCTTGGAATGGCTCTCAATCGGGAAGATAGAGTGAAACGCAGCTTGCAAACCTTCCGTCTTGCGTTGATCCGGTGCTGTACCGGCTTGCAGGAAGGCAGCATAGGACTCTAGCTGCGTGGACAACAGAAAGGGAACCGGCAGTGCGCCAACACGTTTAGCAAAGTTCTTGCGGATACGTTTTTTTTCTGTAAACGAATAACTCATGGTATCTCCACGACAGAGGAAAAAAGACAGGGGACAGATCGCAATATTGCAGCCTGACCGCTGCCCTCTTCAAACCAGCATCACAACGATGCTGACTAAGGGTTCTGAAAAGCGGCAAAAGGCTGACGGATTGCCGTCAGCCTTTTGCGAACGCGATGCTTACTTGATTTCAGCAGTTGCGCCAGCTTCGATCAGTTGCTTAGCAACTGCGTCAGCGTCAGCCTTGGAGATGCCTTCCTTAACTGGCTTCGGTGCGCCGTCAACCAGATCCTTGGCTTCCTTCAAGCCTAGGCCAGTGATCGCGCGAACCACCTTGATCACGTTGACCTTGGCTTCGCCAGCGGCCTTCAGGATCACGGTGAATTCGGTTTGCTCAGCAGCGGCAGCAGGAGCAGCGCCACCAGCAGCAGGAGCGGCCATCGCAGCAGCGGAAACGCCGAACTTTTCTTCGATTGCCTTGACCAGGTCGTTCAGTTCCAGAACGGACATTGCGTCCAGGGATGCCAAAAATGCGTCTTTATCAAATGCCATTTTGTTCTTCCTAATTTAAGAGTTTGTTAAGGTTACGCAGCAACCGCTTCGGATTTCTGGGCGGACACGGCGGCAACCGCACGAGCCAAGCCAGACATCGGCGATTGCAGCAAGCCGCACAGTTGTGCCAGCAGCACTTCCTTGGAAGGCACGGTAGCCAGCGCGTTAACGCCCGCCGCATCCAGAACCTTACCGTTGAAAGCACCCGCTTTAACAACCAGCTTGTCGTTCGTCTTGGCAAATTCGTACACCACCTTCGCCGCTGCGACGGGATCGGCACTGATGCTGTACACCAGTGGGCCAACCATCTTTTCCGCCAAAGCTTCGAATTGAGTGCCCTGCACCGCGCGGCTTGCCAATGTGTTCTTCAACACATGGAAATACACCCCGGCTTCACGTGCATTCGCACGCAGCTTGGTGATGTCGCTGACCTTGATACCACGGTACTCTGCCAGAACGACAGTCTGAGCCTGCGCCACTTGTGCGCCGACTTCGCTGACTACCGCCTGTTTTTCTTGCAGATTTAGACTCAAGTCTTCCTCCATCTTGAACCGGGATACTTATGCAGTATCCCATCGTTAACAACAGCGACCTTAAGTCAGGAGGGAATGAAACACATCCGATCCTGCTCGCGGGCACACCATCTACGTGGGCCGACAGATCGCTCCGCCGATTAAACCGGCGACTGGATACTTCGCCGATGCCTACGGTCTTTGACAATCTGCCTATCATGCCAGCAGTTCAAAGCCTGAAGGCGACAAGGCACAATCATGCCTTGTCGCCGATTTTGTGAAACCGAGTTATGCAACCAAGCTAGCTTGTTCGACGCGGATACCAACGCCCATGGTGCTGGACACGGCAACCTTGCGCAGATAAACACCCTTGGAAGCTGCCGGCTTAGCCTTGTTCAAGGCGTCGATCAGGGCCAACAGGTTCTCACGCAGGGCTTCCGGCGCGAACGAGGCGCGACCGATAGTGCACTGGATGATGCCGTTCTTGTCGGTACGGTATTGAACTTGACCGGCCTTGGCATTGCGCACAGCACCTGCCACGTCAGGAGTCACAGTACCCACCTTGGGGTTAGGCATCAAACCGCGCGGACCGAGGATCTGCCCCAGCTGCCCAACGATACGCATCGCATCCGGGGAGGCGATGACCACATCGAAATCCAGATTGCCAGCCTTGATGCTCTCAGCCAGATCGTCGAAACCGACGATATCTGCACCGGCAGCCTTGGCTTCTTCAGCCTTGGCACCTTGGGAGAACACAGCAACGCGGACGCTCTTGCCAGTACCGCGTGGCAACACGACAGAGCCGCGCACCAGCTGATCAGACTTACGCGCATCCACCCCCAGATTGACGGCCACGTCGATGGATTCATCGAACTTGGCAACCGCCGTCTCTTTAACCAGAGTCAGCGCATCGTTCAGCGGATACAGCTTGTTGCGGTCGACCTTGGCAGCCAGTGCCTTGTAACGCTTGGAAACCTTAGCCATTTATACACCCTCCACCGTGATGCCCATGCTGCGCGCGCTACCAGCGATGGTGCGCACTGCTGCATCCAAGTCAGCCGCCGTCAGATCGGGCTTCTTGGTTGTGGCGATTTCTTCAGCTTGCTTGCGAGTCAGCTTGCCCACCTTGTCGGTGTGTGGCTTGGCGCTACCCTTTTGAATACCGGCAGCCTTCTTGATCAGAATGGTTGCAGGAGGAGTCTTCATCACAAAGGTGAAGCTCTTGTCCGCATAGGCGGTAATCACCACCGGAATTGGCAGCCCCGGCTCTACACCTTGAGTTGCGGCGTTGAATTCCTTACAGAACGCCATGATGTTGAGGCCGCGCTGACCCAGAGCTGGGCCAATGGGAGGACTCGGATTCGCCTTACCGGCGGGAACTTGCAGCTTGATATAGCCGACAACTTTCTTTGCCATGTTACCACTCCTTGAAATGGGTTAAACGCATGCCTAACGACACGCTCCCCGTTGTACCGCCGGAAATCCCGGCTCCAATCATCAGGCCTTTTCGACCTGACCGAAATCCAATTCGACTGGCGTAGCGCGACCGAAGATCGCCACCGACACCCGCAGCTTATTCTTGTCGTAATTGACATCTTCCACCGTACCATTGAAGTCGGTGAACGGACCTTCCTTGACGCGCACTGCCTCACCCACCTCGAACAGCACCTTGGGACGCGGCTTCTCAACACCAGCCTGCATCTGCTGCATAATGTTGTCGACTTCCTTCTGCGTGATGGGAGTCGGCTTCATCGCCGTGCCACCGATAAACCCAGTCACCTTAGGCGTGTTTTTGACCAGATGCCAAGAGTCATCCGTCATCTCCATCTCGACCAACACATAGCCCGGGAAGAACTTGCGCTCGCTAATGCTTTTCTGACCCGACTTCAACTCGACAACTTCCTCGACCGGAACCAGAATCTGACCAAACAGATCCTGCATACCAGAACGCGCAATGCGCTCAACCAAGGCACGCTGAACGCTCTTCTCGAACTGCGAGTACGTATGAACCACATACCAACGCTTGGACATCACTCGCTCCGTCCCATCAATTTATTGACCACAAACATCAGACTGGAATCAACCGCCCACAAGAATAGCGCCATCGTGATGGCAAACACCACCACCACCGCCGTGGTCTGCATAGTCTCTTTGCGACTCGGCCAAACCACACGCTTAGCCTCAGCAACCGACTCCTTGCCGAACACCAGAAAACGCTTACCCGACTCAGACGTAGCTGCCACAGCAGCACCCGCAGCCAGCCCAACCAGCACCGACAGCAGCTTGACCACCGCAGCACTTTCATGCAAAGAATAGAACCCCGCCACCCCTGCCACTACCAGCAGGAATGCGACGATCAATTTGATCTTATCCGACATGCGCGATTGTCCGTATTTAACTTGGCAGGCCAGGAGGGTCTCGAACCCCCAACCCTCGGTTTTGGAGACCGATACTCTACCAATTGAGCTACTGGCCTAAAAAACAGTTGGCAGTCGCCAGCCGCCAGCCGCCAGTTAAACACGCCCGCAAAACGGACAAGACCAACCAACGACTAACGCCCAATGACTAACGACTGACTTACTCGATAACCTTAGCCACCACACCCGCGCCGACGGTACGACCGCCTTCACGGATAGCGAAGCGCAGGCCCTCTTCCATCGCGATCGGGGCGATCAGGCTGACGGTGATCGAGACGTTGTCGCCAGGCATCACCATTTC
>JACRAT010000040.1 GCA_016234685.1 Nitrosomonadales bacterium
CACCTTGGCCTTGAATCCCGGTGCGTGATTCCTTCTCGTCCTTTTCATGTGCTTGCTCCTCTGGTTGCCGTGCTGTTCACGGCTTGGGTTAAGCAAGGCTATCACTTATCGGACTGTCCGAAATTACGGCGCCACCTCTGTTATCGTAAAGCGTTTCTGGCGCAATGTCGATGTTGCCCGGCCAGACTACCGTCCCATAGTCCACATGGGCCTGAGCAAATAATGGTGCTTCCTTGATCCGGCTAAACGGTTTTTTATCCAGATACGGAGTCATATCGAACTGCCGTTGCTCACCGTTCTCGAACTCCAGTAACAACACATAACCAGCGCCAATCTCAACTTTGACTACATCCAGCAAAGCTTGCATTGCATACCCCCTCATTGCAGAGGTGCGATGCGATAAGGCTCCTCGCCTGCCGCAGCCAGCTCCCAGTCCGCAAACAACTCATCTCGGTGAATCTCTATCCAAGCCTGCACCAGTCTCAACTGTTTGGCCGGAATCTCGCCCGCCAGCACACTTCCATCCTCAATAGAGATGGAGGATTTCATACCGGAATAGCGAACGTGAATGTGCGGCGTATGGTGGCGGTCATAATCCTCATAGAAGATCGCAACCATAGCCAAACTTTCTGATGTAACTGAATTTTGAGTAACAGTGCAAGATAAAAAACCACACCGGACTCATCACATCGAGGTGATGCTCATCGCCAGATCCAACTCAGGATGCTCGTCCTCTGTCTTGCTGCTCTTGCTCGAACCGCGTGCGGCTTCGACCTTGGCGAGGAACTCGGGCGTGATGTCGCCAGTGATATATACGCCGTCGAAGCAGGAGCAGTCGAACCGCTCAATGACCGGGTTGCCCTTGCGCACGGCCAGTTTTAGGTCGTCCAAATCTTGATAGATGATGCGGTCGGCGCCGATCTCGTTACAGATCTCGTCGTCGCTGCGGTTGGTGGCGATCAGTTCCTTGCCGCTGGGCATGTCGATGCCGTAGACGTTGGCGAACTTGACGGGAGGCGCTGCGGAGGCGAAGTAAACCTTGCGCGCCCCGGCATCGCGCGCCATCTGCACGATCTCGCGGCTGGTCGTGCCGCGCACGATGGAGTCGTCCACCAGCAGCACGTTCTTATCCTTGAACTCCACGCCGATGGCGTTGAGCTTCTGGCGCACCGACTTTTTGCGCATCGCCTGCCCCGGCATGATGAAGGTGCGTCCGATGTAGCGATTCTTCACAAAGCCTTCGCGGAACGGGATGCCGAGACGATTGGCCAGTTGCAGCGCGCTCGGGCGGCTGGAATCGGGGATGGGGATCACCACATCGACATCGTGTGCGCCCCACTCGCGCGACAGCTTATCCGCCAGATATTCGCCCATGTACAAACGGGTGGCGTAGACCGAGATGCCGTCCATCACCGAATCCGGGCGGGCCAGATAGACGTATTCGAAGATGCAGGGATTGAGCGCCGTAGTCGCCGCGCATTGCTGGCTGTGGAAGTTGCCATCGAAGTCGATGAACACCGCCTCGCCAGGCTGAATGTCGCGCAGGAACTTGAAGCCCAGCGTATCCAGCGCCACGCTCTCGGAGGCGATCAGATATTCGATGCCCGCCTCGGTCTCGTTGCTGCCCACCACCAGCGGACGGATGCCGTGAGGATCGCGAAAAGCCAGCAGACCGTAACCGGCGATCATCGCCACCACGGCATAAGCGCCCCGGCAGCGTTGATGCACGCCGCTGACGGCGGCGAATATCTTTTGCGGATCGAGGCAAAAGCTGGTGGTGTTGGCCTGAAGTTCATGGGCCAACACGTTGAGCAACACTTCAGAGTCGGAACTGGTATTGATGTGGCGCAGGTCTTGCTCGTACATCGAGCGGCGCAGGTCTTCGGTGTTGGTAAGATTGCCGTTGTGGCCCAGAACAATGCCGAAGGGCGAATTCACATAGAACGGCTGCGCCTCGTTGTGATCCACCGCCGAGCCCGCCGTCGGATAGCGCACATGGGCGATGCCCGCATTGCCCAGCAACGAACGCATGTTGCGGGTACGGAACACATCGCGCACTAAGCCGTTGCCCTTGTGCAGATGGAAAGTCTTGCCGTTCAGGGTCGCGATGCCGGCGGCATCCTGCCCGCGATGCTGCAACACTTGCAATCCGTCATACAGCAACTGGTTGACCGGGGTACGCGCTACAACACCTAGAATGCCACACATAGTTTTTCTTCCAATCAGCCTATCAATCAGTAGTGCAAACGCTGCGCCAGATTATCCGGCAGCCAGCCCTTGATCGCCAGCGCCGCATCCTGCAAAGGCTGGCTGAAGCGTGCGTCACGCCAAAATCTCTCTTGCGGCAGATCGGTCATACCCGCCACCGTCACTAGAATCAATACGATCAACGCCCCGCGCAACGCGCCGAACAGCGCACCGAACAAGCCGTCGATCCAGCCCAGCCCGACCAAGCTCACTATCTTCGATAGCAGCCAAGCCAAGATGCCGCTGGCGATCAAGGTCAGCAGGAACAGCGCCGCGAACGCCATCACCGAACCGAATTTTTCAACGCCGGGAAGTATCTTGGGGAGATAAGGCACGAAATCTTCTGCGAAAGTGCGGGCGACCCAGTAAGCCGCCAGCCAGCCCAGCAAAGACAACACCTCGTACACCAATCCGCGCCAGACGCCCAACCCTATGGAAAAGAGCAGGACGCCGGCGACGAGATAGTCGAACATCGTCATCAGTTCTTTTCCAGCTCGACCAGATCAGGATGCAGCGCCATCAGCTCCAACTTGGCGCGAGCCTTGTCCGCCGCCTCGCGGCTGGAGAACGGGCCGACACGCAGACGCGTCTTGCCGTCGCCCTTCTCGGTGTAAGCGTGCAGCCCCTGCTTGCTCAGCTTCTTCTGCCAATCGGCGGCAATCTCGGGATTGCTGTAAGCGCCGATCTGCAAGACGAAGCCACCCGTGGCGGGTTTGTCTTCTGCTTTGGTTTTTTCGGGGTGTCTTTCGTTGCTGGAGGGTTTGCTTGGAGCGGATTCTGCTGCTTTCTCGACGATTTTCTCAGCAGGCTTGGCAACGGGCTGAGCCGCTGCGACGGGCTTCTCCGCCACGACTTCGTCCGCCGAGATCGCCGGTGCAGCCACGGACACGGCGCTGACTGGCAGCACAGGCGTAACCACCGACGATGCCGCCACAGGAGCGGACGTAGCCGCGACCGGCACGGCCGACTGCCCTGCTTGCGGCAAGAATTCACCCGCCTTGTCTTTGTCTGGGATGCGGAGGTCTATGTCTGGCGTAGTCGGCTTAGGTTCTTTATCCAAAACCATAGGCAGAATCACCACCACTGCCGTCGTCAACGCCACCGCACCGATCAATCTGCGTCTGGCTTGCCGTTTGAGATCAGCTTCGTCGTCTGTTACCTGTTTTGCCATCGAGCTTTTCCGCAGAGTCAGCCTACGCGCAAAGAGCGCGCCTGCATCACCTCCGCTACCGTATAGAATGAACCGAAGGCGCAGATTCTATCATTTTCAGTCGCCACATTGCAGGCATGGCTGAGTGCCGCCGCCGCATTGGCAAAAATCTCCACGCTGCCGCGCACTTGCGCCGCTGCCAACACTGCGGCTAACTCCGCAGCAGTCGCCCCGCGCGGCGCAGCGATCCCCGCCACCAGCCAAACGTCGATCTGATCGCGCAAGGCTTCGATCACGCCTGCCATATCTTTATCCTTCAGCATGGCGAACACTGCGAAGGTCTTCGCGGGCGGCAGACTGGCTAGATTCTGTGCCAGCGAGCGCGCCGCATGAGGATTGTGCGCCACGTCCAAGATCAAAGTCGGCCTGCCCGGCACGAACTGGAAACGCCCCGCCAGCTCGACCTCCACCAGCCCGCGCCGCACCGCCTCCATGCCCACCGGCAACTTGCCCTGCAAAGCATCCAGCGCCGCCAGCACCGCGCTGGCATTGTTGAGCTGGAACGCCCCACGCAAGGCCGGATGCGGCAAAGCAGCGCGCACGCCCGACTTGCCGCGAAAATTCCACTGCCCCTGAATCTGTTCCCTCTCCCTGCGGGGGAGGGTTAGGGTGGGGGAGGCTCTTTCCATAGGCACGCCCCCTTCCCCACCCCTTCCCCCGAGGGGAGAAGGGAGATCAAAACCGAACTCTCCACCTATGCACCACAGCTCCGCACCGATCTTTGCAGCATGGTCGCGCAAGGCCTGCGGCACATCACCATCGGCGCAGATCGCCACCCTGCCCGCTCGGAAGATACCCGCCTTCTCGAAGGCGATCTGCTCACGGGTGTCGCCGAGATAATCGACATGGTCGATGTCCACGCTGGTCACCACCGCCACATCCGCATCGAACACATTCACCGCATCCAGCCGCCCGCCCAGCCCCACCTCCAGAATGGCGACATCCACCCCGCGCTCGATGAAACACTGCATCGCCGCCAGCGTGCCAAACTCAAAGTAGGTCAGCGGGATCTCAACGCAGCCTCCCGCGTCCCAACCCACCCCAAGAGGAGGAGGAAGCGCCTGCCCCCTCTCCCCACGGGAGAGGGCTGGGGTGAGGGACTCCCTGGCAGAATTCGCCTCACCAACAACCCGCGCCCTCTCAATGCGTTCAAACGAAGCACACAACTCCGCATCGCTCACCTGCCGCTTGCCGACGCGCACCCGCTCGTTGTAATGCAGCAGATGCGGCGAGGTGTAGCAGCCGACGCGGTATCCGGCGGCGTGCAGGATGGCCTCCAGCATGGCGCAGACCGAGCCTTTGCCGTTGGTCCCGCCGACGATGATGACGGGAAAATCAGGCGACAGATGCAACCGCGCCTTGACCTCCGCCACCCGCTCCAAGCCGAGCGCGATGGTTTTGGGATGCAGCGATTCGAGATAGGAAAGCCAGTCGGCAAGGGTTTCAGGCATGTGACGGTTGATTAGTTGATGTCGAGCTCCCCTCGCCCATCGGGAGAGGGGCTGGGGGTGAGGGTTGCATAATTTTCAATTTGCCAGACGTTGCTTCAACGTGCAGCCCCTCACCCTCGTTCCCTCTCCCGATGGGCGAGGGAGGCAAAACCCGCTGCCCGGAAGAGGCGCAGCGGAATCCGGAAAGTGCGGGTCAACGCACCCCTACGCCTACTTGGCCTTGCTGTAACCACAGTGTGAAAGTTGCAATACACGAAGCAATGGGTAACTTTCCGAAATGGCATTACTTCTAGCCGGGCCGCACGCCACAACTTTGGACCGTATTTCGGCAACAAGCTCGTCAATAGATGTAATTTTCGCCCCAGCAATCTCATCCCTACCTTTGGGATGGGATGTAAAAACGGCAATTTGACGTAAAGGCGTTTCCGGTGGCAACCACGAAAATACTTCGACGAAAATCAGCTTTCGAGCTGCATCAAATTTCTTCTTGTAACGCGCCTCCCGCGTCTCCCATGAGTGCGCATCAACAGAAGGCTCGTAATGAACAAGATCTCCGCTATGCGGGTTATATCCGATAACGTCAAGTTCCATCTCCCATCCACCGTGCCTAAGTCTGCCGACTTTTGTGTTACGGCGCACGAGATAGCCTTGCCAATCAAGGTACTCAACTATGAGAGATTCGAGATGAGACATGAGGGAGTGTTGCTAAGCCTCAATTTCCGCCACCGCACCCTGCTTCATCAGCAAGGCGATCAGTGAGCCGAGTTCGTTGCGCATGTTGCGGCGGTCGATGATCATGTCGATAGCGCCGTGTTCGAGCAGGAATTCGGCGCGTTGGAAGCCGTCCGGCAGGGTCTCGCGCACGGTCTGCTGGATGACGCGCGCACCGGCGAAGCCGATGAGTGCGCCGGGTTCGGCGATGACCACGTCACCCACGAAGGCGAAGCTGGCGGAGACGCCGCCCATAGTGGGATCGGTCAGCACGGAGATGAAGGGGAGTTTTTCCTGCGAGAGCTGGGTCAGCGCGGCGCAGGTCTTGGCCATCTGCATCAGCGACAACAGGCCTTCCTGCATCCGCGCACCGCCGCTGGCGGAGAAACAGATGAAGGGGCATTTTTGTTCGACGGCGACTTGCACGCCACGCACGAAACGCTCGCCCACCACCGAGCCCATCGAGCCGCCCATAAAGCGGAACTCGAATGCGGCGGCGACCACCGGCTGGGCATGGATGCTGCCTTGCATCACCACCAGCGCGTCGTCTTCGTTGATGTCGCGCTTGGCGGCAGTCAGGCGATCAGCGTATTTCCGGCTGTCCTTGAACTTGAGGGTGTCCACCGGCAGCACTTCCGCGCCGATCTCGAAACGCCCTTCCCCGTCCAGCAATCCGTCCAGACGTGTTCTGGCATGGGCGCGGTTGTGGTGGTTGCACTTGGGGCAGACGTTGAGGTTCTTTTCCAGATCGGTGTGATACAGCACGGATTGGCAAGTGGGACACTTGTGCCAAAGGCCTTCCGGCACGTTCTTTTTGTCGTCATCGTTCTCACGACGTTTGATCTTCGGGGGCAACAGTTTTTGGAACCAGCTCATTTCACACCTCCTTAATTTTATTCCCTCTTCCCTGCCCCGCTCCCGTCCACGGGAGCGGGTGGCCGCAAGGCCGGGAGAGGGCTTTATGCTTGGTCGATGGCCAAGCGTAATTCACGCACCAGCCGGCCTACATTGGCGATGACGTTCTCTTCGGTCGAACTCTCGATCTCTTGCACGATGCGGCTACCGACCACCACGCCATCGCACAACCGGCTCACGGCGTGCGCCGTCGCGGCATCACGGATGCCGAAGCCGACACCGATGGGCAGATCGAGATAGCGGCGCAGGTGCGGCATCTTTTCTTCGATGGCCGACAGGTCGAGGTTGCCCGCGCCGGTCACACCCTTGAGCGAGACGTAGTACACATAGCCACGCGCCAGCTTGGCAACGGCGGCGATGCGCTCGTCGCTAGTGGTCGGCGCAAGCAGAAAGATCGGATCGACACCGTGCGCTTCCAGATGGGCGAAGGCTTCTAGGCTCTCTTCCGGCGGAAAATCCACCGTCAGCGCGCCATCCACGCCAACTTCGGCGCAACGCTTGGCAAAAGTCTCCCAGCCCATCGCCTCGATGGGATTGCCGTAGCCCATCAACACCACCGGGGTGTGTGCGTCACGCTGGCGGAACTCCGCCACCATGTCGAGCACGCCGCGCAGGCTGATGCCGTGTTTCAGGGCGCGCTCGGAAGCGCGCTGGATGGTCGGGCCGTCGGCCATCGGGTCGGAAAACGGCACGCCCAATTCCAGCACGTCCGCCCCCGCCTCGACCAGTGCGTGCAACAGCGGCACGGTGAGTTTGGGCGCGGGGTCGCCAGCGGTGATGAACGGAATCAGCGCTTTACGCTGATGCAGCTTGAGTTTCTCGAAAGTGGTTTGAATTCGTGACATCGTTTTAGGTGTAGTTTGTTTTATGCGTACATCAGGCGGCCGCGAGGCGCTGGAACTGGGTCGCCAAATTCTCTCGCGGTATCAATCCACAATTGCATCGCAGCCTTGCTGTTAGCTAAGGCCTCTTCTTGCGTATCACCATGCGCCACGCAGCCGGGCAACTCTGGCACTTCGGCAATGAAGGCCTCATCTTCGTTACTCCAGTAGAGAATGATTTCGTAGCGATCCATTTACTCCTCCTTGGCGAGCCGGTACTTTTGAATAATGGCTCTCACCTGTTTCACCTGATAGGGTTTAGCTTGAGCACCTTGGCATTGAAGGTTGATTTTCTCAGCCACGCCCTCCTTGCGAAAAACATGATGACTCCCGCGAACCCTTACTTCAAAACCAAGCTGTTCCAACAAACGGCATAAATCGTCAAATGCGACATTGGCATCCGACAATCCACGCAATATCTGGAACAGCAGCTTATCGTATTTTCCCATCGTTACAGCGTGATCCCCTTGATGCGCGCCACGGTGTTCATGTCTTTGTCGCCGCGACCGGAGAGATTCACCAGCAGCACTTTATCCTTGCCCATCGTCGGCGCGATCTTGATCGCGTGGGCCAGCGCATGGCTGGATTCCAGCGCCGGGATGATGCCTTCGAAACGGCACAACGCATCGAACGCAGCAATGGCTTCGTCGTCGTTGATGGCGACGTATTGGGCACGCCCGATGTCTTTCAGCAGACAATGCTCAGGGCCGACGCCGGGATAATCCAGCCCGGCCGAGATGGAATGCGTCTCGATGATCTGGCCGTTCTCGTCCTGCATCAGATTGACCTTGTTGCCGTGCAGCACGCCGACACGGGCGTTGGCGGTCAGCGGCGCGGCGTGTTTACCGCTGGCGATACCGTAGCCGCCCGCCTCCACGCCAATGATCTGCACGTTCGGCACGTCGATGTAGGGATGGAACAGGCCGATGGCGTTAGAACCGCCGCCGACGCAGGCGATCACCGCATCCGGCTGACGACCAGCCATCTCGGGCATCTGGATCTTGGCTTCGTTGCCGATGACGCACTGAAAATCGCGCACCATCATCGGGTAAGGATGCGGACCAGCCGCCGTGCCGAAGATGTAAAAGGTCGATTCGACGTTGGTGACCCAATCGCGGATGGCTTCGTTGCAGGCATCTTTCAAGGTACGCGAACCGCTTTCGACGGGCACGACTTTCGCCCCCAAGAGCTTCATGCGGAATACGTTGGGTGCCTGGCGCTGGATGTCTTCCGCGCCCATGTACACGATGCACTCCATTCCGAAGCGAGCGGCCACGGTAGCCGTCGCCACGCCGTGCATACCCGCGCCGGTTTCGGCGATGACGCGCTTCTTACCCATGCGCTTGGCGAGCAAAGCCTGTCCGATAGCGTTATTGATCTTGTGCGCGCCAGTGTGATTCAGATCTTCGCGCTTCAGATAGATCTGCGCGCCGCCCAGATCGTCGGACAAACGTTTGGCGTGATAGATCGGGCTGGGGCGACCGACGTAGTGCTTCAGCTCGTATGCGAACTCGGCCTTGAACTCGGGATCGTCGCGGAAGTGCAAATACTGCTGGCGCAATTCTTCCACGGCAGGGATCAGCGTCTCGGCCAGGTAGATGCCGCCGAAGATGCCAAAGTGGCCGGTGCTATCTGGGTAGTTATAACTCACTGCTTTTCACCTGAAATTCCGTTCGCCCTGAGCTTATCGAAGGGCCTCGATTCCATGGCCGGGGTTCGACAAGCTCACCTCGAACGGTTAAATAAACGACCTAACCTCATTGATGAACGCGGCGACCTTCGCTGCGTCCTTGATTCCCTTTGCCGCCTCGACCCCGCTGGACACATCCACCGCGTAGGGCCGCACTTGCCTGATCGCATCCTGAACATTGCCCGGATGCAAGCCCCCGGAAAGGATCACCGGCAGCGGCAGATCATGCGGGATCAGCGCCCAGTCGAACGACTCGCCCGTGCCGCCGTGTGTGCCTTCGATGTAGGCATCGAGCAACAGCGCCTGAGCAGCGGCGTAACGGGCCGCGCATTGTACCAAATCCACCCCCGGCTTGACCCGTATCGCTTTGAGATAAGGCCGCCCGAAGCGGACGCAGAATTCGGGTGACTCTTCGCCGTGGAACTGGAGCACGTCCAACGGCACGCTGCGCAGCACCTGCCGCACCTCGTCTTCCGTAGGGTTGACGAACAGACCGACCACGCTGACGAAAGGCGGCAGAGCCGAAAGTAGCTGCGCCGCCTGCTCGATGGAGACATGGCGCGGGCTTTTGGCGTAGAACACCAGCCCGATCGCATCGGCTCCGCTGCTGGCGGCGGCTTGCAGATCTTCAACGCGGGTGATGCCGCAAATCTTGCTTCTGGTCATAACGCAATAGGGTGTTTTGCATAAACAGGCTGCATTGTAGGGGCAATCGGAAGCAGCACCAAATCCGCCGGGGATTTCGGCACACGCTGCACGGTCGGCAAGCTATAATCGGCCCGACTTTCGACTCCCGGAACATCATGCAAATCACCCGAAGACTGGAATTCGATGCGGGCCATCGCATTCCCAATCACACCAGCCAGTGCCGCCATCTGCACGGCCATCGTTACGCGCTGGAGGTCACTCTCTCCGGCGACATCATCACCACCGAAGGCTTGTCTGAGCAGGGCATGGTGATGGACTTCTCCGAGGTGAAGCGTATCGCCAAGGAAATGGTGGTGGATGTGTGGGATCACGCTTTTCTGGTGTATCGCGGCGACACCACCGTACTGCCCTTCCTGCAAACGATACCGGGACACAAGACCATCGTGATGGATGTGCCGCCCACTGCCGAGAACCTCGCCATGATCGCCTTCGGCCTGCTGGATGACGCCTACCGCGACACCTACGGCAACCACCTGCGACTGGAACGCGTGCGACTGTACGAGACACCCAACAACTGGGCGGATCATCTGCGCACCGAATAACAAATATAACGGAGACCCACTGTGAGCCTGACTGATGAGACCTACGACCTGCTAAAAGACGTGCCTTTGTTTTTTGGTGTTTCGCACGAGTTGCTGATCCGCTATCTCGACGAATCCAGTCAGATCTCACTGGCCGCAGGCCAGACCCTGCTGTCACCGGGAGAGTCCAACGAAAAGATCTACATCATCCTGTCAGGCAGGATGCGGGTGAATTCCGCTGGACTGAGCGACAGCGCCCTTGCCATATTCGGCACTGGCGAATCGGTCGGCGAAATGTCCATCCTCGATGACAGCCGCGCTCACACCTATCTCATCGCCGATACCGATTGCGAACTGCTATCCATCGACCACTCCACGATCTGGGCGCTCATCAACGATTCGCATCAAGCCGCACGCAACATGCTGAACGTGCTGGCGCTGCGCATCTCCATCAGCGAACACAGCCTCCATGTCGACATCGAGAGCCGTCAGGGTTACGCCGGACTGAACCACGTGGACGAACTGACCGGACTCTATAACAGCGACTGGATGCATCAGATGTTCAGCAGACAGATCCACCGTTGTGCGATGAATCAGGGGCGCGCCTCCTTGATGATGATGGGCATAGACCAATTCAAGCATTACAACCAGTGCCACGGACGACTGGGTGGCGATCAAGCCTTGCGCACCATCGCCCAGACCACCCTAGCCTGCCTGCGCCCCAACGATCAGGCGGCGCGCTATCACGGCAAGGTGTTCGCGGTCTTCCTGCCGCATACTTCGCTGGCTGAAGCCCACAAGGCCGCCGAGCGTTTGCGTATGCAAGCCAGCCGCGCCGCCATCGTCACACCGAGCGGCGACGCCCTGCCCAGCGTCACGATCTCCATTGGATTGGCCGAAGTGCGCCCCGGCCTCACGCTGGAACAATTGCTGGAACAGACCGACTTCGCCTTGCAGCGCGCCCGTCTCTCGGGCCGCAACTGCATCAGCGATTAAACTCAGGGAAAGGCGATCTGATCGCCCTCCACCCGATTCCGCCCCTTTTCCTTGGCCAGATACAGCGCCTGATCCGCCGCAGCGATCAGCGCCTTGGGGGTCATCTTCTCACCCGGTATCAGCGAGGCCACGCCACAACTGACGGTAACGTGACCGAAGCTCGACTTCTTGTGCACCAAGCCTAGTTCAGCGATGTTCTGACGAATGTGATTGGCGACCCAAATCGCACCGTCGATCTCGGTATTCCCTAGGATCAGCGCGAACTCTTCGCCACCGTAGCGCGCGGCCACGTCACTGGCGCGCGGTGCGGAACGCGCCATCTGTGCAGCGACCGCCTTCAGGCAAGCATCGCCCGCCTGATGCCCATAGGTATCGTTATAGAGCTTGAAGAAATCCACATCCACCATCACCAACGACATCGGCTTCTTGGCGCGCAGACAGCGCCGCCACTCGCGCGACATCAGCTCGTCGAACAAACGACGATTGGCGATGCCGGTCAGCCCGTCGGTGGTGGAAAGACGTTGCAACTCTTTGTTGGCCGCATTCAGTTGGTGCGTAGTATCGACCAGCTTGCGCTGCATCTCGACTAGTCGCTGCATGGCTTTGATCTTGGACTTCAGCACCACTTCGCTGACCGGTTTCATCAGGTAATCATCGCCACCGGCGGCGATGCCGTGGGCCAAGTCCTCATCCTTGGACATGCTGGTCAGAAAGATGATGGCCGTCCAGTCGTCCTGCCGTTCCATGGCGCGGATGCGCTGGGCGACATCGAAGCCTTCGATGTCAGGCAACATCGCGTCGAGCAGGATGATGTCCGGTCGTTCGCGGGAATAGACCTCAATGGCGGCGAGGCCGGTCTCGGCGGTGAGCGGCTTGGCGATGCCCATGCGTTCGAGATAATTGCACAGCCCTTTGAGGACGACCTTGCTGTCCTCCACCACCAGAACCTTCAGCTCACTGATCTGCTTATTCATCGCCCCCCCTTGCCTGACTACGTCCGCCGCCTGCGCTGCCGGACGAACTCGATCAAAGCCGGAAGGAAGGAGATAAAAATGATACCGAAAACGATCAAAGTCAGATTGTTCTTGACCGCCGGAATGTTACCGAAGATCAGCCCGCAAACGGTAAAGAAACCGATCCACGCCACACTTCCCAGCGCACTGAAGAACAGGAAATGGCGGTAGTTCATTTCGCCGATGCCAGCCACGAAGGGGGCGAAGGTGCGGACGATAGGCAGGAAGCGCGCGAACAACACCGTCTTGCCGCCATGTCTGGCGTAGAACGCGTGGGTTTTTTCCAGATGTTCGTGGCGCAGAAAACGAGAGCTGGAGCGCGCAACCAGCCGCTTGCCAATCAGCCGCCCGATCCAGTAATTGGTGTTATCGCCGGAAAAGGCGGCCAGCATCAGCAGGGGCGCTAGCAGTTCGATCTCCAGCGCACCCGTGCCGCACAACGCGCCTGCCACGAACAGTAGCGAATCGCCCGGCAGGAAAGGCGCGATGACCAGACCGGTCTCGCTGAAGATGATGAGGAACAGGATGGCGTAGACCAGCGTGCCGTACTGCTGGATCAGCAACTGCAAATGGGTGTCCAGATGCAGCACGAGGTCTATGAAGGAGCTGAGCAGTTCCATGTGCTACCTCGCTCAGGGTAGGACTTCTTCCGCTTCGACTTTCTCGGGTTTGATGAAATCCTCGCGCGACACGCCGAACATCATCAGCAGCGGGCTGGCCACCAGCACCGAGGAGTAGATACTGAACAGGATGCCGATGGTCAACGCCAGCGCGAAGTAATGCAGCGTCTCACCGCCCAGAAACAGCATCGCCGTCACCATCATCTGGGTGCAGGCGTGAGTGATGATGGTGCGCGACATGGTGCGGGTGATGGCGTTGTCGATGATCTCGGCCACCCCGGCCTTGCGCATGGAGCGAAAATTCTCGCGGATCCGGTCGAACACCACCACCGACTCGTTCACCGAATAGCCCAGCACTGCCAGCACCGCCGCCAGCACGGACAGCGAGAACTCCCACTGGAAGAAGGCGAAGAAGCCCAGAATGATGACCACGTCATGCAGGTTGGCGATGATGGCGGCCAGGCCGAACTTCCACTCGAAGCGCAGCCACAGGTAGCCGACGATGCCCAAACTCACCAGCAACAGCGCCAGCGCGCCATTCTCCACCAGCTCCTTGCCCACTTGCGGGCCGACGAACTCGACGCGGCGTTTTTCTGCGCTGGCATCGTGCTGTTGCAGCGTCTCCATCACACGCTCTGAAAGGTTCGCACCCAGCTTGTTCTGTTTGAGCGGGATCTGGATCAGCACGTCTTGGCTAGAGCCGAAGTTCTGCACCTGCGCGTCATGCAACCCTATCGTGGAAAGTTGCTCACGCACCTTGTTGGTATCCGCCGGCTGCGCGTAATGCACTTCCAGCACCGTACCGCCAGTGAAGTCGATGCCGAAGTTCAGACCTTTGGTGGCGAGGAAGAACACCGCCAAGATGAAGGTGACCAGCGAGATCGAAGTGGTATACCGCCCATAACTCATGAACGGGATGTCTTTTTTGATGCGGAAGAATTCCATGCTTTGTTCCTAAGTATTCCCCTCCCCCGTCTACGGGAGAGGGCTAGGGGGAAGGATTAACCGATAGCCACCTTGGACAACCGCGCACGGCGTCCGTAGATCAGATTGACCAGCGAACGCGACACCAGCACCGCGCTGAACATCGAAGTCAGGATGCCTAGGCACAGCACCACGGCGAAACCGCGCACCGGACCGGAGCCAAACATGAACAGCGCGACACCGGCGATCATGGTGGTGATGTTGGAATCCAGAATAGTGGCGAAAGCGCGGTCATAACCAGCATGGATCGCCGCCTGTGGTGTGACCCCATTGCGCAATTCCTCGCGTATGCGTTCGTTGATCAGCACGTTGGCGTCGATCGCCATACCCAGAGTCAGCGCGATACCGGCCATGCCGGGCAGGGTCAGCGTCGCTTGCAGCGTGGAGAGCAGCGCCACCAGCAGCAAAAGGTTGGCTGCCAGCGCCAGCATGGAGACCGTACCGAACATCAGGTAGTAGGCGACCATAAAGATGCAGATGGCAGCGAAGCCGATCTGGGTGGACTGGAAGCCGCGCGCGATGTTGTCCGCGCCCAGGCTCGGGCCAACGGTACGCTCTTCGACGATCTCCATCGGTGCAGCCAATGCGCCTGCGCGCAGCAGCAGCGAAACGTCCTGCGCCTCTTCGGTGCTCATCTTGCCGGAGATCTGCACACGACCGCCGCCGATCTCTTCGCGGATCACCGGTGCGGTGATGACCTCACCCCTGCCCTTTTCGAACAGGATGATGGCCATGCGACGATTCACGTTCTCGCGGGTGGATTCCTTGAATTTGCGCGCGCCGATGTTATCCAGATTGATGTGGACAGCAGGCTCGTTGGTGCGATTGTCAAAACCGGGCTGGGCATCGCTGATGCGTTCGCCAGTCAGGATCACGCCCTTCTTGACCGCCAGCGTGTTGCCGTCGCGGTCGCGGAACAGCTCAGTTCCCAGCGGCGCGGCACTGCCCGCCACCACCGGATGTTCGTCATCGACCAGACGCACTTCCAGCGTCGCCGTGCGACCCAGAATATCCTTGGCACGGGCGGTGTCCTGCACCCCCGGCAACTGCACCACCACGCGATCCGCGCCCTGCTGCTGGATCACCGGCTCGGCCACGCCCAACTCATTGACGCGGTTACGCAAGGTCAGCAGGTTCTGCTGCACGGCGGAGTCGAGGATGCGCTTCTCAGCTTCCGGCTTGAGCGTCCCGACCAACTGGAACTCGCCACCAGCGTCCTTCTCGAACATCGCCAGATCGTTGAATTGCAGCTTGATCTTCGCCCCACCCGCAGTGCGGGCGGCTTCGTCGCGGAACTTGACGGTGATCTGTTTGCCATCGCGGCTCACGCCGGAATAAGGGATGTTCTGTTCGCGCAAGGTGCTGCGCAGATCGGAGATGGTGGATTCCAGTGACTTGTCGAGCGCCGCTTTCATGTCCACCTGCAACAGGAAGTGCACGCCGCCACGTAGATCCAGACCCAGATACATGGGCAGCGCGTGCAGGTCGGTCAGCCATTGCGGGGAACTGGAGAGCAGGTTCAGCGCCACCACGTAATCTTCGCCGAGTTGCTTTTGCAGCACATCCTTGGCCTTCAACTGGCTGTCAGTGTCGGTGAAACGTGCCTTGACGCTGGTCGAATCCAAAGATACGGCGGCAGGATTCAGCCCTGCCGCTTGCAGCGAGCTTTGCACCCGCTGCAACAACGCGCCATCCGCCTTCACGCTGCTATGCAGCGGTTGGACTTGCACCGCAGGCGACTCGCCGAAGAAGTTGGGGAGTGTATAGAGCAACCCCAACACCAGTACGGCGAGGATCAGCAGGTATTTCCACAGCGGATAGCGATTCATTGCAGCACCTTAGATCGACTTGATGGTTCCCTTGGGCAACAGGCTCTGGATCGCAGTGCGTTGCACTTGCAGCACGGTGCTGTCAGCGACTTCGATGGAGGCATAGCTGTCGGTCAGCTTGGTGATACGACCGATTACGCCGCCGATGGTGACGACTTCATCACCCTTTTGCAGCGCATCCAGCATGGCGCTCAACTCTTTAGCGCGCTTTTGCTGCGGACGCAGGATCAGCAGATAGAACACCACGACCAACACGATCAAAGGCAGGAATTGCACGAAGCCGCCCGGCTCGGCAGCTGGAGCAGCGCCTTCGGCCCATGCATTGGAGATGAACAGATCAGTCACAGAAACCATTTGAAAACTCCGGTAAAAAATCAAAGGGGCGCATTCTAACACGGAAGCCGGGACTATTTACCCAGGCTGCCGCGCTGCGCGCGGAAGCTGGCGGCGAACTCCGCGAAGTCCCCTGCCTCGATGGCGGCACGCATGTCACGCATCAATTCTTGGTAGTAATGCAGGTTGTGGATGGTGTTCAGCCGCGCACCGAGGATCTCACCTGCACGCTGCAAGTGGTGCAGATAAGCGCGGCTGAAATTGCGGCAACAGTAGCATTCGCACTGCTCGTCCAACGGGCGGATGTCCGTCTTGTGCACTGCGTTCTTGATGCGCACGTCGCCGAAGCGGGTGAACAAATGCCCGTTGCGCGCATTGCGGGTCGGCATCACGCAGTCGAACATGTCGATACCCTGTTCCACCGCATCCACCAGATCTTCCGGCGTGCCCACGCCCATCAGGTAGCGCGGCTTGTCGGCGGGCAATTGCGGCGCGGTGTGGCGCAGGATGCGCATCATGTCGTCCTTGGGCTCGCCCACGGAAAGCCCGCCGATGGCATAGCCGTCGAAGCCGATATTGGTCAGCCCGGCCAGCGACTCGTCGCGCAGATGCTCGTGCATCCCGCCCTGCACGATGCCGAACAGCGCATTGGGATTGCCCTCGTGCGCCTTCTTGCTGCGCTCGGCCCAGCCCAGCGACAAGCGCATCGACACGCCCGCCACCTGCTCGTCCGCCGGATACGGCGTACATTCGTCGAAGATCATCACGATGTCGGAATTCAGCACCTTCTGGATGCGCATGGACTCTTCCGGAGACAGGAAACATTTATCTCCGTTGATGGGCGAACGAAACTCCACCCCGCCGCCGGTAATCTTGCGCAAATCGCCGAGGCTGAACACCTGAAAGCCGCCGGAGTCAGTCAAGATCGGGCCATCCCAGCCCATGAAGCGATGCAGCCCGCCGAATTTTTCGATCACCTGCAAGCCGGGGCGCAACCAGAGGTGGAAGGTATTGCCCAGCACGATCTGCGCACCAATGTCGCGCAATTCGACCGGCGACATCGCCTTGACCGTGCCATAAGTGCCGACCGGCATGAAGGCCGGCGTTTCCAGCTTACCGTGCGCCAAAGTCAACGTACCGCGCCGTGCCTGGCCGGAGGTGGTGTGTAGTTTGAATTCCATGATTCGGAGGATTATTGCAAAGGGGGCAGATTATGCCAGAGCAGGCAGCGCCTTGAGGCCGTGCAATCTTCCCGACCGCCAGTTTTCCACCGCCCAAGCCAGCAGATTCGGCAGATCGTGCGCCAGTTCCGGCGGCGGCGTTTGCTGCAAGAAGCTCAACACCCGCCACAAAGTCTCGGCAGCTTGCGCAACATCCACCGGCATCGCCAGCGTCTGCTTGCTGAGCTTCTCCCCCCCCGCATTCACCGCCACCGGCAAGTGCATGTAGACCGGAGTAGGCAAACCTAACAAGCGCTGCAACCAGATCTGGCGCGGTGTGGAAGTCAGCAGATCGCTGCCGCGCACCACGTGGGTGATACCTTGGAACGCATCGTCCACCACCACCGCCAACTGGTAGGCGAACAAGCCATCGGCACGCTTCACCACGAAATCGCCGATTTCCTGTTCGAGATTCTGGGAGAGCTGGCCTTGCAGGGTGTCGGTGAACGCCACTACTCCGTTCGTACTGATAACCAACGACTTGGCTACCGTCTGTTGGCAGCCTAGTCGAATGGCTAGAGGTTTTATCAGCGTAGCTGGCAAAGCCAGCGGAGTCGAAGTGCCCGCAACACTTCGACTCCATGCATCCGCGCTACGCTCAGTGCGAACGGGGTTCATTGAACCCGTCTGCACCCGCCAAGCTCTGCCCTCGCGCCCCGCCGGAATACCACACCGGCACGTCCCCGGATACACAACCCCCTCAATGCCGTGCAGAGCCGAATCTGCGATCTCCTTGCGGGTACAACAACAAAGATAGGCCGCGCCACTGGCCTGCAACTGTGCCAGCGCCTCCTCATAAGCCACTGTGCGCTGGCTCTGGTACAACACCGGGCCGTCCCACTCCAACTGAAACCTTTCGAGTGTGCGCAGAACATCACCGGCAGCCCCCGCGACGCAGCGCGGCGTGTCTAGGTCTTCCATACGCAGCGACCAAGTACCGCCATGATGCCGGGCATCGAGAAAACTACCGACTGCCGCGACCAGTGAGCCGAAGTGCAAAGGGCCAGTAGGTGAAGGGGCGAAGCGCCCGCGATAGTCCGGCTGGATGTGCATCGAGGCAGATGGCGGAGAAGACATCCCGCCCAAAAGGATCAGTTGATCCCGGCTTTGCGGCGGCGGATCACATCGCGCGCCATAAAACCGATGGCGATGGCATCGAGGATAACGACCGTCACGATCAGCGCGATCTCGGTCTGTTCGCTGACCAAACCGCCGACCAGCATGTGCACCACGAATCCCATGACGAGCAGCGAAGAAGCCGCCACCACGGCGTAGGTCAGAATCTCTGCGGGTTTCATTATCATGTCGTACCGGGCCTGCGCTTGGTTGAAGAGGCCCGGATTCTACCGTGAGGTCAACGGCTTTGCATCTGCACCATCAGACACAACCGGTAGGCTTGGGCATCCCGCCGTATTTGGTAATGGGCTTCATTGGCCCGGTCATCCACAGATCGAACAGCTCCTTCTGATCCTTGTCGATGTGCTTGGCGAACTTGCGTATCGGCAGCACCGAGCCGTATTCTTCGTAATACGCCCGGGCCTGCATGATCTGTTCCCACTTCTCATCGTTCAGTTCATACCCGTCCGCATCGGCCATCGCCTGCCCGATCTCCCGATCCCACTCGCTCATGTCGAGCAGATAACCATCCCCGTCGCGCGCTGGTGCATCCATGTCCTTACTCCTTTCAAAGTCGTTACAGTGAGTCTAATTAAGCCTATTGATTTAATCAACAATTACCCGACGTGCGCCAATTCCCTTTTGCTACGGCACAAGCTACCATCGGGGCCAGCCCGAGATCGTTCCCGTAGCCCATGACCGAATCGCCTCACGCCAGCACGCTAAGCGCCATCCTTGCGCACCATCCGGCAACGCCGCAGGCCTTGTTGCAGATACTGAACGGTATCCAGTCGCACTACGGTCATCTGCCAGCTACCGCGCTGGATGCACTCGCCAGCCACTTGCAGATGCCGCGCAGTCAGGTTGATGCCGTCGCAGCTTTTTACGCTTTTCTCGATCTTGAGCCGCGCGGCGAATATCACTTGCTATTCGCCGACAACATCATCGAGCAGATGCAAGGCAGTACCGCTCTGCTCGACCAGCTCTGCCGCGAACTCTGGATCGAGCCGGGCAAAGTCTCCGAAGACGGACTGGTCAGCGTCGGCCTGACTTCCTGCATCGGCATGGGCGACCAAGGCCCGGCGCTGCTGGTCAACCAGCGTCCCCTCACCCGGCTGACAGCGCTACGCATAGCCGAGATCGCCTGCCGCATCCGTGATCGCGTGCCTCTGGAGAGTTGGCCGCAGGAATGGTTCGCCGTCACCGACACCATACAGCGCCGCGACTGGCTGCTGAGTGCGCCGCCGCAGCCGGGACAGGCGCTAGTCGCCGTATTGGCGCGCGATGCGGACGCCTCGCTGGCCGAGCTACGCCGATCCGGTCTGCGTGGACGCGGCGGCGCTGGCTATCCCACCGCCGATAAATGGGCCTATTGCCGCGCCGCCACTGGCGCAGCACATTATGTGGTGTGCAACGCCGACGAAGGTGAGCCGGGCACATTCAAAGACCGATTCCTGCTCAGCCACCACGCCGACCTCGTATTCGAAGGCATGACCGCCTGCGCTCGGCTCATCGGCGCACATCAGGGGTTTCTCTATCTGCGCGGAGAATATCGTTATCTCTCAGGATACTTGCAGGATGTTCTGGAACGACGGCGCAAACAAGGCTGGCTGGGACGCAACATTCTGGGCTGCGCCGGATTCGACTTCGACATCGAGATCCACCTCGGCGCGGGGGCTTATGTTTGCGGCGAAGAATCGGCCCTGCTCGAATCGCTGGAAGGCCGACGCGGCATCCCGCGCATCCGCCCGCCCTTCCCCGTGCAGCGCGGCTATCTCGGCCAGCCCACCGTCATCAACAACGTCGAGACCTTCGCCCTCGCCTGCAAAATCATGCAGGAAGGTGGCGCAGCGTTCGCCGCCTGCGGTACGGCGGAATCGCGCGGGACGCGGCTGCATTCCGTCTCCGGCGACTGCGCCCGGCCCGGCATCTACGAATATCCTTACGGCGTGACCATCGCCGAAGTGCTGCGCGATTGTGGCGCAGATGACGCCCAAGCGGTGCAGGTCGGCGGGCCTTCCGGCGTGTGCGTGGCTGCCGTAGAATTCGACCGTCGTCTGGCCTTTGAAGACGTGCCGACGGCAGGTGCGTTCATGGTGTTCGACCACAGCCGCGACCTGTTCGAGGTGGCGCGCAACTTCAGCCATTTCTTCGCCCACGAGAGCTGCGGCTTCTGCACGCCGTGCCGGGTCGGCACGTCTCTGCTACGCGACTTGATGGACAAGCTCCATCAAGGGCTAGGCTCGGCTACCGACCTAGCCCAGATCGAGCAACTGGACGCCGTGCTGCGCGATACGAGCCACTGCGGGCTGGGCCACAGCGCCTGCAACCCGGTGCTGGATACGCTGGCGAAGTTCCGCCCGGCTTACCAAGCACGGCTGGCCCACCATGATTTCGCCCCGGCCTTTGACCTCGACGCCGCCCTCAACGCCGCCCGGCAACTGACCGGACGCGATGATGCCGCCGCCCATCTGGAGCAACAGCCATGAGCGACAGTTTCACGCTGGATGGCCGCGCCATCCCCTGCGCACCCGGCCAGAGCATATTGCAAGCCGCCAGCGCAGCGGGCGTGTTCATCCCGCACCTGTGCTTCCATCCCGAGTTCCGTCCGCAAGGCTCGTGCAAACTCTGCACCGTGCGCGCCAGCGGCAGACTCGGCTCGGCCTGCACCCTGCCCGCCACGCCCGGCCTCAGCGTAGAAAGCGACACTGCCGAGTTGAACGCGCGGCGGCGCGTGCTGCTGCAACTGCTCTTTGTCGAAGGCAACCATTTCTGCCCTGCCTGCGAGAAGAGCGGCGATTGCCTGCTGCAAGCCACGGCCTACGCACTGAAGATTCTCACGCCGGAGTTCGTACAGTTCTACCCGCACCGCGCCGTCGATGCCAGCCACCCCGACATCCTGCTGGACATGAACCGCTGCATCCTGTGCGGCCTGTGCGTGGAAGCCAGCCACCGCGCCGACGGCAAGGACGTGTTCGCCCTCGCCGGGCGCGGATTGCACAGCCACATCGTAGTCAACTCCGCCTCCGGCAGACTGGGTGACAGCACCCTCACCGCCACCGACCGCGCCGCCCACATCTGCCCGGTGGGAGCCATCCTGCCCAAACGACAGGGCTTCCACACCCCGATAGGCGAACGGAAGTACGACCATAAAACCGTTGCGGAACAAGAAATAGCGGGAGAAAGTGAATGAACGGTGGATACTTGGACTGCGGCCTGACTTCTACCCGGGCGCTCCCTCATCCCCAGCCCTCCCCCCGGCAGGGGAAGGGCGCAAAGTCCCTCTCCCAGTGGGAGAGGGGTTGGGGTGAGGGACGCCCGTCATCACCGCGCCGCCCCACCTCACACAAGGGCGACCTCCCATGACCACCCCGCGCAAGCTCCGCATCGCCACCGTCTCGCTGGCTGGTTGTTTCGGCTGCCACATGTCGCTGCTGGACATTGACGAGCATCTGCTCGAGTTGCTGGGGCAGGTCGAGTTGGATCGCAGTCCGTTCACCGACATCAAGCTGCCCGGCCCTTGCGACATCGGGCTAGTCGAGGGCGGGGTGTGCAACGCCGAAAATGTGGAGGTGCTGCGCGCTTTCCGCCAGAGTTGCAAGCTGCTGGTGGCCGTGGGCGCGTGTGCCATCAATGGCGGGCTGCCCGCGCAGCGCAACATGATCCCGCTCACCGAGATTTTGGAAGAGGTTTACCATACCAGCCCTGGCTTGGCGCACGGACTGATCCCCAACGACCCGGAACTGCCTTTGCCGCTGGACAAGGTCTACCCGCTGCACGAGATCGTGCGCATCGACTATTCGATCCCCGGCTGCCCGCCTTCCGCCCACAACCTCTGGCAGGCGCTGTCCGACCTGCTGGCGGGCCGTCCGCCCGAACTGGACCAGCACTGGATACGCTATGACTGACACCACCGAGAATCTGCGCCGCGTCGCCATCGACCCGATCTCCCGCGTCGAAGGTCACGGCAAAGTCACCCTGCTGCTGGACGAGCACAACCACGTCCGCCAGGCGCGGCTGCACATCGTCGAGTTTCGCGGTTTCGAGCGCTTCATTCAGGGACGACCTTACTGGGAAGTGCCGGTGATGGTGCAGCGGCTGTGCGGCATCTGCCCGGTGTCGCACCAGCTCGCCGCCTGCAAGGCGCTAGACCGGGTTGTCGGCGCGACCAGCATCACGCCAACGGCGGAAAAGATCCGCCGCCTGATGCACTACGGCCAGATCCTGCAATCGCACGCCCTGCACTTCTTCCATCTCGCCTCACCCGACCTGCTGCTGGGCTTTGATTCCGAGCCTACCCGGCGCAACATCGCCGGGCTGGCCGCCGCCCATCCCGACCTCGCCCGGCAGGGCGTGCTGCTGCGGCGCTTCGGGCAAGAAGTCATCCGCATCACCTCCGGCAAACGCATCCACGGCACAGGCGCGATCCCCGGCGGCGTGAACAAAGCCGTCACGCTGGCCGAACGCGACGAACTGCTGCGCGAGATACCGCAGATACTGGCATGGAGTCAGTCGGCCATCACGCTGATCCGCCGTCTGCACGAGACCGACCCCGCGCTGTACGAGAATTTCGGCCTGTTCCGCTCCGGCCTGTTGTCGCTGGTTGATGCGCGCGGCGAACTCGACCTCTACGATGGCGCGCTGCGCGCCCGCGATGCCGACGGCGGGCTGATCTTCGACGGCGCAGACGGCCAGCACTACGGCGACCTCATCCGCGAAGAAGTGCGTCCGTGGAGCTACATGAAGTTCCCTTTCCTCAAGGCGCTGGGCAACCAAGCGGGCTGGTACAAGGTCGGCCCGCTGGCGCGCATCCAGAATTGCGATGCCATCCCCACCCCGCTGGCCGAACAGGCCCGGCGCGACTTCATGGCCTACAGCGGCGGCCAACCCAGACACGCTCCGTTGGCCTACCACTGGGCGCGCATGATCGAGTTGCTGCACGCCGCCGAGACTCTGCATCGTTTGCTGCTCGACGACGATATTCTGGGCAACGAGCTGATGGCCAGCGGTGAGCGTCGCCGCGAAGGTGTCGGCCTGCTCGAAGCCCCGCGCGGCACTTTGATCCATCATTATCAAGTGGACGATAACGACTTGATCTCCATGTGCAACCTGATCGTCTCCACCACCCACAACAATCAGGCGATGAACAAGGCGATCTGTCGCGTCGCGCAGGATTATCTGGACGGACAGGAGATCAGCGAGGGCCTGCTCAACCGCATTGAGATCGTCATCCGTGCTTTCGACCCCTGCCTGTCCTGCGCCACCCACGCCATCGGCAAGATGCCGCTTCAGGTCGAATTGCTGGATGCACAAGGCGCGCGCCTCTCCAGCCTGTCGCGGCTGGGCGACGGCAGCTACACCTGATGCCCGCACCCCTGCTCATCATCGGCATCGGCAACGAGGCGCGCGGCGACGATGCGCTGGGCGTTCTGCTGCTGCGGCGTCTGGCAGCGCTGGAACTGCCCGACTGCGAATGTCTGGAGACCTACCAGCTCCAGATCGAACATGCGCTCGACCTTGCGGGCCGTCAGCACGTCCTGTTCCTTGACGCCGGACACCACACCCCTGCCCCCTACTCGCACTACCCCATCCAACCCCAGCCCGGAACCACCCCCTACTCCCACGCCCTCGCCCCGGAAGCTCTGCTCACCGTCTGCCAAAAATTGGGCGCGACACCGCCCGCCGCCAGCGTGCTGTGCATCCGAGGGGAAAGTTTCGAATTGGGAGATGGACTATCGGCACAAGGACTTGAACGGCTGGGCTTAGCGGAAGAGTTCGTACGGGGATGGCTGGTAGCTGGTGGCTAGGATGCGGGATCGTCTATCCGGCATCCACTCCATTCGGGTTGTTGCACCCTCCGGCTTCTGCGGCTATGCTGAACCCGTCTGCCTTATGGCTATGGAGTCGCTATGAATACCCCATCCGAGAAACAATCGCTGTTCGATGCCGTGGGCGGTTTGCCTACTTTGCAGCGGGCGCACAAGATCTTCTACGACAAGGTGTATGCGCACGACTGGTTGAAGCAATTCTTCGAAGGCCACAGTCAGGAGGCGATCGAGAATCGTCAGACTTCGTTCATGGCCGAGAAAATGGGCGGCGCGGTGGAGTATTGGGGCAAGGAAATGAAGGTCGCGCATGAGGCGATGTTCATTACGCAGGAATTGTTCGATCTGCGCCATCAGTTGCTTGATGAATCGCTCAAGGAGGCTGGCGTGGAAGACGGGTTGCGCGCGCGTTGGCTCAAGATCGACGGTGCATTCAATCGCAAGATCGTCAAAGACTCGATCGCCGACTTCTACCACGAGACTTGGCCCTTCAAACAACGGGTCATCATCCCCAAACCGGAGCACCACTAGCGGTCAGCCGCGCCCCCATGAATATCCCGCCCACTGATAGCGCCGTCAAATTCGGCGACCGCTTCGGCTTTAAACTTCTGCTGCTGGTCGTCCTTGCCACCGCCGCCGTCTTCGTCTGGACCAGTCGCCATTACCAGCAGCAAGCCCAGCAGCAGGACACTTGGCTCGATGAACAGGGCCGTTTGCACGTGCTCGGCATCACCTTGGGTACTAGCGACCTGCGTCAAGCCGAGCTTGCATTGCAAAGCCGCAGCGAAGTCGCGCTGTATCTTTATCCGGTCGAACATCCCAAGGCCGGCATGAAACTCGAAGCCTATTTCCCCGCCATCGCCGACCACACGCAAATCATCCTGTTGCTGGATGCCTCGCCCGACATGCTCAAGCAGATGGGCGCACGAGCTTCGACGCCGCAACAATTCGAGAGTCAAGTCGCCCGGCTGGCACTCGCCAGCGCAGATGCTCAATCCGCCATGCAACTGCCCGTGAACGAGCTCACCATGATCCCCAGCGTGTCACTCACGCAGGCCAATCTGAACGCGCGCTTCGGCATCCCGGCCAGCATCACCCATCCGACACCGACCAGCACGGTGCTCGGTTTTCCAGCGCTGGGACTGGTGGCTGAACTAAACGAAGGGGAAGCGCCACAATTGCATTTCAGCAATCCCGAAAAAACCAAGCACTGATGCGCGCGGACGGAATGCCCCGGCGGCTGGAATTTCAGCTTACGTCTCGTCCCGCTGTCGGTCATAATTAGGGCCGTCCTCAACTCGGCTGAGATTGAGCTAAAAAATCGTCCATTACCGCTGTCGCAGGCTGGGATGGCGGCATCTGTCACCGTCAATTTCAAAGGAAAAAAATGAGCAAAATATCCGTCATCGGCAACCCTCTAGCCAACCTTCCCTGGGAAGACAAGCCACAGGGCTCGCCGGAGGTGGTCTGGCGCTATAGCCAGAACCCGATCATTCCGCGCAACCCCTTCCACGGCGCGAACAGCACATTCAACAGCGCCGCCGTGCCGTTCAACGGCAAGTTCGCCGGGGTGTTCCGCTGCGATTCGACCGCGCGGGAGATGCAGGTGCATGTGGGTTTCAGCGATGACGGCATCAACTGGACGATCAACCCGGAGCGCATCAAGTTCATCAACAACGACCCGGAAGTGACCCGCTGGGAATATGGCTACGACCCGCGCGTGGTGTGGATCGAAGACCGCTATTACGTCACCTGGTGCAACGGCTATCACGGCCCGACCATAGGCGTAGCGTGGACGCTGGACTTCAAGGAATTCCACCAACTGGAAAACGCCTTCCTGATTTTCAACCGTAACGGCGTGTTGTTCCCGCGCAAGATCAACGGCAAATACATGATGCTGTCGCGCCCCAGCGACAACGGCCACACCCCGTTTGGCGACATCTTCGTCAGCCAAAGCCCGGACATGATCCACTGGGGCTGTCACCGCCATGTGATGGGACGCTCCGACGGCTGGCAATCCACCAAGATCGGTGCAGGCCCCATTCCCATCGAGACCAACGAAGGCTGGCTGATGTTCTACCACGGCGTGCTGACTTCCTGTAACGGCTATGTCTACAGCTTCGGTGCAGCCCTGCTCGATCTGGAAGAGCCGTGGAAGGTGATCCATCGCTCGAAGAACTTCCTCATCGCACCGTGGGAACAGTACGAATGCGTGGGCGACGTGCCGAATGTCACTTTCCCCTGCGCCGCGCTGACCGATGCCCCTTCTGGCCGCATCACCATCTATTACGGCTGCGCCGACACGGTGACCGGGCTGTGCTTCACCACGGCACAAGCGGTGATCGACCATCTCAAGGCCGGGAACTAGTCGCTTGAAGCCTGAGGCCCAGAGTCCCGCCAGCCCTCCGTTCACCTCCGTCGGCAAGCTACCGGTTTCGACCAAGCTCGCCTGGGGAGTGGGGGGGTTCGGGGAGAACATCGCCAACGCAGCCATCCTGTCGCTGGTCTACCCGATCTTCAATGTGGCGCTGGGCCTCAGCACGCTGGCCATCGGTTTGGCGATGGCCCTCTCTCGCATCGTTGATGCCGTGGTCGACCCCATCGTGGGCAACCTGACGGACAACACACATTCTCGCTGGGGGCGACGCCGCCCCTGGATGTTCGTCGGCTCTATCCTGATGGCGCTGTTCTTCTGCGCCGTGTGGTTCCTGCCGACCTCGATGCCGCAACTGCCGAAGATGGTTGCTGTGCATCTGCTGGATGCTAAAGCTGCGCAAAAAGCGACGACAGAGCCGGCTCACGACACCGCGCCCAAACTGTATGACTCGCTCTCTTGGTATGTGGTCAGCGCGCAAGATGTCACGCTCACGCCCGACTCTGCCACGGGCAGCTTCCAAGTGGAATTGCGCCACGCGCCCGACTCCGCCACCTCGTTCTCCATCGTGCCCGCCGACTCAGCCCAAGCCTCCGCCCTGACGGTCAGCCCGGCACAGCTAGTCTTCACGCCCGAGAACTGGCAGACACCGCAGACCGTGAGTGTCACCGCCTTGGCGACTTCCGGCGAGGCCAGTCATGCGCTGCGCATCCTGCCCAGCGCCGACGTGCTCGATTCGCCCGCGCTCCAGCAGATCGGCATCACCTCCTACTCCGCCTTGCAGATGTTCTTGGCGTTCGCCTCCGTCTGTCTGTTGTTCTATTTCAGCTTCACCGTGTTCGTGATCCCCTTCTCCGGCCTCGGCATCGAGCTGACCGACGACTACAACGAACGCACCAATCTCCAGATCTACCGACTGGTCGCCTCGTTCTGCGCCAGCCTGCTGGTGGGTTATCTGTACCTCTGGTCGCAAAAGGCGGGGGCTTGGCTGGGCGGCGACGAGGTACTGGGCGCACGCGCGGTCGGCATCGGCATCGGCCTCCTAGTGCTGATCTCCACCATGTTGCCCGCGCTGTTTTGCCGCGAACGATTCTCTTCCGCCGAACGTAAGAAAGCGCCGTTGCCATTGCTGAAAGCCGTCCAACTCACAGCGGTGAACAAGAGCTTCCGCATGTTGATGGGCTCGGTGTTTGCGGTATTCATGGGATTGTTCTTCTCGCTGCCGTTTATGACCTACATCGGCATCTACTACTGCTGCGGCGGCGACAAACTACTGGCAGCCGAGATCGGCGGCGTGATGACCATCGTGCAGACCGTAGGCCAGTTCCTCGCCATGCCACTGATCTCTTGGGCGAACCAGCGCGTGGACAAAAAGACCATCCTGTTCACCGGACTCGCCATCTCCATCGTCGGCTACGCCTCCAGCTGGTGGCTGTTCACCCCGGAAAACCCTTGGTTGCAGATCATCCCGGTGGTCGTCGCAGCTTGGGGGCTGTGCGCTTGCTGGGCGGTCAACGGCTCGTTCGCCGCCGACATCTGCGACGAGGACGAGCTGAACACCGGCCACCGCCGCGAAGGCCTGTACAGCGCCGTATTCGCCTTCGTCTACAAATCCGCCATCGGCATCGTGGCACTAGGCAGCGGCGCACTCTTGGCCTGGGCCGGAGTCGCCGGACAAGAGACCATGCTCTCAGACGACACGCTGCTGAAGGTCAGACTGGCCTACCTGTGCATCCCGGTGGTGTTCCTCAGCCTAGCCGTCTGGGCCATGTGGTTCTACCCCCTCACCCGCGAACGGGTGGCTAGCATACAAGCTGAGCTCAAATCTAGGCGGGATGAGGTCGCTTGATGCGAACCCCAGCTTGAGCAAGGGGCGCTGCAAAGGGGGATGCCTTGGCTGGTGTGACCTTGCCCCGTAAAAATGTATTCTTTAACTGAGGATAGAATTCAAGTTAAGAAGAGGCGCGCTCAAAAACCTCTCCCAATTGACACTTATTCATTCGAGATAGTCACACCGCCACAGCCTCTTCCTCAAACGACAGCCCCACCTTGCCATCCTTCGCGTCCACCGTGACTTTGCCGCCGTTTGCCAGTCTGCCGAACAGCAACTCGTCGGCCAGTGCGGATCGGATAGTGTCTTGGATCAGTCTTGCCATGGGGCGCGCACCCATCAGTGGGTCGAAGCCGTGTTCGGCGAGATGATCTTTGAGGGCGTCGGTGAAGATAGCTTCCACTTTCTTTTCATGTAGTTGTTCTTCCAACTGCATCAAGAACTTATCGACCACGCGCAGGATGACTTCTTTATCTAGCGGAGCGAAGGAGACGATAGCGTCCAGACGGTTACGGAACTCCGGGGTGAACATGCGTTTGATGTCGCCCAGTTCGTCGCCCGCCGTGGCGGACTTGGTGAAGCCGATCTGCGTCTTGTTCAGTGCTTCCGCGCCCGCGTTGGTGGTCATGATGATGACCACGTTACGGAAGTCTGCCTTGCGCCCGTTATTGTCGGTGAGCGTGCCGTGATCCATCACCTGCAACAGGATGTTGAAGATGTCCGGGTGCGCCTTCTCGATCTCGTCCAGCAGCAGCACGGAATGCGGCTGCTTGCTGATCGCTTCGGTGAGCAGGCCGCCTTGGTCGAATCCGACGTAGCCCGGTGGCGCGCCGATCAGGCGGCTGACGGCGTGGCGCTCCATGTATTCGGACATGTCGAAGCGGTGGATCGGCATTCCCATGCTGTAGGCGAGCTGGCGCGCCACTTCGGTCTTGCCCACGCCGGTCGGGCCGGAGAACAGGAAGCTGCCGATAGGTTTCTGCGGATTACCGAGACCGCTACGCGACATCTTGATAGCGCGCGACAGCACCTCGATAGCCTTATCTTGACCGAACACCGTCGATTTCAGATCGCGATCCAGATTCTTCAAGGTATTGCGATCATCGTGTGACACAGTGCGTGCCGGGATGCGGGCGATCTTGGCGATGATCTCTTCGATCTCGTGTTTGCCGACCACCTTCTTCTGTTTGGATTTCGGCAGGATGCGCTGCGCTGCACCCGCCTCGTCCAGCACGTCGATGGCCTTGTCCGGCAAATGGCGATCATTGATGAAACGAGCCGATAGCTCTGCGGCACTGGTGATAGCGGCAGCGCTGAATTTGATGCTGTGGTGCTCTTCAAAGCGCGTCTTCAGGCCCTTGAGGATCTCGATGGTCTGCTCGACCGATGGTTCAGGCACGTCCACCTTCTGAAAGCGCCGCGACAGCGCGGAATCCTTCTCGAAGATGCCGCGATATTCCTGATAGGTCGTCGCACCGATGCACTTCAACTGGCCGCTGGACAGCGCCGGTTTCAGCAGATTGGAGGCATCCATCGTGCCGCCGGAAGCCGCACCTGCGCCGATCAGCGTGTGTATCTCATCAATGAACAGGATGGCATTAGGCGCCTCTTTCAGCTCTTTCAACACTGCTTTAAGGCGCTGCTCGAAGTCGCCGCGATATTTGGTGCCCGCCAGCAGCGCGCCCATGTCGAGCGAATACACACGTGCATCGGCGAGTATCTCGGGTACGTTGTTCTCCACGATGCGGCGCGCCAAACCTTCCGCGATAGCGGTCTTGCCTACACCAGCCTCGCCTACCAGTAAGGGATTGTTCTTACGACGGCGGCACAGCGTCTGGACGACGCGCTCCAACTCAAGGTCGCGCCCGATCAAGGGGTCGATCTTGCCTGCGAGCGCCTGTGCGTTAAGGTCTTGCGTGTAATCCTTGAGTACGCCATCTCCGCCCTCCTCTTGTTTTTCTACTTCACTTTCTTGCGGCGAGCCTTTGGGCGTGGCAGGCGGCTCGCTCTTGGCGATGCCATGCGAAAGATAGTTCACCACGTCCAGACGAGTGACATTGCGCTGGCTCAGAAAGAACACGGCGTGGGATTCCTTCTCGCCGAACAGGGCGACCAGAATGTTCGCCCCGGTGACTTCCTTCTTGCTGGCCGATTGAACGTGCAAGATGGCGCGCTGGATCACGCGCTGGAATCCCACCGTGGGCTGGGTATCGACCTCGCCAGTGCCGCTTACGATGGGAGTGTTGTTGATGAAATCCGTCAGCACCGCGCGTAGCTCGTTGATCTCGGCTCCACAAGCACGCAGCACATGCGCAGCAGAGGGATTGTCCAGCATGGCGAGCAGCAGATGTTCGACGGTGATGAATTCGTGGCGCTTCTGGCGGGCTTCCACAAAGGCCAGATGCAGGCTGACTTCCAGTTCTTGGGCGATCATTCAGTGTTCCTCCATTTCGCAACGTAGCGGGTGTCCGTGCTGCTTGGCGTGGACCGAAACCTGATCCACCTTGGTCTCGGCGACATCCCGTGTGTAAATGCCGCAAACTGCCTTGCCCTCATTATGCACTTTGAGCATGATCTGCATGGCGCGCTCTAGATCCATGGCAAAAAAAGTCTGCAATACCTCGACGACGAACTCCATCGTAGTGAAATCGTCATTGAGTAACAACACCTGATAGAGGCGCGGTGGTTTCACTTTCTCGCGCTCAGGCGCGAGAGCCGTATTACTGGATTGTTTGGTTGCCATGTTCCTTGATGCGTATTCTGCAAGCTTGCACAGCTTGTATGCTTGACGATTAGCGATACTTTTTCAAGTCTAATCGAGAAAATTATTCAGGAACTCCTTGGCGGGGATGGGTCTGGAGAAATAATAGCCTTGGCCGAAGCAGCACCCCATACGGCGCAGCAGTACTGCTTGAGACTCGCTTTCTATCCCTTCGGCGACAACCTTCAGGCCCAAGGCTTGCGCCATGGCGATGATGGCCTGCACCAGAGCTTGATCGCTGCCATCCGCATTCATTTCGCGGACGAAGGATTTGTCGATCTTAACCACGTCGATGGGGAAACGCTTCAAGTAAGAGAGCGATGAGTAGCCCGTGCCGAAATCATCCAGATAGACGCGGAAGCCTGCAGCCCGTACTTCTTCCAGCCAGTTTCGCCCCTCGACCAAGTCGGAAAACAGCACGCTTTCAGTCACTTCCAAAGCCAAGGCAGTATTCGGCAAGCCATAACGGCTCATGGTTTCGATCAACAGCGCAACCGGCAGGCCGTCTGGTATCTGGCGAGCGGAGACATTGATGGACAAGTAGAGCGGATGGCCCGTGGCCTGCCAGGAACTGAGCTGCCGACAGGCCGCTTCCAACACCCACAGACCGATGTCGCGGATGAAGCCGGTATCTTCTGCCAAAGGGATGAACTCATCTGGTGGCACTAGGCCGCGTTTGGGATGCTGCCAACGGATCAGGGCTTCGGCACCGATCAGACGATTAGCTTTCAAGTCGATGATGGGCTGATAGAACAAACGCAGCTCATCGTTGCGGATAGACAAGCGCAGGTCGTTTTCCAAATGACGGCGCTGCTCGGCGGCCAGCACCATGTCGGCCTCGAAGAATTGCAAACCCTTGCCGCGCGTGCTTTTCGCACAATCGAGCGCGAATTGGGCATCACGCAGCAATGTCGGCAGATCGCGCCCGTCTTCGGGATAGAAAGCGACGCCGATATTGCAGCCCATCACCAATGAGGCTTCGCTGACCTCCAGCGGCCTGCCGAGTACGTCGATGATGCGCGAAGCGACCCGTTCCGCCGCCGCCCGGGCACTGACTCCGTGCAGTATGATCACGAATTCGTCCGCTCCCAATCGGGCCAGCCAGTCTGAGTTTTTGATGCAATCGCTGAGTCTGGCAGCCGCGATCACCAGTAACTGGTCGCCGGCGGACATTCCTAGGGATTCGTTGATGCGCTTGAAGCCCTTGATGTTCACCAATAGTAGCGCCAACGGCTCAAGCGGCTTTTGATGGATGGACTGCGGCAGATGCTGCTCCAACCCGAGGCGATTGGAGAGGCCGGTCAGTTGGTCTGTTACGGCGATCTGCAAAGCAGCCGCTTCGGACTGCTTGCTTTGCGTAACATCGGTGACGATGCCCTGCGCTTGCTCGTTACCGATCGGCGACAGGATTACATGCAGCCAACGCGACGGGGTGACATCCAACTCAAGGTCACCGGCCTGCTCGGCTTGGCTTTGCACGCACCTTTCCAGCATGTCCAGCACACTGCCGTGGTGTTTCCACGGAATGTGGCCCAGCTTGGGTGTGCCACCATTCCCATTCTCAGGCAAGCTGGTCAGCTGCACGAAGGCACGGTTGAATGAATAAAGCCGGCCATCATCATTGGCTATGAAGATACCCGAGCCAGCATTGTCGAAGATGCTGCGGTATTTTTGTTCGCCCAACTCCTGCTCTTTGCGTAACTGTTGTTCTTTTCGTAACGCCGTGACCAATGTCTCGGACAGGGCATTGATGTCATCGGTCAACCCGGCAATTTCATTCTGTTCATGCCCTTTCGGGGCCAGAAGCTTCTCGCCTACAGTGGCATCAATGCTATGCAATCCCTCGGACAATTGCCGGATGGGCCGCACTATCACATAGAGCACGATAAGCACCACCGAGGCCGTCACGATCAGTAACTGCATGGCCAGCAGAATCATGGTGAAGTGGACGCGCTCCTGCACCAACTGTTCGAATACTCGAATATCGGGTCGCAATTGGAGCTCGCCTATCACTTCAGTTTTGTTGAAGGGTGAAATGATCTGACGCGACATCGGCAGAAGCGTTGCATCCTGAGTCGCCCCGGCCTTGTCGCCGCTCGCCAGCTCTTTATTGGCGGCCCGTACAACCACGCTGGATACTTCACGGTTCTTCAGCAACCCCGCGACCAATTCCTTGGCCAGTTGCTTGTCTTCGATGAAACAAGCCACGCTGGCGGTGCTTTCCACCGTATCGAGCAACTCGCCTAAACGCCGGTTGGAGTCCTGCTTGGCATCGCTTGCCGTCATGAACGAGGTAATCAAAATGAACAGCGCACCCACCAAGAACGCAATCCCGATCACGCTGATGAGCGTGCCGAACAGTATGCCTCTGCGGAAAGGGTTGATCATTTTTGTGCAAGATCAAAAACGATCTTGACCTGTGGCCCGGCCTTGCTGCGCTCCACATAGCCTATGGCACTGCGGTTCTCTATGACCATCAGCACCACTTCTTCCTGGCTACGCACTTGGGTCGGCGGCGAAGCGCGTCCCGAAAACATGAGGCGCGCCCAATAGGCGTTGATCTCGGCCATCTCTTTGCCCGTCAACTGGCTGTAGAACTGGGCTTTGCCCGGCAAGCTATTAGGTTGATCGAGCGGCAAAGCCGTCATGCCGGATGGCAGTTGTCGGTTACGCCCAAGGAAGATGTCGATGACCTCCTCCCTGCTGAGTTTGTTCACGCCCGTCTTGGGATTGACCACCACCACGAGGTCGTCAGCCGCCGCAGATGCTGGCAGCAGCACGGAGATGAGTATCAGGGTTAGACTAAGGCGCATGTCAGAACACCTGATCGTAGGTGAAGGTTAGCAGCCGGGCATCACCGAAACGAGTTGCCCAGCGTGGGCCACTTTGATCTTTCTGGCTATCAAACTGCACCTTGACATCGCTGGTCGGCGTAAGGTCGTAGCGCACGGTGATGGCACGGTCGATATGGGCTTCTTGCGCCAGCGGGTCGCCGCCATTCGTCGCCTTGGCGTAATAGCGGGAAACGGTCGTCATCACTTGCCATGATCCGAAGCGACGACCTAAGCCAAGCATCTGTGCAAAGTCCTGAAACGTAGCGCCGGGATGGTCGATGAACAAGAATTCACTGCGCGCCAGCCAGCTATCCTTGTCCACATTGAAGGCCGCGCCGTAGATCTTTTGCTGCGTGACTTGCCCCAGCAGGTAGGGATCGGTCGTGACGGCATAAGCTTTGAGTGCTGGATTCCACACGCCGTTGACGCTCTGCCGCTTGGTGTTGGATTGAATGTAGACCAGTCTGGCCTCGTATGGGCCGCTGGAGAGCGTGACATCGCCGCCGACGATATTCCCCCACTTTACGTCCGTTTGATTCTGCTTGCCGCTATATATCTTCCAGTAGCCGCTGTCTTTCTGATTCTCGCTGCCCGCTAGCAGGTTCAGTGTCGCCGACCATTCGCCGAAATTGGTTTGGTGCAGCAGGTTGATTCCGTTGTAGTTGACCACTTCCCAGCCGTAGACCTGGGAGGGTAGATGCGTCCACGGCAGCGCAAAACCGATGTCCTGAACGTCAGAGTAGTAAAACATCGGCAGGCGTTTACGCCCTAGTTGGATCGTGGTGTTGTCGGTCAGCTTGTAGCTGGCGTACGCCCACTCGAAATCCACGCCCGCACTGGGTGTCGATCTGACCACGGCTTGGGCCGTAAAAGAGAGTCCGGTATCTTGCACGGCAACCGTTCCCTGCAAACCCATTTTGGAGTCAGGCTTCCATTGCACCCCACCGCGTCCATCGTAGACTCCGCCTTGAGCGAAATCAGAAATAAAACAAGGACAGTTGTAATTAGCTGGCGTGGTAGCACTCCCGCCCAGCATCTTGCCCGCACCCAATGTCAGAAAACCAGAACCGGAGAAATCTAGCCCCCCCAAAGTCTCTGCATGGACGGGAAACGCCAATGTGATGGCTGTTGCCAATATCCGGGAAAAATACCGACGAACAGATTGGTGATCGATTGTGCTGAAAAACAGAAAATCCTTCTGGAATGCCACGGCCACTTACCCCCTTGAAACAAAATCGACTACTGCTAACGGTCCACTTTTTAAGCGAGAACTCATTCGGCCAGATAGCCTCTACCCGCCCCCGACTTTGCTCCAGCCTCCTGATTCTGGGGACTCTACCCACCGCTTTGCGCCATACTTGTGGCACAGTTATACGGAGAAGCAGATATGCAAGTGTCAGTATTGTGTCGTGTCGAAAACCTATCGTCAATAGTGAGCACGGAGTGTGGTTTTCCCTCCAATTCCGCGCTTCGCCACGGCAATTTCTACTTTTTTATCATCTTTCTCATAAAGCCCTTGACGGTATCAACCATTCAAGGGTAAAAAGCTCACGGGTGTTTGAATCAAAGTAGCGCAGTACTGGTTTTGCCGTGTGCGGTCTTCGTTTCAAACAGTTTGACGGGAAGATTCCCGATTTTTTGCAAGGTAAGGAAATACACATGGCAACTGGTACAGTAAAGTGGTTCAACGACGCTAAGGGTTTTGGTTTTATCACTCCCGATGATGGCAGCGAAGACCTGTTCGCGCACTTCTCCGCAATCAACATGAGCGGCTTCAAGACCCTGAAAGAAGGTCAAAAAGTTAGCTTCGAAGTTGTGCAAGGTAACAAGGGCAAGCAAGCCTCCAACATTCAAGCTCCTTAATCGTAGCTGGAATGACAAAAAATCCCGCCGCAAGGCGGGATTTTTTATTGTCTGGAGAAACCCCCAACCACTTGCCGGCTTCCCCTTTGAATGTTATTTCACATTGCTTCGAATGAAGCCATCTACCGCCTCGCGGTATTCCGGCCAACTCACATCGAGCAGATTGCTGTGTTCGCCCCCGTTAATCAACTTGAGCGTTTTCGGCTCAGCCGCCTGATCGTAAAGCTGCTGCCCCATCTGCCAAGCGATTTTCTGATCGGCAGTCCCATGCAGAATCAACAGCGGTGTCTTCACCTGACTGATTTTGACTATCGAATCGAAGCGCTGATTGAGCAGGCTGGCAATCGGCAAAAATCCATAATCTCGCTCGCCCATCGCCTGCATCGAAGTAAACGAGCTTTCCACGATCAATCCGGCTGCCTCGGGATGACGCACTGCCAAATCTATGGCTATCGCCCCGCCCAAGGAGTGACCGTAGATGATCGCCCGGCGAGGCTGAACGCCACGCTGACTTACCAAATAGCGCCAAGCCGCCTCGGCATCTTCATAGATCTTGGCCTCGGAGGGATATCCTCCGCTGCTCTTGCCATAGCCACGATAATCCACCATCAACAAGTTGTAGCCTAACTCATGCAGCCGCAAGGCAATCTCCGGGCGCACGCTGATGTTGCGAAAGTTGCCGTGAAGATAGAGCAGGGTCGGAGCATCAGCCGCTTGTGCCGGAATCAACCAGCCAGCCAGTTCGCCGCGCTCAGCTCCGCTGCCAGAAGGGATACGCACATCCTCGTAACGCATTCCATTGCGGGCCGGGGTGGTCAGTAGTTCAGCTTCCGGCTCGAACATCAACATCGTCTGCTGCGACCAAAAATAGCCGCACACCGCGCCATAGGCCAACAGCGAAAAACCGATCAATCCAACGAGGTGATGCAACCAACGCCTCACGCTTGCGCCTCCAAGTTGCTCCACACGCACTTGCCTTTGCTGGACTTATTGATGTCTTCAATCGTCTTGGCGTGTCGTGCCAATTCCTCCTCGGAAGCATGCAACACACGCAATGCCTGACGTGGCGTCACATCAAAATGCTGCTCGACTTCCACCTCGCGCTCTTCCTCCGGCCCCTCCTCCTCACCCAGCAAACTGCCCTGCCCGCGCGTCATGGCGAGGTAGACTTCAGCCAACAACTCGGTATCCAACAGCGCGCCGTGCAAGCTGCGATGCGAATTATCGACCTCGTACCGGTCGCACAACGCATTCAGACTGTTCTTCTTGCCCGGATGCATATCCTTCGCCAGCTTCAGCGTATCGAGCACCTCAGGGCAATACTCCCTGAGCGGCGGCAGCCCGAGCAGCGACAACTCCTTGTTGAGGAAGCCTACGTCGAACGGCGCGTTATGGATGATGAGTTCCGCACCTGCGATGAACTCCAGCAGCGGCGGCACGATGTCGGCGAACAGCGGATGGTCTTTCAACTGCTCCCAGTTAAGGCCGTGAACCCGCTCAGCCTCCTCATCCACCTCGCGCTCCGGGTTGACGTAACGATGGAAGTGGTTGCCGGTCAGCTTGCGGTCAATCAACTCCAGCGCCGCCACTTCGATGATGCGATGCCCTTTGTCGGGATAGAGACCGGTCGTTTCCGTGTCGAGTACGATCTGTCTCATGCCCGACCTCTTGCGGCGGCAGCCTGCTCACAGCCGCGATTGGCCAGTTGATCGGCGCGCTCGTTGCCATCGTGTCCGGCATGGCCCTTCACCCACAGCCATTCGATCTGATGCTGCGCCGCCAACTCGTCCAGACGCCGCCACAGATCTTCGTTCTTCACCGGTTTCTTATCGGCGGTCTTCCAGCCGCGCTTCTTCCAGTTCACCACCCACTCGCTGATGCCCTGCTGCACATATTTAGAATCGGTGTGCAGCCGCACTTGGCACGGGCGCTTGAGTGCCTCCAGCGCAGCGATGGCCCCCATCAACTCCATGCGGTTGTTGGTAGTCTGCGCCTCGCCGCCGAACAACTCGCGCTCTTTTCCCTTCACCCGCAACAGCGCCCCCCAACCGCCCACGCCGGGATTCCCCTTGCATGCACCATCGGTAAAAATCTCGATTATCTCGTCACTCATCTGCATCTGCTCTCTTCGTTACATCCCTATTCAACTTCGGTGCAACTGGTATAAGTTTACTTACCAATCCATTGTTCCAATTAGGCTTTATCAATCTCATCCCGGGCACTCGTTTGACTGCCTGAAGAAAATACACTCCGCCGCACACCGCCCACCAGCGGTCGCCAGAAGGTTCCACAAAACTGAAACGTTCTATCCATTTCGAGTGACGGAACGGCGGGGCATAACAAGCGAACCGACCCGCCACGACCTCAAAACCTAACAGCGCCAGCCAATCTTTCAAACGCGACAAAGCGATGAACTCGCCGCACCAAGGGTAGCCGTCCTTCGCCCCCCACCGATGCAACCCCCACAGACTGCGCGGGTTGAAACCACTGATGATAATCTGTCCTTCCGGCATCAACACTCGCTCCACCTCGCGCAGAATCTGGTGAGGATGCGCACTGAACTCCAGCACATGCGGCATCAGCACCAGATCCAAACTACCCGTCTCGAAGGGCAACTCATCCATCTCCACCCGCACCTGCGCCCCTTCTTCCTGCCCCGCATAACAGCGCAAGGGCATCCGGCTATCGCGCAGGAATGCCCGCTGCGACAGTCCCAGTTGCACGGCATTGAAGCCGAAGATGTCTTTCACCGCCAGATCGAAGAAATCCTGCTCGCGCGTCAGCAGGTATGCGCCCTGCGGTGTGTCGAACCAGTCATGCAGAGTTTCGACGGGCTTCATCGCGCATCATCTTCTGCTTGCGCGCCAGCATCCAGCAAGCTGGCCACCTCTTGCAACGGCGGCAACTCGCACAGACTGCACAGGTTGAGGTCAGCCAGAAAGCGTTCCGTCGTGGCGTACAGCGACGGACGGCCCGGCACCTCGCGGCTACCCACCACCTCGATCCAGCCGCGCGACTCCAGCGTCTTGATGATCTGAGATGACACCGCCACCCCGCGTATCTCCTCGATGTCGCCACGGGTCACCGGCTGGCGATAGGCGATGATGCTCAGTGTTTCCAGCACCGCGCGCGAATAGCGCGGTGGCTTCTCCGGCGCGAGCCGATCCAGATAGACCTGCATCTCGGGCCGCGCCCGGAAGCGCCAGCCACCGGCGACACAAGTCAACTCGACCCCGCGCCCGGCGTACTCTGCCCCCAACGACTCCAGCAACTTCTCCAACTCGCGGTTGGTAAGTGCGGTATCGAACAATTTACGCAACTCATGCAGCGCCAACGGCTCGGCCGAAGTCATCAGCGCCGCCTCCATCACGCGCAGCGCACGCTCCCGGCTCATCACGGGTAAAGCTTTATTCGGTGGCGATGGCAGCTCGGACATAGACTCTCCCCAGCGTTTCAGATTGCGTGATCTCCAGCAGATTCTCCTTGGCCAACTCCAGCATGGCGATGAACGTCACCACCAGTTTCGGGATGCCCTCCTCCGGCTCGAACAAATGCTCGAACGGCACGAACTCCCCCCCGCGCAAGCAACGCAGAATATGTGCCATCTGCTCACGCACCGACAGTTCCTCGCGCCGCACCATGTGGTGCGCATTGACTCGCGCCCGGTTCACCAGCCCAAGCCAAGCCTGCCGCAACTCCTCCAGTTCCACCTCAGGCAAACGAGCCTCGGCGCTGCGTTCGAACAGCACCTGCACCAACTCAAAATCTCGTCCCGCCTGCGGCAGCGCATTCAGCGCCTGCGCCGCCTGCTTCATCTGCTCATACTCCAGCAGCCGCCGCATCAGCTCGGCACGCGGATCTTCAGCATCCTCATCTGCCACCAGCTTGGGGCGCGGCAACAACATGCGCGACTTGATCTCGATCAGCAGCGCCGCCATCAACAGATATTCCGCCGCCAGTTCCAGACTATGCTGCTGCATCAACTCGATATAAGCCATGTACTGCCGCGTCAACTCCGCCATCGGGATGTCCAGCACATCGAGGTTGTGCTTGCGGATCAAGTACAGCAACAGATCCAGCGGCCCCTGAAACGTCCCCAGCACCACCTCCAGCGCATCCGGCGGGATGAACAGATCCTGCGGCAACTCAAGCAGTGGCTGACCGTGAATACGCGCTAGGGGAGTGAGTTGAAATTCGACATGAGTAATCAAGTTAACTCATCCCAGCTCAGTGTGAACTCAACATGCGACACCATTACTCGCCCGCTCAATAGCAATCTCATCTAGGCTCTGTCCCTGTCGATTAAGCAACCCCCACATATCCGAGTAGAAGAAATGATCTATGGTTCTGATAAGAGGTGGCTCCGCTTAGTTGGACAGTATTCCCCATTTCTTAAGTGGAAGCCTTGCGGTTAATGCCTACGCTGCTTTTGGCAGTGCCGGCAGGTTGTCGAAGTAGAACTCATCCGGCGTTTTGTCGTCAAGCGATGAATG
>JACRAT010000041.1 GCA_016234685.1 Nitrosomonadales bacterium
AAACTCCTGCTAACCGCTTGCTGACGCGCGCGGCTCGGTACCCTCTGTTGATTCGTCAGCACTTGCGCACCGAGCCGCGACCGTGAGGGAGCGGTTGCCGGGGAAAAGTCGAGTTTCGCGACAGAAACTAGTCTAGAGTTTTGCACTTTTTGAAGCCTCGCGTCCCCCTGGTCGGAGCCTCTTGCGCCTTTGGGAAACGCTGCCCTTTCGCTCCAAACATTTTTTGATGTTTTGTTGTTTTTCTCTTGCATCCCAGGCTGAGCTGTGATATCTTTCATCTTGTAGAAATGAAAGATAAGGTCGCTCCACTTACCGCTTCCCGCCAGCAGCTCCTCCAGCGAATGCCTGACCTTTCCACCGTCTTGCCGGGTTCCTTATGGAGCCGCATGGTGCGCTGCAATAAGGCCGGCTGCCGGTTTTGCGAGAAGGGCAAGGGGAAAGGCCACGGGCCGATTTGGATTCTCTCCGTCAGTCTCGGCAATCGCCAGGTGCGCCAGATCCCCATCCCCAGCGAGTTGAAGAAAGAGGTAGAAGAAAGCCGGCGCGCGTTCGCTCAGATGCAGAAAGTACTGAAGCAGATCGCGCAGGTGAATCTGGAGCTGTTCCAGGAACGTAAGCGCCAGCGGCGGTAAGGTCTTTTTTTTGTGCGCTGTATCTTTCATTTGTTAATGATGAAAGATAAGGACGCCTCATGCCCCATTTCTTGATCCGTTCCTTTGCTCCCTTCCTGCTCGCCTTCGAGCCCTGCTTCACACGGCCCAGTTTCTCCTCCTTCTGGGCCTTGACCTGCGCCTGGATCCTCTGCTCGGGCCGCCGTTCCCTGACCCGCATCATCCAATCCGCGCAACTGACCGAGTTCAAACACTTCTGCTCCTTCCATCGCTTCTTCAGCCAAGCCCGCTGGAACCTCGATGATCTGGGCCGCTGTGTCTTCCAACTGCTGTTACCTTCTTGTGCAGACGTTTTGCTCGGCGCCGTCGACGATACCTTGGCCCGTAAATCGGGACGCCACATCTGGGGCGCCGGCATGCACCACGACCCCCTACGCTCCACCCAGAAACGCCCCTTTTTCGCCTTCGGGCATAACTTCGTGGTCTTCTCTTTGCAGGTTGCTTTGCCCTTCGCTCCCAACAAATACTGGGCCTTCCCCATCTTGGTCCGCATGTACCGCAAGCGCCAGACCGCCCAGCGCGCACCCGGCAAAGGAGGAAAACTGGAACGCAAGCAAACCGGCCAGGCCAGCGCCAAGCAATATCGAACCCGCCCCGAACTGGCCTTGGAGATGATTCAGATGGTGGCGAGTTGGATTCCCCACCGCATGCTGCGCGTCCTCGGAGATAGCGAGTATGCCGGGCAGTCCATCAGCCGTCACCTGCCCGCCAACGTCAAGCTGATCAGCCGCATGAACAGGAAGGCCGCCCTCTATGAACCCGCCGGGAAGATCGCCAAACGGGGGCGCCGCCGCAAGAAAGGCAACCGCTTGCCCAATCCTCTACAGATGGCGCAAAACAAAAAAGCGAATTGGATCAAGACCACCGTCACGCTCTACGGAAAGCAGGTCAAGCTCTGGTACCAAACCATCGATGCTTTGTGGTATCCCAGCGCCGGTCAACAACTCCTGCGCATCGTCGTGGTGCGCGACCCCAGCGGCCGCCGCCGCGACGATTGCTTCTTCTCCCTCGATCTCACCCTGGCAGCCACGCAAATTCTGGAGATCTTTTCCCGACGTTGGCCCTTGGAAGTTTGCTTCCGCGACGTCAAGCAGTTTCTGGGCTTCGAAGATCCGCAGAACCGGGTGGCTAAAGCCACTACACGCACCGCACCCCTGATCTTCTTTATCTACGATCTGGTCCTGCTCTGGCACGCCCAGTCGGGACACCGACTGGCGCCGAAGTCCACCCTCGACCGCTTGTGGTATCCACAAAAAACCTCAGTTTCCTTTGAGGACATTCTTCGGACGTTACGTCACGTGACCTGGCAGGAAAGGATTTTCAGCGACCCCGCTCTGGATGCACACACCCGAAAAATCCTTCAACCCTTTGTGGAATGGGCGAAAGGGCTGGCGTAAATGTGCAAAACTCTAGCCTAGGAGTCTGTCGGAGATAGATTTGGAGCAGAATGGGTGCAAAGGGGGTAGGAGGGGGATTTGTTCGGAAAGATAAAACATTATTGTTCTAAAATGTTTCAAGAAGTGGTACTCTGGTGCTATGAGCAAGCGGTTCCGTACCTGCGACCTGAATCAGCCCTTTCTTCTGCCGCCCTCGCTCCAGGACTGGCTGCCGGAGAAGCACTTGGCTCGATTCATCGCCGATGTGGTCGAGCAGTTGGATTTGTCGAGGATTTTCGGGTACTACGGGCGGCAGGATGGAAGAGGGCTGGCGGCCTATCATCCGGTGATGATGGTGCGGCTCCTGTTGTACGGGTACTGCCTGGGCGTAGTGAGTTCCCGCAAAATCGAACGGGAGACCTATGAAGACGTGGCCTTCCGGTATTTGGCCGCCGATCAACACCCGGATCACGACACCATCGCCAGTTTTCGGCAGACGCATTTGGAGAGCCTGGCGGGGCTGTTCACGCAAGCGCTGCGGTTGTGTGAAAAGGCGGGGTTGGTCCAACTGGGGCACGTGGCGATCGACGGGACGAAACTGAAAGCCAATGCCAGCAAGCATAAGGCGATGAGCTACGACCGGATGAACGAAAAGGAGAAGGTGCTGCAAGAAGAGGTGGAGAAGTTGCTGGCGCAAGCGGCCCAGACCGACGCCGCGGAGGATGCTCAGTATGGGCGAGGCAAGCGGGGCGATGACCTGCCAGCGGAGTTAGCGCGCCGGGAGAGCCGTTTGAAGAAGATAGCCGAGGCTAAGGCAGCGTTGGAACAGGAAGCCAAGGAGCGTGCCGAGCAAGAAAAGGCGACGGTGGAAGCGAGGCTGGAACAGCGGAGGAAGCAGGAGCAAGAACGAGGGAAGAAGTTCGGAGGCCGCCCGCCCGAGGCGCCGGATCCGGAGCAGGCCAAACCGGAGCCCAAGGCACAGCGGAACTTCACCGATCCGGATTCGCGCATCATGGTGGACGGCGCGACGAAGAGCTTTATGCAAGCCTATAACGCGCAGGCAGCGGTGGACAGCCACTCTCAAATCATCGTGGCGGCGGCGATTACCCAAGAAACCAACGACAAGAAGCAACTGGTGCCGATGCTGCAGCAAGTCGAGCAGAATCTCGGGCGCAAACCCGAGCAGGCCACGGCGGATGCGGGCTATTTTAGCGAGGCTGCGGTTACCGATCCGAGCGTGAAAGAGGTGGAACTGCTGGTGGCGCCCGACCGCCAGAGACACGGAAAGCTGTGTGAGAAGACCGGGGAAGTGATGCAGGACGCGCCGAAGGCGGCGCCAGAACAGCAACGCCGCGAAGAGGGTCCGAGCGCCGAGGGCACAGTGTCGCAGAACAGAATAGTGGAAGCGATGAGGCAGAAGCTGCGGACCCCTGAGGGGCAAGCGGTGTACAAGATGCGCAAGGCGGTCGTGGAACCGGTGTTCGGGCAGATCAAAGAACGACGGGGATTCCGAAGCTTCCTGCTCCGCGGGCTGGCCAAGGTGAAGGCGGAGTGGCAGATCATCTGCCTGACACACAACCTGCGGAAGCTCTTCCATGCCGCAGTGTGTCCGCAAAGCGCCTAAAGGCCTCGAAATCAACCCCATAGAGGCCATCCTTACACTTAAACCCACTTAAACCCACTCACACCGGCCCCAAAATCGCCACTCTTTACAGCGTCTTGTACTTTACCAAGAAAAGTACCTGAAATCCGCCGCCCTCACGTCAAACGGCACCCCGCCGGCGTGCTCACCAAACATTTCTCTCCGACAGACTCCTAGTGATAACGCAAGGGCTATCGTCGCGAGGCGAGGTCTGAAGGAAGCGTGGAGCAAACGTGCGAGTCGATGGACAAATACCGGATATAAGGCGCGAGCATCGGACGAGCGGGCAACTTACCGCGAAGTCCATATCCATCAAGGATGCAAAGCGTAGATTCGGCGATTGCGCACGGAAGGCGGCTGAGATT
>JACRAT010000042.1 GCA_016234685.1 Nitrosomonadales bacterium
ATAGGGCTCATTTTAACCTGAGCAAGTCGTGCTTAAGCTGCGACGATGCTGACGGTCTTGCGCTTAGCTGCGCCCTTGATCGCAAACACCACCTTGCCGGTGATCTTGGCGAACAGGGTGTGATCCTTGCCCATGCCGACATTGTCGCCAGCGTGAACTTGAGTGCCGCGTTGACGGATGATGATGCTGCCTGCGCTGATCAACTCGCCGCCGTAGGATTTAACGCCCAGTCGTTTCGAGTGTGAGTCGCGCCCGTTACTGGTACTGCCGCCGCCCTTTTTCGATGCCATGTTTGTGCTCCTTCAGTCTTATGCAGAGATGCCGTCGATGCGGATCTCAGTGTAATTTTGACGATGCCCTTGATGCTTCTGGTAGTGCTTACGGCGACGCATCTTGAAGATGGTTACCTTGTCGTGACGACCGTGGGACACGATGGTCGCTTGCACGGTAGCACCAGCCACCAGCGGCTTGCCGACAGAGGTGTTCTCGCCATCGGCGATCAACAACACTTTATCCAGCACGATTGCGCTACCGATGTCACCGGCAACGGTTTCGATTTTCAGAGTTTCGCCAGAGGAAACGCGATATTGCTTACCACCGGTCTTGATCACAGCGTACATAACAACCTCGATTGAATGCGGTTTTACAGAGCCGCGCATTATACACAAGTCAAACAACCCGTCAAAACCCTTTTGCACCATCTGCGAAGAGCTAAACCAGCGGGATTCCGACAAAAATTTTGGAGGCGCGAGCCGGAGTCGAACCGACCTACACGGATTTGCAATCCGGTGCATAACCGCTTTGCTATCGCGCCAGAAACAAACTGCTGCGCTAAAAACTAAGGGAAAGCAAGAAGCTTTCCCTAAAATTTGGAGCGGGAAACGAGACTCGAACTCGCGACCTATACCTTGGCAAGGTATCGCTCTACCAACTGAGCTATTCCCGCAGAACTGAAGCCGGCATTATAGGGATTTTCGAAACCCTGTCAACAGGCATCCGTGTCTTTTTTCAACAAAGCTGCGGCACACAGCCAAGTCGACTGTTTTTATCAGCTAATCTACCGTCACCCGCCCGGCACCTCTCCGCCCCGTCGCATTCGGCAACAAGCGAGGCAGGCTGTACAATAGCCCACCTTCTTTCGATGCTCTGTCATATAGATAACGAGCGACCATTTTATATACGACCCCACATGAATCCGACGCTCATTTTCGATATTGAAACCATTCCCGACATCGCCGGGCTACGCTCCTTATATGAGGTAGATGCCGCCGTCACCGATGCCGAGGTCGCCGAGATGGCATTCCAGATGCGCCGCCAGAAAACCGGCAGCGATTTTCTACAACACCACCTGCACAAAATCGCCGCGCTATCTTGCGCGCTACGCGAAGGCGACAACTTTCGCGTGTGGACACTGTCCGGCGACGAAGGGCAGATCATCCAGCGTTTCTTCGACGGCATAGAGAAATACACGCCGCAGATCGTATCGTGGAACGGCGGCGGCTTCGACCTGCCGGTGCTGCACTATCGCGGCCTGATCCACGGTGTGCAATGTCCGCGCTACTGGGACATGGGCGAGGATGACCGCGACTTCAAGTGGAACAACTACATCAGCCGTTACCACACCCGCCACCTCGATCTGATGGACTTGCTCGCGCTCTACACCGGGCGCGCCAATGCGCCGCTGGACGAACTGGCCAAGCTCATCGGCTTTCCCGGCAAGCTCGGCATGGACGGCAGCAAGGTGTGGGACGCCTATCAGCAAGGTCGCCTGCAAGAAATCTGCGATTACTGCGAAACCGACGTGGTGAACACTTTCCTCGTATTCTTACGCTTCCAACTGATGCGCGGCCAACTCACCCGCGAGCAATACCGACGCGAATGCGAGTTAGTACGCGCTGTGTTGGACAAGTCAGACGCAAAACACTGGCGCGAATTCCTCGCGGCATGGCCAGCCGCTCAGACATAAAACCAAGAAGGACACAGATGCGACTTCTCGACACAACGAAGGCTACCCTGACCGGCTGCCTCTGCTTGCTACTCTCTTTACTAGCCCTGCCCAGCTTCGCCGCAACGCCAGCCGCAAAGAAAGACAGATCCGCCATCGAATCGCGCGCCTTCCATTATTTCGTGGACAAAGAGCCTGCCTGGGTCAAGCGCAACGAAGTCCCTACATCCCCTTCGGCGGTGGAAGGCAATCCCGCCTACCGCGTCTTACTAGAGGACGACCAACGACAGCACACCGACAAAGGCATCGCCAGCTATACCCACCGCGCGCTGCAAGCTCTGCAAAAATCGGCTCTGGATAAAGTCTCGCAGATCGAGATCGAATTCAACCCGGAATATCAGACGCTGACCCTGCATGACTTCGTCATACACCGCGACGGCGCACACCTCAACAAGCTGGACCGCAGCAAGGTACGCCTGATCCAGCGCGAGAAGGAACTGGAAAAACAGATGTACAACGGCGTCGTATCAGCCTCCATCCTGCTCGACGACCTCCGCGTCGGCGATGTGGTGGAGTACGCCTACTCGATACGCGGCAGCAACCCCATCTTCGCCAACAAGATCGATTTCGCCTTCCCGCTGAGCGGCTGGGATGTGCCGCTGGAACGCCTCAACATCCGCCTGCTCACACAATCGGGCCACAGATTCTCGGCCCATCCGCACAATCTGGCGCTAGAGCCAGTGGTCAGCGAACAGAGCGGCATCCGAGAATCCATCTGGAGTCGCACGCAAGTCCCCGCACTGATCGACGAAAACGAGTATCCGCACTGGTTCATCCCCGCCGCCTGGCTGGAGATCAGCGAATACGAAGACTGGGCGCAGGTGAGCGCATGGGCGCAAGCCATGTACCGCGTCCCCAACGACCTTTCGCCAGAACTGCTGGCGCAGATCGAGCAATGGCGCACCGCCTCGACCAGCCCGCAACAAGCCGTCCTGCTCGCCCTGAATTTCGTACAGCAAGAGATCCGCTATTTCGGCGTGGAGATCGGCACCAGCTCACACCGCCCCTCGCACCCGAATCAGGTGTTCAAACAGCGCTACGGCGACTGCAAGGATAAATCGCTGCTGCTCAGCACCATCCTTGGCAAGCTGGGCATCACCGCCCATCCGGCGCTGGTCTCCGCCCGCTTCGAGCGCGGCATCGAAAATTTTCTGCCCACCCCGCGCGCTTTCGACCACGTCATCACGCTGGCCGAGATCGACGGCAAACGCTGGTGGCTGGACTCCACCAACAACTTTCAGGCTGGCGACCTTGAACATCGCGGCCACAGCAATTTTGGGCGCGCCCTAGTGATCGGCGACGGCAGCACCGCACTGAGCGCCATCCAAGTACCGGACAACGGCATCCGGCGCATAGACGAGACCTACACGGTGACGGAATTCGACCAGCCGGTGAAACTGACCGTGACCGAGCGCACCAGCGGCGCGGCGGCGAACCAGATGCGTTTCCTGATCGCCAACTACGGCGCAGAACGCATGGCCGAATATCGTCTGAACCAGTATGTGCGGCTATTCCAAGGCCTTCAGCGCCAAGGTCAGCCGGTGATGGCCGACGATCACGAGCATAACGAATACAGCGTGACCGACAGCTACGTGATAGACGGCTTCTTCCAGCGCAGTTCCGCCCGCTGGAAAGCCGAACTGTACAACCTCGCCCTGCGCGAGTATCTCGACTATCCCAAGGTCATCAAGCGGAAGTCACCGCTGGGACTGAACGAAGAGGTTCACGTTCGCTACTCCGCCACCCTTGATTTCAATAAGCGCAACAACGGCTCGAACGATGAAGCGACGATGCTGGCCGATGATTACATCCAGCTCAACTCCTTCATTCGCCACGATGGCCGCCAGATCAAGCTACAACAGTCACTGGATTTCTTGCAGGATCACGTGCCCGCCGCCCAAGTCGGCGAATATGTCGACAAGGAGACCCAGATCCGCCGCCAACTTGGCTTCTCCTTCAGCTTCCCTGACCGAGCCGCCACCATCTGGAGCGACAACGCGGCACGCCAAGCGCTACTGCGCGCAGCAAACATCGGCGACCTGCCCGCCATCGAGCGCCTGTTAGCGGAAGGCACATCGGCAAACGCCCGTGGCTACGCCGACGTTACGCCGCTGCTGGTCGCCGTGATGGACAACCGCCTCGATGCCGTGCGCCTACTGCTCCGCAAGGGAGCGAACGTCAACGCCCGCACCGAAGACGACTGGACACCGCTGCTAAGCGCAACGCTATACGGCGCAGAAGACATCGTCGCCGAACTACTCAAGACTGGCGCCGACATCAAGTTCGCCCGCAACGGGCAGACCGCCCTGATGCTCGCCGCCGAAAAAGGCCATGCAGGCATCGTCCGGCAACTGCTGGCGCAGGGGGCGGAGGTCGATCGGCGCAACTCACAGCACTACAACTTCACCGCCCTGATGTACGCCGCACTGGGCGGCCATGCCAGCGCCGTGCAGGCACTGCTGGATGGCCGAGCGAACTTGGCCCTCAAGGACGAGAAGGAGTTCAGCCCCATCCTGCACGCCGCCGAGAAAGGCGACTGGCCGACGCTGGAAGTGCTACTCAAAGCGGGAGCGAACCCGCGCGAGACCACGCCCAAACGCGGCGTGGACATCATGACCTCACTGGTGCGCTCCAACCGCATCGACGATGTAGAGGCCGCCATCCGCTACGGCATCGAACTCAACACCCAAGTCTGCAACGGCTTCTCGCCGCTGATGTACACCATCAAGAATGGCAACCGCCGCCTCGTCTCGCTCTTGAAAGAGCACGGCGCGCGCTACCGCGAAATCGGCAAGGAGGGCTGGACATCACTGATGTCGGCGCTGGAACATCTGGACACGGCCTCGGCGCAGCAACTGATCGCCGCAGGCGCTGACGTACGCGCCACCGACAGCCACGGCGTAAGCGCGCTGACGCTGGCCAGCGCCTTCGGCCTGACCGAGGTCGCCGACGCCATCATCAAGAAAGGCGCCGACGTGAATCTGGTAGACCGGGGCTGGCAAGAGACGCCGCTGATGTACGCCGTGGAGAATGGCAACAAAAAACTGGTCGAGTTGCTGGTCAACAACGGCGCCGACCCCAATCGCAAGGACATCGACGGCGACTCGGTGCTCGCCCGCACCTATCCTATGGAAAAGGCGGAGCTCTATGACGTGCTGCTCGCCGCCGGCGCCAAGCGCGAATTCACCCACCCGGCCCATCGCAATCAGGGCGGACGTTAATCTCAGGCATCAATGACAGGAAGAAAGTAATGACACAGCAAGTTTTGGTCGAGTCGCTCGACCTTGAAGGACGCGGCGTGGCGCACGCCGATGGCAAAGTGATCTTTATCGAAGGCGCACTGACCGGGGAGCGGGTCACGTATTCCTCGTATCGCACGAAGAACAATTACGAGCAAGCCAAGGTCAGCCAGATCATCAAACCCTCCTTCGTGCGGGTACACCCCAAGTGCGCCCAGTTCGGCGTGTGCGGCGGCTGCTCGATGCAGCACTTGGAGGTGCGCGCACAGGTCGCCGTCAAGCAGCGCGTGCTGGAAGACAATTTACAGCGCATCGGCAAGGTGAAACCGGAGTCCATCCTGCCACCGATCTACGGACAGCCCTGGGGCTATCGCCAGCGCGCGCGCCTGTCGGTGCGGCACGTGCTGAAGAAGGGCAAGACACTGGTCGGCTTCCGCGAGAAGAACGGCAAGTATGTGGCCGACATGCAGCATTGCGAGATCCTGCCGCCCAAGATCGCCGCCTTGCTACCGCGACTGGCACGCCTGAACGAACAGCTCTCCATCCGCGAGGCCATCCCGCAGATCGAGTTGGCCTCGGGCGAACACGTCGATGTGCTGGTGCTGCGCATTCTGGAAGCGCTCTCGCCCGCCGACGAAGAGGCGGTCAAGCGCTTCGCCGACGAACACAACGTACAGTTCTGGCTACAAACCAAAGGCCCGGAGACCGTCGTGCCGTTCTATCCGCTGGGCGCGCCCGCGCTGACCTACAGCCTGCCCGAGTTCGGCGTGACCATGCCTTACGCGCCGACTGAATTCACCCAAGTCAACAGCACGCTGAATCAATTGATGGTCAGCCGCGCCCTGCGCCTGCTGGCTCCGCAGGCACACGAACGCATCGCCGACTTCTTTTGCGGACTGGGCAACTTCACCCTACCCATCGCACGCAGCGGCGCACAGGTGCTGGGCGTGGAAGGCAGCGCCGCACTGGTGAAACGCGCCGAACAGAACGCCGCCTATAACGGCCTCTCCGGCAGCACCGAGTTCAAGGCGATGAACCTGTTCGAGATGGACGAAGCCGCTCTCGCCGCGCTGGGCAAGTTCGACAAATGGCTGATCGACCCGCCACGCGACGGAGCGATGGAGCTGGTGAAGGCCATCACACCCGAGACCGCACCGAGCCGCATCGTCTACGTCTCCTGCAATCCGGCCACACTGGCGCGCGACGCTGAGGTACTGGTAAATGTGAAGGGCTACACCTTGCGCGCGGCTGGGGTGATGAATATGTTCCCGCACACATCGCACGTCGAGTCGATCGCCGTGTTCGTCAAAGCCGAGTAAGCCCGATGAAACGCTACGATGACTTGGTCGCGGAGGCGCTGACGCGCGTGCAGGAGATCATGCCTTGGGATCTGAGCCGACGACTGACAGCGGGCGACGCCCCGCTGCTGCTCGATGTGCGCGAAGCGGCAGAGTTCGCCCTGCTCCACATCCCCGGCTCGATCAACGTGCCGCGCGGCGTGCTGGAGCAATCCTGCGAATGGGACTATGACGAGACGGTTCCCGCGCTGGCCGCCCGCCGCGAGCAAGAGATCGTGGTGATCTGCCGTTCCGGCAAACGCTCGGTGCTCGCCGCCGATGTGCTGAGGCAACTAGGCTACTGCAACGTCGTCTCGCTCAAGACCGGCGTGCGCGGCTGGAACGACTTCGAACAACCGTTACAGGATGGCGATGGCAACCTAGTGGACGCCGACAGCGGCGATGAACGCCTCGCACCGCGCGTGACGGCGAAACAGCGGAAACCGAAGCAGTCCTGAGCTAGGAATCCCGGCCAAACCCGGGGCTTCAGGTGAGCCGGCGGGATGAGTACAGCTTGGGTTTCAGCGCCTCACCAGTGAAAACCACGCCCGCCCAGCCGCTGCGCATGAAGTTACGAATGTTCTGATGGTCAGTCGCCTCCGGGTGTTGCAGCACATCGTCCCGGTAATAAGCTCCGAAGCAGTGCAGGGCCTGCTGCTCGGTCAGGTGTTGCAAGCGGGCGAACGAGAATATCTTGCAGGAGCCGTTGTTCTGGCCTGCTGCATTGAGCAGATCGCCGTTGCGAAATTCGGTGGGCGTGAAGTCGTAGTGAGCCTCGATGACGGCGATGGTGTCAGCGAAGGCGATGGTTTCCGGGACAGCGCTGAGGCGTTGTAGAAATACGTCGAGTTGCATGTTTGCTCCTTAAAGTAACACAAGAAAAAGGCGACCCAAGGTCGCCTTTTTCACTCCCGCAAGGCGGCTGATCAGGTCAGTCGCGTTCGCCGCCAAAAGCCATCAGCAGTTGCAGCAGATTGACGAAGATGTTGTAGATGTCGAGATACAACGCCATCGTCGCCATCACGTAGTTAGTTTCGCCGCCGTGGATGATCTGGCTGATGTCGAACAGGATGTAGGCCGAGAAAATCATCACCGCGATGGCGGAGATAGTCAGACTGAGGGCCGGGATCTGGAAGAAGATGTTCGCCAGCGAGGCCACGATCAGCAGGATCACGCCGATGAACAGGAACTTGCCCATGAAGCTGAAATCCTTCTTGGTCACGGTGGCCAGTGTAGCCAAGCCGAAGAAGATCAGCCCCGTGCCGCCTGCCGCCATGCCGACTAGTTGCGAGCCGTTGCGGAGATGCAGGGCGACTTGCAGGATGGGGCCGAGCAGCATCCCGGCAACGAAGGTGAAGCCCAACAGAGCGACCACACCCCAGCCACTGTTGCGCAGAGCGCTGACGGCAAACATCATGCCCATCATCGCGCCGAACATCAGCAGTGAAGAAATGATGGGGTGTTCGGCCATGAAGGAGAAGTTGATCGACATGCCGATCAGTGCGCCGATCACGGTGGGAACCATGGTCAGGGCAAGCATCATGTAGGTGTTGCGCAGCACCCGATTCTGGGTGAGTGCAAAAGAGCCGGTCTGAATGACAGGGGGATTTTGGTATTGCATGAGTTCCTCCGAAATTGAACGGTTAAACGACAGTGCTCAGACTACAGCAAGGCGCGAGAAGTTCACAAGCAAAACAGTCAACTTATTTGACGATGCGGAGTTGTGGCTTGTTGGGCGTGGTGGGCGGCTCGGGCGGTTCGTCGCCAGCCGTCTCCGGGCCTACTCGCGTCGACTCGTTGCCCTGGAACACCAAACCGTTCCCAGTCTCTTTGGAGAAGATACCGATGACAGCCTCGATGGGAACGAGAAGATCGAAAGGGACTCCGCCGAAGCGACCGCCGCAAGTGATCTCCTCATTGCCGAGGTGCAGGTTGCGCACCGCATCCATACTGATGTTGAGCACGATCTCACCGTTGCGGACAAAGCTCATCGGCACGCGGGTATTCGCATCCACCCGCACCGCCAGATAGGGTGTATAGCCACTATCGGCGCACCAGTCATAGATCGCACGTATCAGGTACGGCTTGGTAGACAACTCGTTCACTTGCGCATCGCTTTTTCAGAAGGCGTCATCGCTTCGATATAGGCCGGGCGCGAGAACAGACGTTCGGCATATTTCATCAGCGGTGCAGCTTCTTTGCCCAACTGGATGCCGTAGTGGTCAAGACGCCACAACAAGGGCGCGATAGCCACATCCAACATGGAATAGTCATCGCCCAGCATGTATTTCTGTTTGACGAACAGGGGAGCGATCTGTGTCAGGTTATCGCGTATCGCTTGGCGGCCCTTTTCTGCCGTCTTCGCCACACCACTTTCAATGTCCTCGATATAGCGAAACAGCTCCTGCTCGAAGCGATGCAAGAACAGCCGCGCACGCGCACGCGCGACGGGGTCGGCTGGCATCAGTTGCGGGTGGGGAAAGCGTTCATCAATGTATTCATTGATGATGTTCGCTTCGTACAAGATCAGGTCGCGCTCAACCAGCGCCGGAACCTTACCGTAGGGATTGATGACGGCGATATCTTCAGGCTTGTTGAACACATCCACGTCTACGATCTGAAAATCCATACCCTTTTCATACAGCACGATGCGGCTGCGCTGGCTGAAGGGACAGGTTGTCCCTGAGTAAAGTGTCATCATAAAAAACCACCGAAAACTGGGTTACATTAAAAAACCAAAAGGCGGAGCGAGAGGCTCCGCCATGATGGCGCTTCAAAACGAGGCGGAAATTACCACAAATCAGCCAGAAGATTCAATCAGCTTAGTGGATATCCTTCCAGATTTCCCGTTTCAGTGCATAAACCAGCACCAAGAGGAGAGACAAGAAGGCTAGCACCCACCAACCGATCTGGCTACGCACCAGCTTGGCTGGCTCGCCCATGTACACCAGATAGTTGACCAAGTCGCCAACAGTCTTGTCGTACTCAGCCTGATTCATCGTGCCGGGGGTCTGCATCACTAGCTTCTTGATGTCGTGCTCGCCATGCTTCTCTACTTCCAGAGCTTGCGAACCTTGCAGGTCGGACAGAGCAAACGGCATACCCACATTAGGGAATGTCGTGTTGTTCCAACCGCTGGGGCGGCTCGAATCCACGTAGAAAGTGCGCAGATAGGTGTAGATCCAATCTGGGCTACGCGAACGCGAGATCACGCTCAGGTCAGGAGGCGCTACGCCAAAAGCCAGCTTGGCAGAGTTGGAGTCCATCGCAGCTTGCATGGTCGAACCCAGCTTCACATCTTCCGGCAACGACAACTCCTTCTTGATGTCGGCCTCGACGAAGCCGAGGTCGCGCAAGCGGTTGTAACGCATGTAAGAAGCACTGTGGCAAGCCAGACAGCGAGAGGTGAACAGTTTCGCGCCACGCTGCAAAGATGCTTGATCTTGCAGATTGACCGGAGCCTTGTCCAGATGAACCTCGCTGTTAGCCAGCGCCGCAGTCGGCACTGCCACCAGCAAAGCCAACATCCATAGTTTTTTGATTACATTCATGTCAACGATCCTCTCTTAATTATTTGGACGTCACACGATCAGGCTCGGGCTTGCACTTGTCGATCTTGGTGTACCAGGGCATCAACAGGAAGAATGCAAAGTACACAACCGACAGAACGCGCGAGATCGTGGTGTAGGTCGGAGTAGCAGGCATCAATCCCAGATAACCGAGACCGATGAAGCTGACTACGAACGCTGCCAAGAATGTCTTGTAGATCGGGCCGCGATAGCGGATCGACTTCACTTTGCCGCGATCCAGCCAGGGCAACAGGAAGAAGATCACGGTAGCGATACCCATCGCGATCACGCCGGGCAAAGGCGAACCGAACATCGGAGGCACTGCACGCAGGATGGCGTAGTACGGGGTGAAGTACCACACTGGCGCGATGTGCTCAGGTGTCTTCATCGGGTTAGCCGGGATGAAGTTGTTCGCTTCGAGGAAGTAACCACCGATCTCAGGCGCAAAGAAAATCACGGCACAGAACACGATCAGGAAGGCCACTGCCGCCACTGCATCCTTGATGACCAGATACGGGAAGAAAGGGATGCCATCCAGAGGCTTGCCGTTTGCGTCCTTGTGTTTCTTGATTTCAACACCGTCTGGGTTGTTGGAACCCACTTCGTGCAGAGCGATCAAGTGTGCAGCAATGATACCGACCAGTACCAACGGAATCGCGACCACGTGCAGCGCGAAGAAGCGGTTCAGAGTCGCGTCGGAGACTACGAAGTCACCACGAATCAGAATCGCCAAGTCAGGGCCGACGAACGGTACGGATGCGAACAGATTCACGATCACCTGAGCACCCCAGAACGACATCTGCCCCCACGGCAACAGATAGCCCATGAAGGCTTCTGCCATCAACGCCAAGTAGATGATCATGCCGATGATCCACAGCAATTCGCGCGGTTTGCGGTACGAACCGTACATCAGACCACGGAACATGTGCAGATAGATCACGATGAAGAACATCGATGCACCGGTGGAGTGGGCATAACGCAACAGCCAGCCCCATTGCACGTCACGCATGATGTACTCAACGGAGGCGAAGGCAAACACCGCATCCGGCTTGTAGCTCATGGTCAGGAAGATGCCTGACAGGATCTGAATGACCAGAATCAGCAGCGCAAGGCCGCCGAAGAAATACCAGAAGTTGAAGTTCTTCGGCGCGTAGTATTCGGACAGATGCCCCTTCCAAGTCGAAACCAGAGGAAAGCGTTCATCGATCCAGCCGACCAGTTTGGTTGCCAAGTTGCTCATGCTGCGCCTCCCTTGCTATCGTCGCCAATCAGCAAACGTGTCTCGCTCAAGTATTTGTGCGGCGGAATCATCATGTTGGCCGGCGCAGGCACGTTCTTGTAAACACGCGCGGACAAGTCATAACGGGAACCGTGGCATGGACAGAACCAGCCGCCCGGCCAAGTTGTGCTGATGTCGGCAGCCCCTGGCTCAGGACGGAAAGTCGGCGAACAACCAAGGTGAGTACAGATACCCAGCACCACTAGATATTCAGGCTTGATGGAGCGCGTCGGATTCTTGCAGTACTCAGGCTGCGCAGAGCTGTCCGAACCCGGATCGACCAACTCATCATCATGCTTGGTCAGCGTGTCCAGCATTTCCTTGGTGCGACGCACCACCCAGACTGGCTTGCCTTGCCACTCGACGTTCATCATCGTGCCCGGCTCGATCGCACCGATGTCCACCTCGACTGGCGCGCCCGCTGCTTTAGCGCGTTCGCTCGGCATCAAGCTCATGACGATGGGTGCGCCCGCACCCGCCGCCGCCACCCCACCCGCCGCAGCCGTAGCGGCGATCAAGAGTCGTCGCTTGCTGTGATCTACTTTATCAGTCATATCTCTCATCCCTTCAGTAAAACGTAATTAATCGTAACAGCCTGAGCCAGCGCAGCTATTGCGAGAGGTCGTTAGGCGACGAAGGAGAACTCACCCCGTCCACCTAGACCGCTCTTAGTTATTTTTAGCGCCTTGCTTGACCCATCTGCGCAAGGTCAAGATGTATTGACGATCCAGAGTACCTGCGGCGTTCAACCCGAAAGGCATCTTCAGACCTTTGTTGGTGCCCGTCAGCAACTTGGTGAAGGTACTCTCTTCGCTGTTGCCGGGGAGTACCACGGGACCAAATTGGGTTCCCTTCATCAGCCCTTCGTATGAAGTCATATCCAAGCCACTCTTGAGGAAACCCTTGCCTCCAGGCGAGTGACAACTCAAGCAATAATCGTGAAGAATAGGTTGAACATCATTCTTGAAACTCACCTCTCCGCTCCCGAGCGCACTGGCTGCTGCCTGCCCTGCGGCAGTTGATTCGTTTGCAGCCCATGCATTGAGTGTGAGCATGGACAGCATCGCCCCGCCCAGCAACATTCTAATTTTCATACTATCTCCCCGTTACACCTGTACGTTAGTCCCATCAAACTAAAGACAGAATCAATCAGGCCAACCGATGCAGCGGATTGGCGCTGCCCCACAACAATTACCAAACACAGTCCTACACCCGAACTACACAAATCGGCTCTACATAATCCCCACTTCAAATGATGATGTCAACGCGCAGACCGAGACACCCTCCAAAATCCAGCTCAAAAAACCTTACCCACAAACAAGTTGCATTAATTTCAAAAATCCTTGAAAGTTCGGGAATGCAATCAGAAAACCTATCCGACACCGCCTGGCGGTTTATACATCACTTTGGAGAAATGGGTAGTCGCTGGGGGATCAGCCGCACCGTCGGTCAGATTTACGCCCTCGTCTACATCTCTCATGTCCCATTGAACGCGGACGACATCACTCATCTGCTTTCGTTTTCCCGCTCCAATGTCAGCATGGGCTTGAAGGAATTACAAAGTTGGCGGCTGCTGCGCTCTGAGTTCCGCCCCGGCGACCGCCGCGAATACTTCAAAGCACCGGACGATGTCTGGGAAATATTCCGCACACTGGCGGACGAGCGCCGCCGCCGCGAAGTCGTCCCCACCCTGTCCGTATTGCGCGAATGCCTGCTCGACCCAAAAGTCACACCTGAAGACGAGCATTTCCATCGCCGGATGCAGGCCATGTATGACCTGATCTCCATGTCCAACGAATGGTTCATCGACATCCAGAAACTGAGCGCCGAAGACCTCACTGCTCTGATGCACCTAGGCGCGCACGCGCAAAAGCTACTCCACGCCAAGAACCGTTTGCTATCATTGACCGGCCTGACCAAAACGAACGAAACGGACGAAGCACCCTAATTCGATGGATCCTCTCAGCCACGACACACTCAGCGCTTACTGGTCCACACCAGAACTCGCGATCAACGTCACCATTTTCCTCAACCTGTTCGGCGCGCTGCTGCTCGGCCTGCTCGTCGGTTACGAACGCTCCTACCACGGACGTGCGGCCGGGATGCGCACCTACGGCTTGGTCTGCATGGCCTCCGCCGCCCTGACCGTGATCGCGGGCTTCCCCTCCTACTGGTTCGGCGGCGGCGTATCCAGCGGACTCGGCGCCGACCCGACCCGCGTCATTCAGGGCGTCGTCACCGGCATCGGTTTCCTCGGCGCAGGCGTCATCATGAAAGAAGGCTTGAACATCAGCGGCCTGACCACCGCCGCCTCGATCTGGGCCTCCAGCGCCATCGGCATCATGGTCGGCGTGGGCTTCTACTTTGCCGCCATCCTGCTCGCCCTGCTCGCAGCCTCCTGCATGATGTGGATCGCCAAGCTGGAAGACTGGCTACCCTCGCGCAAGGCCATCTCCATCGTGCTGCATTTCAAAGCCGGACACGAACCCCATCGCGGCAACCTGCACAACCTGCTGGCCGACTACGACTACAGGATCGCCGAAGGCACACTGACGGTCGCCCTGCAAGACGGCAAAGTGGAATGGCGCTTCGTCGCCATCGCCATGAGCCACAACCAGATGGCCGATCTCAACCTGCTGGCCAGCAAACTGACGCAGAACGAAGGCATCGAAGAGTTCCAGCTCTCCCATGCCAGAAACTAGCGCCTCATTACCCAACCAAAGAGATGCGAGGGACTGAAGTTGCGATTTCCTTGGTATAACTCTATCCGCTTCCGCATCAGCCTCGCCCTGCTGGCACTATTCTCGCTGCAAGTCGGCGCGGTCGGTTTTACCCTGTATGAGATCGGCTTGCGCAAACACGACTACGAGATCCTCAATCTCGCCGGACAGACCCGTGTGATCAGCCACAGCCTGCTGTATCAATCACAGAACTACCTGAAAGAGCGCGGCGCTCTCAGCCTATTGCAGAATCAATCCGGCTCCGACCTGTATTCGCAGAACCTAGAACAAAGCATGGTGTTGTACGACAAGATCATGACCGGCTTCCGCAACCGTCGCCTCGACCCCGAAATCACCGGGCTGGATGAGCCGCTGACCTGCAACTGGGATCAGCACTCGCGCAATCAACTGGATGTCAGCGCCGCCGCCTGGGAAGAGTTCCGCGACGGCATGAAGCGCGTGATGGACGCGAACCCGCGCAATCCCGACCTGATCGCCGCCCGTTACGCCGTACAGAACGGCGAGGCACTGGCCCGCTCGGCGGACAATCTCAGCCGCGCCTTCCAGCGCATGATGGAAGGCAAACTCGCCAGCATCCGCCTGTTCAACCAACTTGCCCTGTTGGCGACCACCCTACTGACCGCACTGATCGCCGTGCTGGTATACCGCAAGATACTGCGTCCGCTCACCCAGACCGTGGACGGATTCTCCCGCGTCGCCAATGGCGACCTAGGTTATCAGCTGCCCTTGGCAGCGGATAACGAGATCGGTCGCATGACACTCGCCTTCAACCAGCTGTCAGACCGAATGCGCGGCATGTTCCGCCTCACCGACCGCATCAGCCGGGGAACCAATCTGCACGATGCACTGCATTTCGTCTGCGAAGAGTTCCGCACCTTCCTGCCGGTAGAGTGGGTCGGCGTACTCATGCTGACACCGGATCGCCGCCAAATCGTACTGGAGCGACTTTACAGCGACACGCCCAGCAAGCTGAAAGAGAACGAGCGCTTCGAATTCGCCCTCAGCGCGCTGGAGGCCGCACTGAACCAAGGCAGCGCGCTCGCCTTAGCCGAACTGGACACCCCAGACACCGCCTCGCTGCTGACCAAGCTGGCCGAGGACGGCAAACATTCCGCCCTGTTCATCCCGCTGAAGCAAAGCGGGGGCGGCGAAACCCTGTTGGTGTTCGCGTCATCCCAAGCTGCCGCCTACCCCCCGCAGCATGTCGAGTTCCTCAGCAACCTTGCCGCACAGATCGCCCACATTCTGGAAAAGACCATCGTCATGGAAGGACTGATCGTGGCCGCCGTCGAAGGATTAGCGAAACTGGCCGAAAGCCGCGACCCTGAAACCGGCGACCATCTGGTGCGCATGAGCCTCTATTCCGCCATCCTCACCGAAGAGCTGGGCCGCGACCCCGCCTGCCGCGAACACATCACCCCGGCTTTCGTCAGAGATGTGTTCCGCTTCGCCCCCATGCACGACATCGGCAAGGTCGGCATCCGTGATGACATTCTGCTGAAACCGGGACGACTGGATGCAGCAGAGCGCGCCGAGATGGAGCGCCACCCGGTGATCGGCGGCGGCGTCCTGCGCCGTAGCGAAGAGCAGATGAAGACGCTGGGCCACAGCATTTTCCAGATCGGCATCGAGATCGCCGAAAGTCACCACGAAAAGTTCGACGGCAGCGGCTACCCTGCCGGCCTGAAGGGCGACGCCATCCCGCTGGCGGCCCGCATCATCGCCGTCGCCGACGTGCTGGACGCCCTCACCTCCAAGCGCCCCTACAAAGACGCATGGCCGATGGAAAAAGCGCTGGACACCATCAGCCAAGACGCCGGCAAGCACTTCGACCCGACCGTGGTAGCCGCCCTGCACCGCGCCCTGCCCCGTGTGCTGGAGATATACCAGAGGCTGAAGCACGTCTGACCGACCTGCCGCCAGAGCCGGTCAGACAGGATTCGGCTGATCGAAGAAGCGACACTCCAGACCAAATCTCGCGGCAAGATGCGCGCCCAGCGCTTGTACCCCATCCCGTTCGGTGGCGTGATGTCCAGCGGCGATGAAAGCCACGCCGGTCTCTTCGGCTAGGTGAACGTGCCGTTCGGAGATCTCTCCGGTCAGGAATGCATCCACTCCCAACGCCACAGCCTGCTCGAAATAATCCTGCCCGCCACCGCTGCACCAAGCGATACGGCGCAGCGTCCGCCCTCCCTCGCCGATCACCAGCGGCGGGCGAGCATACTGCTCGGAGATGCGCGCCGCCAGCGCATCCAGCGTCAGAGGACGCTCCAACTCACCGTGAACGGCGATGTTCTGTTCGCCGAAACAGCCCTGCTCAACAAAGCCCAGCCGCCGTGCCAGTTGCGCGTTGTTACCCAACTCAGGATGCGCATCCAGCGGCAGATGATAGGCCAGCAAACTGACATCGTGCTGCAACAGCAATCCGATGCGCCGTTTCTTGATGCCACTGATGGCAGGATTCTCGCCGCGCCAGAAGTAGCCGTGATGCACCAGCACCGCATCCGCCCCCCAAGCGACGGCGGCATCCAGCAGACGCTGAGAGGCCGACACGCCAAGCGCGATGCGGCGCACTTCGCCGCGCCCTTCGACCTGCACGCCGTTCGGGCAGTAGTCACGAAAACGGCCTGTCTCCAGCAGGGTTTCTATATAATCGCGCAACTCTGTCAGCAACATTGATTGACTCCCTTAGACCAAGCTGCGGCATCATAACATGCGTAAATACTGGCTCCTGTTCGCCCAAGCCACCACCATCGGCCTCGCGATCCTATTCGTCGTACTCACCCTGAAACCCAGCCTGCTGCCCCACTCGGCGCGCACGGGCGGCATCGTCACCCTGCATGAAGACGCCACCGACGAGGGTGGCAAACTGCCGTCCGCCGGGTTCAGCGAAGCGGCCAAGCGCGTGATGCCTGCCGTGGTGAACATCTACACCAGCACGGAGATCAAGGTCAATCCCATGCAGAACGACCCGCGCTTCCGCTTTTTCTTCGGTGACCAGATGGATGAGGGCGCGACTCAGCGCAGTTCCAGCCTAGGCTCCGGCGTCATTGTCAGCAACGACGGCTACATCCTTACTAATCACCACGTGGTCGAAGCCGCCGACCAGATCGAAGTCGCGCTGGCGGACGGTCGCACCGCCAAGGCCCGCACCATAGGATCCGACCCGGAGACCGACCTCGCCGTCATCAAGATCGAACTGCCCGGCACGCTGCCCGCCGTGACCTTCGGCCACTCCGACCAAGCCCATGTCGGCGACATCGTGCTGGCCATCGGCAACCCCTTCGGCGTCGGCCAGACCGTCACCATGGGCATCGTCAGCGCACTCAAGCGCAACCACCTCGGTTTGAGTACCTTCGAGAACTTCATCCAGACCGATGCGGCGATCAACCCCGGCAACTCCGGCGGCGCGCTGGCGGATGCCGAGGGCAATCTGATCGGCATCAACAGCGCCATCTACTCGCCCAACGGCGGCTCGCTGGGTATCGGCTTCGCCATCCCGGTGAGCACCGCCAAGAAGATCATGGAGCAGATCATCCAGAACGGTTCGGTCACGCGCGGCTGGATCGGAGTGGCGGTGCAGGAGATCTCACCGGAACTGGCCGAGTCGTTCAAGCTGCCCAACTCGCAGGGGGTGCTGATCTCTGAAGTCGTACGCGGCGGCCCGGCGGAGCAAGCGGGCGTCAAACCCGGCGACATCCTCGTCGCGGTGGGCGAACAAGAACTGACCGACTCCAGCTCGATGCTGGAGACCATCGCTTCGCTGGCACCGGGCAAAGTCGCCACACTTAAGCTGCTGCGCAACCAGACCGAGGTCGCCGCGCAGGTCAAGATCGGCAAACGCCCGGCACCCAAACCACAAAACTAGGCGGCCTCTACCCTCCGCAAAAGAGACAAAGGGCCCGGTTCACTTCCCTTGCGGTGAGAACGATTCGCGCTGCGCCTCAGACGGGAAGGTGTAGTGTTTTTCCCGGAACAGCGCCAGACAGCAATCCACCACAGCGGGGTCGTACAACACACCGCGCTGCCCGGCGATCTCCGCCAGCGCCCGCTCCAAGCCCAGCCCCGCTCGATAAGGCCGATGCGACGACATCGCTTCGACCACGTCAGCCACGGCCAAGATCTTCGCCTCAAGCAGAATCTGCTCATCTTTCAGTCCTTGCGGATAGCCGGAACCATCCAGCCGTTCGTGATGTTGCAGCACCGCCTGCGCGATGGGCCAAGGAAACTCGATGCCTTTGAGGATCTCGTAACCAGCCTGAGGATGGATCTTGATGAGGCTGTACTCGATTCCGCTCAACACGCCGGGTTTGCTCAGGATCTCGGCCGGGACGTTGATCTTGCCCAGATCATGCACGATACCGGCCAGATGGATGCCATGCACCTGTTCCTCCGGCAGCCCCAGATCACGCGCGATGGCCGCAGCCAATCCGGCCATCCGTCGCTGATGCCCGGCGGTATAGGGATCGCGCATCTCGACCGTGGCCGCGATGGCCTGCAAAGCGTCCTCCAAACTGGCCCGCAGGCGCTCGACATAATGCTGACGCTCTTTCACGGCCTCGTCGCGCTCCTTGCGGGTGCGCAGGTTCACGATACCGAAGGTCAGGTCGCCCGCCATCTCCTCCAGCAGGGCGATCTGGTCAGCCCCAAAGGCCTCCGGCTCCGCCGCGTAGATCGTCAGGACGCCAAAAACCTTGCCGTTGTCCTTCAACGGCAGCGCGATGCTCGATGCGAAACCATAACGAGAGGCGGCTTCCCGCCAAGGAGTCATGCGGGGATCGTTCTTGATGTCGTAGGCGATCTGGGTCTGCCCGGTGCGCACGGCAGCTCCCGTCGGCCCACCCCCCAGCGGCTGGTCGGCCCAGACTATATCGAGTCCCTCGACATAGCCCCGCGCCACCCCGGACACCGCCATCGGAACAACACTCTTCCGCTCATCATCAACGGCATAACCGACCCAGGCCAGTGAATAGCCGCCCTCGGTAGTGGCCTGACACATACTCTCCAGCAGCCTCTTCTCGTCCTCACCATGCACCAGCGCATGATTCCCCGCACTCAAAGCGCGCAAGGTGCGATTGAGACGGAGCAGCGCCTCTTCATCCTGCCTGCGCTCGCTGATGTCGCGGACGATGCCGGTGGCGCGCCACTCCCCGCCGATACTCATGGCCGAGATCGACAACTCGACGGGGAACTCCGTGCCGTCGCGCCGCATGGCGGTCAGCTCGATCATCTTGCCCAGCACGTAGCCGGTCCCATTCTGGCGGAACTCGCACATCCCTGCCGCCGCCAGCGCGCGATAACGTTCCGGCACGATCAAGTCATGCAAGGGCTTACCGATAGCCTCTTCGGCGCTGAAACCGAACATCTGCTGCGCCATCTTGTTCCACAGTTCGATGGTGTCATCGGGACGCAGACAGATGATGGCGTCATTGGCATTCTCGGTGATGGCCGTATAGCGCGTAGCGCTGTCCTTCAGCGCCTGCTCGGCCTGCTTGCGCTCGGTGATGTCGCGATCTATGCCGCGAAAGCCCCTGAAGTTCCCCGCCGCATCGACGAAAGGGACACCACAGGTCTCCAGAAAGATCGTTCTGCCATCCTTGTGCAGATTGGCGTTCTCCAGCAAGCGGAACGGCCTGCGCTCCGCCACGATGGCGCCGAAGATCGCCCGCATCTGCGGTGCAGCATCCACCATCATCAGATCGAATGGTGTCTTGCCTACGATCTCCTCCGGCGCATATCCCAGCAACTCACGCACCTGCGGGCTGGAGTAGGTATAGACGGCTTGCGCGTCGATCTCCCATATCCAGTCGCTGCTCGACTCGACCAGAGCGCGGAACTTCGCCTCGCTGTCCTTCAGCGCCTGCTCGGCCTGCTTGCGCGCCCTCGCCTCCTGCGCCACCGACAGGGCACGCTGCACCGCAGGTGCCAGTCTGGCCAACCGGTCTTTCAGCACATAATCCTTGGCCCCCGCATGGATCAGCTCGACCGCGCTAACATCGGACAGCGCGCCGGTGACCATGATGACCGGCGTCTCAGGAAAATCCTGCTGCACCAATTGCAACGCGGACATGCCGTCGAAATCAGGCAGCTTGTAGTCGGACAGCACGATGTCGGGCCGAAAGGTTCTCAGCGCCTGAACGAACTCATTGCGGGTCTCCACCCGCTTCAGGACATAGGAAAATCCGGCCTTGCGCAGCTCGTACTCCGCCAACTCTGCGTCCGTGGGCGCATCCTCCAGCATCAGGATGCGCAAGTTGGCCGTTATGCCCGCCTCTTGCATGTTATTTCGCCGACACCGGTGGCCGGTTGACCAACAGCCAGTACATCCCCAGTTCGGACACTGTCTTGGCGAACTCCTCGAACTCCACCGGCTTGCTGATGAAGCTGTTGACGCCGAGCTGGTAACTCTCCGCCACGTCGCGATCTTCCTTGGACGAGGTCAGCACCACCACCGGAATGGTACGGGTGCGCTCGTCCGCCTTGATCCGGCGCAGCACCTCCATGCCGTCCACTTTGGGCAGGCGCAAATCCAGCAGGATGACCTTGGGGCCGTTCACCACCTGACGGTCGCTGTAGTCGCCACCAGCGAAGACGAAGTCCAGCGCCTCTGCGCCGTCCTTCACCCACACCAGATTGTTGGCGAGCTTGCTCTTCTTCAGCGCCCTGATCGCCAACTCGGCGTCGGTCGGATTGTCTTCCACCAACAGGATCTCCACTTCCATCGCTAAATCATCCATGTTCAGCCTCCTTGATCGGTAAAGCAAAATAGATCGTCGCACCCTCGTTGACCCGCCCTTCCGCCCATACCCGCCCGCCGTGGCGGGTGACGATGCGTTTGACGATGGCCAAGCCGATGCCCGTCCCCTCGAACTCGGTCACGCCATGCAGGCGCTGGAACACGCCAAACAGCTTGCCTGCGTACTGCATATCGAAACCCACCCCGTTGTCCCTCACATAATAGACCGCTTCTGCACCTTCGATTGTGCAGCCCACCCTGATCGCAGGCGCTTTCTGCGTGCGGCTGAACTTGATGGCGTTGGACAGCAAGTTGACGAACACCTGATGCATCATGGCGCGGTCACCCCGGCCGGGCGGCAGGGATTCTATCTCCAGCTTGAGTTGGCTATCGGCAGGCATCAACTCTTCTGCAACCTCGTGCGCCATCCGATCCATGTCGATCTCGACCGGAGACAGCTCCAGCCGCCCGGTGCGCGAGAACTGCAAAATGTCGTCGATCAACTGGCTCATCCGCTTGGTGTTGTCGCGCACCACGTTGAGCAGGCGCTGCCCCTCCGCATCCAACCTATCGACATAGTCTTCCAGCAGGATGCGTGAGAAGCCGTCGATGGCGCGCAAGGGCGTGCGCAGATCGTGCGACACCGAGTAGGAGAACGCCTCCAACTCCTTGTTGGCCGCTTCCAGTTGGGCCGTTCGCTCATCCACCCTCTGCTCCAGATCACGGTTGAGTTCGATGATCTTTTCCTCGGCCAGTTTAAGTTCGGTGATGTCACGACTGATGCCGAAGATGCCCACCACCGTCTTGCCATCCTCACCGAACACCGGCCACTTATTGGTGTTCACCCAGCCCGGTCGACCCTGCGCGTCATAGTAGAGATCGGTCTTGTTCAGCAGCGGACGGCCTTCACGGAAGATGGGCAACTCCTCCTCGTAATAGACGCGCGCCGTATCCTCGGGGAACACTTCCAGATCATGCTTACCTATCATGTCGCGCCAGCTGGCATGGCCGGTGATGCGGGCAAGCGTCTGGCTGCAAAAGCGGAAACGGCTGTCGTGATCCTTGAAGTAGATGAAGTCGCCCGTGTTCTCCAGCAGAGTGACGAAGTCATTGTTGAGTTCGCGCAACTCCATTTCGGCTTTCTTGCGTTCAGTGATGTCGCGCGCGATGGTAGAAATTCCGCTTATGGTGCCCGACGCGTCTTGGATGGGCGAAAGGGTAAGCGCAATCTGGATCGGCCCTCCGTCTTTGCGGATTCTTTCCGACTCATAGTTTACGACGGTCTCGCCCTTGCATATCTGCTCAAGGAATTCGCGGATCTCGGCGTGATGCGAAGGCGGAGCAAGCATCGTGATGTGCTTGCCGATGACTTCATCGGCGGTGTAGCCATATATTCTCTCAGCCCCCTTGTTCCAACTGGTAATGATGCCGTCAGTGGTTTTCCCGATGATCGCATCGTTGGACGATTCCACAAGGGCGGCAAGCTGTGTGCGTATCGCTTCCGCCCGCTTGTGTTCGGTGATGTCGCGCGCGGCGGCAAACACTCCCAACACCTCGCCTGTCTCATTGCGGTAAACGCTGGCGTTGTACATCACGTCGGTGATATGACCGTCGCGGTGGCGCAACGCCAGCGGATAGTCGGTGACGTAGCCTTCGGTGAAGACTCGCTGGTAGCCCCGGCGCGCCTGCACTGGCTCAGTGAAGTAATCGGAGAAGTCCGTGCCGATCAGTTCGGCGCGCTCACAGCCGGTCACTTTCTCGGTCGCCTGATTCACATCGGTGATCTTGCCGTCCGCACTGATCGTCACCAGCGGGTCGAGGCTGGCCTCGATCAGGGTGCGGGTGTAGCGCGAAGCCGAGCGCAGCTGCTTTTCGTTGCGCGCCTGCACATCCAGCATCTGGTTCAGGCTATCCGCCAGCTTGGTGATCTCGTCCGGCTCACCGGGGATATGGGCGCGGGTGGTAAAATTCCCGGCCTGCACATCCTCGGCCACCCGCACCAGCAAGCCGATGCGTCGTCCCAGCCGGTTCGCCAGCAGAATCGCGGCGAGCAAGGACAAGGCCGTAGCGAGCAACACGAACAGGATGTCGCTCCACAGCATCTGGCGCAAACCGCCGACGATCCCCGCCCGCCCCAGACTGACTCTGGCCCAGCCGACGTGCCGTTCGCCGATCTGGATGGGCACGGCGACATCGACGCTGCTGGCGTCATCCTCCATCACCCGCGTGCCGGGAGCCGCCTGAAGGAGCGCCAGACTGGACTCATCGGTGACGAATTGGCCGACCTTGTGCGCATCGCTGTGCGCCAACACCCGCCCGGACGGAGCCAGCACCATCGCATAACGCAGGTCGGGATAGCTACTGAACGAACTGACCACCTCCTGCAAACCGACCACATCGTTCGCCAGCACCCAAGACAGGGAGCTCACGGCGAGCGACTGCGCCAAGCCAGTGGTCGCTTCGCGGCTGGCGCGGTAACGATCGGCACTCTCATAGTTGAGCCGGTAAGCGATGAACGCCGAGATCAGGACAAAGAATCCGACCACGAAGGTCAGGATGATCTGCCGCCGGAAGGTACCGGAACGACTCATTTCCCAGCCCCGCTCAACGGACGCACTTTTTGCTGGAAGCGGCGCAGGAAGTCCTCGATGACCCGGTAACGCTGATCGTCGGCCAATTCGAAGCGCGACAGCGGCATACGCGCGAGGATCGCCCGCCCTTCCTCGTTGGTATGCAGGGTATCGAGTTGCTGAGCCACGCGTCGGGCCAACTCAGCGGGCACATCGTCTCTGGCCACCACGCCATTATTGATGAGCGGCTCGGTCTCCCATTGGAGCACCAGCTCGCGCGCCTGATCGGGATGCTCTTTCTGGAAAGCCTCCCAGGGCAACGGCCAAGTCGCGCCCGCCGCCGTGTTGCCAAGATAGACGTTCATAATGGAGGACTCCTGCGAACCGACATACAGATTCTCGATGTCGCTATTCACGTCCAGCCCGTGGGTCTGCAAGAAGTATTGCGGCATCATGGTCGCCGCCAGCGCGGTGCTGGCCGGATACGACACCTTCTTGCCCTTGAGGTCGGACGGTTGCCGGATGCCGCTGTCGCGCCGCACCAGAATGACGCCGGTGAATTTGTAATCGTCGCCCATCTTGGCGATGGCGTGATAGCCATACCCCAGCGAATTCAGCGTCTGGTAAGGGTTGGGCAACGCGAAATCGAACTGCCTCGCGTACAGCTTTTTCTCGAATTCCTCGTAGTTGCGCGAAGCCTCCAGACGGAATCGTGCTTCCGGGATGGTGCGATTGAGGTGATCGATCAGCGGGCCGTAGACCTCGAACAAGCGGGCGGGATTGTGCAGCGGGTGGATGGCGAAGACGTATTCCTTGACCACTTCCCGCTGTTTCTTTTCAGCGAACTGCGGAGCCGTCGATACACCCTCGTCTTGTCCACAGGCCACCAGCATGATCGCCAGCCAGCAAAGCAATAGTCTCTTCATATCACCGCCCCCCCAAGTCCGTCCAGTTTACCCCGCTGAATCCGCCTGTGCTCCGGCTTGTTCACTGGGCGATTCTCCTGCAACAGTCTCCGGTGCGCCAAGAGCATCCGACGAAAGTCGGCGTCCTTCCGACGAGCCGTCAAAAAACGAAGGGCGGGGAAAATCCCGCCCTTCGTCATACCTGCTATCGCTCAGCCTGCTTACTTCTTTGCTGCGACCAGTCTTTCGTACTTGGCCATCAACTGATCCTTGCTTTCCACGTGATCCGGGTTGTGGGGGATGCAATCCACCGGGCACACTTCCACGCACTGCGGAGTATCGTAGTGGCCGACGCACTCGGTACATTTGTTCGGGTCGATCACGTAGATAGAATCGCCTTGGGAGATCGCCTCGTTCGGGCACTCCGGCTCACACACGTCGCAATTGATACATTCATCGGTAATCATCAACGCCATTTCAATCTCCTTAGTTAAGTTTTTTAGCCGCCAGCCGCGCCGCTACCGCAGGCGAGACGAATTTGCTCACATCGCCACCAAAGCGCGCGATCTCCCGCACCATGGTCGCCGAAACAAAAGTGTATTGCTCTGCCGGAGTTAGAAACACCGTTTCCACGTCCGGGTCCAGCTTGCGGTTCATCCCCGCCATCTGGAACTCGTATTCGAAATCCGACACCGCCCGCAATCCGCGCAACACCACCCGCGCATCCTGCGACTGCACGAACTGCATCAGCAGCCCGGAGAACCCGAGCACCCGCACATTGGGCAATTCGGCGAACACCTCCCGCGCCAAGTCCACCCGTTCGTCCAAGGTGAACAAAGTCTGCGGGCGGCTTTGCGCCACTGCCACCACCACCTCGGCGAACAAACCAGCGGCGCGGCGCACCACGTCCTCGTGACCGCGCGTGATGGGGTCGAATGTTCCGGGATAGATTACTTTAATCATCGCGTCTCAATAACTGGTAATGCACTTGTCCGGCCCGCCCGCTCTTCTCCGCCTGCCAGCCGGGGAGCGGCGCGAACGCAGCGCCCGATTCGACGTAGGCCCGGCCAGTTTCTGTCAGCCTCGGCTTCAACAGCGCCAGCGCCTGAGGCAAAAGTTCGCTCTGGAACGGCGGATCGAGGAACACCACATCGTAAGGCCCGCTCTCGCGGCGCGCGAATTCTAGCCCATCCGTGCAATGCAGCGCCACATTCTCCAGCCGCAATTTTGCCACATTCGCCGTCAGTGACTGAAAAACCTGACGATTCTTCTCCACCATCACCACCTGCCCTGCCCCGCGCGAAGCGGCCTCGAACCCCAAGGCGCCACTACCGGCGAAGAGATCGAGGCAGCGCAGACCATACAGATCCTGCCCCAGCCAGTTGAACAAGGTCTCGCGCACCCGATCAGGCGTGGGGCGCAGCCCGGTGGCATCCGGGAACTCGATATAGCGACTGCGATGAATGCCGCCGATGATGCGCACGCGGTTTATTTTGCTTCTCCCATCGGCGCACCGACGATCACCGTCGCCATCCGGCGCGGATCGACCCGGCGCGCGAAGGCATCGCGTATCTGCGCCGTCGTCACTTTCTCCACCTTGCCGGTGAAATCATCCAGATAGGTCGGCGGCAACTGATAAAAGCCGATCAGACTCAGGTAGTCGAGGATCTTGCGGTTGCTGTCCACGCGCAGCGGGAAGCCGCCGATGATGTTCTGCTTGGCCGCGACCAGCTCCTTCTCGGTCGGCCCGTGGGCGACGAAATCCTTCAGCACCGAACGCACCAGCAGCAGCGCCTGATCGGCCTGATCCTTGCGCGTCTGCAAGCCGATCTGGAACAGCCCCGGCTGCTTCATCGGGATGAAATAACTGTAAACGCTGTAAGCCAGACCGCGCTGCTCGCGCACCTCGTGCATCAGCCGCGAGACGAAGCCGCCACCGCCCAGAATATAGTTGCCGACGTAGAGCGCGAAATAATCCGGGTCGTTGCGCGCCATGCCGGGCGCGCCCAGCAAGATGTGGCTCTGCTTGGCCGGATGAGCGATGCGCTGCTCGGTGGCGTCGATCTGCATGGTGACGGGCAGCAACACCGGCGTGACACCGCCCTGCGGCAGATGCTCGGTCAAGCGCAGCGCAATGGCCTCGGCCTCGACGCGACTGACATCACCCATGATGGCGACCACCGCATTGGCGGCGACGTAGTGCCAGCGATAGAACTCGACCACCGCCTCGCGCTGAATGAGCTCCACATCAGCCAGCTCGCCGGAAGTCGGCAAAGCGTACGGATGTTGACCGAACACTGCCTTATGCAAGGCTTTGTCCGAGATGCTCTCCGGCTTGGTCTCCGACTCCTTCAGGGCGGCGACCAGCCGGGCTTTCTCCCGCACCAGCACGTCCTCGGGAAAGGTCGGCTGTTGCACCACGCGCGCCATGATGTCCAGCGCCTGCTCGCGCTCCGCCGCACTGCTCAGCGTACGCAGCGTGATCGCCGCCCTATCCTGCTCGAAACTGCCGCCGAGTTGCGCGCCGACATCCGCCAGCCGCTTCGCCAACTCGTCTTCGTTCAGCCCCTGCACGCCATGATCGAGCAGATAGTGCGTCAGACCGGCCACACCGGAACGCCCCGGAGCGTCCAGACTGCTGCCCGCCACGAAATTGACCGCCACATCCAACATGGGCAGGTCATGGTTCTCGACGAACAGGACTTGCGTGCCTGCCGCCGTCTTCCATTGCTGGATCTGCGGGCCGGCCCAAACCGGCGTGATGGCGATCAACCCCAGCAGGGCGATCAAAAATTTAGTGCGCATGGAAACCTCCTGCCGGAACGGTGCGTCTGGATTTGCCGGATAGCGGCTGCGGATCGAGCACCGCCACGGTCAGGTTATCGTCTTTGAGCAGTTCGCGCGCCACCTCGACCACCTGTTCCGCCGTCACCGCCTGAATGCCCTTGAGCATCAGCGGAATGTCCTTGTATGACAGACCGACGCTTTCCAACTGGCCGATCTGCATCGCCTGATAGAACACCGAGTCGCGCTGATACACTTCATTGGCAGTCACTTGCGCCTTGACCCGTCTCAGCTCTTCTTCGCTCACCCCTTCGTTGACCAGTTTCGCCACTTGCAGACGCAGCCCGGCCTCCAACTCCTCCACCGTCCGACCCTCGGACGGCGTACCGGTCAGGGTGAATAAACCGGGGCCGCGCGACACAGAGTCGTAACCCGCACCCACGCTGCTGGCGAGCTGCTGCTCACGCACCAGCGCCTGATTCAAGCGTGCTGATTCGTTGCCGTCCAGCACGCCTGCCAGCACTTCCAGCGCGTAAGGTTTCCAGTCGTGCTCGGCATCGCGCAACACCGGCGCGTGGTAAGCCATCTCCAGATAAGGCAGTTCGGCGGGCGCTTTGACCACCAGCCGCTTCATGCCGAGCTGCTCGGATTCGAGGTAGTTCTTGCGAACCGGCAAGGCTCGCGCCGGGATCGCACCGTAATAGCGTTGCGCCAGCGCGAAGATCTCCTTCGCCTTCACGTCGCCCGCCACCACCAGCACCGCGTTGTTCGGCACATACCAGCGCTGATACCAAGCGCGGGCGTCGCCTGCGCTCAGATTCTCCAAGTCGTTCATCCAGCCGATCACCGGGCTGTGGTAGGGATGCTCCTGAAACACCGTGGCCAGCATCCGCTCCTGCAACATGGCATGGGCATCGTCGTCGGTGCGCATCCGGCGCTCCTCCATCACCACCTTGATCTCTTTGGCGAATTCGGCATCGGACAGATTCAGATTCTGCATCCGATCCGATTCGAGCTGCATCGCCAGCGGCAACCGGGATTTGTGCAACTGCTGGAAATAGGCGGTGTAGTCGTAGCTGGTGAAGGCGTTCTCGCGTCCGCCCGCCGCCGCGATACGCCGCGAGAACTCGCCCACCGGCACGGTCTTCGTGCCCTTGAACATCATGTGTTCCAGCACGTGCGCCACGCCGGTCGTGCCGGTGCGCTCGTCCATACTGCCTGCGCGATACCAGACTTGCTGCACCAACACCGGCGCGCGGTGATCCTCTTTGACGATCACTTTCAGTCCATTGGCAAGGCGCTGCTCAAACACTTCGGCTTGGGCGGTTTGCACGCCCCAGGCCATCAACAACATCAGGGGAAATCGCAGGTTCATTTGTCTAGCCCAACTGAGTCAATCCGAATAGAATACCGGCGGCGGCGGCCCGCCGCGAGAAAGCGCGCATTATGCGTCATTTGTGATACTCCGACTATGTTTGGCTTCCTGAAAAAATCTGCTCCCGACCAGCCCGCAGCCACGCCCTCCAGCGGCTGGTTCGGCAAACTAAAAAGCGGTCTGGCGCGCACCGGCAGCCAGTTGCTCGACCTGTTCAGCGGCGGCGGCAAGATCGACGAAGAGCTGTACGAGGAGCTGGAAACCATCCTCATCACCGCCGATGTCGGCATGGACGCCACCCGCTTCCTGCTGGCCGACCTGCGCCGCGAAGTGAAGGAAAAACGCCTGACCGAGGCCTCCCAACTCAAAGAAGCGCTGGCCCACTGCCTGACCAAACTGCTCAAGCCGCTGGCCCAGCCACTCGACACCGGCACGCATCAGCCCTTCGTCATCATGCTGTGCGGCGTGAACGGCGCAGGCAAGACCACCTCCATCGGCAAACTCGCCAAGCACTTCCAGTCGCAGGGCAAGTCGGTGCTGCTGGCGGCGGGCGACACCTTCCGCGCCGCAGCACGCGAACAACTGATGACTTGGGGTGAGCGCAACAACGTCACCGTCATCGCCCAACAGAGTGGCGACGCCGCCGCCGTGATCTACGATGCGGTGCAAGCCGCTCAAGCGCGCAAGATCGACGTGGTGCTGGCCGACACCGCCGGACGACTCACCACGCAAGCGCACCTGATGGAAGAGATCAAAAAGGTGAAGCGCGTCATCGCCAAAGCATTGCCGGACGCGCCGCACGAAGTGCTGCTGGTGCTGGACGCCAACACCGGGCAGAACGCGCTGTCGCAGACCAAAGCGTTCGACGATGCACTGGGCGTGACCGGGTTGGTGCTGACCAAGCTCGACGGCACAGCCAAGGGCGGCGTCATCGCCGCCATCGCCAAGGCGCATCCGATACCCGTGCGCTTCATCGGCGTGGGCGAAGGGCTGGACGATCTACGCCCGTTTGTGGCGGAAGAGTTCGTCGCCGCCTTGCTGGGATTGGACGCATGATCCGCTTCACGCAAGTTTCCAAGCGCTACCCCGGCGGCCACGAAGCGCTGAAAGCCGTTTCGTTCGAGATCGCCGAAGGCGAGATGGTGATGCTGGCCGGCCACTCCGGCGCAGGCAAAAGTACCCTGCTCAAGCTGACCGCCGCGCTGGAGCGTCCCAACGGCGGCAGCGTGCTGGTCAGCGGTAAGAACGTGGGAACCATGCGCAGCAACGCCATTCCTTTCCTGCGCCGCAACATCGGCCTGATCTTCCAAGACCACAAACTGCTGTTCGACCGCAGCGCGCTGGACAATGTGCTGCTGCCTTTGCAGATCTGCGACTTCGATCACCGCGAGAGCGCGCGCCGCGCCCGTGCTGCGCTGGACAAGGTCGGCCTGCTCAACCGTGAGCGCGCCAACCCCATCGCGCTTTCCGGCGGCGAGCAGCAGCGGCTGTGTATCGCCCGCGCCATCGTCAATCGCCCCACCATCCTGCTGGCAGACGAACCGACCGGCAATCTGGATACGGAATACGCGACCGAGATCATGAACATCTTCCATTCCCTGCATCAGATCGGCGTAACACTGATGATCTCCACCCACGATGAGAACATCCTGAACCATCACGTCGGTCGCACACTGACGCTGAAGCACGGGGAGTTGCAGGCATGACCAACTGGCTCCCCCGACATGGCCGCGTACTGCAATTCGCGCTGCGCCGCCTGGCCGCCACCCCGATCAACAGCCTGTTCAACATTCTGGTCATCGGCATCGCCCTCAGCCTGCCGACCGGGCTGTACGTGCTGCTGCAAAACGTGCAGGGCCTGCTCAACGAATTCTCCGGCACGCCGCAGATCAGCGTGTTCCTCTCGCTGACTTCGACACCGGGCGACTCGGCGCAGACCGGCGAACAGCTACGCAATTTGGCCAGCGTCTCCCGCATCGAGTTCATCCCGCGCAACGACGCGCTGGAGCAGCTCAAGCGCAGCACTGAGTTGAGCGACGTGATCGGTGGACTCAACCAGAATCCGCTGCCGGATGCCTACATCGTGTTCCCGAAAAAGGCCGATGTCGCCAGTCTGGAATCGCTGCGCGATCAGTTGAAGGTGTGGCCCAATGTCGATCACGTCCAGCTCGACTCGGCCTGGGCGCGCAAACTGGAGGCGCTGCTGCACTTCGGCGAACTGGCCGCGCTGATCCTCGCCACCCTGCTCAGCATCGCGCTCACCGCCATCACCTTCAACACCATCCGTTTGCAGATCCTCACCCAAAAAGAGGAGATCGAGATCGCCAAGCTGATCGGCGCGACCCACGCTTTCATCCGTCGCCCCTTCATCTACTACGGTCTGCTGCAAGGTCTGCTGGGCGGGTTGGCCGCATGGATCATCATCGCCGCCAGCCTGACCGTACTGAACACTGGCGTGCGCGACTTGGCCGAGCTTTATTCCAGCAGCTTTACGCTGCATCATCTGGCGATCCGTGACAGCATCTCTCTGCTGCTGTTCTCCGCCTATCTGGGCTGGCTGGGCGCTTGGCTGTCCGTCACCCAACACCTCAGACACATCGAACCACGTTAAACTTTTCCCGAGTCTGGCACTCATATACTTGGAGTGCTAATATTCATCACCGGGAGGAACTGAAGATGAGCAAAAGTTTGATGCTGGCTATGCCCTCTGCCACAGGCAGTCTGGAGAGCTACGTTCATACCGTGAACAGCTTTCCGCTCCTGACGCAGGAAGAAGAGATCGAATTGGCGACCCGTTTCCGCCGCGACAACGATTTGGACGCTGCGCGCGACTTGGTGCTGTCGCACCTGCGCGTGGTGGTCAGCGTGGCGCGCGGTTACGCCGGGTACGGTTTGCCACAAGGTGATCTGATCCAAGAAGGCAACATCGGCCTGATGAAGGCCGTGAAACGCTACGACCCGACCCGGGGCGTGCGTCTGGTGTCTTTCGCCCTGCACTGGATCAAGGCCGAGATCCACGAATACGTGCTGCGCAACTGGCGCATGGTCAAGATCGCCACCACCAAGGCGCAGCGCAAATTATTCTTCAATCTGCGCAGCATGAAGCAGGGTTTGGAGACGCTGAAACCGCAGCAGGTCGATGCCATCGCGCAGGAGTTGAACGTCAGCCGCGACGATGTGATCGAGATGGAAGCTCGCTTCAACGGACACGACATCCCGCTCGACCCCACCGCCGACGAAGACGATCACAGCTATGCGCCCATCGCTTATCTGACGGCGGACAGTTCGGACGAACCTTCTCGTCTGCTGGAACGCAGTGAGCTGGAGCACCTCCAGACCGAAGGTTTGGCGCAAGCGCTGGCCTCGCTGGACGAGCGCAGCCGCCGCATCGTCGAGGCCCGCTGGCTGTGCGAAGGCGATGCCGCCACACTGCACGACTTGGCCGCCGAGTTCGGTGTATCGGCAGAACGCATCCGCCAGATCGAGCAAAAAGCACTCGGCAAGATGAAGGCCGCTTTCGCGGCCTCGGCATAACAAAACGGGTCGTGCGTCCGGCGCGACCCGTCCCTTATTTTTTCTCCGCAGCGCACGGCCCAACCCAGTGACATCTCAGTACGGTCTGGGCCGGCTTGTTTTGTACTGTGTAATCGGTATCGAAACGCCCGCCCGCATAGGGATCGCTGCACCAGTTCCACACCAGCAAGCCGCTGACCCAAGGCTGCGGAGTCAGTGCATCCAGCCATAGATCGAGCACGTCGGCCTGAAGCTGCGCGTTTGCCGGCGTATCGCAGACCTGCTTCTGCCAATCCCAGGGAGCCAGCTGTGCACCGACCATGGAGCGGATGCCGATCTCGGTGACGAACACCGGCTTCTGGTAGCGAGCGTGTACCTTACGCAGATCGGCCACCACGCCTTGGATGCTCTTCTGCATCGAACTGCGCGCAGCGCTGGGACCGAGAGCCGGATAGAGCGTGACGCCGATCTCGTCCAGCAACGCCCAGTGGGCGAACCCATTCGCCCCGTCGATGTTGTGGGCGGCGTAAGTCACCTTGCCGTGATAGACGCGACGCACCGATTCGATCAGGCCGCGCCAATACGGCTGGGTATCGGATTGTTTCAACTCTGTGCCGACCACGAACATGCCGACGTTGTTGTTCTGCGCGATCTCGGCGTAATGGACGATCTTTTCGCTATAGCTGGCGAACCAGTTGCGCCAGCCTTCCGGCGTACCGGGATTGACATCGCCCGCCCAAGAACCGTCGATCAGAATCTGCGGCTTCAACACCACATCCAGCCCGGCAGCTTTGGCACGCAGGATACCTTCGATCAACTGCTTGTCGCTCACTGCGTCGCTGTATTCGAGTCGATCCGCCTTGGGCCCGGCCTGATGCAGGAAGGGGATGAGCGCGACCGTGTTAGCCCCCACTCCACGCAATTCCTTGAAAGACTCGTCAGCGAGAGGATCATCGAAACCGACCTCTTTGGTTTGCAACACCGTCACACCTTGGATTTTTTTGGCCGCGACTTCGGGGGGAGCGCACGCACTGAGCAGCGTCAGCGCAAGCAATGCCAGCCATAGCGATTTTTTACGAACAAGATTGTTGCCCAGCAATGCAACCTCCGAATTTATTTTGCCAAAGATGCCTCGGGGAACATATCCAGAGAATCCACCTTGGCGTCATCAGTACGCCGGTACACGCGCCAATGGGCGTCATCGTAAACCAGCCGGTAACCGCGCATCCCGTCACGATACAGGTCTGAGAAGTGCCAGGTGATGCTATCCGGCAAACGCTCGGAGAACACCTCGTTGCCATAACCCGTGCGGTCGCGGTGATTGTACAGGGGATCGCGCACCACGACCTGCTCCACCGTCAACAAATCGCTTTGCAGGGCGCGCTTGAATTCCTTGGTCGAAGATAGCACCAACTCATAAGCATCGCCGCGCGCCACGATGGCTCGGTAAGCTGCGTGTTCGTCGATCAGCGTGGGCGCGCGATTGGCATCCAGCCACTTGCCCAACTCAACGTCGCCGGGGAAGTATTCACCCAGCTTCTCGCCCTGCCATGCCTGCGTCCAGCGCTGCATATCCACTGTGGGCTTCCAGAACAGACAGAACAGGCCGCCCACGGCGCTCAGCAAGAACGCCAGGAAAAGTTCGCGGCGGTGCAATTTATCCTCGCGCGGGATCAGCACGATAGCCGCCATCACACCGCCCGCCATCAAGTACAGCATGTCCGCCGGATGCGCCAAGAAATAGGTGGTCGTAGCCATCGCAACCGCCACGCTCAAGTGCAGCGGCAAGGCTTCAATATCTCGCGCCAGCTTGGCGTGGCGGCGCGAACGCCAGATCAGCCAGCCCACCACCGGGTAAGCGATCACCGCGACGATCAGACTGACAATCAGTGGCTGAAAGAAAGTCCCGCCATAATCGCGCAGCCAATCCACCTCAGCCATCAGATGCCATGCGCCACGGAACGGCTCGCCCGGCGCGTTCATAAAGTGGATCGCGCCCTCGCTCAACACGAAGGTCAGGTAAACCACCCAAGCCAACACGGAGAGCAGCAGCGGCATCGACACGATCAGGTACAGCGAGGCTGGCGAGGAACGCAACATGCTCGGCGGCGCGATCAATGGCAGCAAGGGCAGGAAAGCGAAATAAATGAAGAAGGCGCGCTCATCAACGAAGAAGTACGCCCCGAACGCCGCCGCCAGCATAATAAATGCGCGCGCGTCAGCCTCCTTGATCACACGCACCGAGCCCAGATAAACCCCGTAGAACATCATCAGACTCAGGCCACCCTGCATCCCGCTGGTCACCCCCCACAGAAAGAAGGGGTGGACCGCCACCAACAACACCAGCACCATGCGATCGAACAGCGGATAGTGTTTGGCCTGCAAGTGGACATTCCACAGCGCCAACAACACCGCACCAAAGAAGCTGGAGACGATGTACGGCGCAACCGATTTGATGATTTCCGGCATATAGCCGAAAGGCAACAGCAGAACAACCGAGAAGTGGGGATACAACAGACGAAAATCTTCGATCCTGAGTACCGGCGAAGCCAGCACGCTCATCACGCGCTCCATGCGCAGCAACGCCGCGTCGCTCACATAGCCGTTGTAGACTGGCCACAAAGCACAGACCAGCAACAGCCCGAAGGACAGCATAAAAATGATGATCGACTGCGTGGAAAAGAGACCGATTGCCTCTTCTTGTGATGATTTACGCATTCTTTATCGTCCGGCCTTAAGCATCACTGCACACCTGCCCACCTATCAATGCGCCGCCGCAGGCTGATCGCCAGCCGCAGGGGTCTCTAGGTGGGTGGAAATCCCGTGCGTGGTCTTTTCCCAGTAGAAGGGATTAAAGATCAGCTGCGACAGCGCCTTGTAAGCAGCGATAGACATCAGCAGCCAGTAGTAAGGCACCGTCAGCGCGTAGGGGATCAACATGTAATTCTGTCGTTTGAACGCACCCACCATCAGCATGTAAACCAAAGAGCCATTGCCCAACGTCAGATTGAACAAGGAGATCAGCAATACCAGCGGCGGAAACAGCGGATCGAGCAACTCCGCGCCGCCTAGGATCCAGATCACGAAGGTGCCGTACAGGAAGGGGGCGACCAGATAACTGAAGAACGCGCCGAGGAAGAAGAACTGGAAGCCCCAGAAGCCGACCGAGCCGATGGAACGATACAGTTCGATAGGCGCGCGCATGTGCACCAGATAGGCTTGCATGTAGCCCTTGATCCAACGCGAACGCTGACGAATCCAGGTTGGGACGTGGTTGCACGCCTCTTCATACGTGGTCGAGTTCACAATACCGACGCGGTATCCGCACTGCGTGAAGCGCACCCCCAAGTCGGCGTCTTCGGCCACGTTGTAGGGATCCCAGCCATCGAACTGAAGCAGCAACTCGGCCTTGAAGTGATTGGAGGTCCCGCCCAATGGGATAGGGATCTTCAGCGCCTCAAGGCCGGGCAAGAAGAAGTCGAACCACAGCGAATATTCCAGCGTGAACATCCGCGTCAACCAGTTCTCGGTCGAGTTGAAGTAATTCAGGCGAGCCTGCACGCAAGCCACGTTTTCCGCCATCCCGGAGAACGCGATGATCACCTTCTTCAACTGGTCAGGCTCAGGGCGATCTTCCCCGTCATAGATGGTGATGAACTTGCCCCGCGCGAAGTTTAGCGCGTAGTTACACGCTTTAGGCTTGGTCTTGGGGAAACTGGTCGGCACGCGGATGATCTCGAAGAACGCCTCCAGACCGAGCGCCTTAGCGGCATTCACCGTACCTTCATCGTCCTGCTCCAGAACCAGCTTGATGTCCAACTTGGAGAGCGGGTAATCCAGCTCACGCATCGCCTTCGCCAGGAACGGCAGGATCGCTTCTTCCTTATACATCGGCATCAGCACGGTATAGACCGGCAGGTCTTCATCCTTCAGCAGCTTGACTTCGTGATCGGTCACTTTGATGTCGATGTGACGGTCACTCCCCACCCAAGTCAGCGTGAGACGCGCCAGCGTCGTCATCAGCAACAGGCCCGCAATGGCCAGATTCATGCCGACGAAAGTCGCCATCGGCCACACCGTCGCAACAATCAACACCAAGGTGATGACCGTCGCCACAAAGATCAGCTGCGGCTTGGTGATCACGACGGAAGCCGAGTGCTCCGGCATCTGTTCCGCCAGCTTGCGAATCGCATTGTGCGTGAAATATTCGTCGTGGTGATGCTGCAACTGCCAAAGGATGTCGAACTTGGAGGTGATGACGAAATCGACGTTATCGCCGAACCGCTGTCTGGCCAGATCCATCGCCTGCTCATTCGGGTTCGACGTAGCGATGATGACTTTAGGGTTGTCATCGTCCGTGATGCGCCAAGGCATGAACTGGTGCATGTTGTAGGCAGCCAGATCGTCCTTCTCATGCAGGATCACATCGGGCGGCTCCTTCAGCATGTCGACGAAGGGCTTTTGATAATAGAAGGCCAGCGCACTGTAAAAATCCAGCGGCTTGATCCAGCCCTTGGCCAGCACGATGTCGCCGATGCGGGTTCCCCACTTCTTCTGCAACACCAGCGCCTCGTCCAGCTGCGCCTGAGTCAACAGGCCGCGACTGATGAGCAACTCACCCACCATGAGCTTGGGAACAGAATTACCGGCAGTCGTAGCTGACATGAGGCCTCTCTAAAGTACGGTTGGCCGGATAACCGGCCAACCGCATCGAATCACACTAAAACAGCACCATCCATCACTGCGTCGCGCCCATCACTTCGGCATGTTCTGACGAGTACGGCGGAACAGGAACACCACACCGGCGGTCATCGCGACCCAAATCAGGAACAGCAGCCAGTAACGATATTCGTCGATGAACGCCTTGAAGCTCCAAGCACTGGGATAGTAAACCTTTGCACCGCCCGGCTCATGGCTATTCACCGTCATCAACACGCCTGCCGCATCCACGAAGGCCACGTCATCGTGATCGAACTGGAAGTTGTGCGCCAGTATCTCATTGCCTTCTTGCCCAGGCGCGATCTGCAAACCGGACGAGCCGCCCGCCTTCACCAACTGGGCAATGACTACGCCGGGAAGCTGGTCGACGTCGAGCATGGTATTGCCTTCCTTGCCATCGACGACCTGAATATGCCCCTTGTCAAAATGCACCGGCGCATATTTCACATCCATCACCGGACGCCCGATCACCAGAAACGGATTCTCAGGCTTGACTGGTGCGGCGGCATCATAGAAATTGATGCGCTTGTAGTTGACTGCCAACGACTGATCCATCACCAGCTTGGTCAGCATCTCCAGCACCTGCTCGGGACGATTCAGATAAGACTTCGGCAGATAAGTGTCGAAACCATCCTTGAAGTACATCGACAAGCCCATGAATTCCTTGGGTTCGTCGGCACTGTGCTTCGCCACCACCAGCGAACTGCTGGGCATCACTTGCATCGGGAAGCGCGGCAGATCGCCGTGACAATCGCCCTCGATGTATTCGCGCTGAGCGACCAAGCGGATCGACGTATGGCGCGACAACCCTTCCTTCGGGATCGGCACGGAGATCGCGTGAGAACGTCCGTCATTCTCCAGACGCACCGCACGCTCCAGCACGTTATTGAAGTAAACGTAGAACATCGCCGGATGATCGTCGCTGGCTGGCGCTGCCGTCACCTCAAGATCCAGACTTTCCGGCACATAGCCCGCCGGCATCTGGTCAACCGAATATGCAAAGTCCCACTCAGCCAGTCGATCCACTTGGCGGGTTTCCGTATTCAGCCCCATAGACGACAACAGCAAACGATAGCGCGGCTCGCCACCGGCTTTTTCCTTCTCCAGCGGGAACACCTGATAAGGGCTGCCCGCCGCCAGCACGATCCACTTCGAAGACAGGAAGTAGAATGGCTCGACATCGAACGGCTCGGACAACGCGATCACGCGCCGCCCATCGTTCAACGACAACAGCGTGGCATTCGAGCTACCCGTTCCCACGCCAAACGTAGACTGCATCTCACCATCCGGCGCGATCACGACCTGCCCCACATCCGGCAAACGCACGAAGCGCACCTTCTTGTTCTCGCGCGCCAGCATCTCGCTCAAGCCCCACGCAGCGGAGAACACCTCCTTGGTGATCGCGCCCTGCGGCAAGCTGACCTTGACTTCACGCGGCAACAGATCCCACGCACCGCGCAACGAAGCTGCGCTGGTCGACAACGTCATGGAAAGCGAAGACTCTGGCTTGATGTAAAGGAAACCTCCATTGACGCGCTCATCTAGGCAGCGATCATCGGAGAACAACATCGACACACGAAACTCGACGCGAATGAAACCATCCTTGCTGAGCAAGTCTGCCTTGCTGACTGGAACATCCAACACCTGATCGCCATCCGCCAGCAAACTGGCCGCCGCGCGCGGCGTATTGTTCACGTACACCCGCACATTGGAGAGCTTATGCAACAACGGCGACGAACGATAGTGCAGACGAATCCGCCCAGACGACAGATCCACATCACGCGGAACCGGGAAGAACACTGCCGACGAGTGCGTAGACTGCACGCCATCGAACTGGATACCCGTTTTGTAACCCAAGTCTGCCAGCGTGGTTTCCAGCTGCACCGAGCCGGTGCGCTTGTCTTCTGCGGGAGCTTGCTCTTCAGTCTTCTCAACCGACTTTTTCTTGCTCTTCGAGCTAGATTCACCCGGCAGGGAGCGATCCAGACCAGAGTGGCTCTTCGCCATCACCGGGGCACTGACCAGCCCGACCAGCGCAAAAACCGCGCATTGCGCGGCAACCATCCTCATCAACTTGGCTAACATCAATTCTTTCTCCCTCGGCCAAACAAAGCCAGACCACCCAATCAACAAGGCGCGCTCACTCAATCCAACCCGGAGTTATAAAATCCTACAAAACCCATACATGCAACGGGTGCGCCTACGCTCAAAACCAAATCTGAGCGAATTATTCAACAAAATTAAACAGAAAGCAACGTAATCTAATATTGAATCTAGCCAACGACATTTTTGCACTACAAAAACAAAAACGGGGAGGCACCCCTCCCCGTCTAACTGCCTAACTTTTAAACTACAAGATTAGAACAGAGTTTCCAGCAACAGCGTTGTTGCAGTCTTGCCAACTGGCTCGGTGCCTGCAACTGTATTCCAAGCAGAACCAGATTGTGTTGTGTAAGTCAAGCTCAGACCGATGTTTTGGGCCAACTCGTAAGTACCAGCAACCATGATTGCATTGTCCTTATCGTTAACACCAGCACCAGTCTTAGCCATACGAGCTGCAACCTGAACTGTTGCAACGTGAGGGATCACGCCAACTTCAGCTGCCACGTTGAAAGATGTGGAGGAAGTCGTACCCGCTGCGCCCAGTGCACCACCCTTATTGAAGATGTTGGTAGCTGTAGCAGAACCGGCTGGAGCTGTACCGTAAGACGCGTAGAAGCCAACTGGCATTCCAGCCATTTCACCTTGCAACTGACCATCGACGATGGTTGCGCGCGGAGCATTAGCTACGCCAGCGAAGAACACATTGCTACCGCCAGTCACAGTACTCTTACCGCCGAAATACTGAATACCGAAGCCTGCATCAAAGCCGGCCAAGTCCATGATCACAGCTCCACGAGCGTATGTCAGCGGCAATTGACCTGCGCCACCAACCGCTTGGTTGCCAGCCATTTCATACTTGCCGATATTGATGAAGCCCATGTCGTTATTAGCGACCAAAGAAATACCGGTTGCTGCCGTGTTTGTACCGAAGTACTGGGAAGCAGAGGTAGCCTTAACGTGCTGACCAGCCATACCCGAGTTACCCATCAGCTTGTGCGTGTTAGCCGCACCAGTGTTCAGCAACTCAAAGCTGTATGCCGCGCCCTGACCATTGCTGGAGTGGATAACCAAACCAACGCGCGCGTCAGCTACCGGGAACAACAGGGCCAACTTGCCCGCACCGACGATGCCGCCGGTATTTGCTGCACCGCCACCACCCAGACCCGCTTCAGCCAAGTAGCCAGCGAAGTCAGAGGCACGACCACCCAAGAACAAAGACAGTTCGCCGCCGGTGCTAGGAACACCCCATTGATTCTGGGAAGGACCCGCAACGCCCGCTACCGAACCACGGGACTGAGTAGCCCAGTAAGTAGTTGTAAATACGCCGAGGTTCAGGCGATCAGGGATATCCAGATGCTCACCTTCAACCTTGCCTTGCGCACCGATCATGGTGAAGCCAGAAGCCTTGAAGGAACGACCGAAACCGTTCAACAGCGGGAAATGCTGGAAGTGACATGCGGAACAAGCCATGCCGGTTTGACGCGCAAAAACTGGAACTGCGGATGCTTCTGGAGCGAACGCTGCTGCGGCCAGCACGCCAACCAGGGAAAGGGCTACTTTTTTCATTATTTCTCCTCGAGGAAAAAGTTAACAGACAACTTAGTTAGTGATGGCCGCAAAACCCCTCTGCGACCACGGCACGCAAGATACCCGCCCAGATTTCCCAGTGTCAAAGCGTATTTGCCTAATGTTACATTTCTGCAACAGTCAGACTTGCGTAAACCGCCCCCCCCCTCGCAGTGACGACATCTCGCCGACTCGTCACCGGCTTCTCGTCACTCTGCTCCGCACGCCCATCCGGCGAGATTTTAATCCATTGAATCAAATGATAATTCAACTTTTCGGCGAGCAGGCCCGGATATTGCAATGGTTTTTAGGCCCAAAACCGAGCTGCTCATCACTCAGCTCGCCTATCGAGGCAGATCCATCATCAATCATCTACAAGGAGAAACGCCATGAAACGCAATCAATCTGGTTTTACCCTGATCGAGATCGCCATCGTTTTGGTGATCATCGGGCTGCTGCTGGGCGGCGTAGTTAAGGGGCAGGAGTTAATCAATAGCGCAAAAGTGAAGAATCTGGCGAATGACTTCAGGAATATCCCGCTGTTGATCTACGACTATCAGGACAAATACCGAGCGCTGCCGGGCGATGACTCTTCTGCGGCCAGCCATGTGAATGGCGGCACGAACGCCACGACGCCCGCCAATACCATCGGCAATGGCATCATCAACGGTGCGTGGAACAGCAGCACCGCAAGCGACGAGTCGTACCTATTCTGGCAACACGTTCGGCTGGCGAACCTGACCTCCGGCTCGACCACCGTAGGCGCAACGGACTATCTGCCGACCAACACCATGGGCGGGAACCTCGGCATTCAGAGCGCGACCACCAGCGCCACCAGCACACCCGTCAAAGACAGCGCCAACGTCGCCATCCGGGGGACTTATGTCATCTGCTCCAGCAACATCCCCGGCAAATACGCAAAGCAGCTGGACACACAACTCGATGACGGCAACACCGCCAGCGGCTCATTGCTCGCCACCCCCAGCAGCGGCTACGCAACAGGCAACGCCGCCACCGCGACCGCCAGCATAGACGACGCGACCAGTTATACGGTTTGCATGGGGATTTGATGCCGCATCCCCCTCTCCCGCAAGCGGGAGAGGGGCTGGGGTGAGGGACGGCAGGTTAAACCCTGAGATTGCCCATTAGAAAAAATCACGTCATTCCGGCCCTTCGACAGGCTCAGGACCGGCTGGCCTACGGTCAGGCCGGAATCCAGACAATCAGAAATTCCCCACGCAAGTGGGGCTGCATCATGGTTTTGTCCGCTTCGCGGTGATTATTTTGTTGCTGGATACCGGCCTTCGCCGGTATGACGACCTCGTGGATTATCTGGATTAAGCCGACGCGGCAAGTTCTTGGCTCCCATCATCCCTCACGCAAACGGGCCTCGGCTTCAGCCAGCGCCAGCGGCTGTCCGAGCAGCACCAGCACATCGCCTATCATCAGCACCAAGTCGCTGCTCGGCTTTTCGCCGCTCACGTTGTGCCTGCGCAGGGAGTTCACTTCGACACCCAGCGTTTCCAGATCGAGGCTGACCAAGGTCTTGCCGACTGCCGCATCGCCTTCGTCCAGCATCACGCTTTGCAGGCGCGCTTGCAGACTTTCGGCCAGCTCGTCCATCTCTGCCTCGGGCGACTGGAAGTAGCTGCCCATCGCGCTATAGCGCCGCGCCCGATTCTCGCGCAGGCGGCGCATCACGCGGTTGATCGGCACGCCCGACATGATGAGCGTCTGCGAGGCCAGCATCACGCTACCTTCCAGCACCTCGGCCACCACCTCGGCAGCGCCGGCTTGCTTCAGCGCCTCGACGTGCGTGTCGTCCGGCGTGCGCACCACCACCGGCAGATCGGGGCGCAACTCGCGCACATGCCGCAGGATGCGAAGGGCTGAGTGCTTGTCGTTGTAGCTCACCACCAAAGTCTTGGCGCGCATCAAGCCCGCCGCCAGTAGCACTTCGCGCTTGCCTGCATCACCGTAGACCACCTCTTCGCCCGCCGCCACCGCGCTACGCACCCGGCTCGAATCGAGATCGAGCGCAATGAAGCGCATCCCTTCGCGCGTCAAAAACTTACCCAGCGTCTGTCCGCTGCGCCCGTAGCCGCAGATGATGACGTGCTCGTTCGCCGCCATGCTGCGCACGGCGATCTGGTGCATCTGCATCGCGCGGAACATCCATTCATCGGGCGAGATACGGCGGGCGACGGCCTCGGCGTGCTGGATCAAGAACGGCGCTGCCAGCATCGACAACAGCATCGCCGCCAAAATCACCTGACTGACTTGCCCGCTCAGCAAATGGCCTTCACCCGCCACCGACAGCAACACGAAACCGAATTCTCCCGCCTGCGCCAAACCCAAGCCAGTGCGGATCGCCGCCCCCCAATCCGTACCGAAAGCCCGCGCCAAAGCCGCCACCACCACGGCCTTGAGCAACAACAAGCCCAGCAAGGCCAGCAGCACCCAGCCGAACGAGGCGAACATCAATTCCAGATTCAGCATCATGCCTATGGTCACGAAGAACAATCCCATCAGCACATCGCGGAAAGGCTTGATGTCCTCTTCCACCTGATAGCGATATTCGGTCTCGGCGATCAAGATGCCCGCGACGAACGCGCCCAGCGCCAGCGACAGCCCTGCCAGATCAGTGAGATAAGCCAGCCCCAGCGTGATGAACAGCACGTTGATCATGAACAATTCGGAGGAATTCTGCCGCGCCACCAGATGGAACCACGGACGCATCAGGCGCTGGCCGAACACCAGCAAAGCCAGCAATACGACGCCCGCCTTGAGCAAAGCCAAGCCCAACATCGTGGAAAGATTGCCCTCGGGACTCGCCAGCGCGGGAATGACGATCAACAACGGGACGACGGCCAGATCCTGGAACAACAGCACGCCCATGATCTGCTGCCCGTGCGGCATGTTCAACTCAGCGCGCTCGACCAGCATCTTGCTCACGATGGCCGTGGACGACATCGCCAGCACGCCACCCAAGGCCACACCGGCGCGCCAATCCAGCCCAAAAGCCAGCGCACACAGGCCGACGCAGACCAGCGTCACCCCGACCTGCGCGCCCCCCAGCCCGAACACGATGCGCCGCATCGCCTTCAGTTTGGACAGACTGAATTCCAGCCCGATGCTGAACATCAGGAACACCACACCGAACTCGCCGAGATGCCGCGCCTGTGGCGTATCCGGTATCCAGCCCAAGGCGTGCGGCCCGATCAAAATGCCCACCGTGAGATAGCCCAGCATCACCGGCAGGCGCAATACACGACACAGCACCACCACCATCACGGCGGCGGCCAACAGAATCAAAACGAGCTGTAAAGAATTATCCATGCCCGGATAATGCCGCAAACCAGTGCCGCTTTCAAAATTTCACCGCCGCAGAGGGCCACTGTTATAATCCCCGGCCATGAATAATTCCTCCGCCGCTTCCCGCGCCCTCGATCTGGCGCGCGAGGTCATCAACATCGAAGCCGCCGCTGTCCAAGCGCTGACCCAGCGCATAGACGAGCATTTCCTGCGCGCCCTGAACCTCATCCTCGACTGCCGTGGCCGCGTGATCGTCAGCGGCATGGGCAAGAGCGGGCACATCGCGCGCAAGATCGCCGCGACACTCTCCAGCACCGGCACGCCTGCCTATTTCGTCCATCCGGGCGAGGCCAGCCACGGCGACTTGGGCATGGTCACAGCGCAGGATGTGTTCATCGCGCTGTCCTATTCCGGCGAAAGTTCCGAGCTACTGACCATCGTGCCCATCCTCAAGCGGCAAGGGGCCAAGCTCATCAGCATCACCGGCAAGCCGAATTCGAATCTGGCGCTGGAAGCCGACGTACATCTCAACGGCGCAGTAGACAAAGAAGCCTGCCCGATGGGGTTGGCTCCCACCGCCAGCACCACGGCGGCGCTGGCCTTGGGCGATGCACTGGCGGTGGCACTGCTGGATGCGCGCGGCTTCGGCAAGGAAGATTTTGCCCGCTCCCATCCCGGCGGCAGTCTGGGGCGGCGCTTGCTCACCCATGTGCGCGACATCATGCACACCGACACGGCCATTCCCGCCGTGAACGAAACGGCCACGCTGGCCGAAGCGATACTGGAGATCTCCCGCAAGGGCTTGGGCATGACCGCCATCGTGGACGGCAGCCAGCATCTGCTCGGCATCTACACCGACGGCGACCTGCGCCGCACCCTAGAAAAACGTCTCGATTTCAACGCCACGCCGATCCGCGAGGTGATGTCGCCCCACCCGCGCAGCATCAGCCCGGACGCCTTGGCCGCCGAGGCGGTGGAGTTGATGGAGCGCCACAACATCAGCCAGATGCTGGTGGTGGCGGGCGACGGACAACTGGTCGGCGCACTCAACATGCACGACCTGTTACGCGCAAAGGTGATCTGATGACGCTGCAACAAGCCAAATTCATCCGCCTCATCGCCTTCGATGTCGACGGCATCATGACCGACGGCGGACTGTACCTTTCCGATTCCGGCGAAGAGTTCAAGCGTTTCAACTCGCTGGACGGTCACGGCCTGAAGATGCTCAAAGCCTCCGGCGTGGAACTCGCCATCATCACCGGGCGCACCTCGCGCTGCGTCGAACGGCGCGCGCAGAATCTCGGCATCAACCATGTCTATCAGGGCGTACACAACAAACTGGCAACCTTGCAGTTGCTGCTGTCCGAGCTGAACATCGCCATCGAGAATGCCGCGTTCATGGGCGACGACGTGGTGGATCTGCCCGCCATGAGCCGCGCCGGGCTGGCGATCAGCGTGCCGGATGCGCCACAGATCGTGCGCGACCGCTCCCACTATGTCACGCAACGGCGCGGCGGCAACGGCGCGGTGCGCGAAGCCTGCGAGATGCTGATGGCGGCGCAAGGCACGCTGGACGCGCAACTCGCGCCCTATCTGGCATGACCCGACGCCTGTACTCTTGGCTGCCACTCGCCCCCCTGCTGCTCTTGCTGGGCGGGACTTACTGGCTCAACCAGCAGATACAACCACTGCCGCCCAAGCCGGACGACAGCAAACGCCACGACCCGGACTACATCGTCAGCAACTTCTCCGCCACCACGCTGGACAAGCAAGGCTCGCCGCACCACACCCTGTCTGCCCGGCAGATGTTGCACTACCCCGACGACGACAGCCTGCACCTTGAGCGTCCGCAGTTGGTCAGCCTGCACCAAGGCACGCCCACGCTCATCACACACGCCCAGACCGGGCTGGTGTCGCACAAAGGCGACGAGGTATTCCTGCGCGGCGACGTCTACGTCGTGCGCAAATCCACCAACGAACTGAGCGAACGCACCTTCACCACGACCTATCTGCATGTCGTCCCCGATCAAGACCGCGCCGACACCGATCGCCCGGTCATCATCGCCGATGCTCACAATCTGATCCGCGCCGCCGGGATGGAAATGGACAACAAGGCGCAGACCGTCAAACTGACACAGGTTAGAAGCCAACATGAACCCGCGCGCTAGATTCCTCGCCCTGCTCGGCCTGCTGCTGCTCGGCCCGCTGACGGAAAGCCGCGCCGAACGCGGCGACCGCGATCAACCGCTGCAATTGGAGGCCGACCGCGCCAGCATGGACGACACCAAGCAAGTCAGCATCTTTGAAGGCAACGTCCGGCTGGTGCAAGGCACGCTGGTGATACGCGGCGACAAGATCGTGGTGACCGAGACCCGCGCCGGATTCCGCCACGGAACGGTGACCGGCAACCCCGCCAGCTTCCGGCAAAAACTGGATGACAGCGAAGAGTGGGCCGAAGGCAGCGGCGAACGCATCGAATACGACACGCAATCCGAGGTGCTGGAGTTGTACAACCAAGCCAGCATGAAGCGCGGCCAAGACGAAGTGCGCGGCGACCACATCACCTACAACTCTAGGCAGACCACCTTCGTCGCCACCGGCAAGGCCGACCAAAAATCGCCCGACCAAGGCCGTGTCCGCGCCGTGTTCCAACCCAAGACAGCGGCCAGCGCCCCGGCTGCCAACTCGACCGCCAAACCATGAGCGAACTGCGCACCACCTCGTTAATGAAACGCTACCGTTCGCGCACGGTGGTGCAGGATGTCTCGCTGTCGCTGAAGAGCGGCGAAGTAGTCGGCCTGCTCGGCCCTAACGGTGCCGGCAAGACCACCAGCTTCTACATGATCGTAGGACTGGTCGCAGCGGATGGCGGCGACATCTTCATCGACGACCGCAACATCACGCACCTGCCGATCCACCGCCGCGCGCAACTGGGGCTGGGCTATCTGCCGCAGGAAGCCTCGGTGTTCCGGCGCATGACCGTCGCCCAGAACATTCAGGCCATACTGGAGCTGCATGGCTATCAGGGCGAGGCGATGGAAACGCGGTTGAACGAGTTGCTGGCCGACCTGCACATCACCCACATCCGCAACAATCCGGCGATGAGCCTGTCCGGCGGCGAACGGCGACGCACCGAGATCGCCCGCGCGCTGGCGTCCAACCCGCGCTTCATCCTGCTGGACGAGCCATTCGCCGGGGTCGATCCCATCGCCGTGATCGACATCCAGAAGATCATCCGCTTCCTCAAGGAGCGCGACATCGGCGTGCTCATCACCGACCACAACGTGCGCGAGACACTGGGCATCTGCGACCGCGCCTACATCATCAACGCCGGATCGGTGATGGCGGAAGGCAAACCGGATGAAATCATCTATAATGAAGCCGTAAGAAAAGTATATCTCGGCGAGCATTTCAAACTATAAGCAACGCCCACCCAAAACACCGCGTAATGAAAGCAGCACTCCAACTCAGGCAGTCCCAGCAACTGACGCTCACCCCGCAGTTGCAGCAATCCATACGCCTGTTGCAGCTCTCCACGCTGGAGATCAATCAGGAAACCGCACGATTGCTGGACGAGAACCCCTTCCTCGAACGCGAGGAAGACGACATCTCCCAGCCTTATGCGCACGGCGACGCGCCTGCTGCACAGACCAGCAGCAAGGACAACAGCGAATCCGAGACCGAGTCGCGCCAGAGCGATGAAGAATGGGGCGAGGCCTCGTTCTCCCAATCCGGCAGCGGCAGCGACGATGACGACGAAAGCTATTCCGAAGTCGCCGCCAGCATCCCCAGCCTGCGCGAACATCTGGTGTGGCAACTCAACATGAGCCAGTTGGACGAACGCGACAAACGCATCATCGAGCTACTGATCGACGCGCTGGACGACGGCGGCTACCTCGCCCAACCACTGGACGAGATCTTCGAGATGCTGCCGGAAGAGCTCGATGTCTCGCTGGACGATCTGGAGACCGCGCTGGTGCAGTTGCAGCATCTGGACGAACCCGGCATCGGCGCACGCGATCTGGCCGAGAGTCTGGTGCTCCAGTTGCGCGCCCTGCCCGAAGACACGCCGGGCCGCGAACTGGCGCAACGCTTGGCCGCCAACCACCTCGACCTGCTGGCCGCTCACGATTTCGCCAAGCTGAAGAAACTGCTGAAGTGTGACGACGATGCACTGCGCACCGCACAGGCGCTGATCCTCCAACTCAATCCGCGCCCCGGCGCACGCTTCGAACAGCGCGTCGCCGACTATGTCGTGCCGGATGTGATCGTCGAACGCCACCACCACAGCTGGCGCGCCCGACTCAACCCGGAAGCCATGCCGCGCCTGCGCATCAATCAGGTCTACGCCAACATCATGCAGGGCCGCAACGATCAAAGCACCCAGCAGATGGCCGGGCAATTGCAGGAAGCGCGCTGGTTCATCAAGAATCTGCTCCAGCGTTTCGACACCATCTTGCGCGTCTCGCAGGCCATCGTCGAACGGCAGCGTCATTTCTTCGAGCACGGTGAGATCGGGATGCGCCCCATGGTGCTGCGCGAGATCGCCGAACAACTCGAACTGCACGAATCGACCATCTCGCGCGTCACCACGCAAAAGTTCATGCTGACACCGCGCGGCATCTTCGAACTCAAATATTTTTTTGGCAGCGGAGTCTCCACCGACAGCGGTGGCGCATGTTCCTCCACTGCCATCCGGGCGCTCATCAAGCAACTCGTCGCGCAGGAAGACAGCCGTCATCCGCTGACCGATAGCAGCCTGGCAGAAATCCTGGCACAGCAGGGCATCCAAGTTGCCCGCCGTACCGTGGCAAAATACCGGGAATCGTTGAATATCCTCCCGGTCAATCTTCGTAAATCACTCTAACTCAAGGAGCAGGCCATGAACCTCAACCTCACCGGACGTCACCTCGAAATCACCCCTGCCATCCGTGAACACGTCACCGAAAAGCTCGGCAAGGTCAAACGCCACTTCGATAATGTGATCGACATCAGCGTCATCCTGTCCGTAGACAAGCTGGTACAGAAGGCCGAGGCCACCGTACACCTATCCGGCAAGACCATCTTCGCCGAGACACAAGACAGCAATCTGTACGTCGCCATCGACGACCTGATCGAAACGCTGGACCGCCAAGTGCTGAAGCACAAGGAAAAGAACGCCGCTCGCCGTCATGACGATTCCGGCAAAGTCGTCGCAGCAGAGTAACCATCAAGGGGCGGCCATAGGCTGCCCCTTTCTCTTTTCAGAGAAGGCAATGCCATGAGTCTTATCAGCAAAATCCTCCCCCCGGAAAACATCCTGCTGGATGAGGAATCGACCAGCAAGAAGCGCGTGTTCGAGCGAGCCGGACTGTTATTTGAAAACACCCAGCAACTGGGACGCAGTCAGGTGTTAGACAGCCTGTTCGCCCGCGAGAAGCTAGGCTCCACCGGATTGGGGCAGGGAGTCGCCATCCCGCACGGACGCATCAAGGGCTTGCGCGACGCCATCGCCTGCTTCGTCAAAACCAAGAATCCCATCCCGTTCGACGCACCGGACGGCCAGCCGGTACAACTGATCTTCGTGCTGCTCGTTCCCGAGCGCGCCACCGATCTGCACCTGCAACTACTGGGTGAGTTGGCGCAGATGTTCTGCGAAAAATCGTTCCGCGACCAACTGCTGGCCAGCGACGACCCCGCCGCCATCCACCAACTCTTCGCCAACTGGCAGGGCTGACCACCATGGCCCAGGTCGACATCCGGCGCATCTTCGAAGACAAGCAGGAACGTCTCGGCCTGACTTGGGTCGCTGGCACCGGCGGTGCCGACAAGATACTCGACAGCGAGTTGGTGAACGCCTCCAACATGGGCATCATCGGTCACATGAACCTGATCCACCCCAACTGGGTGCAGGTGTTCAGCAAGACCGAGTTCGATTACCTCAACGGCCTCTCCCCTACCGCACTGGATGAGGCGCTGACGCAACTGGAGCGCGGCAACGCGATCTGCCTGATCGTCGCCGGCTCGGAATACATCCCGCAGGCACTGGTGGATTACGCTGATCGCACCCACACCCCGCTGTTCCGCTCACCGCAGAGCAGCGTCCACCTGATGTGGTTGGTGCGCCACTACATCGCCGCCGCGCTGGCTGACTCGACCACACGCCACGGCGTGTTCCTCGATGTCATGGGCATAGGCGTGCTCATCACCGGCGACAGCGGCGTGGGCAAGAGCGAACTCGGCCTAGAACTCATCACGCGCGGCAGCAGTCTGGTCGCCGACGACATCACCGAGTTCTACCGCACCTCGCCGGATACGCTGGATGGCCGCTGCCCACCGCTGCTGCGCGATTTTCTCGAAGTGCGCGGACTGGGGATGCTCAACATCCGCACCATGTTCGGCGAGACTTCGGTACGGCGCTGCAAGACCTTGCGCCTGATCGTCCACCTGCATCGCCCGCCCGGCGGCGATGTCTCCAAACTGGAGCGCCTGCCGGCGAATGCCAGCTATCAGGAGATCCTCGGGGTGAAGATCAACACCGTCAACATCCCGGTGATCGCCGGACGCAACCTCGCCGTACTGGTCGAAGCCGCTGCGCGCAACTTCGTGCTGCAAGAGCGCGGCATCGACTCCATGCAGGAGTTCGTCAAACGCCATCAAGATGAGATGGAGCGCAACCAGTGACGCTGCAACTCTTCGTCATCAGCGGCTTGTCCGGCTCGGGCAAGAGCGTGGCGCTCAAGGTGCTGGAAGACAGCGGCTACTACTGTGTGGACAACCTACCGACCGAACTGTTGCCCGCCCTGCTGGGAAACCTCAAGCACTCCGGCCATGACCGGGTCGCAGTCAGCGTGGACGTGCGCAGCGGCAACAGCGTCCAGCAACTGCCGCAACACATCGAGCTGTTCCGCGCACAAGGCATCGATGTCCGCCTGCTGTTCCTGGACGCGAATCAGGACGAACTGGTCAAACGCTTCTCGGAGACGCGCCGCCGCCATCCGCTCAGCAGCGACACGCTGACCCTGCCGGAATGCGTGCGGCAAGAACGCGAACTGCTGGCTGACATCGGCCACTTGGGCCACCGCATCGACACCAGCGAACTCAATCCCAACGCCCTGCGCGCCTGGGTCAAGGACATGATCCAGCTCGATCGCGCCCGGCTCACCCTGCTTTTCCAGTCGTTCGGCTTCAAGCACGGCATCCCGCTCGACGCCGATCTGGTGTTCGACGTGCGCTGCCTACCCAACCCGCACTACAACCCGGAACTGCGCCCGCTCACCGGACGCGATGCCCCGGTCATCGACTTCCTTGCCCCACTACCGGGCGTGCAGAAGATGTACGCCGACATCCGCCGCTTCGTCGAAGAATGGCTGCCCTGCTTCATCGCCGACAACCGCAGCTACCTCACCGTCGCCGTCGGCTGTACCGGCGGCCAGCACCGCTCGGTCTACCTGAGCGAACGGCTAGGGCGACACTTCGCCACGCAGCAACAAGTGCTGGTGCGTCACCGCGAACTCAACTGAGCCATGCTCGCCGCCTGCGCCCAGATCAAGGCGGGAGACTGGCTGACGATACTGGCAGGCGGATTGTTCACCGCCTGGCTGGTGATGGTAAGTTGGAACGGCGGCGCAGCTGACCGCGCCATCATCCGCAGCGGCGGCAAAGTCTTCCGCGAAGTCCCGCTCTCGCCCGACCAGACCATCAGCGTGCCCGGCCCGCTCGGCATCAGCACCATCACCATCCACGACCGCCAAGCCCGCATCTCCGCCGACCCCAGCCCACGCCAATACTGCGTGCGGCAAGGCTGGCTGAAACAAGCGGGCGAGATCGCTCTGTGCCTGCCCAACGAGATCAGTGTCGAATTGGCCGGACGCAGCAAGAACTATGACAGCCTCAACTATTAAGCTCGCCACCACCGCGCAAGACCACCATCTCGCACGCATGGCGGCGGCGGCGCTGGGGCTTTCCATCCTCGAAGCGGCCATCCCCTCGCCACTGCCCGGTGTCAAGCCGGGGCTGGCCAACATCGTCATCCTCATCGTGCTGGCGCGCTACGGCTGGCGCGTCGCAGCCTGGGTGTCGCTGCTGCGGGTGGTGGCGGGCAGCCTGCTGTTCGGCAACTTCCTAGCCCCCGGATTTTTCCTCAGCCTGTCCGGCGCAGTGTTGAGTCTTGCGGCATTGGCGGTGAGCCAGCACTTACCGAGGCGCGCATTCGGCCCGGTCAGCCACAGCATCCTCGCCGCGTTCGCCCACATCACCGGACAGATGCTGGTGGTCTATCTCTGGCTGATCCCGCACGCCGGGCTGGCTTATCTACTGCCCATCTTCGCAGCAGCGGCGCTGGTATTCGGCACGGTGAACGGGCTGGTGGCGGCGCGCTTCCTCGATGAGCCTGAAAACGACCATGCCGACAGCGAGACCCGGAGGTAGAATGCCGCCCCTTTTGAGCATCACGGCCACACCATGAAAACCATCACCTTAGCCCTCACCGGCGCCTCCGGCCTGCCTTATGCCCTGCGCCTGCTGGAATGTCTGTTACAGAGCGGCCAGCGCGTCCATCTGGTCTATTCGCAAGCGGCCCAGATCGTCGCAGCACAAGAGCTGGAACTGACGCTGCCCTCGCGCCCCATCGAAGCAGAGAAGATGCTGCGCGAACACATCGGCGAATTCTCCGGCGAACTGCGCGTGTTCGGGCGCGACGACTGGTTCGCGCCGATGGCTTCCGGCTCGAATCCCGGCGATGCGATGGTGATCTGCCCTTGCACCATGGGCACGCTGGCGGCGGTCGCTGCCGGGTTATCCGACGACCTCATCACCCGCGCCGCCGATGTGATGATTAAAGAGAAGCGCCAATTGATCCTAGTGCCACGCGAAGCACCGTTCTCCGTCATCCATCTGGAGAACATGCTGAAGCTGGCGCAAGCCGGAGCGGTGATCCTGCCGCCCAACCCCGGCTTCTATCACCACCCGCAGAGTGTGCTGGACCTAGTCGATTTCGTCGTCGCGCGCATCCTCGACCATCTCGGCGTGGCGCACACGCTGGTTCAGCCCTGGGGCCGGATCAGTGGCGGCGCAAGCCGCGATGACTGAGGATGTTGGTGGCGATCTCTTCCACCGAGGTGCAGGTCGCATCCAGAAAAGGGATCTTGTACTGGTGCATCAACGCTTCGGCCTGCTGCACCTCGTAGCGGCAATTGCTCAGTGAGGCGTAACGACTACCCGGCGTACGCTCTTCGCGTATCTGCTGCAAACGCTCAGGCCGGATGGTCAGCCCATGCAGTTTGCCGATCAGCGGCTTGAGCGTGGCGGGCAGCCCACCGCCCTGAAAATCTTCCGGCACAAGCGGGTAGTTGGCGGCGAACACGCCGAACTGTAGCGCCAGATACAGCGAGGTCGGCGTCTTGCCGCAGCGCGACACGCCGACCAAGATCACGTCGGCCCTATCCAGCTCGCGCGAGATGCCGCCGTCGTCGTGATTCAGCGCGTAATTCACCGCACCCATGCGCGCATCGTAATGCGTGTTGAAACCATGCGAGCGCCCCATCGCCCCGGAAGGCGGCATCCCCAACTCCTGCGAGAGCGGCCCGATGAAGGAGGCGAAAAGATCGAAAAACACGCCCGAGCTACACGCCAGCGCGGTACGCAACTCCGGCAGCGCCAAAGTGCTGAACACCAAGGGCGGCACGCCGTCATTCCGCGCCGCCGCGTCGATCTGGCGCAGCGCAGCAGCCACTTTCACCGGCGTATCCACGAAAGACAGCAGTATCTCGTCGAACTCGACCCGCTCGAACTGGCTGAGCAAACTACGCCCCAGCATCTCGGCGGTAAGCCCCGTCCGGTCTGAAACGAAAAACACACTGCGATGCTGATTCATTCTCACTCCTGACGCCGTAATGGGCCGGAATTGTAGCGCAGGCGACCGGGCTTTTAATTACAATAGCCGCCCTACGCGGGGGAGTCATGAGCGAGAACCACGAACACCACTACACGGACGATGTGCAATCCCATTTGCAGCAAGTGCAATCGCTGCTGGGCAAGCACGCCCTAGTAGAAACATTGGTGCGCAAACAGGAGATGCCCCGCGCCGAACGCCACGAACTGGTCGAATCACTGCTGCATAAGCGCCACCTCGTCGAGCTGCAAACCAAGCTCGACGAACTGCACCCCGCCGACATCGCCTACATTCTGGAGGCCTTGCCCATCGAGCAGCGTCTGCTGGTGTGGGACATGGTCAAGGCCGACCGCGACGGCGACATCCTGATCGAAGTCTCTGATGCGGTGCGCGAATCGCTGATCGCCACCATGAGCCGCGAAGAGTTGCGCGAAGCTGCGGAACAGCTCGACACCGACGAGATCGCCGACTTGGCGCCCGATTTGCCGCAGGCGGTGATGCGCGACGTGTTCAAATCGCTCTCGGTCGAAGAGCGCGAGCAGTTGCGTGCGGCGATGACCTACCCGGAAGACTCCGTCGGTGCGCTGATGGACTTCGACATGGTGACCATCCGCGAAGATGTGACGCTGGAAGTGGTGTCGCGCTATCTGCGCCGCTTCGACGAACTGCCCGACCACACCGACCAATTGTTCGTCATCGACCGCAACGACCGCTTTATCGGCGTGCTCGCCCTGCACCGTTTGCTGGTGAACGAGCCAGAGACCGATGTCGCCCGACTGGTTCACCACGAGACCATCACCCTGCACCCGGACGACAAGGCCGAGCAAGCGGCCCAGGCCTTCGAACGCTACGACTTGGTTTCTGCGCCAGTGGTGGATGAAGATGGCAAGCTGGTGGGCCGGGTGACAGTGAACACGGTGGTGGACTTCATCCGATCAGAATCGGAAAGTGAGTTGCTGAGTCAGGCCGGTCTGCGCGAAGAGGAAGACATCTTCGCCTCGGTGTGGAAGTCGGCGCAAAACCGCTGGCTGTGGCTGGCGCTCAACCTGTGCACCGCCTTCTTCGCCTCCCGGGTGATCGGCAGCTTCGAAGGCACCATCGAGAAATTCGTCGCGCTGGCCACGCTGATGCCCATCGTCGCCGGTATCGCTGGCAACTCGGGCAATCAAACCACCACCATCATCATCCGCTCACTCGCTCTGGGCCAGATCACCCACTCCAACGCCCGCCATCTGCTGGTCAAGGAGTTGGCGATCAGCGCGCTGAACGGCGTGGTGTGGGGAGGCGTCGCCGGGCTGTTCGCTTACGTGCTGTACCACAACATCACGCTGAGTCTGGTGATGACCAGCGCCATGCTGCTCAACTTGCTGCTGGGCGCGGTCGTCGGCATGTTCGTCCCGCTCACCATGCAGAAACTGGGCCGCGACCCGGCCATCGGCTCCAGCGTGCTGCTCACCGCCATTACCGACAGCGGCGGTTTTTTCATCTTCCTGGGATTGGCGACGATCTTCCTGATCCACTAACGACAAAGGCCCGGGACATCCGGGCCTTGCTCTTCAGCTAGGGAAACGCTGGTTTATTCCGTTCGTGGTGAGCTTGTCGAACCATGAGCGGAATAAATCAAATGGGATCAATGCTGAAAAACGCCCTTCGACAAAGTTCCCCTGAGTTTATCGAAGGGCTCAGGGCGAACGGTTTGAATAAACCGGCATCTCCTAGATCCCCGTCAGCCTGTTGATCTCGGTTCGCCACTTGGCGGTATCTTCCATACCTGCGATCGCGTCGGGAGACTTGGAAAGATCGACCATCTCCGGCGCGACCGGCAGACCCGATTTGGTCGAGAAAAACACCTTGACGATAGGCGTGAGCAGGCTCTTTTCGGATTGATCCACCACCACGGCCAGCCGCCCGGATTTGAGCCTGACCACCGTGTTGGTCGGATAGATGCCGACCGTTTTGACGAAAGCGTGGAATATGGTCTCGTCGAAGTGGCCGTTCTTCCATTCCGCCATCTTGCGTAGCGCCTCGCCCGGCTCCCAGCCGTGCTTGTAACAGCGGTCTGAAGTCAGCGCGTCATACACATCGCACACCGCCCCCATGCGCGCGAACAGGGTCAGATCATCACCCGAGATCGCATCGGGATAACCATTGCCATCAACCCGCTCGTGATGGTGCAAACAGACGTCCAGCGAGATTCCGCTCACCCCTTCCGAGCCTTTCAGCACTTCCCAGCCCTTGAACGGATGCGATTTTACGATATTGAATTCTTCGTCGGTGAGCCGTCCCGGCTTATTCAGCACGGCATCCGAGATCATCATCTTGCCCACATCATGCAGCAGCCCGGCCATCCCCGCCTCTTGCAGATCGCGCCCCAACAAGCCTAGCTGACGCCCAAGCGCCAGCATCAATCCACACACGGCGACCGAGTGCAGATAGGTGTAATCGTCTTTGTGTTTGAGTCGCGCCAAACTGAGCAGGGCGCTGGAGTTGCGGGCGATAGACTGATTGATCTCGTCCACCAGCACAGCGGCATTCTCGACTTGCAGCGCACGGCCCATGCGCGCCTCACCGAACATCGAGACCACCGCATCACGCGCCTTGGCATGGATGCGCCGCGCCCGATCCACCTCTTCATTGAAAGAAACGCGCCGAATCTCTTTGGGCGATTCGTGCGCGAGCTTCACCAATTCGTCCTCGACCTTTTGCTTCTCCTCCTCCCCGGAGGAAAGCACGGCGCTGTCATCATCGACGTCCAGCCCCTTGTCAGTGTCGATCCAGACTTCGGTCACACCGCAGGTCATCAAGGTGTTGTAGTCTTTCACGTCTTCCAGCAAAAAAGACTTACGCCAAAACGGGTGATCCATCCAACTGGCGCAAATCTCTTGCAGATACATGCCCTCGCGGACATCGCTGACCTTGATCTTTTTCAGCATCGCAAATCACCTGAAAACAATATGACAGTTGGAACATCATAGCAAAACGCCGCCCGGAAAGCGGCGGAGTTTGTCTGAATCAGACTGCCACTCGTCGCGCCTTGCGGCGTGCCAAGCGCTGCTCCACCAGCGTGAAAGGGGAAGGAGATCATGTTTGCGACTGACCAGCACGAGACAGGATTGCAGCCAGGAAACTGTAGTGCGCCCCCAATGCTGTTATGACGACCGGCGCCGGCCGCACCATCCAGTGGACCAGCTTCAACATCCCCAGCCAGATCGTCAGCTGCAAGGGCGGCGATCCCTCCGCCTGCAAGACCACCCGCTTCACCTACAACCCCGAACACGAACGCACCGTCGAAAACCAGACCGACGGCGAGGGTGTCCCGGATTTTGTGTAAACGGTTTATCGCTACTGCTGCGGCATCCTGTCTTCGAACTGGATAGTAAACCGGTTTAGTGCAGCTTTCCAATCACGGATCGGCATTGTCCATGATGTTGTTCAGCGCCAAGTAAAACAATTTCAGCAACGCCTCATCGCTGGGGAACGAGCCACGGTTCTTGGTGATTTTGCGCAGGCTCATGTTTACAAACTCGATAGCATTGGTGGTGTAGATCACCTTCCTAATCTCCGGCGGGTAATTGAAGAACGGGATGATGCGCGCCCAGTTGCTGCGCCATGATTTGACGATGGGCGGATAGGCGTCGCCCCACTTGGTCTCAAACTCGTCCAAGCGCCGCGCAGCCGTCTTCGACGGTGGCGGCAACGTAGATGGTGCGCAGGTCGGCGGCCACTTTCTTGCGCGGCATCCAGTTCACGTAGACCAAACAGCCTAGATAAATAGTCCTATTGAGCAAATGGGATTGGTCGAGTAACATCCTTCCCGCAAAATCACCCGACCGGATGCACAGGGACCCGGTTGAGGCATCGATAATCATAAAAGCAGAGCACACCATGTTGAATACACGCCCGAGCGGCTTGGTATGCAAGGCGGCATACGCCTTGATTTTAGGAACGACACTCAGCGCATTGCCTGCCTATGCCGCAGATCCCGTGTTGGATACCACGACGGCGACCATCAC
>JACRAT010000010.1 GCA_016234685.1 Nitrosomonadales bacterium
GAAGCGGCTCGCCTTCGGGATCCCCGAGAAGCAGCCGCCGGGCGTGAAGGAGCTTTGGAGTCGAGCGCCGATCGAGGCGCAGCAGAGAGCGCACCAGACGTGCGTGCAGATCTTGGCGATGTGGCTGGGCAAGCGGGATCGGGAGGCGGTGGCGAAGGAACTCTCGATCCCGCCGCTGCGGGTGTGGCAGCTCAGCCAACAGGCGCTGTCAGGGATGCTGGCGGGCTTGCTGAAGCAGCCGCGCTCGCGACGGGGCCGACCGGCGGCCGAGCCGATCGTGAGCGAGGACGATCCGCGGCTCTTGAAGAAGAAGATCGAGACGCTGGAGCAGCGGGTGCGCGATCGGGACGAGCTGGTGCGACTTCTCTCGCAGCTACCCCGCCCGACGAGTGGGCCGCCGGAATCGAACTCGACGGCGAAGGGCCGTAGAGGAGCGAAGCGACGTGATCGAGTCGGTGGCCAAGTACCTGGCGACGAAGCGCCCAAGGCGCGGTAATCAGAAGCTCTTGGCGGAGCAGCTTGGCGTGACGACACGCACGCTGCGCAACTGGAGGGCCGCGGCGGTGCGAATCGGGCCGCCGCGGCCGCCTGGACGACCGCGGCGCGCTACGGCGCTGGTGCGCCGAGCGCGGTGGATCGTCGCGCGGATCTGGTGGCGCTTGCCGCGGCCCTGCGACGGAGCACGCACGGTCGAAGAAGAGCTCGAGCGTCGAGGAGTCGAGCTGTCGACGGCGCTCGTGCAGGAGCTCGTGAGCGCGCTGAAGGAGCGGCGCGCGCGCACGCACCGCCGGAGGATCGAACGCGAGCGAGCATCAGTGGATGTGAAGCTGCGCGACGCGATGTGGAGCGTGGACGACACGCCGCTGGGGCGCGACGTGCAGGGTGGTGCGCACGGCATCGTGGTGCGCGAGACGGCGACGCCGAAGACGCTGTGGACGTCGGTGGGACCGCCGCCGACGGGCGAGGAACTCGTGCGGATCTTGGAAGCGACGGCCGAGGAGCGCGGCTGCTGGCCACTGGTGATGAGCTTCGATCGTGGCTCGGCGAACCGAGCGAGCATCGTGCGCGAGTGCTTGGAGTCGCACGGCGTGATTTTGCTCTTCAACGTGCCGCACACGCCCGAGCACAACACTTTCGTCGAGCACGCGATCGGCGACCTGCAGTGCGCGGGTGGGCTCGACGCGAAGAGCGAGCTGCCCGTGGACGAGCTGCCGAGCTCGCGCGACGATCTCGCGCAGCGGCTCGAACGGGCCCGAGAGCGGCTCAACAACACGCCGCGCCGCTCGCTGGGCGGAAAGACGCCCGACGAGATTGACAGGCTGACGCCGCGCGCCGAGGATCGCGTGTGCCGTGAGAGCTTCTACCAGGACACCCGCGCGGCGCTCGCGAAGGTCGCCGAGCAACCGCTGCGCGCACGCGATCGCTACCGTGCTGAACGCGAGGCGATCCTCTGCAAGCTCGCTGAGCACGGCCTGGTCGACAGAACTACTGGAGGTGGCCGATCGTCTCGACCCTCAAAGCGGAAGGAGTTTCTGTGACACCACAGACTCCGCGACCTCGTTACCGATGAGGAATTTGTGACTCAGCGTACCGAGCTCGAACGTGAGGGAGGACGTCTCAGAGAGAGCCGGAGTGCGACCGAAAGCACGTCTCCGTTCGAACCCGGCCAAGCGGTCGTTTCGTTCAGCAATTCCGCGGCTTCCTGGTTTCGTGCGGGAGATCCTGCGACGAAACGGCTGATCTTCGAAACCGTTGGTTCGAACCCGACGCTCAAGGGAAAACAACTCAATGTTTCTGCGCGCAAACCGTTCCGGCAGTGGAAGGAATCGGCGCAGAGTTCTGACCTGTGGGCAGTCGTAGACGACGTTAGAACCCTTCTCTTCACGCCTGAGCTCACCACAGTCCTCCACAACATTCGACTACTCAACGAGAGGTGCGCGAATAGTTCAACCAAAGACGCGGCATAAACTAGACCGCGTGCGAGTTAGTTGGAACCGGATCATCGAATCTCTCACTGAGATCCTGGCCTTGATTGGCACGAGGTTCATGCACGCTAGCCGTACAAGGGCTTGAGCACTATTGGCTGTCGGGCACGCGCGATGCACACTCCGTTCTTGATCGCATAACACTCGACATAGTGGCTTCCCTTGTACTTCGTACTCTCGGGAACGTTACGGGTCGTGTGATTGCTGATTTCACCTCGCGGCTCAGAACAGTTGTCGTCGTTCTTTACCTTCCATTTGAGGATGTCAGCGTCGAGGGCATCTCCCACAACCTCAAACCGTATCTTGCGGTCAACCTCAATCAGACCTGCGGAATCAAGTAGAGCGCCACGGAACCCCCCGTCACGCGGTAATAGCATAGCCTGGATTCTCAAGCGCTCCGTCGTTAGCACCGGTATCCCCCCATCAAACAGATAGGCTTCGGTCGGGTGACACCTGACACGAGTACCCGGACGCAACAATTCGGAAATACTTGCCGGTGTCGTAAGGTTCTCGAGCGTGATCAAGAAGTGGTCACGGGCGGACCGTATCAATGTCTTATCATCTCGTGAAAGCCCGGCCACATACTCATCAATATACCGCGCATGGTCCGCCCGGTCCGGCACCGTTGGTCTCTCCATGAGAGTTGGCAATTCGCAAAAGAACCGAAAGATGGCGTCGTAGATCTCTATCTCATCGGAGTCAGCGAAGTACTGTGTGAGAATCTGCTCCAGGTGAAATGACTTCAGCGCGAAGTTCTCGTCCTTCTCCTTCCAGGCCCATCGCCATGCCTTGACGAATTTCACGGCCTTGCGGAAATCATCGTTGATCTTGTTCAGCTGGGAGGCAACTGAGATATATCCCTGTGGATCAGACTTACGCCAAGACATTCCTTCAACACGTTTGGCGACCTGCTCATAGATTTGCCTTCTCGCGGCGTGGCTGTGCGGGGCGATCTCCGGAACCAAGTAGATGTCGTCCCCGAACTCATTCTTGTCGACGGCGTAGCCTGGTACAATATCCACCCCAAATTTCACTTCTGCCCCCTGCCTAAACTCGATGGTTATCGAGTGGCTTTGCCGTGTGATACGGATGTCGAACTTGGTGGGATTCACATATCGCCGTCGGAGTCGCTCCTCGAGTTCGCTCAACGCCGCCGCCGGATCGGGAGTCCTGGGCACTGGTCCTAGCCGATAGAGTACGTCAAGGTCGTGGATTGGACGTATGGCGGTATAGCGCGCAAACGAGCCGATCTGGATACACTGCGCTTCCCCCAGCACACTGCACACTGAAGCGTAAACCTTGGAGACAAACGCGCGCTCTTCCTGGGTCGGCGAGAGATGACCTCGAACGTAGTCTCTTAGCGCTGCGTTGATCTCACTTTTTCTCATAGCTGGTCGTGATCATGCTCACGACGATGTCGTTAAGCAGTCGGCCGCGAAAATTGCTTACGACCACATTCCTTCGCTTTTCCAATAGACTGATGGTCTCCCGAGGAATAAGCCCCTTGTCCTGCGGTGCGTAGATGATGAGCGCTGTGCCGTCAGCCTTACGATCCAGTATCTCCTGAATGCTGGCGGCCCAATCAGGCCAGTACACGAGGAAGAGCGTGGTTCGTTCACACTTTCCAGCGTCCGCCTCGCTCGTGATCGTGGTGATGTTCCGCGCGCTAAAGAGTCGGGAGTCAAGCAGTAGATCTTTGAGGCTACTGGACATGTCCGCCTTCGCGAAGACTGCAATCTTACGGCGTGACAATCCAAACCCTAGGCGCCAGAAGGCGGGGATGATCCCACGAGACCAAAGCACGATGAGTACTAGGGTCTCGACTATTACTACGACTGTGGTGACGTTTCCGACGAACTCTATGAAGCTCATGGTCGATGGGTCAACGCAATGTTACCACTCGTGGGTGCGGCGCGAAAGTCGACGAGGTGATTCAGCATGGTGGCGTCTTCGTCGTGCGCCCCTGCGCCAGGGCGATCTCCGCCTCGCGCAGCTTGTGGATGATCTGTTCGTCTGAGTGTCGTCGCTTCCGGCCCATGCCTGTCTACTCCTCGTTGGGGCCCAAGTCCTAACATTCGACTTGGACCGGTTGGAGGGGGCAGGTCACTAGACTGGACCTTTCTCGCGTGAATCCTAGTGCAACGCTACGACGCCTCGAAGACGTCCAAATGCGTCCCACAGGACTCCTACAGGACTCTCGACCAATATCTCGGCCGCGATCTCCGGCGTTACCAGCGCGGCGTGATCATCCTGCCGAAGGAGAGTAAGCGTCCGACGCGCGATCGGAGTGGCGCTTGAAGCGGACGAGGTTCGGCGCCGCAGCGTGGCGAGTGTAGCGGTCGGCGCGAGTCCGAGTCAGGCGGCCGGCTGAGCGCCGAAGAGCGCCTTCCAGCGGTCGGGGATC
>JACRAT010000043.1 GCA_016234685.1 Nitrosomonadales bacterium
ACAACCGGAAGCGGCTGCACTCGACGCTGGGCTACAAGTCGCCGATGCAGTTCTTGCATGACTGGCTCAATGCTCAACAACAGGAAAAACTGGTAGCATGAAACCCGCCCCTTGGAAGACGAAATACCGGGGGAAGGTCACCCGAAGTCGGCTTGCATATTTGAATGCAGATCAGCTCAATACTTTTGCTCCGTGTTGCCAGCAAAGCCCAATGTGTTTTGGCTGATCCAGCGGCGGCGGCTTCGGGCTGTGCTGGGTTTGGTGTATCATCGCCGCCCTTGACGAATCAGCGCTTCTAATCTCAACCCGATGAATTTCCCGCAACAATTCGATGTGATCGTAGTCGGCGGCGGCCATGCCGGGACGGAGGCTGCGCTGGCTTCGGCGCGCATGGGGCGGGCGACGCTGCTGCTTACCCACAACATCGAGACGCTGGGGGTGATGTCGTGCAATCCGTCCATCGGCGGCATCGGCAAAGGGCATCTGGTCAAGGAGGTGGACGCGCTAGGCGGTGCGATGGCGGCGGCCACCGACGAGGGCGGTATCCAGTTTCGCATCCTGAATTCTTCCAAGGGGCCGGCGGTGCGCGCCACCCGTGCGCAGGCCGACCGTGCGCTGTACCGGCAGGCGATCCGCTCCCGGCTGGAGAACCAGCCCAACCTGTGGCTGTTCCAGCAGGCGGTGGACGATCTGCTGGTGGAGGACGATGCTGTGCGCGGCGTGGTCACCCAGCTCGGGCTGAAGTTCTCTGCCAAAACGGTAGTGCTCACTACTGGTACTTTCCTTTCTGGTCTGATTCATGTCGGGCAGGCTCACTATCCTGCTGGACGGATGGGCGACGTGCCGTCGATTAGTCTGGCGCACCGGCTGCGTGAGCTGAAGTTGCCGGTCGGAAGACTCAAGACCGGTACGCCACCGCGCATCGACGCGCGCAGCATCGACTTTTCAGTGATGACTGAGCAGCCAGGTGATACGCCGGTGCCGGTGTTCTCGTTCCTCGGCAGCGCCGCCCAGCATCCGCGCCAACTGCCGTGCTGGATCACCGACACCAACGAGCGCACCCACGACATCATCCGGGGCGGGCTGGATCGTTCGCCGTTGTTCACCGGCGTGATCGAGGGCATCGGCCCGCGCTACTGCCCGTCCATCGAGGACAAGATCACCCGCTTTGCCGACAAGACTTCGCATCAGATATTCCTAGAGCCAGAAGGGCTTTCCACTCACGAGATCTATCCAAATGGCATCTCCACCAGCCTGCCGTTCGATGTGCAACTGGCGCTGGTGCATTCCATCAAGGGGCTGGAGAACGCGCATCTGACGCGGCCCGGCTACGCCATCGAGTATGACTATTTCGATCCACGCGGGCTGAAGTCCACGCTGGAGACCAAGGCTATCGCCGGGTTGTTCTTCGCCGGACAGATCAACGGTACCACTGGCTACGAAGAGGCGGCGGCGCAAGGATTGTTGGCTGGGGTGAATGCCGCGTTGCAGGCGCGTGACGAGGAGGGCTGGTGTCCGCGCCGCGACGAGGCTTACCTCGGGGTGATGGTGGATGACCTGATTACGCGCGGCGCTTCCGAGCCGTATCGTATGTTCACCAGCCGCGCCGAATACCGGCTGCAACTGCGTGAGGACAACGCCGACCTGCGTCTAACTGAGATCGGACGCCGTCTGGGCGTGGTGGACGACGTACGCTGGGCGGCGTTCGAGGCCAAGCGCGAGGCCATCGCGCTGGAGCAGCAGCGGTTGAAAACGACTTGGGTGAATCCCAAAATTCTGGAAGCGGCGGAAGCTGAGCGCGTGTTGGGCAAGGCCATCGAGCGGGAGTACAACCTGTACGAGCTGCTGCGCCGCCCGGACGTGACATATACGACTTTGCTGACGCTGCCCGGTGCGGGCGAGCCGGTGAGTGATGTGGCGGTGGCGGAGCAGGTCGAGATCCAGGCCAAGTATCAGGGCTACATCGACCGTCAGCGCGAAGAGATCGCGCGCCAGCAGGGCTGCGAGGAGACGAAGCTCCCGCTGACCTTGGATTATCGCACCGTGCGTGGGCTGTCCATCGAGGTGCAGCAGAAGCTCAATCAACACAAGCCGGAGACGGTGGGGCAGGCGTCGCGTATCTCGGGGGTCACGCCGGCGGCGATCTCGCTGCTGCTGGTGCATCTGAAGCGCGGCTTTCAGGATAAGGGGGCGCAGGCATGAGGCAGGCGAATGAACTCGCGCACGGCATCGCGCAGCTTGGGCTGGACATCGCGCCGGAAGCGCAGCAAAAGCTGCTGGCCTATCTGGCGCTGCTGCACAAGTGGAACAAGGTCTACAACCTGACCGCCATCCGCGACCCGCAGCAGATGGTCAGCCATCACCTGTTGGATAGCTTGGCAGTGCTGCCGCATCTGTGGCCGGGGCGCTGGCTGGATGTGGGCTGCGGTGCCGGTCTGCCGGGACTGGTGCTGGCGGTGGTGCGTCCTGACTGGACGTTCGCCATGCTGGATAGCAACAGCAAAAAAACCAGCTTCGTGCAGCAGGCGGCGATCGAGATGGGGTTGAAGAATGTGAGCGTGCACTGCGCGCGGGTGGAAGATTTCTCGCCAGCGCAGCCGTTCGATGGCATTATCTCGCGCGCCTTCGCGGAGGCGACGGATTTCGTGATGCTGACCCGTCATCTGCTGGCGTCCGAAGGGCGTTGGGCGGCGATGAAGGGAACGCCGGAGCAGGAGTTGCAGCGCTTGCCCGCCGATGTGCGCGTACAACAGACGATACGTTTACAAGTGCCGGGGCTAGATGCGGCACGCAGCCTAGTGATATTGAAAGCAGAGTGACATGGCGAAGATATTGGCGATAGCCAACCAAAAAGGCGGGGTGGGCAAGACGACAACATCGGTGAATCTGGCGGCGAGTCTGGCTGCGCAGGATCAGCGCGTGTTGTTGGTGGATCTCGATCCGCAGGGCAACGCCACCATGGGTTGTGGTGTCGACAAGCATAAGCTGGTCGCCTCGGTCTATCACGTGCTGTTGGGGATACGCACTTTGCCAGCGGCACGGGTACGTTCCGAGGCGGGCCGCTTCGATGTGCTTCCGGCCAACCGCGATCTGGCTGGGGCGGAGATCGAGTTGGTGGATATGGAAAACCGTGAGGCGCGGCTGCGGATGCAGTTGCGTTCGGTGGTGGATGAGTACGATTTCATTCTGATCGATTGCCCGCCTACGCTGAATCTGCTGACGCTCAACGGTCTGTGCGCCGCGCGGGCGGTGATGATCCCGATGCAGTGCGAATATTATGCGCTGGAGGGGTTGAGCGATCTGGTCAGCACCATTCGTCGGGTGCGCAGTCATCTCAATGCCGAGTTGGAGATCGCGGGGTTGTTGCGCACGATGTTCGATCCGCGCAGTACGCTGGCGCAGCAGGTGTCGGCACAATTGCAGCAGCACTTCGGTGGCAAGGTTTATCGTACGGTGATTCCGCGTAACGTGCGCTTGGCGGAGGCGCCTAGTTACGGTGTGCCGGTGCTGTTGCACGATAAAAGTTCTAAAGGTGCGCAGGCCTATCTGGCCTTGGCGACGGAGTTGCTGAATGGCGGGACGCCAGCGGCAGCGGCCCAGTAAACGAGGAAATCATGGCAAAACCAAATAAGGGGCTGGGGCGCGGCTTGGATGCGCTGTTGTCTGGCAATGACCGGGAGCAGGCGAGCGACGAGATGCGCGAGCTGGAAGTCGAGCAACTCCGGCCCGGAAAATATCAACCACGTACGCACATGGACGAGGAGTCGCTGAACGAGTTGGCGGCTTCGATCAAGGTGCAGGGGGTGATGCAGCCCATTCTGGTGCGGGTTCTGGCTGATGGTGGTTATGAAATCATCGCGGGTGAGCGTCGTTGGCGCGCGGCGCAACTGGCGGGACTGGCGCGAGTGCCGGTTCTGGTGCGCAAAGTGGCGGACAATGCGGCGCTGGCGATGGCGCTGATCGAAAACATCCAGCGTGAGAATCTGAATCCGCTGGAAGAGGCGATCGGCATTCAGCGCTTGGTGGATGAATTCGATCTGACGCACCAAGAGGCGGCCGATGCGGTCGGCCGGTCGCGTAGTGCAGCCAGTAATTTGCTGCGCTTGCTCAATCTCCATCAGCCGGTGCAGGTCATGCTGATGGAGGGCAAGCTGGATATGGGTCATGCGCGTGCGCTGCTGGCATTGGATGGGGCTCAGCAGATTATAGCGGCGAATCGTATTGCGGCAGAGCAGCTCTCTGTGAGAGAGACCGAAAGGCTGGTGCATAGCCTGCAAAATCCAGCGACCAAATCGACGAAGCAAGAGCCGGATGCTGACATCCTGCGTTTGCAGCAAGAGCTCTCGGAGAGTATCGGCGCAAAGGTGCTAATCAAGCACTCTGGCACCAAAGGCGGGCGGGTGGAGGTTTACTATAGTTCATTGGAAGAGTTGGATGGCTTCCTTAACCGGTGGAAATAGTGGGGATTTGTATGTGGGCGTGAGGCTGGAGATTGGTTGACCTTGCTGCTGGGCTACCGTATACTCCGCCCCGCTTAAAGTACAGAGGCGCTCGCTAGGCTGCCAACTGAGGCGGAACGGGCGAGGATGCAGAAGAATCAAGATCGATCAAAGCAAGCCAAGCCGTTGTTGATCGGCGTTGGCACCATGTTGACATCAATGGGTGTTGCCGGTTTTTTGCTGGGGTATGCGGCAGATTGGTGGCTGGGTACGTCGCCATGGTTCTTGTTGGGATTGGGTGTGCTTGGGTTCGTCGGAGGCCTGCTTAAGGTCTACAGGTTGTTGACTCATCCGGGAATGTTTTGAACATCGTCACTAGACAAGTTGATGCGTTGGCGAATCGCGTGATGGTGTTTCAGTTGGCGGCGGCGACTTTGGCGGCGGTTGCGGAATTTCTTCTGGATCAGGGTGGTTGGTCGGCGCTGTCGGCATTCTGTGGCGGATTGATCAGTCTGGTGGTGGTGCTGCTGCTTAGGCGCGGGGTTCGTCGGGCGAGTGATCTTGCCTTGGTGGATCAGAAGAGAAGCATGATGATTTTGTACTTCGGGGCAGTGCAGCGCTTTTTGGTGGTTGTGGCGTTGTTTGCGCTGGGGTTTGGGGTGTTGGGGTTCGTGCCTACTGCGATGTTCGCTGGATTTGTGGCGGCTCAGGTGGGTAACTTCTTTGGCGTACGGTTAAGATAATTTCATTAAGAGGGATAGTGTCTTGTCAGCAACAGAACATTCCGGTGGCGGTACCGTAGAGTACATCCAGCATCACCTGACAAACTATTGTGTCGGTGACTGTGATCCTGTAACGCATCAAGCGGCTGGTTTTTGGGCCTTGCATGTGGATACGTTGTTTTTCAGTTTGCTGATTGCGATGGGTATCGTATTTGCCTCTATCAGACTGACCTCTCGTTTGAGTACGGGGACTCCGACTGGTTTTCAAAATGCCGTGGAAGGGATTTTGGAGTTTGTTCAGGGGCAAGTGCGTGATACGTTCCCTGGGCATAACCCGCTGATCGCTCCTTTGGCTTTGACCATCTTCCTGTGGGTCTGGTTGATGAACTTCATGGATCTTATCCCGGTCGATCTCTTGCCTTTGATTGGCGGATATTTCGGTATCCACTATATGAAGGTGGTTCCGACGACTGACTTGAATACAACCTTGGCTATGGCTCTGACGGTGTTTGTGCTGTCGGTGTTCTATAACTTCAAGGTCAAGGGTGTGGTTGGCTATCTCAAGATGTTCCTGTTCCATCCCTTCGGCAAGTTCTTTGTGCCGGTCAATATCGTGATGACATTGATTGAAGAGATCGCAAAGCCGCTGAGCTTGGCGTTGCGTCTGTTCGGTAATATGTTCGCTGGCGAATTGGTGTTCCTGCTTATCGCTTTGTTGGGTGGTGCGGCGACTGTGGGTGCGGGTATGCTGGTCTGGCTGCCATTGCAGATCGTGCTCGACTTTGCTTGGTTGATTTTCCACGTTCTGGTAATCACTTTGCAGGCGTTCATCTTCATGGTGCTGACCATCGTCTATCTGGGCATGGCAAGTACCGACGAACACTAGTTTTGAATCAACCTTTGCTTTTAACTTTTAACTTTAATCTGTAAGGAGAAAACAATGACTGCTGAAATGATCGCGACGATTTACGCCTACACGGCTGTGGGTGTTGGTGTGATTCTGGCTGCTGCGGGTCTGGGCTCGGCGATTGGCTGGGGTCTTATCTGTGCAAAGACACTGGAAGGTATCGCGCGTCAACCAGAAATGCGTCCTGCTCTGATGACCAATATGTTCATCTTCGCAGGTCTGATGGAATCGTTCCCGTTCATCATCTTGGCTTTCGCAATGTGGTTCTTGTTTGCGAACCCGTTCGTTGGCGCTTTGAAGGCTGCTATCGGCGCGTTGTAATTAGCCGGGCGTAAAAGGAAAACCTGCGTGGTTAACCAATAAGCCTGAAAGGGAGAGACAGTGAATATTACCGTAACACTATTCGCCCAAGTCTTCGCCTTCGTCCTGTTGATCTGGTTTGTCAATAAGGTACTCTGGGGTCCGTTGTCAGCGATGATGGCGGCTCGTCAGAAGCGAATCGCGGATGGCTTGGCAGAGGCAGAGCGTGGCAAGCACGAGTTGGAATTGGCGACGAAGCGCGCGGCAGAAATCCTGCGTGAGGCCAAGGACAAGGCGACTGAGATCATTGCTCAGGGTGAGAAGCGTGGCAGCGAACTGGTTGAAGAAGCCAAGACGCAAGCTAAAGTGGAGGCTGATCGTATCGTTGCCGGTGCAAAGGCGGATGTGGAACAAGAAGTGTTCCGCGCACGTGAGCAGTTGCGCAACGAGGTGTCGGCGATCGCTCTGGCCGGTGCGGCAAAGATTCTGGGTCGGGAAATTGATGCTAAAGCGCATAATGACCTGCTGGAAAAACTCGTCGCGGAAATCTGAGCCATGTCCGATTCCATAACCATTGCCCGTCCTTATGCGAAAGCAGCATTTGATCATGCCAAACAGGCGGGTCAGCTGAAGGTCTGGTCTGAATTGTTAGCTGCGGCTGCGGCTGCGGTGAGCGATGAGCAAGTCGCTGCGTTGGTAAGTAGCCCGCGCGTACATGCTGATCAGCTTTTGAGTTTGATCAATGCTTTGAGTGGCGTGGCTGCTGGCAAGACTGGCGAAAACTTCATCCATTTGTTGGCAGATGGTCATCGACTGAGTGTGTTGCCTGAAATTGCCGACCAGTTCGAGCAGTTGCGTGCCGAGGAAGAGATGTCTGTGGATGTGACGGTTAGTTCGGCTTTCGAGCTGGCTGCTGATCAAAAGCAGAAGATTACTGCTGCGATGAAAGCTCGCTATGGCCGTGAAGTTAAGCTGCACGCGGTTGTGGATGCTGCATTGCTAGGTGGTGTGGTGATCCGCGCCGGCGACAAAGTGATTGATGGCTCCGCACGTGCTCGCTTGGCTGAAATGACCAGCGCGCTGGCCTGATGACAGAATTATCGAGATAAGGAAAATCAGATGAAGCTCAACCCTTCTGAAATTAGTAGCTTGATTCGCAGCCGCATCGAGAACTTCGAGGCGCTGACCCAAGCCCGCACCGAAGGCACGGTAGTTTCCGTGACCGACGGTATCGTTCGTGTACACGGTCTGTCTGACGTGATGCAGGGCGAAATGTTGGAATTCCCCGGCAACACCTACGGTCTGGCGCTCAACTTGGAGCGTGACTCCGTGGGTGCTGTTGTGCTGGGCGAGTACGAGCACATCACCGAAGGCAATACCGTTAAGTGCACCGGCAGAATTCTGGAAGTTCCAGTTGGTCCAGAGTTGCGTGGTCGCGTAGTGAACGCCTTGGGTCAGCCGATCGACGGCAAGGGCCCGATCAACGCCAAGATGACCGACAAGATCGAAAAGGTCGCGCCCGGTGTGATCGCACGTAAGTCTGTCGACCAGCCCGTGCAAACCGGTTTGAAGTCGATCGACTCGATGGTTCCGGTTGGTCGCGGTCAGCGCGAGTTGATCATTGGCGACCGTCAGACAGGTAAGACTGCGGTTGCCATCGACACCATCATCAACCAGAAGGGTCAGAACATGACCTGTATCTACGTGGCTATCGGTCAGAAGGCATCGACCATCGCCAACGTGGTGCGTAAGCTGGAAGAGCATGGCGCGTTGGAATACACCATCGTGGTTGCAGCTACCGCTTCTGACTCCGCTGCGATGCAGTTCTTGGCTCCATATGCTGGTTGTACCATGGGCGAGTACTTCCGCGATCGCGGCGAAGATGCGCTGATCGTTTATGACGACTTGACCAAGCAAGCTTGGGCATACCGTCAGATCTCCCTGCTGCTGCGCCGTCCACCCGGTCGCGAAGCTTATCCGGGCGATGTGTTCTACATCCACTCCCGTTTGTTGGAGCGCGCAGCTCGCGTGAATGCCGACTACGTGGAAGCCTTCACCAAGGGTGAGGTCAAGGGTAAGACTGGCTCGCTGACTGCATTGCCTATCATCGAAACTGCTGCTGGCGACGTTTCCGCATTCGTTCCGACCAACGTGATCTCGATTACCGACGGTCAGATCTTCTTGGAAACCGATCTGTTCAACGCGGGCGTCCGTCCTGCGATTAACGCCGGTATCTCGGTGTCTCGCGTGGGTGGTGCGGCTCAGACCAAGGTCATCAAGAAACTGGGTGGCGGTGTGCGTCTGGCACTGGCCCAGTATCGTGAACTGGCTGCCTTCGCGCAGTTCGCTTCCGATTTGGACGAAGCGACACGTAAGCAGTTGGAGCGCGGTCGTTTGGTGACTGAGCTGATGAAGCAATTGCAATACGCACCGCTGTCTATCTCCGACATGGCTGTGACCTTGTTCGCAGTGAACAAGGGCTACTTCGATGATGTGGATGTTAAGAAGGCTTTGGCATTTGAAGCCGCTGTACATTCCTTCCTGAAGTCCAAGCACAAGGGCATTCTTGATCTGATCGACAGCTCTAAGGATCTGTCGGGCGATAACGAGAAGGCATTGGCTGCCGCTATCGAAGAGTTCAAGTCGACGGGCGTTTACTAAGCTGGAGTGAGCTATGGCAGGCAGTAAGGAAATACGCGCAAAGATCAAGAGCGTTGAGAATACGCGCAAGATCACGCGCGCCATGGAAATGGTGGCCGCATCTAAGATGCGCAAAGCGCAAGAACGTATGCGTGCCGCCCGCCCCTATGCCGAAAAGATTCGTCAGGTTGCAGCTCACTTGGCACGCGCTAATCCGGAATACAAACATCCATTCTTGGTTAAGCGCGAGAGCCAAAAGTCAGTTGGTATCATCACCATCACTTCCGACAAAGGTCTGTGTGGTGGTCTGAATACCAATCTGCTGCGTATCGTGACCGCCCGTATGAAAACTTGGGAAGGCGAAGGCAGGCGTATCTATGCGACACCTATCGGCAACAAGGGTTTCGGGTTCATGTCGCGCATCGGTGTCAACATCAAATCCCACTTGGTGGGTTTGGGCGACACGCCGCACGTTGAGCAGTTGATCGGTGCGGTCAAGGTGATGCTGGATGCGTACGTGGCTGGCGAGATCGATGCGGTTTATCTGAGCTACAACCACTTCGTCAACACGATGAAGCAGGAGCCGACGGTCGAGCAGATCCTGCCGTTGTCCGGTGAGCAGCTTGGTACTGCTGAGGGCGTATGGGACTACCTGTACGAGCCGGAGGCCAAGGTGGTGGTGGATCAGTTGCTGGTGCGTTATATCGAATCGCTGGTTTATTCTGCGGTGACCGAGAACATGGCATCTGAGCAAAGCGCACGTATGGTGGCCATGAAGGCTGCCTCTGATAATGCGAAGAGCGTTATCGGTGAGCTCAAGCTGGTTTACAACAAGGCGCGTCAGGCGGCAATTACCAAGGAAATTTCCGAGATCGTAGGCGGCGCAGCGGCGGTTTAACGCTGGTGTGTAGCTGAATACAGAATCAATGTGAATGGGGAATCTCAAATGAGTCAAGGCAAGATTGTTCAGTGTATCGGGGCGGTTGTGGACGTTGAGTTCCCGCGTGACGCCATCCCTAAGGTTTATGATGCGTTGCTGGTTCAGGATGACGCATCTTCCGTTGGCGAAAAGGGTCTGACCCTTGAAGTCCAACAACAAATTGGTGATGGCGTAGTTCGTACCATCGCTTTGGGCTCCTCCGACGGTCTGCGTCGTGGCACTGCCGTGGTTAACACGGGCAAGCCGATCTCGGTGCCAGTCGGTCACGGTACGCTGGGGCGTATCATGGATGTGCTGGGTCGCCCGATCGACGAAGCTGGTGAGATCCAGTGCGACGAGCGTCGCTCGATCCACCAGAAGGCACCGAAGTTCGACGAACTGTCGCCTTCCGTTGATCTGTTGGAAACCGGCATCAAGGTTATCGACTTGGTGTGTCCGTTCGCCAAGGGCGGTAAGGTCGGTCTGTTCGGCGGCGCCGGCGTGGGCAAGACCGTGAACATGATGGAACTCATCAACAACATCGCGAAGCAACACGCTGGTTTGTCCGTGTTCGCCGGTGTAGGTGAGCGTACCCGCGAAGGTAACGACTTCTACCACGAAATGAAGGACTCCAACGTGCTGGACAAGGTTGCGATGGTGTTCGGTCAGATGAACGAGCCGCCCGGCAATCGTCTGCGCGTTGCGCTGTCCGGCTTGACCATGGCTGAAAAGTTCCGTGACGAAGGCCGCGACATCCTGTTCTTCGTGGACAACATCTACCGTTACACACTGGCCGGTACCGAAGTGTCCGCGCTGCTGGGTCGTATGCCTTCCGCTGTGGGTTATCAACCTACGCTGGCTGAAGAAATGGGCCGTCTGCAAGAGCGTATCACCTCGACCAAGGTGGGCTCGATCACTTCCATTCAGGCCGTTTACGTTCCTGCGGATGACTTGACCGACCCGTCTCCCGCGACCACCTTCCTGCACTTGGATTCGACCGTTGTGTTGTCGCGTGACATCGCGTCTCTGGGTATCTACCCAGCGGTTGACCCACTGGACTCGACGTCCCGTCAGTTGGACCCGCTGGTGGTTGGCGAGGAGCATTACTCCGTTGCCCGTGGCGTACAGCAGACTCTGCAACGCTACAAAGAATTGCGCGACATCATCGCGATTCTGGGGATGGACGAACTGGCACCGGAAGACAAGCTGGCTGTGTCGCGCGCTCGTAAGATTCAGCGCTTCCTGTCGCAACCGTTCCACGTTGCTGAAGTGTTCACCGGCAGCCCCGGCAAGTACGTTACCCTGAAGGAGACCATCAAGGGCTTTAAGGGCATCGTCGCTGGCGATTACGATCACCTGCCAGAGCAAGCGTTCTACATGGTTGGCGGCATCGAAGAAGCCGTCGAAAAAGCCAAGACGCTGCAATAATTAGGAGCCGTTATGGCAATGACGATACATGTGGATGTAGTCAGCGCGGAAGAGGCCATCTTCTCCGGCAAGGCGGAGATGGTCGTGGTTCCGGGCAGCGAGGGCGAATTGGGTATCTTTCCACGTCACGCTCCGTTGCTGACTCGCATCAAGCCGGGTTCGGTTCGAATCAAACTGCCGGAGCAGGAGAAAGAAGAGTTGATCTATGTCTCTGGCGGTATGCTGGAAATCCAGCCTGGCGTAATCACCATCCTGTCGGATACCGCGATTCGCGGTGCCGATCTGGATGAAAGCCGAGCTCTGGAAGCCAAGCAAGCTGCTGAAGAGGCGATGAAGAATCGAACTTCTGACATCGACTACGCTGCCGCTCAGGCCGAATTGGCTGAAGCGATTGCGCAGTTGAAGGCGATACAAAGCATCCGCAAGAGCATCCGTCACTAATCCTGTGACTACAGCAAAAAAGGCAGCCTAGGCTGCCTTTTTGTTTTTTGCTTGAATTAGGCTGGGGGCGTACTGAGCTATACTCTCGCCGAATTCGAAAGGCCGATATGAACTCACTGAACGTCATTGTCCTTGCTGCCGGTAAAGGCACGCGTATGCATTCTGACCGTCCCAAAGTATTGCACAAACTCGCAGGGCGAGCGCTGTTGCAGCATGTGCTTGAGACGACCTCCCAATTACAGCCGAGCAAAGTCTGCGTGGTGTACGGGCATGGTGGCGAGGCTGTGCCTGAGGCGATGGCGGAGTTTGATGCCACCTTTGTGTTGCAGATGCCGCAATTGGGGACGGGCCATGCCGTTCAGCAGGCGCTTCCCGAGTTGACGGGCGACACCACCTCGCTGGTGCTATACGGTGATGTGCCGCTGATTCAGGCAGCCACGCTGCTTCCCATGCTGACCGCGTCTCATGCGTTGTCCTTGCTGACCTTGCATCTGGAGTATCCCGCCGGCTACGGGCGCATCGTGCGCGATGCCGCAGGCAAAGTGACGAGCATCGTCGAGGAGAAGGACGCCACGCCCGAGCAACGCGCTATCAAGGAAGTGAACACCGGCATCCTCTCCGCACCAACCCGGCTGCTACGCCACTGGCTGGCTGAATTGAAGAACGACAACGCGCAGGGCGAATACTATCTGACCGACATCGTGGCGATGGCGGTGGCGCAGGGCGTGGAAGTCCGCACGGTCCATCCGAAACATTCGTGGGAGGTGCTGGGAGTGAACAGCAAGCAGCAGCTCGCCGAGCTGGAGCGGTTATGGCAGCGCGAACAGGTGCACCATCTGCTGGCGCAGGGCGTGACGCTGGCCGACCCAGCGCGGCTGGACGTGCGCGGCAAGCTGACCTGCGGACGCGACGTCGAGATCGACGTCGGCTGCATCTTCGAGGGCGAAGTGACGCTGGGCGACCGGGTGCATGTCGGCGCCTACACGTTGATCCGCGCAGCCAGCATCGCCGCCGATACCCACGTCGCGCCGTTCAGCCTGATCGACCAAGCCGAGGTCGGCAGCAACTGCTTCATCGGCCCCTACGCCCGGCTGCGTCCCGGCAGCAAGCTGCATGACGGCGTGCACATCGGCAACTTCGTCGAGATCAAAAACAGCGAGATCGCCGCGAACAGCAAGGCCAACCACCTGAGCTACATCGGCGATAGCACGGTGGGCAGCCGGGTCAACATCGGCGCGGGCACCATCACCTGCAACTACGACGGCGCGAACAAGCACCGCACCGTAATCGGCGACGATGCTTTCATCGGCTCCGACACCCAACTGGTCGCGCCGGTCACGGTCGGGCGTGGCGCCACCATAGGCGCAGGCTCCACCATCACGCGCGACACGCCGGACGGCGAATTGACCCTGTCGCGCAGCAAGCAGACAACTATCACGGGCTGGAAGCGCCCGCAAAAGGGAAAGTAGAGTATGTGCGGAATCGTTGGAGCTATCGCGCGTCGCAACGTCGCGCCCATTTTGTTGCAAGGACTTGAGCGTCTGGAATATCGCGGCTATGACTCCGCTGGCGTGGCGTTGGTGAGCGACGGCAGGCTGAGCCGTATCGTCAGCACTGGCCGCGTGGCAGAGTTGCGAGAAAGGGCCGCTGCTGCCACTAGCGAATTGGGTATCGCCCACACCCGCTGGGCCACACATGGTGTACCCAGCGAACGCAATGCCCATCCGCACATGAGTTCCGAGCATGTCGCCGTGGTACACAACGGCATCATCGAAAACTATGAAGAACTGCGCGTCAATCTGACCGCCGCAGGCTATGTTTTCACGTCCGATACCGATACCGAGGTCATCGCCCATCTCATCCACAGCCACTATGCGCGCGGCAATGGTCTGTTGGCGGCGACGCAGGCGGCATTGGCCGAACTGATCGGAGCTTATGCCATCGGTGTGGTTGCCGCCGATCAACCAGACCTGCTGATCTGCGCCCGTCGAGGTAGTCCGCTGTTGTTGGGCATCGGCGAGGGTGAGCACTTCATCGCCTCTGATGTGTCCGCCTTGTTGCCCGTGACGCAGCGCGTGGTGTATCTCGAAGAAGGCGATGTCGCCGAGATCAGCGCCGCAGGCTACCGACTGTTCGATACGGCGGGTAATCCCGTGATTCGCCCGGTGCAGGTCAGTCAGTTGAACGATGCTAGCGTATCGCTGAACGGTTACCGCCATTACATGCAGAAAGAGATCCACGAGCAGCCCGAGGCGCTGGCGAATACGCTGGAATCGGTGTGCAACAGCCAATCACTGGTTCCCGGTATCTTTGGGGCGGAAGCGGCGGCAGCTTTTGCCGAGGTGGACGGCATCCTAATTCTGGCCTGCGGAACCAGTCACCACGCGGGAATGGTGGCGCGCTACTGGCTGGAAGAGATCGCAGGCATTCCTTGCAGTGTCGAGATCGCCAGCGAATACCGTTACCGCATCAGCGTGGCCAATCCTCGGACACTGATCGTCACCATCTCGCAGTCCGGCGAAACAGCGGATACGCTGGCGGCGTTGAATTACGCCAAATCGCTGGGGCATCAGCACACGCTGGCGATCTGCAACGTGCCGGAAAGCGCCATCATCCGGCAATCAAAACTGCGCTTGTTGACGCGTGCCGGCCCGGAGATCGGTGTCGCCTCGACCAAGGCTTTCACCACGCAACTCGCCGCGCTGTTCCTGCTTACCTTGGTGCTGGCCAAGCAATGCGGAAAGCTGGACGCTGCGCAAGAGCAGCGCCATCTGCACGATCTGCGCCACTTACCCAGCGCCGTGCAAGCCGTACTTAAACTAGAGCCCGAGATCGCCAAGCTGGCCGAGCAATTCGTCAACAAACACCACGCCCTGTTTCTTGGGCGCGGCCTGCATTACCCCATTGCACTCGAAGGCGCACTGAAGCTCAAGGAAATCTCCTACATCCACGCCGAAGCCTATCCTGCCGGGGAGTTGAAGCATGGCCCGCTGGCGCTGGTGGACAAGGAGATGCCGGTCATTGCCGTCGCCCCCAACGACGCTTTGCTGGAAAAACTCAAATCCAATCTACAGGAAGTCAAAGCGCGCGGCGGTGAGTTGTACGTGTTTGCCGATGCCAATACCCGATTCCACTCCGGCGACGGTTTTCATGTGATGCAAATGCCCGAACACGCAGGTTATTTGAGCCCTATTCTGCATACCATCCCTTTGCAACTGTTGGCATATTACGTCGCATTGCAAAAGGGAACGGATGTGGACAAGCCAAGGAATCTCGCCAAATCCGTCACGGTGGAATAATCCATCGTGCACGGATTTTGAGGCCGTAATACCCCACATCCCCCATAACCGGGGAGTCTAACTTCATGGCGGTCATCGCCATATTCAATCAGAAGGGCGGGGTCGGGAAAACGACCACCTGTCTGAATCTCACCGCTGCGCTGACTCTGGCGCAGCGGTGTCCTATCGCTATCGACCTTGATCCGCAGGCTCATCTCACACTGGCCTCGGGGATACAGAACGTGCGCGCGGAGGAAAGCATCGCCGCCTTCTTTCGTCAGCAAACGCCGTTGGCGAATCTGATGAAAGAAGCACCGGGCGGCTGGCAAGTCATCCCGGCTTCGCTCGACCTTTCCAAAATAGACGCACTTTACGGCAATGATTCCAAAGCGGCATCCCTGCTGAGACAAGGCCTGCGCGAAGAGCTGGCGCTCACCGGAGCACCGGTGCTGATCGACTGCTGCCCGATGTTGGGCGTATTGACCTTGAACGCACTGCTTGCCGCTGATCGCGTACTCATCCCGGTTTCAGCGGACTTCCTTTCCCTACAAGGCGTGCATCGGCTGGATGCCGCGCTCAATGTGTTGGAGATCCGACTCAAGCGTCGTATCGAGCGCCGGGTGGTCGTTACCCGCTTCGACGCCCGCCGCAAGCTCGCCTTCGACATCTTCGACAAAGTCAAAGAGCGCTACGGTGACCTAGTGTGCAACACCCGCATCGGCGAGAACGTCGCGCTCGCCACCAGTCCCATGCACGGCAAAGACGTATTCTCCTTTGCCCCCCACAGCCCAGGTGCAGCCGACTACCGAGCTCTGACCATGGAGCTAGGCAAGAGCGGCTTTTTCAACTGAGAGCCTGCCGTAGCAACCGTTGCCAGTAGTAGAATAGCCGCCGTTTGAACTTTTCCAGAGTGGTGGCGACATGCTGCTAATGATCGACAATTACGACTCCTTCACCTACAACTTGGTGCAGTATTTCGCCGAGTTGGGCGCGGATGTGGTGGTGCACCGCAACGACGAGATCAGCATCGAGCAGATCGAGCGACTGAATCCGCAACACCTCGTGGTTTCGCCGGGGCCTTGCACGCCGAACGAGGCGGGTGTCTCGGTAGCGGCGATCAAGCACTTTGCCGGGAGAATCCCACTGCTGGGCGTCTGCCTCGGTCACCAGAGCATAGGCCAAGCCTTTGGCGGCAACATCATCCACGCCAAGACGCTGATGCACGGCAAGACCTCGCTGATCCACCACAACGGCAACAGCGTGTTCACCGGCCTGCCCGACCCGTTCACCGCGACGCGTTACCACTCGTTGGTGATCGAACGCGAGACGCTGCCGGATTGTCTGGAAATCACCGCATGGACGGACGACGGCGAGATCATGGGCGTGCGCCACAAGACGCTGGCCGTGCATGGCGTGCAGTTCCACCCCGAATCCATCCTCACCGAACACGGCCACGACATGCTGAAGAACTTTCTGGAAGGTAAGCCATGATTACTCCGCAACAAGCGCTGACCCGGCTGATCGAGCAACGCGAGATCTTTTACGACGAGATGCTGTCGCTGATGCGGCAGATCATGCGCGGCGAAGTCACCCCGGCGCAGATCGCCGGTATCTTGGTCGGTCTGCGCGTGAAGAAGGAAACCATCGGCGAGATCTCCGGCGCGGCCTTCGTGATGCGCGAGTTCGCCACCAAAGTGCCGGTCACCCAGCGCGACCATCTGGTGGATACCTGTGGCACGGGCGGTGATGCGGCGCACACTTTCAACATCTCTACTGCCAGCGCTTTCGTCGCGGCAGCAGCGGGTGCGCGTGTCGCCAAGCACGGCGGACGCTCGGTGTCGTCCACCTGTGGCTCCGCCGACGTGCTGGAGGCGTTGGGTGTGAACATCAATCTGACACCGGAACAGGTCGGCCATTGCGTGGACAGCATCGGTATCGGCTTCATGTTCGCGCCGAATTTCCACGGTGCGATGAAATATGCCGCGCCGGTGCGGCGCGAGTTGGGAGTCCGTACTCTGTTCAATGTGCTGGGGCCGCTGACCAATCCCGCCGGGGCCGAGAATCAGGTATTGGGTGTATTCCATCCCGATCTGGTCGGCATCCAAGCGCGCGTGTTGCAACGACTAGGCAGCCGTCATGTGCTGGTAGTGAACGGCAGCGACGGTTTGGATGAGATCACTTTGAGCGGCCCGACTTCAGTTGCTGAGCTGAAGGGTGGGCAAGTGAGCGAGTACTCCGTTAGCCCGGAAGACTTCGGATTGGCCTCGGTCTCGCTGGATGCGATCCGCGTGGACAACAAGGAGCAAGCCAAGACCATGCTGCTCAGCGTACTCGACAACCAACCCGGCGCAGCCCGCGACATCGTGCAATTGAACGCTGGCGCAGCTATCTACGTGGCTGGGTTGAGCGACACCTTGGCGCAGGGTATCGACAAGGCTGCCGAAGTCATCGCCAGCGGAGCAGCGCGCAACAAACTGGCGCAATTGGTCAGCCTCAGTCACTCATCCTGAGTGTCGCCTTGCCATATCGGGCAAGGCGAAAATTGTGTGCAACGGCTCATGCTATTACAATGCGCCCATGTCGAACCTCAATCTAAGCCACCACTTCCTTATCGCCATGCCTGCGATGCAGGATCCCTACTTTGCCAAATCGCTGACCTACATCTGCGAGCACAACGACGAAGGCGCGATGGGCATCGTGGTGAATCGGCCGATCAGCCTGACTTTGGGTGAGCTGTTCGAGCAGATCAACATCCCCCTCAATCAGCCCGAGCTGGCTGAGACTCAGGTACATTTCGGTGGCCCGGTGCAAACCGAGCGCGGCTTCGTGTTGCACGAGTCGACAGGCGCTTGGCAATCCACCCTCAAGGTGAACGACCATATCGAGCTGACCACTTCGCGTGACATCCTGCAAGCCGTGGGTGAAGGTAATGGCCCGCATCAATTGCTGATCACCTTGGGTTACGCCGGCTGGGGTCAAGGCCAGTTGGAGGAAGAGTTGTCGCAGAACGCTTGGCTGACCGTGCCTGCCAACGAGCGCATCCTGTTCGATCTGCCGCCGGAGCGGCGTTATGCGGCGGCGATGGCCTTGCTGGGCGTGGATTACGCCACGCTTTCCGAAGATGCCGGACATGCCTGAGGGCGTGGTCGCGCCGCTCCTGAACGGTACTTTGCTGGCGTTCGATTTTGGCGAAAAACGCATCGGTGTGGCCTCCGGCAATACCCTGCTGAAGACCGCGCAGCCGCTCACCACCATCCACAGCGAAAAGACCGATGACCGCTTTGCCGTTATCGCCAAATTGCTGGCAGAGTGGCAGCCGACGGCGCTGGTGGTCGGCTTGCCCTGCCATGAAGATGGCGAGCCACACGCAATGACGGCGTTGTGCCGCCGTTTTGCCAACCGCCTCAAGGGGCGCTTCAAACTGCCTGTGATCCTAGTGGATGAGCGCTATACTTCCGCCGCCGCCAGTGAGGCGCTCAACGCACGCGGCATTCACGGCATCAGGCAGAAAGCCTTGCTCGACCAAGTTGCGGCACAACAGATTTTGCAAGCGTATTTCGACGAACCAACGACAGGGATTCTGGCGTGAATAATCCTCAACTAAACAAGCACGGTGAGTTGCAACACTTGCTCTCCACCGAAGGGCTGCCCGCGCGCATCGTACGCGACATCTTGGATCGCGCTGAAGGTTTCCTCGGCGTCGCCGGTGAGCGCGAGATACGCAAGGTGCCGCTGCTGCACGGCAAGTCGGTGTTCAACATCTTCTTCGAGAACAGCACGCGCACTCGCACCACCTTCGAGATTGCGGCCAAGCGATTGTCCGCCGACGTGGTCAACCTCAACATCGGTTCGTCTTCCACCAGCAAGGGCGAGACCCTGCTGGATACGGTGGATAATCTGTGCGCGATGCACGCCGATATGTTCGTGGTGCGACACTCTTCCAGCGGCGCAGCTCACCTCATCGCGCGCCATGTCGCGCCGGACATCCATGTCGTCAACGCGGGCGATGGACGTCACGCGCACCCGACGCAGGCGCTGCTGGACATGTTCACCATCCGCCATTACAAGAAGGAATTCCATAACCTGCGCGTCGCCATCGTCGGCGATGTGTTGCATTCTCGCGTGGCGCGCTCACAGATCCACGCGCTGACCACCCTAGGTGTGCCGGAAGTGCGCGTGATTGCGCCCAAGACGCTGCTGCCGACCGCAGTGGAGAACCTCGGTGTGCAGGTCTACCACGACATGGAGCAAGGGCTGAAGGATGTGGACGTGGTGATGATGCTGCGCTTGCAGAACGAGCGGATGCAGGGCGCGTTGCTGCCTTCGGCACAGGAATACTTCAAGAAATACGGGCTGACCCAAGAGCGGCTGGCGGTGGCCAAGAGCGACGCCATCGTGATGCACCCCGGCCCGATGAATCGCGGCGTGGAGATCGACTCCAGCGTGGCCGACGGCGCGCAATCCGTCATCCTGCCGCAAGTCACCTTCGGCATCGCGGTGCGCATGGCGGTGATGAGCCTGCTGGCAGGAAAATAACCATGAACATCCATATCAAAAATGGTCGTGTAATCGACCCCAAGAACCAGATCGACGCAGTACAGGACGTGTTCATCGGCTCGGGCCGGGTGATCGCACTGGGCAGCGCCCCGGCGGGTTTCGTCGCTGACAGGGTGATTGACGCCAGCGGGCTGGTGGTCGCGCCCGGCCTGATCGACCTCGCTGCGCGCTTGCGCGAGCCGGGCTACGAATATCGCGCCACGCTGGAATCCGAGCTGGATGCCGCCGTGGCGGGTGGCATCACCGCGCTGGCTTGCCCGCCGGATACCGATCCCGCGCTGGACGAGCCGGGGCTGGTCGAAATGCTCAAGCATCGCGCCATGATGCTCAACCAGTCGCGCGTCTACCCGGTGGGTGCGCTGACCACTGCGCTCAAGGGCGCGGAGTTGACCGAGATGGCCGAACTGGTGGACGCCGGTTGTGTCGCCTTCAGTCAGGCCGATGCGCCGCTCACCGACACCCGCGTGCTGCTGCGTGCCATGCAATATGCCGCCACCTTCGGCTACGGCGTGTGGTTGCGTCCGCAGGACAGCTTCCTCGCCAAGAACGGCGTGGCGCATGACGGCGAAGTGGCGACTCGCCTAGGCTTGCCCGCCATCCCGGTGTGCGCCGAGACCATCGCGTTGTCTACCATGCTGCAACTGGCGCGCGAGACTGGTGCGCGGCTGCACATCTGCCGCCTGTCCAGCGCGGAGAGCGTGGAACTGGTGCGCGCTGCCAAGCGCCAAGGACTGGCGCTCACCTGTGATGTGTCGGCCAACCATGTCCACCTGTCCGATCGCGACATCGGCTTTTTTGATTCCAATTGCCATCTGGTTCCGCCGCTACGCAGCCTGCGCGACCGTGACGCCTTGCGCGCCGGCTTACTGGACGGCAGCATCGACGCTATCTGCTCCGACCATACGCCGGTGGACGACGATGCCAAGCTGTTGCCTTTTGCCGAAGCCGAAGCCGGGGCGACCGGGCTGGAGCTGCTGCTGCCGCTCACCCTGAAATGGGCTGAGCAGGCTCGTCTGTCGTTGTCCGACGCGCTGGCCAAGGTCACCGCCGAACCGGCGCGTATCCTCGGTCAGAACGGCGGACATTTGTCCGTGGGCGCAGTGGCCGATGTCTGCGTGTTCGATCCCGCCAGCTACTGGAAGGTCGAAGCCGCCGCGCTGAAGAGTCAGGGCAAGAATACGCCGTTCCTCGGGCTGGAGATGCAGGGGCGGGTGCGCTACACGCTGGTGGATGGCCAAGTGGTATATCAAGGCTGACCCCGTCCCCGTTGGCTGAAAAGATTCCGCTGAACGTATGCCTCCCCCGTTTGGGGGAGATGAAACAGCCGCTCGAAGCGGCTTATGGTTTGATCGTCATTTAGGCTTACACATGAACCCATTACTCGATACCTCCGGTCTGCCGCGCTTTGCGGAGATCAAACCCGAACACGTTACGCCTGCCATCGAGCAGCTGCTGGCGGACAACCGTGCACTGATAGCGCGCCTGCTGGCAGATGAGGTCGCTCCCACCTGGGACAACTTCATGCTGCCGATGGAAGATGCCAACGAGCGGCTGGCGCGCACCTGGGGGCCGGTCGGGCATCTGAATGCGGTGATGAACTCGCCCGAGTTGCGCGAGGTGTACAACGCCAACCTGCCCAGGATCACCCAGTATTACGCCGAGCTGGGGCAGAATCTGGCCCTGTTCAACAAGGTCAAGGCGCTGCGTGCCAGCGCCGAGTTCGATACGCTGTCTGTCGCGCGCAAGAAGATCATCGAGAACGAACTGCGCGACTTCCGCTTGGGCGGCGCCGAGTTGCCGGACGAGGTGAAGGTGCGCTTCTTGGCTATACAGGAAGAACACTCCACGCTCAGCTCGCGCTATTCCGACAATCTGCTGGATGCGACCAACGCTTACGAGCGCGTAGTCGAGGACGAAGCTGAATTGGCTGGTCTGCCGGACGATGCGAAACAAGCGGCGCGCGATGCCGCCGATAGCGCCCTCTCCCTCCGGGGGATAACCAGCGACTTGCCCGCTGGCGGGCTTAGTCGAATGGCTAGTAGTTCCATCAGGGATGGGGTGGGGGAGCGTGGCGATAAGCCACGCTGGCTGTTCACCCTGAAAGCGCCATCCTATCTGCCGCTGATGCAATACGCCGACAACCGCGCCTTGCGCGAAGAGATGTACCGCGCCTACAGCACGCGCGCCGCCGAGTTCGGCAAGCCGGACTGGGACAACACGCCATTGATGGCGCAGTTGCTCAAGTTGCGCGCCGAAGAGGCTGCGCTACTGGGTTTCAACAATGCCGCTGAGTTGTCGCTGGCCACCAAGATGGCCAATACGCCGCAGCAAGTGCTGGACTTCCTGCGCGAACTGGCGCGACGCGCGCGTCCATTTGCCGAGCAGGATCTGGCCGAGTTGCGCGAATTCGCTCGTACCGAGTTGGGACTCGACGATCCGCAGTCTTGGGACATCGGCTACATCAGCGAGAAACTGCGCGAGCGTCGCTACGCTTTCTCCGAGCAGGAAGTGAAGCAGTATTTCCCCGAGGATGCCGTGCTGGCGGGCATGTTCCGCGTCACCGAGACCCTGTTCGGCGTGAAGCTGCGCGCCTCGACCGCGCCGATGTGGCATGAAGACGCGCGTTTCTTCGACATTCTGGATGCGGGCGGCAAGCTGATCGGTCAGTTCTACCTCGACCTCTACGCCCGCGCCAGCAAGCGCGGCGGGGCGTGGATGGACGATGCCGTGACCCGTCGGCGACTGGCCTCGGGCGCGATCCAAACACCGGTGGCCTATCTCAACTGCAACTTCTCCGCCCCGGTCGGTGGCAAGCCCGCCGTGTTCACCCACGACGAGGTCATCACCCTGTTCCACGAATTCGGTCACGGCTTGCACCATCTGCTGACCGAGATCGAAGACCTGCCGGTGTCCGGCATCAACGGCGTGGAATGGGACGCGGTCGAGCTGCCCAGCCAGTTCATGGAGAATTTTTGCTGGGAATGGTCGGTGCTGCAAGGCATGACTCGCCACGTAGAGAGCGGCGCGACCCTGCCGCGCGAGCTGTTCGACAAGATGCTGGCGGCCAAAAACTTCCAGAGCGGCCTGGCGACGTTGCGCCAGATCGAGTTTTCCTTGTTTGACATGCGTTTGCACAGCGACTTCGACCCGAACTCCGGCAAGACCGTGCTGCAACTGCTGGACGAGGTGCGACTAGAGGTCGCCGTGCTGATCCCGCCCAGCTTCAACCGCTTCCCCAACAGCTTCTCGCACATCTTCGCGGGCGGCTATTCGGCAGGCTATTACAGCTACAAATGGGCCGAAGTGCTGTCCGCCGATGCCTATAGCCTGTTCGAGGAGACTGGCGTACTCAACGCCGACACCGGCGCGCGCTTCCGCCGCGAGGTGCTGGCAGCGGGCGGACATCGCCCGGCGATGGATTCCTTCGTCGCTTTCCGTGGCCGCGAACCGGCCATCGACGCGCTGTTGCGTCACAACGGATTGGCGGCGGACTGAGCGCGATGCGGTTCTTCTGGCTGATCGGTCTGGCCGCATTCGCACTGAGCAGTGCCGCCTCGGCTGAGTTCTATCGCTGGGTGGATAGCGCCGGCAAAGTGCATTACGGCGATGCTCTGCCAGCGGATGCCCAGCGCAGCGAACAGAAATCGCCGACTGCGTCGGTGGTCGAGGGCAAGAGCGACCAGTCGTACGCCACCCGGCGCGCGCACGAACGTTATCCGGTCACTCTGTATGTGGCGGAGAACTGCGTCGAAGCTTGCACGCAGGCGCGCAACCTGTTGAATAAGCGCGGTATCCCGTTCAGCGAAAGACGCTTGGTCACACCCGAGGAGATCGCCGCGTTCAAGCAGGAATCCGGCGGCAATGGCACGCCCGCGCTCGCGGTCGGGCGCAAGTATCTGCTCGGCTTTCAAGCCGGGGAGTGGAATGGCGAACTGGATGCCGCAGGCTATCCCAAGCTCGCGCCGTATCGGCCTCAAGACAGCTCCGTCCGCTAAGGTGCGCCTTGCCAGATGAACCCCGCCCTGACTCCTATCGCCGAGCGTCGCCGCAACCGCATCGAACAACTCTCACCGATCGAGTTCCCCGCTGACTTGCCGGTGGTTGCGCGCCGTGAAGAGTTGGCGCGTGCTATCGCAGAGAATCAGGTGGTGATTGTCTGTGGAGAGACCGGATCCGGTAAGACCACGCAGCTACCCAAGATTTGCCTGTCGCTTGGTCGCGGGGTGAACGGCGTCATCGCCCACACCCAGCCGCGCCGGGTGGCGGCGCGCACCGTGGCGAATCGCATCGCGCATGAGTTGAAATCCGAGTTGGGCGGCGCGGTCGGTTACAAGGTGCGCTTCAACGACAAGGTGTCGCCCGACACCTGCGTCAAGCTGATGACCGACGGCATCCTGCTGGCCGAGATCCACAGCGACCCGAAGCTGCGCCAGTACGACACCATCATTTTGGATGAAGCGCACGAGCGTTCGCTCAACATCGACTTCCTGCTCGGCTACCTCAAGCGTTTGCTGCCGCAGCGCCCCGACCTGAAACTCATCATCACCTCGGCCACGCTGGATGCGGAGCGGTTCTCGAAGCATTTCGCACACCCCTCTCCCACAAGCGGGATAACCAATGACTTGGCTGTCGTTGTTGGACAGCCAAGTCAGATGGCTAGTAGTTTTATCAGAGGGGTTGGGGGAGAGGGGAGTGGCGCTCCAGTGCTTCAAGTCTCCGGCCGCAGCTACCCCGTCGAGGTGCGTTACCGCCCTATGCAAGACAGCGCCGAAGGTGAGCCGGAGGATGTGCCGCAAGCGGTATGCCGCGTGCTGGACGAGCTGAGTATCGGCGGCTTGCGTGGTGATGTGCTGGTGTTCCTGCCCGGCGAACGTGAGATCCGCGATACCGCCGAGGCGTTGCGCAAGCACCATCCCAAGCATGTAGAGATATTGCCGCTGTTCTCGCGCTTGTCCGCCGCCGAGCAGGATCGCGTGTTCAAGCCCACCAATCAGCGCCGCGTGGTGCTGGCCACCAACGTGGCCGAGACTTCGCTGACCGTGCCCAACATCGGCTACGTGATCGATTCCGGGCTGGCGCGCATCAACCGCTACAGCATCCGCCAGAAAGTGGAGCAGTTGCGCATCGAGAAGATCGCCCGCGCCGCCGCTAATCAGCGTGCCGGACGCTGTGGCCGGGTGATGAGCGGCATCTGCGTGCGCCTGTACGACGAGGCCGATTTCGCCCAACGCGCCGAGTTCACCGATGCCGAGATCTTCCGCGTCTCGCTGGCGACGGTGATCCTGCGCATGAGCGCGCTGAATCTGGGCGACATCACAGAATTCCCCTTCGTCGAGCCACCCGGCTCACGCTCTATCGCTGATGGCTACCAGTTGCTGATTGAGCTAGGCGCATTCTCCGAGGGTGCTCCCTCACCCCAGCCCTCCCCCGGCGGGGGAGGGAGTTTACCCCCCTCTCCTGCCGGGAGAGGGGGCGGGGGTGAGGGAGCTCGCGTTCTGACTCCGCTGGGTCGTGAGCTGGCCAAACTGCCGCTCGATCCCAAGGTGGCGCGACTGTTGCTGGCGGGGCGGCAGTACCAATGTCTGTCCGAGATCCTCATCATCGCCAGCGCCTTGTCGCTGCAAGACCCGCGCGACAGGCCACAGGAAAGGCGCGAGGCAGCGGATGCCACGCACCAGCGCTTCAACGATGAACGCTCGGATTTCCTCGCCTACCTCAAGATATGGGCCTGGTTCCAGCAGGCGGTGCAGCACAAAAAATCCAACCGGCAACTGGCTGATCTGTGTCGCGACAGCTTCCTCTCCCCGCTGCGGCTGCGCGAATGGCACGACCTGCATCAGCAGTTGCACGCCCAAGTACTGGAGATGGGGCTGCGCCTCAACGAGCAGCCCGCCAGCTATGAACAACTGCACAAGGCGCTGCTCACCGGCTTGCTCGGCAATATCGGCAGCCGTAGTCTGGAGGAGATGCATTACCTTGGCGCGCGCGGCATCAAGTTCTTCATCGCGCCCAATTCGGTGCTGGCCAAGAAGGGCGCGAAGTGGGTGATGGCGGCGGAGTTGGTGGAAACGCACAAGCTCTACGCGCGCTGCGTCGCCCGCATCGAGCCGCAGTGGTTGGAGGAAGTCGGCGCGCACGTGATCAAGCGCAACTACTTCGATCCGCACTGGGAGAAAAAGGCAGCGCAGGTGGCGGCCTGGGAGCGCAGCACTTTGTTCGGCTTGGTCATCAACCCCAAGAAGCGGGTGCATTACGGGCCGATGAATCCCGAAGAGTCGCGCGCGGTGTTCATCCGTCAGGCGCTGGTCGAAGGAGAGTTCGAGACGCGCGCGCCGTTCTTCGCCCACAACCAGAAGCTCATTCACGACATCGAGGCGCTGGAACACAAGGCGCGCCGCCCGGACGTGCTGGTGGACGACGAGCTGATCTTCGCCTTCTACGACGCCCGCATCCCCGCTGGCATCCACAACGGTGCGGCGTTCGAGCACTGGCGCAAAGAAGCCGAACGTGCCGAACCTAAGTTGCTGTTCCTGAAAAAAGACGACCTGATGCGCCACGAGGCGGCGGGCATCACCACCGACCAGTTCCCGCCACAGCTGCTGATGAACGGCGTGAGCTACGCGTTGAACTACCACTTCGCGCCCGGCGACAAGGACGACGGCGTGACGTTGGCCGTGCCGTTGGCGTTCATCAACCAAGTCTCGGCGGCGCGCTGCGAATGGCTGGTGCCCGGCCTGCTGGCCGACAAGGTGGCGCAGTTGCTCAAGACTTTGCCGCAGAAACTGCGCCGCCATCTGGTTCCCGTCCCCGAGTTCGCCACCGCTTTTTGCCGCGAGGTGCAGCCGTCGGATTCCCCGCTGCTGCAAGCACTGGCCCGCTACATCCGTCAGCAGAAGCAACTCGACGCACCGCTGGATGCTTTCCGGCGGGAGCAGTTGCAGGCGCACCTGTCGATGAACTTCCGCGTGCTGGACGAGCACGGGCGGCAACTCGGCATGTCGCGCAATTTTGTGCAGTTGCGCGGGGAGTTAATGCCGAAAGGTATTTCCCCCACCCCAGCCCTCCCACCCGCAAGGAGTACGCCGCCAGATACTCGCCCTTCGGGCGGTCTTGGCGCAGCCCGGAGGGAGCGGGAGCCAGTTGGGCGGAGCGTCGAGGTTAGTCCCTCTCTCTCTGGGGGAGGGGTTGGGGTGGGGGAACAAGCTTGCCACGAAGCTCTGCGACACACCACTTGGGACTTCGGTGATTTCGCCGACACTACCCAAGTTACCCGTGCCGGTCAGACCATCACAGTGTTCAATGCCTTGCACGACGAGGGCGATGCGGTCACTCAGCGCGCCTTCGACACCCGCGAGGAGGCGCAAGCGGCGCATCGCCGTGGTCTCGCGCGGCTGTTCATGCTGGCGCTCAAGGAGCAGGTGAAGTTCCTTGAGAAGAATCTGCCGGGGATGCAGACGATGGCGATGCAGTTCATGCCGTTCGGCAGCCAGCAGGATTTGCAGCGCCAGATCCTCGCCGTGACTTTCGAGCGTTGCTGTCTGATGGAGCCGTGGCCGACGCAGGAGAAGGAGTTCGCCGCCCGCAGCAAGGATGCCAAGGGTCGCCTTACTCTGGTGGCGCAGGAGATCGCGCGCTTGGTGGCGGCCGTGCTGGCGGAATACCCGCTGATCCAGAAGAGCCTTCAGTCCGCCAAGTCGCACGGCCAAGCGGTGCAAGACATCCGCGCCCAGCTTGATGCGCTGCTGGGCAAGGAGTTCATCGGCCGCACGCCTTATGAACGCTTGCAACATCTGCCGCGCTACCTGAAGGGGATCAGCCTGCGGCTGGAGAAGTTGCGCGCCGATCCGGCGCGGGATGCCAAGCAGCAAGCGCAGTTGCAGCCGCTGCAACAACAATGGCAACGTCGCCTCACCGCGTTACAGGGGGAACGCGACCCGCGTCTGGAAGACTTCGGCTGGCTGATGCAGGAGCTGCGCATCTCGCTGTTCGCGCAGGAACTGAAGACGCCAGTAATCGTGTCGGTCAAGCGGCTGGAAAAAGCGCTCGAAGCGATGGGACGATAAGCCATGAATCCGGTGTCCGCTCACCTTACACACGCACGTCTGCGCGGGTATCTGCTCGGCTGCTATGTGCTGTTCATCGCCTACGTCAGCCTGTCGCCCTTTACCGGCTGGCGCGAGTTGGGGTTGGAGTTCTCGGCGGTGCTGAGCGCGCCGTTGTGGCATACCTACACTTGGTTCGATGCCTTGGTCAATGTGCTGGCCTACTTGCCGTTCGGCCTGTTGCTGGGGTTGATCTTTCGCACGCATCTGGGCGCGGGCATGAGTGTGGTGCTGACTGTGCTGTGTGGCCTTGGCCTATCTGTGACGATGGAATACACCCAGATGTATCTACCGTCGCGCACCAGTTCGAATATGGACATGCTGACCAATACGCTAGGGACGCTGCTGGGCGTGACGCTCGCCGTGCTCATCGCGCCGCGCGACTGGTTCGCGCTGCATCTGACCCGCTTGCGCACCACCTTGTTCGTGGAGGGTGGTCTGGCGGACTTCGGGTTGGCGCTGGTCGCGCTTTGGATATTCGCTCAGATCAACCCTTCGTTGCCGATGCTGGGCAACGTGTTCATCAGCGAGGTGTTGCGCCAGCCTTTCGTGCCGCCGCCACCGACCAGTTTTGACTGGCTGGAGAGCATGGCGGTGATGCTGAACCTGTTGATGGTGGGGGCGCTGCTGCGCACTTTGCTGTTGGAGCGCCGCCACGCGGTCATCGGCTTGGGCGTGTTGCTGTGCTTGGTCGCCTTCACTAAATTCGTCACTGCTGCGCTGCTGCTCAAATCCTGGGCGTTGCTGCTCTGGTTGAATGGCGAAGCGATGGCCGGGATCCTTTGCGGCTTGCTCCTGCTGACAGCAGCGCTGTGGTTGGGCGCGCGTGGTGTGCGCAGTCTGGCTTGGTTCGCCTGCGTGAGTTATCTGCTGCTGACGCATCTGGTGCTGGATGCCTCCGCGCCCTCCTCCGCCATGCCGCTCTATCAATGGCGCTATCTGCATTTGCTCAATTACAACGGCCTGACCCAGACCGTGGAGTTGATCTTTCCTTTCCTGATGCTGGGCTACCTGTGGCGCGGGCGGGAGGAAGTGGGCGACGCGGTATAATCCGCAGCTATCAATCAGGAGGCTAAGCCATGAGTTTCTTTGAAAAACACGTTTTCTTCTGCACCAACCAGCGCGCGCCCGGCGAAGGCTGCTGCAACGACCACGGTGCAGCCGCCCTGCGCGACTACACCAAGGATCAGGTGAAAAAGCTGGGCATCCCCGGCGTGCGCGTCAACTCCGCAGGCTGTCTGGGACGTTGCGACCTAGGCCCGGTGATGGTGGTCTATCCCGAGGCGGTTTGGTACACCTACGTCGACGAGTCCGACCTCGACGAGATCATCAATTCCCACCTGAAGAACGGCCAAGTGGTCGAACGGCTCAAGGTCTGATGGCCGAGCGGCGCAAGTTTTCCCTCCCCGGTCCGGTGGGCCAGTTGGAGGGCGTCGTCCACCTGCCGGAATCGGATGAGCCGCGCGCCATCGCGTTGATCGCGCACCCGCTGACGGTGGATGGCGGCACGATGGACAACAAGATCGTCACCACGCTGGCCAACACCTTTGCTGAGCTGGGCTGTGTGGCGTTCCGCTTTAACTTCCGGGGCGCGGGCGCAAGCTCCGGCGAGTTCACCGGTGGCGATGGCGAGGAGGCGGATCTGGTCGCCGTGGCGAATTTTGCCCTCGACCAGTTCGGCGACCTGCCGCTGATCCTGTCTGGCTTCTCCTTCGGCGGCTATGTCGCCGCGCGCGTCTCGGTGCAGCTCAAGCCGCGCCATCTGGTGCTGGTCGGGCCTTCGGTGCATCGGCTGGTAGCCAAATACCAGCTCAGCTCCGACATGCCGCAAGTGCCGAAAGATACGTTGCTGATCCACGGCGAGAAGGACGAGATCATCGCGCTGGATGCGGTGCTGGATTGGGCGCGCCCGCAGCATGTGCCGGTGGTCGTAGTGCCCGATGCCGGCCATTTCTTCCATCGGCGCTTGCCGTTGCTGGCCGATCTGGTGCGCCGGCATTTTGCGGGGGTGGCGCTGTGATTACCGTCATCAGCGCGCGCCAACTGCGCAAATCCTACTCCGGACAGACCGTGGTGGACGGCCTCGATCTCACCATCCGGCGCGGCGAATGCTTCGGTCTGCTCGGCCCCAACGGCGCGGGCAAGACCACCACGCTGCGCTTGCTGCTGGGGCTGATCGCGCCGGATAGCGGCGAGCTGTCTTTGCTGGGCGAGCCCGTGCCGCAACGGGCTCGCGAGGCGCGGCTCAAGGTCGGCGTGGTGCCGCAGATCGACAACCTCGACCCGGATTTCACCGTGGCCGAGAATCTGCTGGTGTATGGCCGCTACTTTGGCATGAAGGACGCTGCCATCGAGGCGCGCATCCCAGCGCTGCTGGAGTTCGCCAATCTCGCCAACAAGCGCGATGCGAAAGTGCCCACGCTCTCCGGCGGCATGAAGCGGCGGCTGACGCTGGCACGCGCGCTGGTCAACGATCCCGACATCATCTTCCTCGACGAGCCGACCACCGGCCTCGATCCGCAGGCGCGTCACCTGATCTGGCAACGCCTGCGCGAACTCACCGCGCAGGGCAAGACGCTGCTGCTCACCACCCATTTCATGGATGAGGCCGAGCGGCTGTGCCACCGGCTGGCGGTGATGGATCAGGGTCGTCTCATCACCGAAGGCACGCCGCGCGAATTGATCGAACAGAATATCGAGCCGCAGGTGGTGGAAGTGTTCGGCGAGGGCGTGGAAGCGTGGGTGGCCGAACACGCCGCCCGTTACGCCGCCCGCTACGAGATCAGCGGCGAAACCGCGTTCTGCTACGTCACCGATGCCGCGCCGCTGCTGGCGCATCTGCACGGGCATCCGACGCTACGCTTTTTGCATCGTCCGGCGAATCTGGAAGATGTGTTCTTGAAGCTGACGGGGCGGGAGATGCGGGAATGAGCAGAATATCGTCATTCCGGCGCAGGCCGGAATCCAGCCGATTAAATAGATTCGTGCGCAGCACGACAAAACCAGCGATTGTCCGCTACGCGGCCACCTTCAATTACTGGATTCCGGCCTGCGCCGGAATGACGGAGTGGGCAGATGCGTCCTGACATTTACGCCCTTCCGCGCCTGAGTCGCCGCTTCTTTCCCATCTGGCAGCGCAACTTCTTGGTCTGGCGCAAGATCGCGGCGGCTTCCGTCATCGGCCACATCGCCGACCCGATGATCTACATGATCGGCTTGGGCTACGGCCTCGGCAGCCTGGTGCCGGAGATGGGCGGCACGTCGTACATGTTGTTCTTGGCGGGCGGCACGGTGTGCTACAGCACCATGAACAGCGCCAGTTTCGAGGCGCTGTATTCCGGCTTCGCGCGGATGCACGAGCAGCGCACTTGGGAGGCGATCCTGAATACGCCGGTGACGCTGGACGACATCGTGTTGTCCGAGATCCTGTGGGCGGCGAGCAAGAGTCTGATGTCGGGTATCGCAGTGCTGGCGGTGGTGTGGCTATTCGGCTTGTCGCATACTTGGCTGTCGCTGTGGGCGATCCCGCTGGCCTTGCTGGTGGGGCTGTGCTTTGCCTCCATCGGCCTGATTATGACTGCACTGGCGCCGAGCTATGATTTCTTCTTGTACTACTTCACCTTGGTCATCACGCCTATGATGTTGCTGTGCGGGGTGTTCTTTCCCGTTGCCCAACTGCCGCCCGTGTTGCAGATCGTTTCTGCCGCCTTGCCGCTGTCTCATGCCATCGACCTTGCCCGTCCGCTGCTCAGCGGAGTCGTCCCGACGCAGGCGCTGCTGCATTTCGGCGTGCTGCTGGGATATGCGCTGGTAGGCTATTACGTGTCGCTGGTGTTGTTCCGGCGGCGCTTGGGGCGCTAGATGGCGGGGGAGAGGTTCTTTCCCAGCAATAAAAACGGGCATCCGAAGATGCCCGTTTTAACTTCTGTTTGCTTAACCCCGGCGAGCGGGGTGGCAATTAGAAGGTGTGCTTCAAGCCGAAGGAGATCACAGATTCCTTCACGCCAGCAGTCGCTGCCGCTGCAGCTGGTGCGCCAGTGCCGTTGGGAGACAGGCTGTAAATGCCAGAACCATCGTTCTTCAGGTTGGTGTACAGCGCGTACACAGTCGTGCGCTTGCTCAGACCGTGGTCATAGCCCAAGGAAACTTGGTTAGCGCCAGTGGCTGCTCCTGAGTTAGAGCCTGCCTTGGTAGCTGCCAGCTTGACTGCATCGTTGCCAAAGGCATACTTGGTGCCAACGTAGTAAGCGTTGTGTCCCAGCAGGTTAGCGCCTGCTGCATTGAAGTTGTCGCTCAGTTTTTCATAAGCGAAGCTCACAGTCAAAGGACCTTCTGCGTAGCTCAAGCCCAGCTTGACAGCCTTTTCTTTCAGGCCAGCCAGATTGGCAACCGCAGGTGTTGCCAGTGTGCCAGAGCCTGCTGTACCCAAATCATGCACTTCGTAGGCCAAGCTACCGTAGAACGGGCCCGCACCGTACAAACCAGCCAACGACCAAGCGCTGCCCTTGACGTTGCCAGCAACAGCTGTTTCGGCACCAGCCACATAGGCGATCGCGCCAGTGAAGCCATTCAGGCTAGGGCTGATGTAGGCGATCACGTCTGGTTGACGGCCATCGAACGACGCCCCCACTGTGCTCAGGGCTGCGCCTGTGGCACGGCCACCGCCCATGATGGAGCGGTTATCCGCAGTGGTGTCGCCGAACAGATCCAGCTTGCGAGTGGCGATGTTGTAAGGCGTGTCGTGACGACCCAGCAATACGGTACCAGCCGATGCGCTGCTCAGGCCAGCGAAAGTGTTACGGGAGCCAATACCATCGCCAGTTGCACCCGCAGCGTTGTTGGAGTTGTCGATGCGAACCAGCGATTCGATCTGCCAGATAGCGGACAGGCCGTCACCCAGATCTTCATTGCCCTTGAAACCCAGACGGGAGGTGTTGCTGGATACTTTCAGATTGCTGTAAGACGCTGCTGCTTTGGGGTTCACGCTGACGGAATCAACGGACACGTTTGCTACGCCGTAAACGGTGACATTGCTGTCGGCCATTGCTGCCGGGGCGATCAGTGCGCCGGAAACTGCCAGTGCGATGAGGCTTTTCTTCATGAATTTCTCCTGATGGAATTTGTATTGATTGATACCGGAACGGTACATCCAAAATGTTTAGCATTGCTGCTGGGAGGCATTCTGGCCGAGCAGCCATTCACAAAGCAAGCTCGCAATCGCTTTGTTGTTTTTGTGCAACATATCAAATATTTCATTTAGTTGTCACAATTCCAGATAACGCATTTCACCGCATGAATCGCTTAAGGGTGGATGTCGCCAGTAGGTTCTGTTTGACAGTTATCCGGCAATTCCCTACATTCGGTCTACATTTGCAACCCGCTTGGAACGCTGCCATGTTCAATCTCGATCCCTTCATCATCGGCCTCGACAAAGGTCTGCGCACTTTGCTCAGCCGCGCCCCAACGGTGCGCCCGTACCCGGATGCCCACACGCCGGATGCCGAGTTGAACGAGAGCGAAAAGAAGCACGCCGCCGGGCTGATGCGCATCAATCACAGCGGCGAGATCTGTGCGCAGGCTTTGTATCAGGGGCAGGCGTTGACTGCGCGCGATCCGCTGGTGCAGCGCAAGCTGGAACTGGCGGCTTGGGAAGAGACCGAGCATCTGGCTTGGACTTCGAAGCGGGTCGAGGAGTTGGGCAGCCATTTGAGCTTGCTCAATCCGCTCTGGTATACCGGCTCGCTGGCGCTGGGCGCGTTCGCCGGGTTGCTGGGCGATAAGTGGAATCTGGGTTTCTTGGCCGAGACCGAGCGTCAGGTGGGTGGGCATTTGCAGGAGCATTTGCAGCTCTTGCCCGCGCAAGACAACAAAAGCCGCGCCATCGTCCAGCAGATGTACACCGATGAGATAGGCCATTCCGAGATGGCCTTGCAACTCGGCGGCGTTGAGCTGCCGATGCCAGTGAAGATGCTGATGCAGGCTTCGTCCAAGGTGCTGACGCGGACGGTCTACTGGGTTTAGCGCGGGGGTTATTGTTTGACTCCCTTCCCCGCCGGGGGAAGGGCTGGGGATGAGGGGCTGTGCAATGAATCAGTTTTAGAGCTCAATGCCCTTCACCCTTCCCTCTCCCGCTAGCGGGAGAGGGGATTTCCCCCTGAAGGTCAGAGATGAGGAGCTGATGCAGCGCCCCTCCTTCGTCAGTTCAAGAGACATCTTGCAGTTAAAACTGACCGGCTGAAGCCGGTGGTTTTAACCTTGGGATGGGCAATAATCAGCACTTCCCTAACTCTTATCCATCCTTCGATACTGCACCGCTTCGGCGATGTTCGACGTTTGTATCTCGGCGCTGCCAGCCAGATCGGCGATGGTGCGCGCTACTTTCAATACCCGATGATAGGCTCGCGCTGAGAGGTTGAGGCGGGTGATGGCTTGTTGCAGCAGCGCCGCGCCGGAGGCTGCCGGTGTGCAGAAATCGTCTATCTCGCTTACGCCGAGTTGGGCGTTGGGTTTGCCTTGTCGGGAGAGTTGGCGTTGCCGGGCAGCTTCCACGCGCTGGCGGATCAGGGCGGAGGTCTCGCCGTCAGCTTGTTTCAGTAAATCTTGTTGCGACACCGCAGGCACTTCGATCTGGATGTCGATGCGATCCAACAGCGGCCCGGAGATCTTGCCGCGATAGCGCGCGATCTGGTCTGGTGTGCAGTGGCAGCGTCCGTTGTAGTGGCCCAGATAGCCGCACGGGCAGGGGTTCATCGCCGCGACGAGCTGGAACTGTGCGCGAAAATCGGCGCGGCGCGCGGCCCGCGAGATGGTGATGCGGCCTGACTCTAGCGGTTCGCGCAGTACTTCCAGCACGTGGCGGTCGAATTCGGGTAGCTCGTCGAGGAACAGCACGCCGTGCATGGCGACCGAGATCTCTCCGGGGCGGGGATTGCTGCCGCCGCCGACCATCGCCACGGCAGACGCGGTGTGGTGGGGCGAGCGGTAGGGGCGCTGTCGCCATTGGCTGATGTCGAAGCTGCCGCCCAGGGATTGCATGGCGGCGCTTTCCAGCGCTTCGGCTTCGGTCATGGCAGGCAGGATGCTGGGGAATCGTGCGGCCAGCATGGATTTTCCCGTACCGGGTGGGCCGGACATCAGCAGGCTGTGTCCGCCCGCAGCAGCGATCTCCAAGGCGCGCTTGGATTGAGCTTGGCCTTTTACTTCGCGCATGTCCGGGTAATCGGGGGCGGCGGGGCGGGTGTCGGGAATGTAGCGGCTCAGCGCATCTCGCCCGGCCAGATGCGCCGCCACTTGCAGCAGGGATCGTGCTGGGTAGACGGCGGCTTCTTCGACCAAGGCGGCTTCTGCTGCGTTCGCCTCGGGCAGGATGAAACCGCGTCCGCTGGATACGGCGCGATAGGTCATCGCCAGCGCCCCGCGTATCGGGCGCAGCTCTCCGGTGAGCGCCAGTTCTCCGGCAAATTCATATTCGGCGAGACGAGCGACTGGTATCTGCCCGGAGGCGGCGAGGATGCCCAGCGCGATGGGCAGATCGAAACGCCCGCTTTCCTTGGGCAGGTCGGCGGGCGCGAGATTGACGGTGATACGGCGGGCGGGAAAGTCGAACTGGCAGGTCAGCAGGGCGGCGCGCACCCGGTCTTTGCTTTCTTTGACCTCGGCCTCGGGCAGGCCGACGATGGTGAAAGCGGGCAGGCCGTTGGCCAGATGCACCTCCACCGTCACTTGGGCGGCATCCATGCCGGACAGCGCGCGGCTGTATAAGACCGCCAAGCTCATGGCGTGGCCCGCGAGGATTGCTTAACCTAACTCGCCTGCCGGGGATCGTGGCGTTGCTGCATCCGCCGAGGCGCGGGCTTCCAACTCGGCGATTCGTGCTTCAAGGGCAGCCAACTTTTCCTGCGTGCGTGCCAGTAGTTGCGATTGCACCTCGAATTCTTCGCGCGTCACCAGATCAAGCTTGGAGAAACCCTGCGCGAGCAAAGCACGCACATTCTTTTCGACATCTTTAGCTGGCCCACTGGCGAGGACTTCGCCGACTTTGCCGGACAACTCGTCCAGAATCTTGGTTTTGAACATGTTCGACTCCTAAGTTGAGATCGGGCCAAGTTTAGCAAAGGGCGCTGACGCATTGGAGGATTCTTTGCGGTGCGGAGGGATGTAGCGCCAAAACAAAAAAGCGACCCAAAGGTCGCTTTTTTGTTGAGCTGCTTAACGCTTACTTGATGACTGCGTTCAGTTCGCCCTTGATGTAGCGCATCGCCATCGCATCCAGCGAAACTGGAACGATCTTGCCAGCTTGTCCGGCGGAGCCGAAGGCTTCGAAGCGTGCCTTGCAGATCGCCTTCATCGCCTTGGTGGTCTCGGCCAAGAATTTGCGTGGGTCGAAGTCCTTGGGGTTGTTCGCCAAGTAGCGACGAGTCGCGCCAGTGGATGCCATACGCAGGTCGGTGTCGATGTTCACCTTGCGCACGCCGTGCTTGATGCCTTCGACGATCTCTTCGACAGGCACGCCGTAGGTCTGAGGCATCGCGCCGCCGAACTGGTTGATGATCTCCAGCCACTCCTGCGGCACGGAGGAAGAACCGTGCATCACCAAGTGGGTGTTGGGGATGCGGGCGTGGATTTCCTTGATGCGGCTGATCGCCAAGGTGTCGCCTGTGGGCGGCTTGGTGAACTTGTACGCGCCGTGGGAGGTGCCGATGGCGATCGCCAGTGCATCCACTTGGGTGGCCTTGACGAATTCTGCAGCTTCGTTGGGGTCGGTCAGCAGTTGGTCGTGGGACAGAACGCCTTCAGCGCCGTGGCCGTCTTCCTTTTCGCCGTGGCCGGATTCCAAAGAACCCAGACAACCCAGTTCGCCTTCGACGGAGACGCCGACTGCGTGGGACATTTCAACCACTTGGCGGGTCACGTTGACGTTGTATTCGAAGCTGGATGGGGTCTTGCCGTCAGCCATCAGGGAGCCATCCATCATCACGCTGGAGAAGCCGGACTTGATCGCTTGGATGCAGATCGCGGGCGATGCGCCGTGGTCTTGGTGCATCACGACGGGGATGTGCGGGTACATTTCGACAGCGGCTTCGATCAGGTGACGCAGGAACGCTTCACCGGCGTACTTACGTGCGCCAGCGGAACCTTGCATGATGACCGGGCTGTTGCATTCGTCGGCGGCTTCCATGATCGCCTTGACCTGTTCCAGGTTGTTGACGTTGAAAGCGGGCAAACCGTAGCTGTTTTCTGCTGCATGATCGAGCAGTTGGCGCAGGGAAACTAGTGCCATTTTCTTCTCCTGATTGAGTAAAGTTTAATAAAGTCTTGCTATTTTTAAGCGCGGTTCGGATCGCCGATACGGGTGATCTTCATGGCGTTGGTGTGACCGGTCTTGCCCACGGTATCGCCAATGGTCATTACTACCAGATCTTCTTCCTTTACTAGGCCGAGACGCAGCAATTCGGCTTCGGCCTCACGCAGGGCGGTCGCCGGTGCGCGTGAGGTGGGCTTGAATGCGATCGGATAGACGCCGCTGAACAAGGTCATGCGGGTCAGTGTGGCATCCACTGGCGTGAGTGCGAAAATTGGCACGCCAGCGTTCATGCGCGACATCCACAGCGCGGTCGAGCCGGACTGGGTGTTCGCCATGATGGCTTTGACTTTGAAGTGCGAAGCCGCGAACAATGCGGACATGGCGATAGACTGGTCCACACGGGTGAAGCGTTCGTTCAGCAAGCGACGCTCGGTCAGATCACCTTCCACTTCGGCTTCCGCCTTCAGGCAGATACGCGCCATCGCGGTGACGGTTTCCACCGGGAAATCGCCCACGGCGGTCTCGGCCGACAACATCACTGCATCGGTGCCGTCCAGTACGGCATTCGCCACGTCGGATACTTCCGCACGGGTCGGGATCGGGTTGGTAATCATCGACTCCATCATCTGGGTCGCGGTCACCACCAGTTTGTTGCGCTCGCGCGCCATGCGAATCATCTTCTTCTGCAAGCCGGGCACGGCTGCATCGCCGACTTCCACCGACAGATCGCCGCGCGCCACCATGATGGCGTCGGACGCGTCGATGATCTCGCCCAGTACAGGGATCGCTTCAGCTCGTTCGATCTTGGCCATCAGCAGGCTCTTGCCGCCCGCTTCGTGCATCAGCTGACGGGCCAACTTCATGTCATCCGCCGAACGCGGGAAGGAGACTGCCAAGAAATCCGCACCGATCAGCGCGGCGGTCTTGATGTCTTCCTTGTCCTTGTCGGTCAGCGCAGGTGCGGTCAATCCTCCACCTTTGCGGTTGATGCCTTTGTTGTTGGACAGCACACCGCCACGTACGACGCGACACACGACTTCTTCGCCGCGCACTTCGAGCACGTCGAACTCCAACATGCCGTCGTTGAGCAACAGCACCGAGCCTGGCTCGACGTCGCGTGGCAGTTCCTTGTAGTCGAGGCCGACGCGCTCCTGCGTGCCCAGACCTTGCCAAGACGCATCCAGAATGAAGGTGTCGCCGTTGTTCAAGATGATCTTGTCGTTCTCGAACTTGCGCACGCGGATCTTCGGGCCTTGCAGGTCGGCCAGGATGCCTACGGTACGGCCTGCCGCTGCGGCAGCTGCACGCACTCGCTCAGCCCGCCCCATGTGATCTTGAGCCGACCCATGAGAGAAGTTCATCCGCACCACATCCACGCCAGCGCGGATGATGTCTTCCAGCACCTTCGCGTCGTTGGTTGCAGGGCCGAGTGTTGCAACGATTTTAGTTCTGCGCAGCATATTGTCCTTAATTTAGCTTGTAGCGGGTAGTTTGTGGTGGGTAGCCAAGCTGGTTTGTCTGCCAGCTACAAACTACCTGCCACAAGCTCTTATTTTGCCCGTTCTTCCAGAATCGCCACCGCTGGCAAGGTCTTGCCTTCGAGGTATTCCAAGAATGCGCCGCCAGCGGTGGAGATGTAGGACACCTTGTCATAGATGTCGTACTTCTGGATCGCGGCGATGGTGTCGCCGCCGCCTGCCAGGGTGAATGCCTTGGTGTTGGCGATGGCCATGGCGATGGTCTTGGTGCCTTCGCCGAACTGGTCGAACTCGAATACGCCGACTGGGCCGTTCCATACCACGGTGCCTGCCTTCATGATGATGTCGGCCAACTCCTGTGCTGATTTTGGACCGATGTCGAAGATCATGTCGTCATCAGCCACGTCGCCAGCATCCTTCAGCACGGCGGGTTCGTCGGCAGAGAACTTCTTGCCGCACACCACGTCCACTGCGACCGGGATGGTCGCGCCGCGCGCGGTCATCTTGGTCATCAGCGCTTGTGCGGTAGGAACTAGGTCGTCTTCGCACAGCGACTTGCCGACGTTCTTGCCAACCGCCTTCAGGAAGGTGTTGGCAATGCCGCCGCCGACTACCAGCTGTTCGCACTTTTCGGACAATGATTCCAGCACGGTCAGCTTGGTCGAGACCTTGGATCCGCCGACAATGGCGACCATGGGGCGAGCCGGACTCAGCAGCGCCTTGCCCAGTGCGTCCAGTTCTTCGGTCAGCAGGATACCGGCGCAAGCGACCGGCGCATACTTGGCGACGCCGTGGGTGGAGGCTTCAGCGCGGTGTGCCGTGCCGAAAGCGTCCATCACGAACACGTCGCACAGGGCGGCGTACTTCTGGGCTGTTTCGTCTACGTTCTTCTTTTCGCCCTTGTTGATGCGGCAGTTCTCCAGCACCACCAGTTCGCCATTGGCGACTTCAAAACCACCGTCCACCCAGTCCTTGATGAGGCGGACTTCCTTGCCCAAGCGACCGGAGATGTTGTCAGCCACGGGCTTCAGGGAGTTTTCCGCAGACCATTCGCCTTCGGTCGGGCGACCCAAGTGCGAAGTCACCATCACTTTGGCGCCAGCCTTCAGCGCGAAGTTGATGGTCGCCATCGAAGCGGTGATACGTGCGTCGGAAGTGACCTTGCCGTCGCTAACCGGAACATTCAAGTCAGAACGGATCAGCACGCGCTTGCCTGCTAAGCCCAGATCGGTCATACGGATGAAGTTTGCCATGCGGGTTTCTCCTGAAAAGTAAGTGGTATGGGTTGGGTTTCCCCAAACCGTACAACTCACGGATGGAACTGGCAACTCGTGGCGGACAGCCAGTAGCTGAAAAGCCACAAGCTACCCGCCACAGGCTGCGAGCCAATTACTTGGCGATGTGCTGCACCAGACGCATCAGGTTGCAGGTATAGCCGTACTCGTTGTCGTACCAAGCCACGACCTTGACGAAGGTCGGGTCGAGTGCGATACCGGCATCTGCATCGAAGATGGACGGGCAGGTGTGACCACGGAAGTCAGTGGAAACCACCTTGTCGTTGGTGAAACCGAGCACGCCAGCCAGTGGCCCACTTTCCGAAGCTGCCTTCATCGCCGCGACGATCTGGTCGTAAGTCGCTGGTGTGTTCAGCTCAACGGTCAGGTCGACTACGGAAACGTCGGAGGTCGGTACGCGGAAAGCCATGCCGGTCAGCTTCTTGTTCAGTGCGGGGATCACCACGCCCACGGCCTTGGCTGCGCCAGTGGAGGATGGGATGATGTTTTCCAGAATGCCGCGACCACCGCGCCAATCCTTGTTGGATGGGCCATCAACGGTCTTCTGGGTAGCGGTGGCGGCGTGTACGGTCGTCATCAGGCCGCGCTTGATGCCGAAGGTGTCGTTCAACACCTTGGCGACAGGAGCCAAGCCATTGGTGGTGCAAGAAGCAGCGGAAACGATGGCGTCGCCAGCGTAGGTGTCGTGGTTCACGCCGTAGACGAACATCGGAGTGTCGTCCTTGGATGGGGCGGACTGAACGACCTTCTTTGCGCCTGCGTTGATGTGAGCCTGGCAGGTGTCCTTGGTCAGGAAGAAGCCGGTACATTCGATGACGATGTCCACGCCCACTTCGTTCCACTTCAGATTAGCGGGGTCACGTTCTGCGGTCAGACGAATGGTCTTGCCATTCACCACCAGATTGCTGCCTTCAACGGCAACGTCGCCATTGAAACGGCCATGCACGGAGTCATGCTTGAGCATGTAAGCCAGATAGTCAGGCTCCAGCAGATCGTTGATAGCTACGACTTCGATTTCAGGAAAATCCTTGGTGGCGGCACGAAACACCATGCGTCCGATACGGCCAAATCCATTGATACCAACCTTGATTGCCATGTTTCTCTCCAGATAGTTATTATGAAATTCTTGGTTGCAGCACGCTTGACGATTGCCGCACACAGTTGCAGCGACAGCGAAGGTCAACCTTCGCTGGCTGAGCATTGCAGTTAAGCGCCGATCACTCGTTTCACGTTGGCGACCACGTTCTCCACCGTAAAGCCAAAGTGCTTGAACAGCTCGGGGGCTGGAGCGGATTCGCCGAAGCAATCCATACCCACCACTGCGCCATCCAGGCCGACATATTTGTACCAGAAGCCAGTCACGCCTGCCTCGACCGCTACGCGCTTCACGCCCGGGGTCAATACGCTGTCTTTGTAGGCTTGATCTTGCTTGTCGAACACATTGGTCGATGGTACGGAGACCACACGCACGTTCACGCCTTCAGCGGCCAGTGCAGCTTGCGCCTTGATCGCCAGATCAACTTCCGAACCCGTCGCGATGATGATCGCTTGAGCAGTGCCAGCGGCTTCGGACAAAACATAACCACCCTTGCGGATGTCGGCGATCTGCGCGTCGCTACGCTTCTGGAAGGTCAGATTCTGACGGCTGAAGATCAGCGTGGACGGGCCATCATTGCGCTCGACCGCAGCCACCCAGCACTGAGCGGATTCGACCGTGTCGCAAGGACGCCATACTTCCATGTTCGGGATGTAGCGCAGCGTGGTGGTTTGTTCCACTGGCTGGTGAGTAGGGCCGTCTTCGCCCAGACCGATGGAGTCGTGGGTGAACACGTAGATCACGCGCTGTTTCATCAATGCCGACATGCGCAACGCATTGCGTGCGTACTCGGAGAACATCAGGAAGGTGCCGCCGAAAGGCAGCAAGCCGCCGTGCAATGCCATGCCGTTCATGATGTGCGACATGCCGAATTCGCGCACGCCGTAGCTGATGTAGTTGCCGGTCTTCTTGCCGGAGACGTGATGCGCGCCTGTCCAGTTGGTCAGGTTGGAGCCAGTCAGGTCGGCAGATCCGCCCAGAAACTCGGGCAGCGCTGGTTGCAGGCCGTTGATGGCGTTCTGCGAAGCCTTGCGAGTGGCGATGGTTTCGCCCTTCTCGTTGGTCTTGGCGATGAACGCAGCGGCGTGGGCCGCCCAGTCAGCCGGCAACTCACCAGCGGTACGGCGCAGAAACTCAGCCGCTTCCTTCGGGTAAACGGCCTTGTATTCAGCAAACTTGTTGTTCCACAGAGTTTCCAGACCAGTACCTTGCGTGCGTGCATCCCATGCTTCGTAAACGTGGGCGGGGATCTCGAACGGAGCATAGTTCCAGCCGATGTGAGCGCGGGTGGCCGCCACTTCGGCATCGCCCAGTGCTGCGCCATGCACGTCGTGAGTGCCTTCCTTGTTGGGGGAGCCCGCGCCGATGACCGTCTTGCAGCAGATCAGGGTGGGTTTATCCGTCACCAGCTTGCCTGCTTCGATAGCGGCATCGATCGCTACCGGGTCGTGACCTTGCACATTGGCGATCACGTGCCAGCCGTAAGCTTCGAAACGCTTGGCGGTGTCGTCGGTGAACCAGCCGTCGGTGTGACCGTCGATGGAGATGTTGTTGTCATCCCAGAATGCAGTCAGCTTGCCCAGCCCCCAAGTGCCAGCCAGCGCACAGGCTTCGTGGGAGATGCCTTCCATCATGCAGCCGTCACCCATGAATACATAGGTGCGGTGATTGACGATCTCGTGATCCGGCTTGTTGAATTCAGCAGCCAGCAGCTTTTCGGCCATCGCCATACCTACGGCGTTGGTGATGCCCTGCCCCAGCGGGCCGGTGGTCGTTTCCACGCCAGCGGTATAACCGTACTCAGGGTGACCCGGCGTCTTGGAGTGCATCTGGCGGAAGCGCTTGAGTTCTTCGATCGGCAGATCGTAGCCGGTCAAATGCAGGAGTGCGTAGATCAGCATCGAGCCGTGACCGTTGGAGAATACGAAACGATCGCGATCCGCCCACTTGGGATTGGACGGGTTGTGGCGCAGATGGCGGCGCCACAATACTTCGGCGATCTCGGCCATGCCCATCGGAGCGCCGGGGTGGCCGGAGTTGGCCTTTTGCACAGCATCCACCGCGAGCATACGAATCGCGCTGGTGATGTCATTGTATTTTGGGGGGGTTACGTTACGATCCGCAGCCATCTTCACTAATCTCCTGAGCATCCAAAAATCGGATTGGGTGGTATATATCTGTTGGAAGGCGCAATTATGCCGCACAGGCCAGCTTAGGGCAACTGCGGGACGCGCCAAGCGTGCTCCTTATGATATAAGGCCCTACTTGCAACATGAATTACGAGGTGATTTCCCCGAAATTCGATGCAAATGTCCGCAAGAAGTAAATTATTGGCTAGGGCAATACAAAGCATAAATACTGCGCTCTTGGCTTGACGAGTATCCTTGCATAGGTTCTACTTCGCTCGCGATGCAAGTATCTATACATGAACTGATCAGCCTTTTTCGATGGAAAACACGCCGCCTTCTTCTACCCGTCCCGGTCTATTCGCAGTCGTTCCTGCTGCCGGATCGGGGGCGCGTATGGGGCGCGAACTTCCCAAGCAATATCTTCCCCTCGCGGGTCATCCGATGATCTACCACGCGCTGCGCACCTTGTGCCAGAGTGTCGACATCTCGACTGTGTTCGTCGTGCTTGCTCCTGATGACACATTGTTCCGCGAGTATCAGTGGTCTTGCTTTGGGGACAAGCTACAGCCGCTGTATTGCGGCGGGGCGACGCGCGCCGAGAGTGTGCTCAACGGATTGTTGGCGGCAGAGTTGGGGGCGGACGATTGGGTGCTGGTGCATGATGCCGCACGCCCCAACCTGAGTCAGGGGCAGCTCGCGAGACTCATCACCGAGTTGCGGGAGGATGAGATCGGCGGCATCCTCGCCGTACCGGTGGCCGATACCCTGAAGCGGGCCGATGCCGATCAGCGCATCGCTCGTACCGAAGACCGCGTTGGTCTGTGGCAAGCTCAGACGCCGCAGATGTTTCGTACCGGACTGTTGCTCGAAGCCTTGCGCGCCGTGCCGAACGTGACCGACGAAGCCTCCGCCATCGAAGCGCTCGGCCTCCACCCCAAACTGGTCGCCAGCGACTCAAGCAACTTCAAAGTGACTTACCCGCAGGACATCCGGCTAGCGGAACTGCTGCTCGGGGATTAGTGGTGTTTGACATATTCCTCGTCGTTTTCCAAGAAGTAGGTACCTTCTCTTTTCGCCAGCTCCCCCGCCCTTTTCAGCGCCAAGTTGCCCCCGATAGCATCATTGGACAGGCTGTGGGCATAATCATCGGCATCGCTCTCGTCATTTCAGCATTGCTGGCTATTAATCATCTTCGTTTGTGAGCTACCAAGGAGTCTATGAGTTATGAGAATTGGCCAAGGTTTCGATGTTCACCAACTAGTGGCAGGGCGCAAGCTCATCATCGGCGGGGTGGACATCCCGTATGAAAAAGGCCTGCTCGGCCACTCCGATGCCGACGTACTGCTGCACGCCATCTGCGACGCTTTGCTCGGAGCTGCCGCACTGGGCGACATCGGTCGCCACTTCGCCGACACCGATGCTCAATACAAGGATATCGACAGCCGCATTCTGCTGCGCGATGTGGTGCGCAAGGTCGAGAATGCTGGATTCCGTCTTGTCAACCTTGACGCTACCATCATCGCCCAAGCCCCGAAAATGGCGCCGCATATCTCCGCCATGATCGCCAACATCGCTGCCGATCTAGGCGTGGCGATGAACGCCGTCAACGTCAAAGCCACCACTACCGAAAAGCTAGGTTATACCGGACGCGGCGAAGGCATCGCGGCACAGGCGGTGGCGTTGTTGCTGGTGGTATAAGTTGAGGTATGTGGATTGTGAGTTGGTGATACTGCTATCTATCTAGTCGAATTGCTAGTCATTAATGCTGCGTAGTAACAAATAAGTAATTTATTTACATCTGGTTATGTTGTATATAAAATAAATAAGCCTAGTCACGTTAAAAGTGCGGTGTTCCGATGCCACTAACCATAAGCGAATATTTGACACGAGGTCCGGCGACCTCCAAGGAAATACAAGCTGAGACGGGCTTGAGTCAAACTGCGGTGTCGCGGCAGCTACGAGGCATGGGTGATGCCGTAGTCACACTGCCAAATATGCGCCCGCCCAAATATGCAATCACTCGCAATGCCTTTGGTGGCAGCAACAAACTCCCTCTGGTGATGGTCGATGCGCATGGAAATACGGTACTAGTTGCATATATACGCCCCTTGTCTCCTAATGGTTTCTTTGTCGAGTCCGCGACAGGTATGCCCCCAGTTCTACTGGGTGAAAGCGGGAGCGGTCTGTATCAAGATTTGCCCTATTTCCTAAATGATCTGAGCCCCCAAGGTTTTCTGGGGCGGCAAATCGCGGGCGAATTGGCTAGCCAGTCCAGTGATTTCCCCCCCGATCCGAGGCATTGGAATACGAATCACATCGGCCGCTATTTGATTTCAAATGGCGATGACCTGCCGGGAAACTTCAAGTTTGGCGAACAAGCGCGTTTGCGTGTGAGGCGCAAGCCCGTTGTAACGACAGAAAAAGACTATCCTGCACTGGCAGATAGCGTGATGAGCGGCGTTATCCCCGGCTCATCAGCGGGGGGGGAGCAACCCAAATTTACAACCTTCTGTGGCGCTCGCTCAGCACACGTCATCGTTAAGTTCTCGCCTCAGGGTGACAGTGATGTTGCAAGGAGGTGGCGTGACATCTTGATTACGGAGTACCACGCTACGGAAGCTCTCCATGGCGAAGATATTCCTGCGGCAGAAACAAGGCTGATAGAAGTGGACGGCAGGCTATTCCTAGAGTCGCAGCGATTCGATAGAGCAGGGGAGTTCGGGCGCATGCCGATGTTGTCCCTTCAATGTATCGATGCTGAGTTTACCGGGATAGGAAGCGATTGGCCCAAAGTGCTGGATGCGCTACATGCGAAAAATCTGGTTAGCTGGCAGCACGTATTTGACGCGGAATGTTTATGGTGGTTCGGGCGCTTGATCAACAACTCTGATATGCACTTGGGCAACCTGAGCTTTTCTATAGAAGGAAGCGTGTTCAGGTTATTGCCTGTGTATGACATGTGCTCAATGGGATTTGCGCCGAAAAGTGGCGGGGAGGTTGCGCCATATAGTTTTTTACCCCCCGAATATAAAGGTGCAAATCTTGAGAAGAGAGTTGTTGAGACGATGAAAGCTATAGCGCATGACTTTTGGGAGCGAGTGGCAAACGACTCCCGCATCTCTGATGAATTCAAGGCATTTCTTGAACGCGGAAATCCAATAGATTTAGCACGTTCCTAACCTAGAAGAATCTACGCAGGTTGCCCATGGCGCGATTTCGCTAAAGGCCAATGGCACAGTGCAGTAAGTCGAAGCAGAACATGTTCGTCAATTCGGCAGGCTACTCGTCGGACAGGTAGAATACGCCGCCATGAACCTCCTCGCCCTAGAAACCTCCACTGAATATTGCTCCGTCGCCCTTAGTCTGGGTGGCGCGCTTACTGCGCGTTGTGCGTTGGTGGGGCAGAAGCATTCTGAGCTGTTGATGCCGATGCTGGATGACGTGTTGTGTGAGGCGGGGGTGAGGCTGGTGCAACTGGATGGGATCGCTTTTGGCTCGGGCCCCGGCTCGTTCACTGGTGTGCGTATCGCCTGCGGGGTGACGCAGGGCTTGGCGTTGGGGGCGAATCTGCCCATTGTCGGTATCTGCACCTTGCTGGCGTTGGCTGAGGCCAGTGGTCAGGACAAGGTCGTTGCCGCGTTGGATGCGCGCATGGGCGAGATCTATCATGCCGTTTATGAAAAACGTGATGGCCGTTGGGTGACAGTGGTCGAGCCGAATCTGTGTAAGGCGGAAGATGCGCCGCAGGTGGCGGGCGCGGGGTGGTTTGGGGTGGGGAGCGGTTTCTCAGTCGGCTCTTTCCTCACCGCTAGCCCCCCCGGGGGGGGCGGATTATTGGCGGCGCGATACGCTGGGCAACTGGCGGGGGTGGATGCCAGCGCCATTCCGCAGGCGGCAGCCATCGCTCGTTTGGCTGCGCCGCTGTTCGCGGCGGGTCACGGGGTGGATGCCGCGCTGGCTACGCCTTTCTATCTGCGAGACAAGGTGGCGCTGACTACGCAGGAGCGGGCTGCCCGCTCCGCCCAGCCAGCATGATGCGTCCTATGACTGCTGCCGATGTCGATGCGGTGCTGAGTATCGAGCAGGCTGTGCACGCGCATCCGTGGACGCGCGGCAATTTCGCCGATGCCCTTGCCGCCGGTTATCTGTGTCAGGTGGATGAGGTCGGGGGGGAGTTGCGCGGCTATGCGGTGCTGCTGCCCGGCGTGGATGAGGCCGAGCTGCTTACCATCGGTGTCGCTGCCGCTCATCAGCGACGGGGGCTGGGCGAGGCGCTGTTGCGCGCTGCGTTGCGGCTGGCCGACGAGCGCGGTTTGTCCCGCATCTTCCTTGAGGTGCGCCCATCCAACGCGGCGGCGCTCGCCCTTTACCGCAAGGCCGGGTTTCTTGAGGTCGGTCGCCGACGCAGCTACTATCCCGCTCCTCATGGGCGCGAGGATGCCATCCTGATGGAAGGACGATCATGAATCTGAATGAAGCCGCATTGCGTGAGCTGAACCTTTATCCGCTGTGGGTTCCGCGCGAGGCCAGCCTTGCCCAAGTTGAGGTCGCGCTGTCCGCACCCACCCCGATCGAGATCGCTCCGAGGGTGGAGTCTGTCGCACTTTCGTTACCGCCGCAGCCGAGCGCCGTCCCGGAGTCTGTCTCCGCCCATGCCAACTTGGGTTGGGATGAGTTGCAGGGGCTGGTCAGGGATTGTCGCGCTTGTAAGCTGCGCGCGGGCTGTACGCAAACGGTGTTCGGCGTGGGCGACCCGCAGGCGGATTGGTTGTTCGTGGGCGAAGGGCCGGGGGTGGAAGAGGATGTGCGCGGAGAACCTTTCGTCGGTCAGGCCGGGCGTCTGCTCGACAACATGCTGGCGGCGTTGAAGCTCAAGCGCGGCGACGATGTTTACATCGGTAACGTGGTGAAGTGCCGCCCGCCCGGCAATCGCACGCCGGAAGCCGACGAGATCGGCTGTTGCTTGCCTTATCTGCAACGCCAGATCGAGCTGATCCAGCCCAAGCTCATCGTCGCTCTCGGCAAGACCGCCGCCACAGCGCTGCTGGGCCGCGAGGCCTCGCTCGCCAGCTTGCGCGGCAGTTTGCACGACTATCGCGGTACGCCGCTGCTCATCACCTATCACCCGGCTTATCTGCTGCGCTCTCCGACCGAAAAAGCCAAGGCTTGGCAGGATCTTTGTCTGGCCCGGGATGCCATGAAAGCCCGCAAGGGTTAGAAGTCGGTCAATACGCGGCAGCCCGTCGCATCGCAATGCAGCGCATAGCCGCGCTCATCCCAGTCCCCCAGTACCCAGCGTTCACACAGGTGGTTGTCCAGATGCAACAGGTGTCGCGCGGGGCGATGGGTGTGTCCGTGGATCAGGCGCGGGTAGCCGTGTTGGCGCAGCAAGGCGGCGACGGCGTCTGCACTGACATCCATGATGGCGTAGCTCTTGGCCTGTTTCTCGTTGCGGCTGCGGGCGCGCAGTTGTTCGATGAAGTTCTTGCGTTGCGCGAGCGACTGGGCGAGGAAATTCTGCTGCCAGACGACATCGTGGACTTGGCTGCGGAACTGCTGATACGACACATCGTCGGTGCAAAGCGCATCTCCGTGGGTCAACAGGGTCGGCGTGCCGTAAAGATCGACCAGCGTCGGGTCGCTCAGCAGCGTCGCCCCACAGGCTTGGGCGAGGACTTTCCCCATCAGCAGATCGCGGTTGCCGTGCAGCAGAAAAACTGGCGTTCCATTCGCGGCTAGTTCGGACAAGGTGGCGGTGATCTGCTGGTGCAGGGGATCGTCGAGATCGTCATCTCCCGCCCAGTATTCGAACAGGTCGCCCAAAATGTAGAGTGCCTCAGCCTTGGGGGCGATCTTGGTCACGAAACGCTGGAACGCGGCGGTGATGTGAGCCTGCCCGGCGCACAGATGCAGGTCGGAGATGAATAGGGTGTGCGGCATGGTCATCAAACAAAAACGGCGCTTGCGCGCCGTTCGATCATTGCACCACTTCTGCCTTGGTGATGATGACGTCCTCGACTGGCACGTCTTGGTGGAAGCCGCGATTGCCGGTCTTCACCTTGCGGATCGCGTCCACCACATCGGTTCCGTCCACGACTTTGCCGAACACGCAGTAGCCCCAGCCTTGGCCGCTAGGTGCAGTGTGATTGAGGAAGCCGTTGTCCTTGATGTTGATGAAGAACTGCGCCGTTGCCGAATGTGGCTCGGAAGTGCGGGCCATTGCCACGGTGTAGATGTCGTTCTTCAGGCCATTGGTCGCTTCGTTCTGGATCTGCGCATTGGTGGCTTTCTGCTTCAGGCCTGGCTCAAAGCCGCCGCCTTGGATCATGAAGCCATTGATGACGCGATGGAACACGGTGTTGGAGTAAAAGCCGCTGTTCACATACTCCAGAAAGTTCTTGACGGTGATGGGCGCTTTTTCGGCGTCGAGTTCGAGCGTGATGACGCCCATGTTGGTGTGCAGCTTGACCATGGTGTGTTTTCCTTGTGGTAGAGATTTAGAGAAAGCGGCTTGCGTGGTGAGTGCCAGCAATGCGGTAAACAACAGGGCGATAAGGTTCTTCATCGAGAGAATTCAGGGAAGTTCAAAAAACGGCGGAAGGTGCGGCGAAGGAGCTAGGCCGAACCCTCGTAGATAATCTGCCAGCGCGTACCTTGCTTGATCCAATACTGGCGCTTTTTCATGCGGTTGGCGAGATTGCTGCTGGTGTAATCCTGCTCGAAGTTGACCACCACCATATTCGGATTGCCCGGGTAGGGGAAGGCGCTCAGGCCGGAGATGTTCACCTTGATCCAAGCCTTGCCTGCGTTGACCTGGCGCTTGTGCTTGGCCCATGAGGAGTAATCCATGCCCTCGCTGGAGAAACTCTGCGCGTAGTGACTGAGATAGGAGTCGGAATTGCCGCTCGACCAGTCGTTGCGCCATTGTTCGATCGCGCTCATCAGTTCGTCGCGTTCCGCGCCATCTTTCTCGGTGGCCCACTCCATCTGGCTGGCGATGACGATGGGCGTGCGACCGATCTGCAACATCTTGCCCAAACGATCCAAGTCTTCGTTCGCCAGCACCACGCAGCCGTTGCTGGCGAAGGGCGGACGGCTGTAGGTGTCGCGCGGCGTGCCGTGCAACCAGATGCCGTGTCCGTCGCGGCCATGCTTGCGATCCCACTCGTTCGGATAGCTCAGTGGAAACGCGCCGTTGCCGTAGAAATCGGTCAGCTTGCTTTGCGGCAGGCTGTCTTTGACGAAATACACACCGATCGGCGTGCGCTTGTCGCCTTCGGAGGTCTTCTCTGCGCCCAGCTTGCCGATAGTGACGTAGAAATCGGTCACATAGCGCGGCTCGCCGTTGACGTTCTCATAGACGTAAAGGGTGGAGCGGCTGGCGTCCACCACCAGCGCATGGCTCTGCTGCGGGTCGAGCCGCCAGAGATAGCGCGGCGTCGCCAGTGCAAAGGATTGATCCTGATAGCGTTGCAAACGAGCTTGTGCCTCAGCGCGCAGGTCTTCCACGCGATCACGCGGAGCGTTGGCCGCACCTGCACCGAAAGCGCTGATCGGCTTGGCGCGCGCCATCAGCAGATCAGCCTTGACCAACTGAGCCAGCTTGAAGTTCGGATTGGTCTTCAGCAGGGAATCGACGCCGTTCAGCGCCAGATCCATGCGCCCTTCTTTCAGTGCGAGCAGGCTCTTGGCCAGTTGCACCTCAGGCGATTGCGAGTCGGCCACCGCCGGGGCGGTCAGCACGACACAGAACAAGGCTAGCCAAAAACGAAGCTTCATCGTGTTCACTCGGAGCGTTCTTCTTGAATCAACCAACTGTTGGCCGACTTCACCAACAGCAACGTCTTGGCACCGGAGGTGCTCAGATGGCTGGCGCGGTACGACTGCTTGAAGCTGACGGCGACGTGGCTGTCATCGACCGGAGACACCTTGAGGTCGCTCAGATCGACATGGATGAACTTCGGCTTCTTGATGCGGCTTTCACGGACAGCCTCCCATTCACCACGAGCCTCGCCATTAGGCGTTTTGAAATCCTTGGCGTAGAAGGCGAGGTATTTCTTCGCGTTCTTGGCCGACCACGCTGCCGCCCATTCGTACACCGCCTTGGTCGCTGTCTCGTTGACATTCGTCTTGGCTGGAGCGGCTTGCTTGGATTCGGCTGGAGCAGCAGGAACTGCGGTAGGCGCTGGTGCAGCGCTTGCCACCACCGCTGGGCTGGCTGCTGCCGAAGCTACGCGCGCGGCGGCAGGCTTGGGCAATTTCACATTGCTGCTGAACAACTCGCGCACCAGTTCCAGCTTGGTTTGGGTGTTGGTGTTGCTGCGATCCAGTTGCAAGGCGCGGTCGTACGCTTGGCTGGCCATCTTGGCGTAGATGTCACCCAGATTCTCATGGGCGGTGGCGTAGCTAGGATGGGTGCGGATGGCGACTTCGAGTGCGACCTTGGCTTTTTCGTATTGGCCTTGGCTGGCGTACAGAACGGCCAGATTGTTATAGGGTTCTGGCAGTTCGGGGTAATCATTGGTCAGAGCGGTGAAGACTGAGATGGCATCACTGGTCTTGGCTTGCTCGGTCAAGATCAGGCCCTTCAAAAAGCGCGATTGCGCGTCCTTGGGCTTGGTCGCCAAGATCGCGTTGACCTTATCCATCGCCTTGGTGTGCTGACCTTGTTTGAACAGTGTGTTGGCTTCCTGGAAATCGTCTGCGCCTGCGGCCAAGCTGAAACACAGCATCAGTACACTCAGTACGGCTCGGTGACTGAAATAACTGGGCTTGTTCATATCTATTCTTTCAAGTGGTTAGTGCGCTAATCGCGAAGCGGGCCGAATTTTATCAAAAGCTTATGCCGCCCCACAATTATTCGGGCCGCCAATGACTTCCATTGCGTAGTTGCAGGAGTTCAAGACGTCATCCGCATGACGGCGGAATCTACCATCTTTTGGCGGTTAATCACAGCGTATTTTAGTAGGAAATCACACCAACTACTTAAAACAATGACAAAAACACGAAGCGGCAGAAGCTCCGCCGCCCATGCTCAATGCTTTTTCTTCGGCATGAACAGATCGGTGATGCTGCCTTCGGCGACCTCTGCCGCGAAGCCCATCGTCTCTGACAAAGTCGGATGCGGATGGATGGTCAGCGCAAGATCTTCCATGTCCGCGCCCATCTCCAGCGCCAGCACCGCTTCGGCAATCAGCTCGCCGGCATTGCTGCCGACGATACTGGCGCCGAGGATGCGCATGGTGGTCGGCTCGTAAAGCACTTTGGTCATGCCCTCATCGCGGCCCATCGACAGCGCGCGGCCGCTCGCCGCCCAAGGGAAGTTGGCCTTTTCATAGACGATGCCCTGTGCTTTGGCCTGAGTCTCGGTCAGTCCCATCCACGAGATCTCGGGATCGGTGTACGCCACCGAAGGGATGGTCAGCGCTTCGAACGCAGACTTGTATCCGGCGATGACTTCTGCTGCGACCTTGCCTTCATGCACCGCCTTGTGCGCCAGCATCGGGTCGCCGACGATGTCGCCGATGGCGAAGATGTGCGGCACGTTGGTGCGCATCTGCTTGTCCACCGGGATGAAGCCGCGCTCGTTCACCACCAGCCCGGCGGCTTCGGCGTTGATCGCACGCCCGTTCGGACGGCGGCCCACTGCCATCAGCACGCGGTCGTACAGTTGCGGCTCAGGCGCTTGTTCGCCCTCGAAAGTGACGCGCAAACCTTCCGGCAACGCTTCGATCTTGTTGACTTTGGTCTTTAGCATGATGGATTCGTAGCGCTTCTCGATGCGCTTGTGCAGCGGCCGCACCATGTCTTTGTCTGCGCCCGGCATCAGTTGATCCATCAATTCGACCACGGAGATCTTGCTGCCCAGCGCGTCGTATACCGTCGCCATTTCCAGCCCGATGATGCCGCCGCCGATCACCAACATGCGCTTCGGCACGTCGGCCAGCGCCAGCGCACCGGTAGAGTCGATGATGCGCTCGTCTTCATACGGGAAGCCGGGGATGCGCGCCACGCTAGAACCTGCTGCGACGATGGCATGGTCGAACGATACGGTCTTCACGCCGTCGCTGGTTTCCACTTCCAGTATGTTGGGCGAAACGAACTTCGCTACGCCTTGTACTACCTGCACCTTGCGCTGCCGGGCCAACTGCTTCAACCCACCGGTGAGTTTGCTGATGACGCTCTCTTTCCAGCCGCGAATCTTGTCGATATCCACCTCCGGCTTGCTGAAGGTCACGCCGTGATGGCTGACTTCGTCCGCTTCGGTGATGACCTTGGCGACATGCAGCAGCGCCTTGGACGGGATGCAGCCGACGTTCAGGCACACGCCACCCAGCGTCGCGTGTTTCTCGATCAGAATCACCTGCTTGCCAAGGTCGGCCGCGCGGAAGGCTGCGGTGTAGCCGCCGGGGCCTGCGCCCAGCACCACCACTTCGGCATGGAGGTCGCCCTTTTGAGTGGGAAGGGATAAAGGGGAAGGGGGAATGGTGGGGGCAGTTTGTGATGCTGCTGCGGGAGCAGACGCCGTAACGGAAGCGGCTTCTACAGCCGGGACATTAGGCGCAGCCGCTGCACCGCTGGCTTCCAGCAATAGGATCACCGAACCCTCGCTGACCTTGTCGCCTACCTTGATCCTCAGCTCCTTCACCACGCCAGCAGCGGGGGTCGGCACATCCATCGTCGCCTTGTCGGTTTCGACGGTGATGAGCGACTGCTCGGCCTCGATCGTGTCGCCAGCCTTGACGAACACTTCGATGATAGCGACATCCTTGAAATTGCCGATGTCGGGAACTTTGATTTCGATGGTGCTCATGTTCATTTGGCTCCAATGTGGGTTGGGGGATGCGCTACCCAACTTGATGATACGAAACATGATGGGTATCACTGCGTTCAACCCATCCTACGGTTATCTATTTTCTGATCTGCCCGTTGCCGAGCACGATGTATTTCTGCGACGTCAATCCTTCCAGCCCGACCGGGCCGCGTGCGTGGATCTTGTCGGTGGAGATGCCGATCTCCGCGCCCAGCCCGTATTCGAAGCCGTCGGCAAAGCGCGTCGAGGCGTTCACCATCACGCTGCTGGAATCCACCTCACGCAGGAATCGCATCGCGCGGGTGTAGTTCTCGGTCACGATGCTGTCGGTGTGCTGCGAGCTGTAGGTGTTGATGTGGGCGATGGCCTCGTCCACATTCGTCACCACGCGCACGCTCAAGATCGGCGCGAGGTACTCGGTGCGCCAATCCTCTTCGGTAGCGGCAGTCATCTGCGGCACGATGGCTTGCGCTGCCGCATCGCCGCGCAACTCCACGCCCTTGTCCAGATAGATCTTGCAGAGCGGCGGCAGCACTGCGGCGGCGGCGACGGCGTTCACCAGCAGTGTCTCCATCGCGTTGCACACGCCGTAGCGATGGGTCTTGGCGTTGTCGGCGATGATGATCGCCTTGGCGAGATCGGCCTGATCGTCGATGTAAACGTGGCAGATGCCGTCCAGATGCTTGATGACCGGCACTTTGGCTTCTTCGGAGATGCGCGCGATCAGCCCTTTGCCGCCGCGCGGCACGATCACGTCCACATAGTCCTTCATGGTGATAAGTTCGCCCACGGCGGCGCGGTCGATGGTGGCGACCACTTGCACGGCGGTCTCCGGCAGACCGGCGGCTTTCAGCCCGGCCTGCACGCAGGCGGCGATGGCCTGATTGGAATGGATGGCTTCCGAACCGCCGCGCAGGATGGCAGCGTTGCCTGACTTCAGACACAGCCCGGCGGCATCTGCCGTCACATTGGGACGCGACTCGTAGATGATGCCGATCACGCCCAGCGGCACGCGCATCTTGCCGACCTGAATGCCGGACGGGCGATAGCTCATGTCGGAGATCCCGCCGATGGGATCGGCCAAGGCGGCGATCTGGCGCAGGCCTTCGGCCATGCCGTCGATGACCTTGTCGCTCAAGGTCAATCGGTCGATGGAAGCCGCATCCAAGCCGTTGTTCCGCGCAGCGGCGACATCCTTGACATTGGCTTCCTGCAAGGCGGCACGACTATCCAGCAAGGCTTGCGCCATCGCTTCCAGCGCACGGTTCTTGGCGGCAGTGTCTGCCTGCGCGATCAGGCGCGAAGCGGCACGGGCTTGTTGCCCGACTTGCTGCATGTAGGCCTTGACGTTTTCCATATCGGTTCGATTCAAACGAGGTGGCGCATTTTACCGCAAGCGGCAGTGTAAAATGCGCGCCTTGTGATTTCATCTATAGACCCCGCTAGCGCGGGAATGACGAGCATGTCCGACATCCTGAAAAAGATCCTCGCGGTAAAAGCTGAAGAAGTGGCTGCGGCACGCGCCCGCAAACCGTTGGCGCAAGTGCGCGCCGAAGCCCTGCAAGCCGCGCCTGCGCGCGATTTTGTCGGGAGCATTCGCCGCAAGATCGCTGCCGGGCAGCCTGCCGTCATCGCCGAGATCAAGAAGGCCAGCCCCAGCAAGGGTGTGATCCGCGCCGATTTCCGTCCCGCCGAGATCGCGGCCAGCTATGCGCAACACGGTGCGGCCTGCTTGTCGGTGCTGACCGACGAACAGTTCTTTCAGGGCGACGCGGAATACCTGAAGCAAGCGCGTGCCGCCTGCGCCCTACCCGTGCTGCGCAAGGATTTTATGGTGGACGAATATCAAGTGTGGGAAGCGCGCGCGATGGGCGCGGATGCCATCCTGCTGATCGCGGCCGCGCTGACGCTGGAACAGATGCAAGCTTTCGAGGCGCTGGCACACTCGCTCGGCATGGCGGTGCTGGTGGAAGTGCACGACGGCGCAGAGTTGACCGTCGCGTTGAATCTGAACACCCCGCTGATCGGCATCAACAATCGCAACCTGCGCACCTTTGAAGTGACGCTGCAAACCACATTGGATTTGCTGCCAAACATTAGACTCCCTCTCCCCCGGGGAGAGGGTAGGGGTGAGGGAGTGAGTGAGGGTGATCGCATCGTCGTCACCGAAAGCGGCATCCTCGCTCCAGCAGACGTAGCGCTAATGCGCCAGCACGCTGTCCACAGCTTCCTTGTTGGCGAGGCCTTCATGCGCGCCGACGATCCCGGAGCGGAGTTGGCGCGTTTGTTCGCCTAAGGAAGCGCGGCCCGGAGCCGCCTCTCCCGTATAATCCGCCCCAGAATATTTTTGAGTGGCGTTCATCATGCTTTGGGTCAAGGCTTTTCATATCATCTTTGTGACCAGTTGGTTTGTCGGCCTGTTCTATCTGCCGCGCATCTACGTCAATCTGGCGATGGCGACCGAGCCTGCCGAGCGGCAGCGGCTGTTGCTGATGGCGGGAAAGTTGTATCGCTTCATGCTGCCGTTGATGCTGGGCACGCTGGGTTTCGGCCTGTGGTTGTGGCTGGGCTACGGCATCGGCGGTTTGTGGTTGCAGCTGAAGATGGTGCTGGTGCTGATGCTGCTGGGCTATCACCTGTATTGCGGACGCCTGCTCAAGGCGTTCCGCGACGGCGAGAACCTGCGCAGCCACGTGTGGTATCGCTGGTTCAACGAGTTGCCGGTGATGATCCTGATGCTGGTGGTCATCCTTGTCGTAGTCAAACCTTTCCAGTAGGTCGTTGCCATGCCTGAATTCTTTGCACCTTGCCCGCGCGGGCTGGAAAAACTGCTGGCCGATGAGCTGTCCTCGTTCGGCGCAACCAAGTTGGCCCCCACCGATGGCGGCGTTGGTTTCTTTGGCGACTGGGCGGTGTGCTACCGCGCCAACCTGCAAAGCCGGCTGGCTTCGCGCATCCTGTGGCAGGTGCAGCCCGCACTGCTGTATCGCAGCGAACAGGACATCTATCAGATGGCGATGGACTTGCCTTGGCCGCGCTGGTTCGACGTGAACGACACCATCCGCGTCAACGTCACTGCCATCAAATGCCCGCTGAAGAGTCTGGAATTCGTCACCCTCAAGATCAAAGACGCCATCTGCGACAAGTTCCGCAGCGCCAAAGGCGTGCGTCCCAGCGTGGATACGCTGGAGCCGGACATGCGCATCCATGCGTTCCTTGAGGGCGAAAAGGTCACGCTGTATCTGGATACCTCCGGCGATGCGCTGTTCAAGCGCGGCGTGCGTCTGAACACCAACATCGCGCCCATCCGCGAGAATCTTGCGGCGGGCATCCTGATGATGACCGGCTGGAAGCCGGGTATCCCGTTGATCGACCCGATGTGTGGCAGCGGCACGTTCCTGATCGAAGCGGCGCAGATGTCGCTCAACATCCAGCCCGGAATCGGTCGACATTTCGCCTTCGAGAAGCTGAAGAATTTCGATGCCAAGCTGTGGGCTGAGATGCACGCAGCGGCGCTGGCGGTGCAACTGCCGGTGTGCGAACTGCCGATCTATGGCAGCGATCTATACGGCGACGCCCTGCGCGCCGCCCACAGCAATCTGGACGAAGCCGGCCTGCGCGAGACCGTCGATCTCAAGCAATGCAACGCGCTGGAAGCTTCGCCGCCCACCGACGAACCCGGCATCCTCGTTGCCAACCTGCCCTACGGTGAGCGTATGGGCGAGCTGGATGAGATGGCCGCGCTGTATCCCCAACTCGGTGATGTGCTGAAGCGCAAGTTCGCCGGCTGGAACGCCTACCTGTTCACCGCCGACCTGCGCATCGCCAAGCTGATGCGCCTTTCTCCCAGCCGCCGCACGCCGCTGTTCAACGGTGCGATCGAGTGCCGTTTGTTTGAATACAAGATGCGGGCAGGGAGCAATCGCGCCGAGGCCAAGTGATACGAGGACTCGGCGCAGCGATCATCACCACTTCAAAAGTCTCCTGCCCAGCCACAGCCCGATGAATCCGATGGCTAACATTGGCAGATAATGCCACTCGATGACATGCGCGATGGAGTCGTTCGCTTCGTGCAGTCGCAACCACAACGCTCCGACACTGAACGCCGACAGTAGCGCGATGCCGCCCGTCAGTCCGGGGTGGGTGCTGGCATACTTGCGCAGCGAGTAGAACGACCACAGTGCGGGCAACAGCGTCATCAGTGTGATGCTGACGGTGCATTCGAAGCTGTGTACCGGCAACGGCGCGGGCGGGTTGTCTGCCTGCCAGGCGTAGAGCATGACCAGCAGGAACGCGGCGAAGAACAGGACGGGCGCCAAGGCGAGGCGGCGGCGCTGGTGCAGGTCGGGGAAGGCCAGCAGGGCGGCGCTGATCGAGGTGACGATGAATACCGCCAGCAGGGCGACGAGCTCGGCGACGAACCACGGGCTGTGTAGATGCTCCGGCAGATTCGGCCGCAGCCCGGAAACGGCGAGTGTAACGGTCAGATAGATCGCGGCAGCGCCCATCCATTGCAGGCTCAGCATGAGCGGATGTGGCGCGGGTTGCACCGGCGCGGCCTCCCGCGCGAGTTGCGCCACCAGATCGTCGATGTCGGACATTATCTTTCCAGCCTCTCTCTCAATACCTTGTAGGCGCGGTGCGCCGCGACCTTGACAGCCGATTCGGTCATGCCTGTCTTTGCGGCCACTTCTTTGGCGGTGTAGCCGTCCTCGTGCATCAGCCTCAGGATGGTCGCCTGCTTCTCGGGCAGTTTCTGCACCTCCCCGCTGATGGATTCGTAACTCATCACCGGTTCGGTTACAGCCTCATGCAAACTTTCTTCCAACTCGTCGAAATCCTCGGCATGACGCAACTGATCGGCATAGTGCGCGCGCAGATGATCTTGCAAACGGAATTTGGCGATGGCGTACAGCCAAGGTTTGTAGGGGCGGTTGCCGTCGTAGGTATGGCGCGCCTTGTGGACGGAGATCAGTATCTCCTGCAACAGGTCGTCCACCTCGCTGGCAGAGTAGAGACGTTTGGACAGGAACGGGCGCAGCAGGCGTGATGTCGCCTGTAGCAAAGTTGCATAGGCACGCTGGTCTCCGGTCAGAGACTGGCGCATCAATGCTTCCAGATTGTCGTCGTGATCTGCCACCAAATTTTCAGCGTTGCTTGTAACCATTTATCGGGTCGGCACGAATACCTGTGCAGAGGGGGCGAATCATAGCGTGTTTGGATTCGCCGTTCAGAACCATGCTTGGGAGACATCATGCACCGCAGACAATTCCTGTTCACACTGACCGGCCTCGCGCTGGCTTGCTCGACCCGTGCCTTTGCCGGCGCGGCTGACGATCAAGTGACCATCCTGCAATTTTCCGACGACGGCAAGTCGCTGGGTCGGGCCACTTTGCCCAAGGTGCGCCGGGATGCCGAATGGAAGCAGCGTCTCTCGCCGCTGGCCTACCAGGTGACGCGCGAGCAAGGCACCGAGCGGGCGTTCTCCCAGCCGGGTTACGACCGCCACGAACCGGGGCTGTATCGCTGCGTGTGCTGCGACAACGCGCTGTTCGATGCCGCCGCCAAGTTCGATTCCGGCACCGGCTGGCCCAGCTTCTGGCAGCCGATCGCGCCGGAGAACGTGCGCAACCTCACCGACCACCTGCTCGGCATGACCCGCACCGAAGTGCGCTGCGCCCTGTGCGACGCCCACCTCGGCCACGTGTTCAACGACGGCCCGAAACCCACCGGGCTGCGTTACTGCATGAACACGGTGGCGTTGCGTTTTGTCGCTCGTAGGTCGGGTTAGCGGCCTCATCGCGTAACCCAACGCGCTGTCGGGTTACGCAAAATCGCTCACCTGACCTGCACAATCCAAAGGAATCCAACATGCTGATATTTTTCCTCGCCTATCTTGGCGGCCTGCTGACCATCTTCAGCCCATGTGTGCTGCCGGTGCTGCCGTTCGTGTTCGCCCGCCCTGACCAGTCGTTCCGTCGCAGCGGCCTGCCCATCCTGCTCGGCATGGTTGCCACGTTCACCCTGCTGGCCAGTTTCGCGGCGGTGGGCGGTGCCTGGCTGGTCGAGGTGAATCAATATGGGCGCTATGCGGCGCTGGCGCTGTTGCTGCTGATGGGCGTGGCGCTGATCTTTCCCGCTTTCGCCGACCGGTTGATGCGTCCTTTCGTCACGCTGGGCGGACGCCTGCAAGCGCGCGCCGACCAGCAGGGCAGTCTGAAAGGCGCGCTGCTGCTGGGCGTGGCGATCGGCTTCCTGTGGGCGCCGTGCGCCGGGCCCATCCTCGGATTGGTGCTGGCGGGCGCGGCGCTGAACGGCGCCAACCTCTACAGCGCGCTGTTGCTGCTGGTGTTCGCCGCCGGAGCGGCGACCTCGCTGGGGCTGGCGCTGCTGGCGGGCGGACGGGTGTTCAGTCTGATGAAGCGCGGATTGGGGGCGGAAGAGTGGGTCAGGCGCAGTTTGGGTGGGCTGGTGGTGGCGGGCGTGGTGGTCATCGCGCTGGGCTGGGACACGCGCTTCTTGTCGCAACTCAGTTTCTTCAACACTGCCAGCACCGAGCAGCAACTGATCGCGCAACTGGAGCGCCCCGCCGCCGGAGTCGCCGCTACCGACATGCTGCCGCCGTTGAATGGCGCGACGCACTGGCTGAACTCCGCGCCGCTGAGCGCCGAGGCGTTGCGCGGCAAGGTGGTGCTGGTGGATTTTTGGACCTACTCCTGCATCAACTGCCTGCGCACCCTGCCCTACCTCAAAGCGTGGGACGAGAAATACCGCGACCAGGGACTGGTCATCATCGGCGTCCACGCCCCCGAGTTCGCCTTCGAGAAGGATCAGCACAACGTCGAGCAGGCGGTGCGTGAGCTGGGCATCCGCTACCCGGTGGCGATGGACAACCAGTACGCCCTCTGGAACGCCTTCCACAACGAATATTGGCCCGCGCATTACCTGATCGACGCCAGCGGCAAGATACGCCACCAGCACTTCGGCGAGGGCGCGTATCAGGAGACCGAGCAGATGATCCAGAGCTTGCTGCGCGAGGCGCATCAAGGCGTGCTGGCCACGGACGCAGGGCTGGTGCAAGTGGCCGGGACGGGTGCCACGGCGGCAGTGACGGACAGTGAACGCTCACCGGAGACCTATCTGGGCTACGCGCGGCAGGCGCATCTGGCTTCGCCCGAGCTCGTCGAAAAAGACCAAGTGGCGCGGTATAGCACGCCGCGCACACTCAAGTTGAACCAGTGGGCGCTGAGCGGCAATTGGCGGGTGTCCGCCGAATCGGCGGCGGCGCAGGCTCCCGGCGGCGCGATCAGCTACCGCTTTCAGGGGCGCGACCTGCATCTGGTGCTGGGTGCGTCCAACGGCCAGCCGCTGCGCATCAAGGTCACGCTGGACGGCGCCGCCCCCGGCGCGGATCACGGCACGGACATCGACGCTCAGGGCAACGGCGTGATCCGCGAACAGCGGCTGTACCAGTTGATCCGGCAGCGCGGCAAGGTCGGCATACACACCTTCCGCATCGAGTTTCTGGATGCCGGGGCGGAGGCGTTTGCCTTCACTTTCGGCTGAACATAACCGTAGGGTGCGCAAGCGCACCCTACTCAAGGAGATCCATCATGCACCTCATCCGCACCATCCTGTTTAGCCTCGCCCTATCCAGCGCCACGGTCAGCGCCGCCCCTCTTGAACAGACCGCCGTGTTCGCCGGGGGCTGTTTCTGGGGCGTGGATGCGGTGTTCAAGCATGTCCGGGGCGTGTCCGAAGTCGTTTCTGGTTACGCAGGCGGCAGTGCGGAGACGGCGCATTACGAGCAGGTGAGCAACGGCGACACCGGCCACGCCGAGTCGGTGCAAGTGCGCTTCGACCCGGCGCGGGTCTCCTATACGCAACTGCTACAGGTGTTCTTCAGCGTGGCGCACGACCCGACCCAGCTCAATCGCCAAGGGCCGGACAGCGGCAGCCAGTATCGCTCGGCGATCTTCTACACCAGCGCCGAACAGCGGCAGGCGGCGCAGGACTACATCCAGCAACTCACCCGCGCACATACCTTTGCCGCGCCCATCGTCACCCAGGTGGTGCCGCTGCAACGCTTTTATCCCGCCGAAGCGCATCACCAGAACTATCTGGCGCTGCATCCTTACCAGCCCTACATCGTGTTCAACGACCAGCCGAAAGTGGAGCAGTTGCGCAAGCAGTTCCCGGCGCTGTACCAATAGTCAGGGAGAGCGACATGGTGAGCGCGCTCGGAGTTGCGACGCCCTACGTGGGCAATTACGCACGGCCCTCTTCGGCTGGCTTGGAGTCCCAACTCGACCAATACAAAGTAAAACTGGCCGACTGGGAGAATTGCCCGTCTTGTAAGACGCCAGAAGGCAAGGCCAAGATCGCAGAGATCAGCGACAGGATCAGCGAGATCGAGCAGCGCCTGAAAGTGGCAGATGCAGCCAAACGGACTGATTCGCCTGCCGCAACGCCTCGCTTAGACCAGAGTCCGTCGGTATCCGTCCCCGGAGGGGGCATAGGCTATGGATCGCTTGTAGTCGGGCCCTCGCTGGGGGGGTATTTGAATGTATTTGCCTGAGCTGCGAATCAATAGTTGGATGAACGAAATCGGCCGCGCTTCTGCGGCCGATTTTTATTCAGGTTGCCCATCTCGTCTGCTACCGGAAGCTGTAACACAAGGGGCTGGCCCCTTGTGTTAGCATTCCTTCAGCCACACGGGGGGCTGACTGGGAAGCATGTTCATGCGATTGATATTGGTATTTTTTTTCTTTGGTTTGCTGGCAGGTTGCGCCGGGCCGAAATACACCATTGATGATGGCCGCAAAGTAAACGAGGCGTTGCTGGGCGAGATTCGCGCTTATGGGCAGGGGGAGAAGGCGCTGCGTCCGGCCATTGTGCGGGCCTCGACTTTGAAAGATCCCGAATGCGACACTCAATGGGAATTGCCCTTTTCGGTGGCCTCCAGTTATGACGAGAGCGAGGATGATCGCGTGGCGTGGGTGCGCGGACTGGGGGTGGACGAGCGCTTGACGGTCATCGGTGCGGCGCCAGATAGCCCGCTAAAGATCAATGACAAGATCCAGAAGATCGGCGCTTTCGAAACCAGTAATACGGAAAAGATGCTGCTGTTGTTGGCGAAACAGCGCGACGAAGGTTTTCCGTTCGAAGTCACCTTGACCAGCAATAAAAAAGCCCGCATCGTGCCATTCAAAGTCTGTCGAGGATATACCCGGTTGGCTCCTCCCAAAAGCCCGAAAACACAAGACTATCACTGGCTGCTCAGCGTCCAGCCGCTGGATGTGGCGCGCGTCGGCCTGACTGAGGATGAGGCGCTATGGGTGGTGCTCTGGGCGCAGGGCGTCTCGGAAGAGGGTGGCTTGCGCATGAAGTCGTATCACTACAGTAAGGAGATCGCCAGTACGGTGTATACCTTGTTCACCATTGCTTCGGGTATCCATGCCGCTGCGCTGGCCAGTGAAGCGGCGCTCAATATCGCTAGGTCGACCGCCACTAGCATGGTGAGTGACGTGATTCGAAACCAGTTGCTCGAAGGGGCAAGTACGCTGCGCGAGAAGTTGTCGCCACAGCAGGTACAAACTGCCATGCAGCAGGCTGCCGCCAACCGGAAATCCCTATCCGGGGTCGCTTGGGTGGCATCGACCATGTTCGAGGAGGCGGACGCCTGGGCCTACACTCGACTCAAAACCTTGAAGGCGAATCCCTTGGCCGCCTTTACCTTGCATCAAAAACTGATCGAACGCAAATTCACCTCCAATTCGATGATCTTGGATCCAGAGCGCTTCAAGGCCTTGAATAAGCTGGCCGAGGATGATGGACGAGGAGAGGACGTGATTGCCATCTTGCAGGGCATCAGGCCCGAGGATTTGCAGTTTGAAATAAGCGACATGCCGGTGGCGTCTGCCGATGCTTTCAGTTACGACGACATGCGCGACAGTGCGAATGGCTCACAGCCCTACGCCCACGGCTTGGTGGATGGAATGCTGAACATGCCGGTCGCATCAGGTAACGCCAATTGATGCCCTCCAACCTGTCCAAGATGCTGACGCGCTCGATATGTTGGGCCGTGCTGGCGTCGCTATTGATGCTCACCGGGCTGTCGCTGGCGGAGGATGCGCCTGTTCCTGCTGTGCTGGCCCCGGCTGCCTCGGCCCCCATTGCTACCGAGGTTCCTGCTGCGTCTTCGTCCGCCCCTGCCATGACTGTCGAGCCGGCGTCTGCCGTCCTTGGAGTTGCGAGCTCTGCACCACCGGTAACTGATGCCGCTCCGCCGCCGGAGCCGGAGGGATGCCGTCCACTGACGCTCAAGGCTATGTCCGCCGATGTAAAGGCATTCAATGCCCAAGCCCAAAAACTCGATCTGGCCGAGCAGGCGCGATTGTTTGACGAGGTCTTGTTGTTGTGGGGGAAGGCCGTGGCGCAATGCGAAGGGCATCCCAAAGAGCAGGCTCAGCATAATCTGTCCAACAGCCAGAAAGCGCGCAACAACATCGCCGAGCAACTTGGTTCCGGGCCGCAATGTGTGGCGACGACCAAGGATGCGGAGTCTTTGCAGAATATGGCGAAGCAGGCATTGAGTGAGCGGCGCTGGAACGATGCGAGCATCTTGTTCCTTAAGTCGGAGAGCCTGTGGGATATGGCGTCCGAGGATTGTTCCGGCAGACAGCAGGAGCAGGCCAACCGTCGCCGAAGCGAAGCAGGGATCGACGGCCACAATGCAGAGTTCTGTGCACCCTTGTTCGAAAAAGCACGGGAGCAGACGCAGAAGCTACGCTCATCGCAAGTTCCGCTTTCGCCAGAGGATAAGCAGAACCAATCCATGCTGGCTGAGACGCTGTGGCGGGAGGCCATGGAAACTTGCAAGGGCGATGCGGTGAAGGATATTGCGCGCAACAATGCTCAGGCGCTGGCTCGTGAGCGGGGCACGCCTTGGGTCGCCCGAGTCCTGCCCGCCCCGTCTCCTCAATCGGCTCAAGTCGCTCCGAAAGTCGAGGTGGCCGACCCCGCATCGGCTCGGGTGGGCGGTTCGCTGCCTGACGCATCGGGAAAGTCTCCGCCCTCTCCTCTCGTACCTGCGGCAGCGCCTCCTACGGTCGCGGCGAGCGCTCCGACCAAGCAAGTCGAGCCGCAACGAGCCGCCAGTTCCGGCTCGTCTGCCCCGGCCATCGTTGGCCCTGTAGCGGCTCTGGTGGTCGGTGCATCCGCAGCTCAGTCGTCTGCGCTCGGTCTTAATGTCGCTGCGCCAAGCGGTGCTCAGCCTGCTGCCCATGAGTCATCACCGAAGCGACCACCTTCTGCCAAACTGACGGAGTTCAATGCGGAGGATGCCAGAGGCTTGGATACCTATTCCGGTCTCGTAAAGATCGTTTGGGGCAACGGCGATGTGTATGAAGGCGATCTGGTGCAAGGCCAGCGGCAAGGCAAGGGCAGCTTCAACTGGAAGAGTGGACAGCGCTACGAGGGGGATTGGGTACACGACAAACCACAAGGACAGGGCAGCATCAAATTTGCCAATGGTAACCAATACGAAGGCAGCGTATCGGATGCCGTTCCGCAGGGGCAAGGCCGGATGCAGTACGCATCCGGCGATAGCTACATCGGAAATTTCACGGCTGGCGCACCCGATGGTCAAGGGATCTACACTTGGAAGAGTGGGCAGAAATACGATGGTGGCTGGAGGAACTTCCGTCCCAGCGGACTAGGCCGTATGTGGTTCGCCTCAGGAGAAAGCTACGTCGGCAATTATGTTAACGGCGAACCAGACGGCGAGGGCGAATACCTGTTCTCCAATGGTGACAAATACACCGGCACATGGAAATCCGGCAAGAAACAGGGGGCCGGTCGCACGCAGTTCGCTTCGGGAGAGTTGTATGTCGGCAACTATGTCGATGGACAAGCAGACGGTGAGGGTGAGTACACTTTTGCCAATGGCGACAAATATGTAGGCCACTGGAAGGCCGGCTTGCGGCATGGGCAGGGAGCTTACATCTGGAAGAGCGGAGAGCGGTGGGACGGTACCTTCGAGAACAATGCGAGAGTCCTTCAGGATAAGCCGACTCCCGCGAACTGAGCTCCGGCACAATCTCGCCAATGTCCCCGCCCGTCAGTCTGAAGACGGGCGGCGCAGGTGGCGACTAAACCACCAAGTGCGAACCTTTCTCGCGGTACACCTCGATCAGCATCTCGACGAAGCGATTGGCTTGCGGCGACATGGGCTTGCCCTTGCGCAGCACTAGGCCGTAGCCGCGTTGCGGGAAGTATTGGTCGAGCGGGATGCTGACCAGTTTTTCCTGTCCAGTCAGGCAGATGTCGGTGACGATGGAGATGCCCATGCCCAGTTCGACATATTTTTTGATGACCTCCCAGCCGCCCGCCTCCAGCGTGACTCTGAACGAAAGGTTGTGTTGTTGGAACACGAACTTGACCACTCCCCAAGTGGAAAGATGGCGCGGAGGCAGGATCAGCCCGTACTGGCTGATGTCTTCCAGCGTCACGTTTTCCTTCTCGGCCAGCGGGTGGCCGATCGGCGTGATGAGTGCCGGATTGAAGGTGACGATGGGTTGATAGGTGATGTCGTCCGGCACATCCAGCATGGAGCCTACGGCGAAGTCGATCTCGTCTGATTTCAGCATCTTGAGGCCGTCGCGCCCGGTCTCGTTGTAAAGACGCAGGTGGATGCCGGGATAGGCTTTGGAGAAGCGGCTTACCGCTTCGGGCAGGATGTAGAGGATGGTCGATTCGCCCGCTCCGATGTTCAGTTCACCTGATTCCAGCCGTCCGTGCTGGGCGATGAAGTTGGAGTGAAGATCATCCATGCCGCGCACCAGCGGTTCGGCCAGCGCGTAAAGCGCCTCGCCATCCGGGGTCAGACGCAAGGTCGGCCCACGCCGCTCGAACAGAGTGGTGCTCATTTCTCGCTCCAAGGCCTGAATTTGTAGCGTGATCGAAGGCTGGCTCAGGAATAGTTTCTGTGCTGCCAAGGTGATGCTGCCACAGCGCACGACCTGGCAAAATGCGCGCATCTGTTTGAGTCTATTGGTTTTGTAGTAAGCCTGTTTGTCCGCTGACATTTCCCCGCACTCCCTCGTCACGAGTTTTATTAATACTGAAAATTGAAATAATTGATTCCACAAATGATTGTAACTTGAATAACCTTTGCATCCTCAGGAAATATGAGTGGGCGACTTTGAGTGCCTGCCGTTGCAGGGGAGCAACTTGGACATACTTCACAACATTCTGTTGGCGTCAACTTTCATGGCTGGATTGGGTGCGTTGCTGGCGCTCTTCCTTGCCATCGCAAGCAAGCGTCTCTACGTGTTTGAAGATCCGCGCATCGCTCAGGTCGAAGAGATGCTCCCTCATTCCAATTGCGGTGCGTGCGGCACGGCGGGCTGTCGCAACTTCGCCGAACAAGCCGTCGAAGGTCGTATCGAGCCAGCTGGCTGTACCGTCAACTCACCAGAACGAAACAAAGTGATCGCCTCGATGCTGGGAGTCTCCTTGGGCGAGGTGGAAAAGCGCGTGGCGCGCTTGGCCTGCGCCGGTGGCAGCCATGTCGCCAAGATGCGCGCGAACTATGTCGGACATACCTCCTGCCGTGCTGCGACGGTGGCGGGCGGGGGCGGCAAGAGCTGTGCCTGGGGCTGTCTGGGCTTGGGCGATTGCGCCGATGTGTGTGATTTCGATGCCATCGTGATGGATGAGCACGGCCTGCCGCGCGTCATCGCCGACAAGTGTACGGCCTGCGGCGACTGCGTGGACATCTGCCCCAAGCAACTGTTCTCCATCCAGCCCGTGTCGCACAAACTTTGGCTAGCTTGCCGCAACGAGGCCGATCCCAAGGTGGCCGAGGCGGATTGCGAAGTGGCTTGCACCGCCTGTGGACGCTGCGTGATGGATGCCGCGCCCGGCCTGATCCATCTGGAGAGCAACCTCGCCGTCATCGACTATGCACGCGACACCGCAGCGACTCGTCAAGCCATCGAGCGCTGCCCCACCGGAGCCATCGTCTGGCTCGAAGGTGACCATATCAGCAAGGGCAAAGCTGCCAAAAAGATCATCCGTATCCAATCGTTACCTGTCACCGCAGACGCATAGGGGAAGCCATGTTAGACAAGCTCAATCCGTTCAAATTGTTCGGCGCCGCAGCCAGTCCCGAAGAGAAAGTCACCTACAAGTATCCCGGCACGCGCGATGCCATCGACGGCAACACCGCTGTGATCCTAGTGGAGCGCGAAGCGTCGCAGGGCGCAGGCGCTTACCCGATCACGCCGTCCACCCAGATGGGCGAATACTGGGCGGAAGAAGTCGCCAAGGGGCACTTGAATGCGGCAGGCAAGCCGCTGATCTTCGTTGAGCCAGAATCCGAACACGCCGCTGCGGGCGTGACGGCAGGTCTGTCGATGACCGGTCTGCGCGCGGTCAACTTCACCTCCTCGCAAGGCTTGGCCTTCATGCACGAATCGCTCTACGCAGCGGTCGGCAAGCGTCTGCCTTACGTGCTGAATCTGGGCTGTCGCGCCATCACCAAGACTTCGCTTAACGTGCACTGCGCGCACGATGACTACCACTGTGCCGACGACACCGGCTTCATCCAAGTGATGGCGAAGAACGCGCAAGAGGCAGCCGACCTCAACATGATCGCGCGCAAGACCGCTGAACTGGCGCTGACCCCGGCCATCGTGGCACAGGACGGCTTCCTGACCACCCACCTGATCGAGCCGATGCTGGTGCCGGAGAAGGAACTGATCGCCGAATATCTGGGTGACGCCGATGACATCATCGACACGCCGACCCCTGCGCAAGCGATGCTGTACGGCCCGAGGCGCCGCCGCGTGCCATCCACATGGGACGTGGATAATCCGATGCAGACCGGCGTGGTGCAGAACCAAGATGCCTACATGCAGGCCGTCGCTGCGCAGCGCCCCTACTTTTTCGACCACATCCCGTCGCTGTTCGACAAGAACGCAGAAGAGTTCTTCAGCCTGACCGGCCGTCGCTACAACCGCGTGGACGCTTATCGCTGTGAAGATGCCGACTACGTCATCCTCGGCCAAGGCAGCATGACCGTGCAGGCCGCCGCTGTTGCCGACTGGCTGCGTGACAACCGCAAGCTGAAGGTGGGCGTGGTCAACATCACCATGTTCCGCCCCTTCCCCGGCGATCTGCTGGGCAAGGTATTGAAGGGCAAGCAGGGCGTCGCCGTACTGGAGCGCACCGACCAGCCGCTGTCCGAAGACCTGCCGCTGATGCGCGAAGTGCGCGCTACTGTTTCCAAGTGCCTAGAGAATGGCAAGGAGCTGAATCATAACGGCTATACCGCCTACGAGACGGTGAAAGACATGCCCTCGCTGTACTCCGGCTGTTACGGCCTGGGCTCGCGCGACCTGCAACCGGAAGGCCTGATCGCTGCTGTCGAGAACATGCTGCCGGGCGCTGCTCACCGCAAGTTCTTCTACCTGTCGGTGGATTTTGTGCGAGAGGTATCCGCCAACCCCAAGCAAGAGATCCGTCAGCAAGAATTGCAGACCGCTTACCCCGGTATCAAGGACTTGGCGTTGCGCGGCACTGAAAACCCCAATCTGTTGCCCCCCGGCGCGATCGCCGTGCGTATGCACTCGGTGGGCGGCTGGGGCGCGGTGACCACCGGCAAGAATCTGGCGATGACGTTGTTCGAGTTGCTGGGCTGGGACATCAAGGCCAATCCGAAATACGGCTCGGAGAAGAAAGGTCAGCCGACCACTTACTATCTGTCGGCCGCGCCGGAGCCGATCCGCATCAACTGCGAATACACCCACGTGGACGTGGTGCTGTCACCCGATCCGCAGGTGTTTTTGCACACCAACGCGCTGGAAGGCATGAAGCAAGGCGGCGTATTCATCATCCAGAGCAATCTGGGCAGCGCCGCAGCGGTGTGGGAGACCTTCCCGATGCGCACCCAGCAATACATCGTGGACATGGGCATCCGCGTGTTCTATCTGGATGCGTTCAAAATCGCCCGCGAGGAATCGTCCAACGTTGACCTGCAACTGCGTATGCAGGGCAACGCCTTTCAGGGTGCGTTCTTCCGCGCTTCCGATGTCAAGGAGCGCGCCGGGCTGACTGAAGAGGCGCTGTTCACTGCAATCGAGAATCAGCTCGAAGCCAAGTTCGGCAAAAAGGGCAAACGCATCGTCGAGGACAATCTGCGCGTGGTGCGGCGCGGCTATGAAGAGTTGCACGAGCTGCCGGTGGCGGAGATGAAGGTCGGTCAGCGCGCCAAGCCTGCCGCCAAAGCCGCGCCCGCGCTGCCCATCATGCTCAAGCGCCAGCCGGAAGGCGACGGCGGCCTGTCCGACATCCACCGTTTCTGGGAGCAGACCGGCAGCTTCTACCTGAAGGGGCAAGGCTCGGACAATCTGGTCGATCCCTTCATGGGTTTGTCCGTCGTGCCCGCCGTCACCGGCGTGTACCGTGACATGACCGGCGTGCGCTTCGAGCATCCCGAGTGGAACGCCGAAAATTGCACCGCCTGCGGCGAGTGCTACACGCAATGCCCGGACAGCGCCATCCCCGGCTTGGTCTCCACCGTGGCCGACGTGCTGAACAGCGCCGTGCAGAAGATCGAAGTGGGCGGTCGCCCGACCCGCTTCCTGCGCAAATTCACCCGTGGCGTGGAAAAGAAGCTACGCAACGCGCTGGACCGCGACGGGCTGGACGTGCGCGCCCTGCTGGCACAAGCCATCACCGAATCGCTGGTGGAAGACCCGACCGGTGGCGAAGACCGCCCCCGTCTGGAAGCCGAGATCGAGTTGCTGCGCGAGTTCCTCGGCGGCTTCAAGTTCGCCACCACCAAGCCTTACTGGACGCAGAAGGAGAAAAAGGGCGCGGGCAGCGGCGGCCTGTTCTCCATCACCATCAACCCCTACACCTGCAAGGGCTGCGCGCTGTGCGTGGACGTGTGCAACGACAACGCGCTGACTATGGTGACGCAGACACCGGAATCCATCCAGAGCCTGCGTGACGACTGGAGCTTCTGGCTCGACCTGCCGACCACGCCGCCGCAATACAGCCGCATCGACGATCTGGACGAGAAGGTTGGCGCGCTGGAGACCTTGCTGCTCGATAAGCACAACTACATGGCTATGGTGAGTGGCGACGGCGCGTGCTTGGGCTGCGGCGAAAAGGCCAGCATCCACTTGTTCACCAGCACCGTCACCGCCCTGATGCAGCCGCGCGTCAAGAAGTTCGTCGCCAAGCTGGATACGCTGGTCACCGAACTGGAGCAGCACATCCGCATCAAGCTGAGCAGCTCGGTCGATCTGACCGACACGCAGGCGCTGATGCAAGCGGTACACTCCAACAGCGGACGCGACCTGACTTTGGCCAACCTGTCCGCCAGCCTGCTTGAAACACAAGCCGGTCAGCCCATCGACCCGCACTGGCTGCGCCGCGTGACACAGATGCTGGAGAAGCTGAAAGACCTGCGCTGGCGCTATCTGGAAGGCCCGAGCAAGAAGGGTCGCGCCGAAATGGGCGTGATCAATTCCACCGGTTGCACCTCGGTGTGGGCTTCGACCTTCCCGTTTAACCCGTATCCGTTCCCGTGGACATCCAACCTGTTCCAGGATTCGCCCTCGGTGGCGATGGGCGTGTTCGAAGGCCACATGGCCAAGATGGTGGAAGGCTTCAAGGCGGTGCGCATGGCCGAGCTGGAGTTGGCAGGCGGCTACGAGCCGTCCGAACACGGCAAGTTCATCGCCCACTTCAACTGGGAACAGCTCTCCGACGAAGAATGGCATCTGTGCCCGCCGGTGGTGGCGATGGGCGGCGACGGCGCGATGTTCGACATCGGCTTCCAGAACCTGTCGCGCGCTCTGATGAGCGGCAAGCCGGTGAAGATCATGATCGTGGATACGCAGGTGTACTCCAACACCGGCGGTCAGGCGTGTACCTCCGGCTTCATCAGCCAGGTGGCCGACATGTCGCCCTACGGTAAGGACAAGCACGGCAAGACCGAGATGCGCAAAGAGATCAGCGTGATCGGCATGGCGCACCGCACTTCCTACGTGATGCAGGGTTCGCTGTCCAACGTGACGCATCTCTTGGAAAGCTACATCGACGGCCTCAACAGCCGCCGTCCGGCGCTGTTCAACGTGTACGCCGTGTGCCCGCCGGAACATGGCGTGGGCGACAACGGCGCGGTGGCGCAAAGCAAGATGGCCGTGGAATCGCGCGCCTTCCCGTTGTTCACCTACAACCCCGACTTGGGTCAGACCTTCTCCGACTGCGTGAGCCTATCTGGCAATCCGTCGCTGGATGCGGAATGGCCGAGCTACAAGCTCGAATACGTCGAAGATGGCAGCACCAAGAGCATGGAACTGCCGATGACCTTCGCCGACTTCGCGCTGTCCGAAGGCCGCTTCGCCAAGCAGTTCAGGAAGGCTGCGCCGGATAGTTGGAACGACGAGCAAGTGCTGCTGGGCGACTTCCTCAAGCTGGCGGAAGACGAGCGCGACGGCAAGTTCCCGTTCATCTGGACGGTGGACAAGAAGAACCGTCTGGTGCGCGTGCTGGTGTCCGCCGAGATGGTCAAGTCGTGCGAAGAGCGTCAGCAATTCTGGCAGCAACTGCGCGATCTGGCCGGTATCAACCGCCCCGCCGTGGATGAGGCCGCCATCGCTGCGCGAGTGCGCGCCGAGTTGATCCAGCAAGTGACCGCCAGCTTGGGCGCGAGCGCTGTGCCAGTCGCCAGCGCCGCTGTTCCAACCGCCCCCGCTGCGAGCGCTGGCCACGATGCAGTCTGGCTGGACACGCCGGAATGCACCGCTTGCGACGAGTGCATGAACATCAACGGCAAGATCTTCGGCTACAACGACCAGAAGAAGGCCGTGGTGCTCAATCCCACTGCAGGCAGTTTCCTCGACATCGTGAAGGCGGCTGAGAAGTGCACCGCCGGCATCATCCACCCGGGAGCGCCGTGGAATCCAGCGGAAGCCAACGTAGACAAGCTGGTCGCGCGGGCGGCGAAGTTCAACTGATATGAAGCTCCCCTTCTTCAGTCGCACGGCGACCTTCCAGCACGGCGTCCACCCGGATGCCCACAAGGGCGAGGTTGCGCGCGGCATTCGGCGGATGCCGTTCCCGGAGAAGCTGGTGCTGCCCTTGTCTCACCATATCGGCAAGCCCTCGCTTGCCATCGTGCAAGTCGGGCAGGAGGTGGTGCGTGGTGAGCCGATCGCGTTGGCGGATGGGGCGTTGTCCGTGCCTATCCACGCGCCTGCCGATGGCGTGATCGAAGCCATCACCATGATGCCCTCGGCGCGCGGCAACTGGACCGAGTCCATTGTGCTGCGGGTCTATCAGGCCTCCACGCAGGAGATACGCTGGGCCGAGCATCGCAACGACATCGACGCGATGGATCGGGAGCAGTTGCTGGCGGCGATCAAGGATTGCGGCATGGTGGGTTTGGGCGGAGCGGCTTTCCCCAGTCACGCCAAGTTGCTCAGCACGCCGTTCGAGCAGGGTATCCACACGCTGGTGGTCAACGGCTGCGAATGCGAGCCTTTCTTGACGTGCGACCACAGCCTGATGCGGGAGTATCCGCAAGAGCTGATCTCGGGCATCCACCTCGCCATGCGCGCCGTGGGGGCGATCCGCGCCATCATCGGCGTCGAAGACAACAAGCTGGACGTGCTGGAGGTCATCCGCCCGCATCTGCCGAACGACGGATACATCACTGCGCAGGCGGTGGAGACCAAATACCCGCAAGGCGCGGAGAAGATGCTCATCAAGTCGCTGCTCGGGCTGGACGTGCCAGCGGGCGGTCTACCCAAACATCTGGGCGTGGTGGTGCACAACGTCGGCACGCTGGTCTTGCTGAGTCGCTTGCTCTACGCCGGAGCTGGCCTGATCGAGCGCGTCGTCACTGTCGCAGGCCCCGGCATCAAGAAGCCGGGCGACTACTGGATCCAGCTGGGCACGACGCTGCGCAGCATCCTCGAATGGGCGGGCGATCCGGCCTGCGCCGAGTATGAGGTCATCCTGGGCGGCCCGATGATGGGGCAAGCGGTGACTTCGCTGGACGTGCCTGTCACCAAGGGGACTTCCGGCGTGCTGGTGTTCGACAAGAAGATGCTGCAAGCCTCGTCCCAACGTGGCTGGGCCTGTATCCATTGCGGCGAGTGCGTCAATGCCTGCCCGATGGGGCTGAATCCGGCCCAGCTCGGCATGTTGGCGAGCAAACGAGAGTTCGACGAGATGGCCGGGCAGTATCATCTGGGCGATTGTTTCGAGTGCGGCTCGTGCAGCTACGTTTGTCCCTCGCACATCCCGCTGGCGCAACAGTTCCGCGCAGCCAAGTCTTTCCTGCGCGAGAGGAAAAAAGCATGAGCATCGAAGTACGCACAGCGCCTCACCTGCACAGCGGTCGGGATGTGCCGACCATCATGCGCCACGTGGTTTACGCCATGTTGCCGATCTGCGCCTTCTCGGTGTGGCAGTACGGGCTGTCGACGCTGGCGCTGATCGTCGTGGTCACGCTCTCTTGCCTGATCGCCGAGCGCCTCGCCAATCGCCTGTCCGGTACGGTCAACACCCTGTCGGATTGGAGCGCCAGCATCACCGGCATATTGCTGGCGCTCACCCTGCCGCCAGCCTTTCCCTTGTGGATGGGTGCAGTGGCGGGGTTCGCGGCGATCTGGCTGGGCAAGTCACTGTTCGGCGGCATGGGCCACAACCCGTTCAATCCGGCTCTGGTCGGACGCGCCTTCGTGCAAGCGGCTTTCCCCACCGCGATCAGCACTTGGGCACCAGCCTTCGCGCCGCAACGCTTCTCCGAATTCATCCCGTCCTCGCTTGCTTTGCCGCTCATGACGCCGCCCGACATCACCTCATGGGTGCAGGCGGCTGCGGTCGATGGCTTTACCGGCGCGACGCCTTTGGCGCGCTGGAAGTTCGAGAACATCACGCCTTCCGCACATGACTTCCTGACAGGCGCAGTCACAGCATCAGCCGGCGAAACCTCGGCGCTACTGATACTGGCGTGCGGAACCTATCTGGCGATCCGCCGCTTCATGGATTGGCGCATCCCCGTCGCGGTGCTGGGCAGCGTGCTCGTGATGGCGCTGATCTTCAACCTCATCGAACCCAGCCACTACCCCAGCCCCTCTTTCATGCTGCTGTCGGGCGGGCTGATGCTGGGGGCCATGTTCATGGCGACCGACATGGCGACATCGCCGGTGACGCCGCGCGGAATATGGGTCTACGGGATATTGATCGGCGTGCTGACCGTCAGCATCCGCTACTTCGGAGGGCTGACCGAAGGCGTGATGTACGCCATCCTGATCGGCAACGCCGCCGCGCCGCTGATCGACAGATACATGCAGCCCAAGGTGTTCGGAGCAAGGAAGAAATGACTACAAGACCTGATCCAGCGCAGGGTGGCGAGTCGGTGCATCCGGCTGTTGCCCTTGTTCAGCCTGATGTCACCAGCGGCGGTCGTTTGATCCGCACCTTGGGTGTCGTCACGGCTGTGTGCGGCGTGCTCATCGTCGCCGCTTGGCAATTCACCTTGCCCGCCATCGCAGCCAATAAAAAGATCGTGTTGGAGCGTAGCGTGAAGGCGTTGGCACCTGCGGCGACCCATATCGAAGAGTACGATGCCAGTGCGGGCGGGCTAAAGAAAGCTGCGGGCGACCCCGCCGCTGGGGCGGTACGCTTTTACGCTGCTTATGGCAGTGATGGCGGGTTGCTGGCTATCGCCGCCGAAGGCGCGTCGCGCGGTTATGCCGATGTGGTGCGGGTGCTGTATGGCTACCGTCCCGAGTGCGAATGCATCTTCGGTTTCAAGGTGGTGCAGATGAAAGAGACGCCGGGTATTGGCGACAAGGTCACCACCGACACGGCTTTCGTCGCCAACTTCGAGCATTTGAGCGTCAAGCTGGCGCCGGACATGAAGGCCTTGTTCAATGCGGTGAAGACGGTGAAGCACGGCACCAAGAAGAATCCTTGGGAGATCGATGCCATCGCCGGGGCGACCATCACTTCCAAGGCCGTGGGGCGCGGCATCAACGAGAGCGTACAGAAGCTGTTGCCTTTGCTTGCCCCGCATATCGAAGACCTGAAACAAGGAAATGAGAAATGAGCTGCGGCGCGCATTCCTGCCTAGGAGCAAACAGATGAACAGCAAACAAGCGGGCGTCACTATGGATACCTTCCTGGAAGGCATCTGGCGGCAGAATCCCGTATTTGTCATGGTGCTGGGCATGTGTCCGACGTTGGCGGTTACCGTCTCGGCGGTCAATGCGCTGGGCATGGGTGTGGCGACGACCTTTGTGCTGGTCTGCTCGTGCGGGCTGATCTCGCTGATGCGCCACCAGATACCCAAGGAAGTGCGCATCGCCACCTATATCGTCATCATCGCCACCTTCGTCACACTGGTCGATTACATCATCCAAGCGGTCAGCCTGACTTTGTATGATGCGCTGGGTGCATTCATTCAGCTCATCGTGGTGAATTGCATCATTCTGGGGCGGGTCGAAGCCCATGCCGCCAAGAACCCGCCTTTGCCTGCGATGGTCAACGCGCTGGGCATGGGCATCGGCTTCACCCTCGGCTTGCTGGCCTTGGGCAGCGTGCGTGAGATATTGGGCGTGGGGCAGTTGTTCGGCTACACGCTGTTCGGCGCGAACTTCCAGCCTTGGGTGGTGATGGTGTTGCCACCGGGTGGATTCTTCGTGCTGGGCGCATGGTTGCTGCTGTTCGCTGTGCTGACGAAGCGGAAGCAGGCGAATGCCGCAATTGCTGAATCTTCTGTGCAAGGGGGCCGTCATGGAGCATGAATCCCTAGGTCAGATTTTCATCATCACCTTGCTCTCCAGCAATTTCGTGCTGGCGATGTTCCTAGGTCTATGCCCTTTTCTGGGCGTGTCGGGCAGGCTGGACACCGCCGTGCCTATGGGCATCGCCACCAGCTTCGTGATGTTGGTCGCCTCGCTGTGCAGCTATGGCTTGAATGCGCTGCTAGCATACGCCGGGCTGGAGTTCTTGCGGCTGATCTCCTACATCGTGGTCATCGCGTCTACCGTGCAACTGGTCGAAATGGTGATGAAGAAGTTCTCGCCTGCGCTGTTCCGCGCTTTGGGTATCTATCTGCCGCTCATCACCACCAACTGTGCCGTGCTGGGCGTGGCCCTGTTTCAAACCGCCAGAGGCTACGACCTTGGGCAAGCGGTCGCCTTCAGTCTGGGAGGAGGTCTGGGCTTCACTTTGGCACTGGTGTTGATGGCTGGCGTGCGCGAACGACTGCGATTGTCGGATATTCCCGGCGTGATGCAAGGCACAGCGCTATCCTTGCTTCTGGCTGGCGTGTTGTCGCTGGCTTTCATGGGTTTTGCAGGCGTGGGGGTGGCACGATGACTTATCTCATCACGATAGGCGTCATGGTGGCGCTGGTGTTCGCGTGGGTCATGGTTCAAACGATGGCGCGGCAGCACGCCGAGCGGCATCCAGAATTCGGTCCTTTGCGCGAGGAAGGGGCAGGCTGTGGCTGCGGCAACCACCGCTGTGGCGAGTCGCAATGCAAGAAGGGAGCGAACTGACTATGCAGTTCGGTGTTTCGATGGTTTCCTGCCGATAGCTTCGGCAAAACGCAGCAAGACGACAATCAATAAATCAGGAGAAGGCAATGCAACCTTACGTCATTCCATTCCAGTCTTTGGGCATCGCAGACATTCCCGAGGTGGGCGGAAAGAACGCTTCGCTCGGGGAGATGATCGCCAACCTCAGCTCGTCAGGAGTACAAGTGCCCGGCGGCTTCGCCACCACGGCGCAGGCTTACCGCGATTTTCTGGCGCATGAGGGGCTGGACAAGCGCATCGAGCAGACGCTGGAGACGCTCAATGTGGATAACGTGACCGCGCTGGCCGAGGCTGGGCGCAAGATACGCGCCTGGATCGTCGAAGCGCCGTTGCCGCAGCGTCTGGAAACCGAGATTCGCGAGCATTACGCGCAGTTGTCGGCAGGGGGCGAAGGCAGCTACGCGGTGCGTTCCTCGGCCACGGCGGAAGACCTGCCGGATGCCTCGTTCGCCGGTCAACAGGAGACCTTCCTCAACATCCACGGCATTGAAAATATATTGCACGCGATCCGCGAAGTGTTCGCCTCGCTGTACAACGACCGCGCGATTTCCTATCGCGTCCACAAGGATTTCACCCATGCCGATGTGGCCTTGTCGGCGGGTGTGCAGCGCATGGTGCGCTCCGATCTGGGCGCGTCCGGCGTGATGTTCACGCTGGACACCGAATCCGGCTTCCGCGATGCAGTGTTCATCACTTCGTCCTACGGGCTGGGCGAGATGGTGGTGCAGGGCGCGGTGAACCCGGATGAGTTCTACGTCCACAAACCGCAGCTGGCCGCAGGTTTTCCCGCCGTCATCCGCCGTGCGCTCGGCTCCAAGCAGCAGCGCATGGTGTTCGACGAGCAGCGCTCTGCCGGACGCTCCTGCCGCATCGAGCCGGTGCCCGCCGCCGACCAGTCCAAGTTCTCTCTGAACGATGAAGACGTGCTGCAATTGGCGCGCTACGCCGTGTCCATCGAGCAGCATTACGGACGCCCGATGGACATCGAGTGGGGGCGTGACGGTCTGGACGACAAGCTGTACATCCTGCAGGCGCGCCCCGAGACGGTAAAGTCGCATTCCAACGGCGGCGGCAGCGAGAAGTTCCGCCTGCAACGGCGCGGCGACGTGCTGGTGGAAGGTCGCGCCATCGGCCAGAAGATCGGCACCGGCCGCGTGCGTATCGTCGCCAGTACCGCTGAAATGGACAAGGTGGAGGCGGGCGACGTGCTGGTCACCGACATGACCGACCCGAACTGGGAGCCGGTGATGAAGAAGGCTGCTGCCATCATCACCAATCGCGGCGGACGCACCTGCCACGCCGCTATCATTGCGCGCGAGCTGGGCATCCCCGCCATCGTCGGCTGCGGCCACGCCACCACCGCGCTGCAGGACGGCGAGATGGTCACCGCCTCCTGCGCCGAAGGCGACACCGGCTACGTTTACCACGGTGTACTGCCGTTCGAGGTGGTGACGCACAGCGAGGCGACGCTGCCGCCTATCCCGGTGAAGTTGATGCTCAACGTCGGCAACCCGACGCTGGCCTTCGAGTTCGCGCAACTGCCGTCGGCGGGCATCGGTCTGGCGCGGCTGGAGTTCATCATCAACAACCTGATCGGCATCCACCCCAAGGCGGTGCTGGAGTTCGACAAGCTGCCCGGTAAACTGCACGAGGCGGTGGCCAAACGCGCCGCTGGCTACGCCTCGCCGGAAGAGTTTTACGTCGAAAAGATCACCGAGGGCGTGGCGACGCTGGCAGCGGCGTTCTGGCCGAAGAAGGTCATCGTGCGCCTGTCCGACTTCAAATCGAACGAATACCGCAAGCTGATCGGCGGCGAGATCTACGAGCCGCTGGAAGAGAATCCGATGATCGGATTCCGGGGCGCCGGGCGCTATGTCGCCGCCAATTTCAGCGATTGCTTCGAGCTGGAATGCCGCGCCATGAAGCGCGTGCGCGAAAGGCTGGGCTACACCAACGTGGAGATCATGATCCCCTTCGTGCGCACGGTAGGCGAGGCGCGCGAAGTGGTCGCCACGCTGGAACAGCACGGCCTGAAGCGCGGCGAAAACGGCCTGCGCCTCATTATGATGTGCGAGATCCCGTCCAACGCGCTGCTGGCCGAAGAGTTCTTGCAATACTTCGACGGCTTCTCCATCGGCTCCAACGACCTGACCCAGCTCACGTTGGGATTGGATCGCGACTCCAGCCTAGTGGCAGACCGCTTCGACGAACGCGATGCGGCGGTGAAGGCGCTGCTGGTGATGGCGATCTCCACCTGCAATCGTCTGGATAAATATGTCGGCATCTGCGGCCAAGGGCCTTCCGACCATTTCGACTTCGCTCAATGGCTGATGGAGCAAGGCATCCAGACCATGTCGCTCAACCCGGACACTTTGCTGGAGACTTGGCGCAAGTTGGGCAAGCTGCAATAAGCTTGATTCCACCAGATCAATCCGGGCCAGAATGTCAGTTCTGGCCCGGATTTTTTATGGGTATGCGCTGAATTGAGGACAAAAAAAGGGCATCCAACACTGGATGCCCAAATACTAGAGGAGAGGTTAATGAAGAAAGTATCTCCAAGGGGGAGAGACACGCCTTACATGCACCGTAGCTGAGAGTGGGGGTATGCAAGAATAGTTCAAGTCGAAACAAAATATTTTTTCGAAACACAATTTTGTAGCCTCGGATCGAGGCTGGCGGCTCACTTCTTGCCGCGCGGATGATGCTCGGTATGTAGCGCCTTCAACCGTTCGCGCGCGACGTGGGTGTAGATCTGGGTGGTGGAGATGTCGGCGTGGCCCAGCAGCATCTGTACCACGCGCAGGTCCGCGCCGTGGTTGAGCAGATGGGTGGCGAAGGCGTGGCGCAGGGTGTGCGGCGAAAGCGGTTTGAACAAGCCACCTTCACGGGCGTGCTTCTTGATGAGATACCAGAACATCTGCCGCGTCATGCCTTCTCCGCGCTGGGTGACGAACAACTCATCAGACAGTCTGCCCGCCAGCAGCACCGGGCGGGCGTCTTCCAGATAACGCTGAATCCAGTCTTGCGCATCTTCTCCCAGCGGTGCAAGCCGCTCTTTGCCGCCCTTGCCCGTCACCCGTACGATGCCGTCGTTCAGGCTGACTTGAGTGACTTTGATGCCGACCAGCTCAGAGACGCGCAGCCCACTGGCGTACAGCACTTCCAGCATGGCGCGGTCGCGCAGCCCGAGTGGGCTTTGCGCATCGGGTGCGTTGAGCAGCAACTCGACATCGGCTTCGGTGAGCGTCTTGGGCAGCGTACGCGGCAGTTTGGGCGAGTCGATCAGCAGGGTGGGATCGGTCTCAATCCGGTTCTGACGTATCAGGTGGCGGAACAGGCGCTTGAGGCTGGACAGCGCACGCGAGGTCGAAGTGGCCTTGGCTTTTTCCTGCTGTACCAAGTAGTGGAGGAAATCTTGAATGTCGGCGTGTTCGGTCGCCAACAGTATCTTGCCGCGTTTTCCCTGCCAGACGGCGAACTTGTTGAGGTCGCGCCGGTAGCTCTCGATGCTGTTGCGGGCGAGGCCATCCTCCAGCCAGAGTGCATCGCAGAATTCGTCGAGCAAGGCGGCGCTCATAGTGCGACACCTTCGTGTCTCAGCAGCCAGCGCTTGATCTCCAGTGTCGTGCCCGCGCCCTGCTGCATGAATCCGCCCAATCCGGCGCGGCCCACCACGCGATGGCAGGGGATGATGATGGGCAAGGGATTGTGGCCACAGGCTTGCCCGATGGCGCGCGGGGCGGAATTCAGTCGCCGGGCGAGCTCGCCGTAGCTGAGTACCTGCCCGCGCGGGATGCTGGCTAGTGCGTGCCAGACTTTGAGTTGATGCGCCGTGCCGTGCAGCGCCAGCGGCAAATCGAAACGGAAATCAGGGTCGGCGAACCAAGCCTCCAGTTGTGCGCAAACGCTCTCGGCCAGCGTATGAACTGGTGATTGTGGCGCGGCGGTCGCCGGGAGAAATTCGATGCCGGTGAGAGCGACTTCGCTGCAATGGATGCCGAGGACGCCGAACGCGGTGGGTAGTTTCGCTTGATGGCTCATGGCGCAATGATAGCGGGGAATGCGCTGGAAATGACAACGGGCAGCTAAACCGCCCGTCATCTTGCTGCGAGGAGGGAAGGCGCTAGTGATGGTGATGCATCTGCTCGTCTTGGCTGCCGGTCAGCGGAGTGACCTCGGCTTTGCCTTCGAGCTTTTCCTTATGCTTGTCGGCGAACTGTACGGTCAGGGTGAAAGGCAAGCTGTCGCCCGCCTTCAGCGGCTGCTTCAAACCGACCAGCATCAGGTGGTAGCCTTGAGCAGCGAGATCGACCGGCTTACCTGCGGGAACGGTAAGCGCATCGACCGTGTGCATCATCATCATGCCGTTCATGTGCATCATCATGTGGATCTCGGCGCTGTTCGACGCGGGTGAGCTGACGCCGACGATGCGCGCATCTTTGCTGCTGCTGACTACGCACTGGATGGAGGCGCTGTCCTGCCCCGGTGCGGTGGCGCGTACCTTGCCGTTGCTCACCGAGACATCCGCTGCCCAAGCTGGTGAGGCCAACAACAAAGCGACGATACCGGCCCAGAGATTCTTATTCATTTTTGACTCCTCTAAGAGAAAACGCGCCGCTCATACGGGCGGCGCGTCATTTTAGCGCAATGTTCGAGCTTCCGAACCTGACGCCAGAGTTAGAACTTGACGGTCAGGCCGGCGTTGATGGAACGGCCCATGCCGGGGATGCCGACACCGGCGATCACCGGGCGCTGTCCCACATATGCGCCGCCCAGCGGATCGACATAGAACTTGTCGAACAGATTCTCTACACCGAGGTCCAGACGGACTTGCTTCCACTCGTAGCTGCTGCGCAGGTTGAGCAAGCCATAGCCGCCGGTAGCAAACTCACCGCGCACCGCCTGTACTTTGGTTTTGGCCTTGACCGCGACGGCTTCCACTGTGTTGGTCCAGTTGCCCAGACGCTGTTCGAGCGCCAGACGGGCATTCAGCGGCATGATGTGGAACAGATTGTCGCCAGTGGTCAGATTCTTGCCGTTGACGTAATTCACTAGGCCGAAGAAAGACACATCGCCATAGCCGGAGCCTTGAGTCAGCGGCAGGCGGGAAGACAGGTCGGCACCGTAGAGGCGGGCGGACTGATTGGCCAGACTGAGGTTGCGGAAACCGGCTGCCGGCATGGAGCAGGCTAGCCCGACGCTGGTACAGCTGACTGCGTCGATGTAGTTCTGTACATGGGTGTAGTAGGGCGAGAACTTCAGCTCTGAACCGCGCGGCTCGGTGTCGTGCAGGCTGAAGGAAGCGCTCACGGTACGCGCCACTTCCGGCTTGAGGTTGGGGTTGCCGACATAACCGTTGGCATCGCCGAACCAATTGTTCATGTTCATCGACATGCCGGAGGTGGACCAGGTATAGCGCTCGTACAGGTTGGGCGAACGGGTCTTCTGGGCGAAACCGAACTCGAAGGTTTTGCGCTCATCCGGGGTGTAGCGAGCCAGCGCCGTTACATCCACGTTCTGGTCGGTATGCTGCCGGTTGAGCGCATTGAAGGCGGTCGCATCACGCAGATAGTTGGTCGGCATCGGCATCATGCCTGCCGTGGCGTTGGCATTGTTGTAACCCTGCACCGTACCTGCGTTCGTTTTGACTGACTCGGTGCGAATCCCGAACTGGCTCACCCATTGCGGAGTCCAGCGCGCTTCCCACTCGCCGAAGATCGCCATGCGGTCACGCTGTCCGTTGTTGATATTCCAGAAGGTGTTTGGCGACATCATGCCGTTCGGCATGGCTGAGGTCGGGGCCCACCAGTCGCTCATGCGGTAACGCTGGTATTCAGTCCCCAGACGCAGGGTGTCACGCTCCGACAGCAGGATGTCGCCCTTGAGCAACATGCCGGTGTTCTGACCAGCGGTGTTCATCGGCATTCCCAGCGCGGAACGCTGTTTTTCTTGCAGGAAGTTCATGTAGTGACGGGTGTGTTCGTTGTATACCCGTGCTTGCAGCGAGCCCCAGCCGTACTGTCCGGTGTAGTTCAGGTTGATCTGCTGGCTGCTGTTTTGCAGCATGTCCATGTACTGGTTGGCAAAGCCCTGATAGGGGATATTCTGCACGCCCAGCTTCAGGTCGAACAGATGGTTGTCGTGGCGGAGGCCGAAGTTCAGTGCGTGGTTCTCGGTTTGATACTTGGTCGAGGCGACTTCGTTGCCAGCCACGTACACTCCAGGGAAGCCGGCAACATTGGGTGACAGTCCGGCAGTGTGGAAATCGCCGCCCGCCTTGTAGTTCTGCGCGCGCACCGTGGAGCCGGTGTAGCGCATCGACAGGGATTCGCCTGCGAGGGTCGCGGAAGCATTGAAGCCCTGCGCCTTGTTGTTGCTGCGGTAGAACGTGCCGACTTGCCCCTTGCTTAGCAGGCCTTCACCTGGCTGGGCGAACTCGGGCGCTGAGGAGTCCACCATGATCGTTCCGGCGATGCTGTCACCGCCCTGACTTACCGGTGTGATGCCCGCCAGCACCTTGATGCTGGCGACATTGGCCGGGTCAATGTAGGAGAGCGCCGGGTTCATGTGATTGCCGCAGGCGGAGATCAGGTCCATGCCGTCCACCTTGGTGCGCACGCGGTCATCCGACATGCCGTGGATGGCGGGTAGGCTGGAGACGCCGCCGCCGACATTGAGGCTGACGCCGGGTTGTCCGTCAAGCATCTTTGCCGTGTCGCTGGTGTTGGTGCGCAGATGGAGCAGGTTGTTCTGGTTTAGGCCGGAGTTGGTCAGCGCGGGAAGGGGTTGCAGTTTTTCTGCGCTGACTTGCACTTCCGGCAACAGCTCATTCTCAGCGTATGCAGCTTGCGCCAAGCTCAAGGCCAGCGCCGCTTCGACCGCGACGGCCAGCGTCTTTCTGGAAAATCTCATAACTACTCCTCTGTATTGGGACGATATTTTTTATGGGAACTGGGCGAACGGGGGCTGAATAAGCAGCTGTACGTTCAGGCGGCCGAAATATAGAGAGGTTTTGATGGATTTGGAATGCGGCATAATGTCGCACCTGCCGGAGCGGGATCGCCCAAAAAATAGGCGTCATCTGCTGAGCAAATAACGCCTGAACGCCTGTCATGGGAGAGGGAGCCCACCACAATCGGAGCTAACCGGGGGCAGTCTGACGGCGGGAGGAGGGGGCCGCCAAACTGCGATTCCGATGGACGCCACTGTATTCTCTAGGTCGGACAAATGGAATGCGACATGATGTCGCGCGACAATTTGCCGCACCTCTTTGCTGTGTGGTATCGGTAGAATCCGCACCATGAACTCCACCTTCCTTGCCGCCCAGACCGGCCACAGCCACCTCCGTCGCCTGATGCTGTTGCGCGACATCGCCATCGTGGCGCAAGGGCTGACGCTGGCGCTGGTCTATCATTTTCTGGATATGGCGCTGGACTGGTTGCCGATGATCCTGACCATAGGTGCGCTGGCTGCGCTGAATCTGGCGACTTGGGCGCGATTGCGCGCGGCGCGTCCGGTAACCAACCCCGAGCTGTTCGCCCAGTTGTGCGCCGATGTGCTGGCCCTTTCCGTGCTGCTGTATTACGCCGGCGGTTCGACCAATCCCTTTATCTCGCTGTTCTTGTTGCCGCTGGTGATCGCGGCAGCGACTTTGCCCGGCGCTTACACTTGGGCGATGGCCTTCCTCACCACGGCCAGTTACACCCTGCTGATGAAATTCTACGTGCCATTGCCGATGGGACACGAGGCGATGGATCACTCGATGATGGATATGGGCGAGATGGAAGGGATGGAGCACACCATGCCGCCGGACGATGCTTTCAACATGCACGTGCTGGGCATGTGGCTGGGCTTTGTCATCAGCGTGGTGGTGATCGCCTATTTCGTGGTGAAGATGGCGCAAGCGGTGCGTGAGCGCGACGAGAAATTGGCGCGGGTGCGCGAAGAGACGCTGCGCAACGAGCGCATCGTCGCCTTGGGTCTGCAAGCTGCTGGTGCGGCGCATGAGATGGGCACGCCGCTGTCCACGCTGGCCGTGGTGATCGGCGAGTTGCGCCACGAAGCGGAAGCGTTGCCGGAGCTACACGACAACCTGACCTTGCTCGACGGCCAAGTGCGCGCCTGCAAGCGCATCCTCGACAAGATGCTGGTCAATGCGCAGGGCGCGGTGGTGGGCACATCTGCCGCGCAAGCGCTGGAAGGATTCTTGAGCGATACGCTGGACGAGTGGCAATTGCTGCGTCCCTCGGTGCAGTGCCAGTATCAGGGCGAGGGAGAGCAGCCTGCGCCGCAGATCGCCTTCGATCCGGCATTGCGTGCCGCCTTGCTGAATCTGCTCAACAATGCTGCCGATGCTTCACCCGAGCGGGTGGACATCCAGGCGAAATGGAACCCGCACCAGCTCATGCTGGAGATCCTTGATTACGGCCCGGGACTCACCCCGGAAGCCGCCGCGCGGGCTGGTTCTGCCTTCTTCACCACCAAAAAAGAAGGCCACGGGCTGGGCTTGTTCCTCGCCAATGCCACGGTCGAACGGCTGGGCGGTAAGGTTCGGCTGTTCAGCCGCGAAGGTGGCGGAACCACCACCGAAGTCACATTGCCCTTACTAGGAGCTTCGATATGAACGCGCTGTCCGTCAACGAACAACCTTCCCTGCTGCTGGTCGATGACGATGCTACATTTTGCAGTGTGCTGAGCAAGGCGATGAAGAAGCGCGGCTTCGCGGTGACCACCGCCAACAGTGTGGAAGAAGCCATCCCGCTGGCTCAGGCCAATCCGCCGGAATACGCCGTGGTCGATCTCAAGATGGATGGAGCTTCCGGCTTGGTGCTGGTGGCGCAGCTGCACGAGCTCGATCCGGCCACCCGCATCGTCGTACTCACCGGCTACGCCAGCATCGCCACGGCGGTGGAGGCGATCAAGCTGGGTGCGACGCAATATCTGCCCAAGCCTGCCAACGCCGACGAGATCGTCGCGGCCTTTGGCCACAGCCCCAGCGCCGATGTCGAGTTGGAGATCCAGCCGCCCACCGTGGACCGGGTGGAATGGGAGCACATCCAGCGCGTGTTGCAGGAACATCAGGGCAACATTTCCCGAACCGCGCGTGCGCTCAACATGCACCGCCGCACCTTGCAGCGCAAGCTGTCGAAGAAACCGATCTGAGCGAGGCCTCGCCCGCTGCCGGGCGAGAGCTGTCGTGCCGCACTCAACCCTGATTTTCCACCAGCGACACGTCGCGCACTGCGCCCTTGTCCGCCGAAGTCACCATCGCTGCATAGGCACGCAGTGCGGCGGAGACTTTGCGCGGACGCTCGCTGGCGGGCTTCCAGGCTTGCTTGCCTTTCGCTTCCATCGCGGCACGGCGCGCGGCCAGAGCTGCGTCGGAGATCACCAGATTGATGCTGCGATTCGGGATGTCGATGGCGATGGTGTCGCCTTCTTCCACCAAACCGATGGCACCGCCGCTCGCCGCTTCGGGCGAGGCGTGGCCGATGCTCAAGCCGGACGTGCCGCCGGAGAAGCGTCCGTCAGTGAGCAGCGCGCAGGCTTTGCCCAAGCCCTTGGACTTGAGGTAAGAGGTCGGATACAGCATCTCCTGCATCCCCGGCCCGCCCTTGGGGCCTTCGTAGCGGATGATGACCACGTCGCCCGCCACGATCTGGTCGGCGAGGATGCCTGCGGTGGCGGCATCTTGACTCTCGAACACGCGCGCGCGGCCAGTGAAGGTGAGGATGCTGTCATCCACGCCAGCGGTCTTGACGATGCATCCGTCCAGCGCGATGTTGCCGTGCAACACGGCCAGGCCGCCGTCCTGCGAGTAAGCCGAGGACTTATCCCGAATACATCCGGCCACGCGATCCGCATCCAGATCGGGGTAGAGCATGGATTGCGAAAACGCGATGGTGGTGGGAATGCCGCCGGGTGCGGCGCGGAAGAATTTCTTCACGTCATCGCTGTCGGTCTGCACGATGTCCCAATGTTGCAACGCTGCGCGCAGGCTCGGGCTGTGGACAGTTGGTACGTCACTGTGCAACAATCCCGCACGATCTAGCGCGCCAAGAATGGAAGCGATGCCGCCGGCGCGATGCACGTCTTCCATGTGGTACTTGGACGATGGCGCGACCTTGCACAGCGTCGGCACATGGCGCGACAGTCTATCCATGTCCTTCATGGTGAAATCGACGCCCGCTTCGCGCGCGATAGCGAGCAAGTGCAGCACGGTGTTGGTCGAGCCGCCCATGGCGATGTCCAGCGTCATCGCGTTCTCGAACGCATCGAAGGTGGCGATGCTGCGCGGCAGGATGGAAGCGTCGTCCTGCTCGTAATAACGCTTGCACAATTCAACAGCCAAGCGGCCTGCGCGCAGGAACAGTTGCTTGCGCTCGGCGTGGGTGGCGACCAGCGAACCGTTGCCGGGCAAGCTCAGTCCCAGCGCCTCGGTCAGACAGTTCATCGAATTAGCGGTGAACATGCCGGAGCAGGAGCCGCAGGTCGGGCAGGCGGAGCGCTCGATGACATCCACTTCCTCGTCGCTGCAATGGCTGTCGGCGGCGGCGACCATCGCGTCCACCAAGTCCAATCCCTTCACCTTGCCGCCCCAGTTCACCTTGCCCGCTTCCATCGGCCCGCCGGACACGAACACCACCGGGATGTTGAGGCGCATCGCCGCCATCAGCATCCCCGGCGTGATCTTGTCGCAGTTGGAGATGCACACCAGCGCGTCGGCGCAGTGGGCGTTGACCATGTATTCCACGGAGTCCGCGATCAGGTCGCGCGACGGGAGCGAATACAACATGCCGTCGTGACCCATGGCGATGCCGTCATCCACCGCGATGGTGTTGAATTCCTTGGCGATGCCGCCCGCCTTTTCGATCTCGCGCGCCACCAACTGGCCCATATCCTTCAGGTGCACGTGACCCGGTACGAACTGGGTGAACGAATTGGCGATGGCGATGATGGGCTTGCCGAAGTCGCCGTCCGCCATGCCGGTGGCGCGCCACAAAGAGCGCGCGCCAGCCATGTTGCGGCCGTGGGTGGAGGTGCGGGAACGGTATGCGGGCATGATGCGATTCCTGAAGTTTGACGAGGGGCGAATTCTAAACCACGAACTCAACCAAGACACGCCGCAGTTTGATCTCAGGAAGAATTGTCTGGCGATGACAGGTCGGTATCTGCTGAAGCTTTGACAGGGAATGCTTGGGTGAAGGCGTGAACGACCTCACGCACAACTTACGTCGTGGAGCGGGCAGATTCAATGTCTCGGTTTGCCGGGTGTTTTGTCATCCACCGGAAATGCCTTGGCGAAAGTTTGGATTACCTCGCGCACGATCTTGCGCTGCGGTGTTGGCAGTGCGAGAAACGCCTCGAAGATTTCGCGCTCCTGATAGCCGATGCCTTCGTCCCAGCGGACGCGCGACTCTTTAATCTGCTGCTTGATGTCGAGACCGAAGGTCAACTCTTCCGGTGGGACATTCAGCATTTCCGCCAGAACGATGATTTTGTCGTAGGGCGGAATGGACTCGCCAATCAGCCATTTTCGCACCCCGTGCAAGGTGATCGGTTTGCCGAAATAGCGCAGGTTGAAGTTTCGCTCCAGCACGGCAGATTCTGGCTTCATGCCTGCCTTCACCATCGCATCCCTTAATCTTTCGGAAAATTGCTGCTTTATGGTTTTCATGCAGTCACGCTACTGGTATGGCCGGATAGTTACGTGACATGAAAAATAGTTACGTTATTTGCTAGACTGGCAGTTACATAGATAACGTAACTGATCGAGATGGCAAAGTCCCTGCTGGAGCAACTCCCCGAAATCGTGGCCAATGGCCGCAAGCAAGCTGAAAAAATCCTCGAAAGTCTGGAAAGCCGCCATCGCGTGGGGCTGCAAACGCGCGAATGGGTGTTGCCTGCCAAAGATATGGCAGCGGGCGATTGGATTACTGCGAACGAACGTCAGGGGCATCTGGCCGAAGCCGATAGTGCCGCTTGGACGAATCGCCTGATCTACGGCGACAATCTGCTGGCAATGGCGGCGCTGTTGGCGGGAGACGAGCAAACGCCCAGCCTGCGCGGCAAGGTCGATTTGATCTACATCGACCCGCCCTTTGATTCCAAGGCCGACTACCGCACCAAAGTAGTTCTCCCCTCGCCCTCCGGGAGAGGGGTAGGGGGTGAGGGTAGCGCGGTGGAGCTGGAACAAAAACCCACGGTGATCGAACAGTTCGCCTATTCCGATACCTGGTCAGACGGTACCGCTTCGTATCTGGCGATGATTACCCCCCGGCTGATTTTGATGCGCGAGCTGCTGGCCGAAAGTGGCACGATCTGCATTCATATCGGAATTCAGGTTAGCCACTACGTCAAAGCCATAGCTGACGAAATTTTCGGAAAGCCCAATTTCAACACCGAGGTCATATGGTCCTATGGAACCCCCAGTGGCGGCCGCGCTGCCGGAAACAAGATCGTCAAGGCACACGAATATCTGCTTCTTTATGCGAAGAACTACGGAAGCCACATCTACAACAAAGAGTATCTCCCTTACTCAGAGAAATACATCGCCGATCGCTTTACTGAAGTTGATGAGGATGGCCGACGGTACAGAACTCGTGAACGAGAGAAAGGGACATTCGAGCGCCAGTACTTGGACGAAAGTAAAGGCGTTCCGCTTTCTACGGTTTGGACTGACGTAAAACAGCTTTACGCATATCACTACATGAAGCGGAAACAGGAAGAAACAGGGTACGACACACAGAAACCAGGCGATTTTTTGGCGAGAATTATTCAAACAACAACTTCGCACGATGCCATCGTCGCTGACTTTTTTGGCGGCTCCGGGACAACGGCAGCGGTAGCTGAAAAGCTCGGTCGGCGCTGGATCACCACTGACCTTGGCAAACCCGCCTGCATGATTATGCGCAAGCGCTTGATCGACCAGAACGCCAAACCTTTCTTGTATCAAGCCATCGGCGATTACCAAGTTGAAGCGGCGAAAGCGCACATGGGCCGCGATTTCCGCATTGGCGATCTGGCGCAGATTGTCCTGTCGCTGTACGGCGCATTGCCCTTGCCGCCGGAAGAAAATCCGCTGCGAAATCTGGGGTATCTGGCGGCGGGCGCTCCCTCACCCCAACCCTCTCCCGGCGGGAGAGGGGGTAAGACCCTAGTGCTGGCGGACTCCCCCAACAAGCTGACCGGCGCGGCGACGCTGAAAAAAGCCATCGCCCAGCGCGACAATCTGATGGGCGGTTGGGATCGCGTGGTAGTGCTGGGCTGGAACTTCGAGCCGTCGATCGGCGAAACGATTAACGCCCTAAACGATAGCCGTCTGGAAGTGCTGGTGATTCCGCCGGATTTGATGGATAGGCTGAAAAAGAAGGGTGGGCTGGAAAAGCTGCGTGGATCGGTGCGGTTTGCCAGCTTGCAATATCTGACCATACACCCGGTGCAACGTACTCCGGCAGGCGATGGTCAGGAAACCATCAGCGTGCGCTTGAGAAACTATGTGCTGCTGTCCCCCGAAGCAATCAATCTGGACGAAGCCAATCGCAGCAAATTGCAGGCGGTGGCGAATGCCGAACCGTTGGCGCTGATTGAGTACTGGGCGGTTGATCCTGATTACGATGGCAAGGTGTTCCGCTCGGTGTGGCAGGACTATCGCGGCAATGTGGATAACGACGGCGACCCGCTGCGGGTGGTGACCTCCGCCCAATTTACTGTGCCCGTCCTCGCGGGCTTACGCAAGGTCTGTGTGCGGGTGGTGGATGTGTTTGGTTTTGAAGCCGAAGCCAGCATGGTGGTGGAGGCGCAATCGTGAGCCCAGCCGTTGATGTGTTGCCCTTGTCGCTCGGGTTGACGGCCAAAACCCAAGCGCTGTGTATCGGCCTTGAGGATGGCAGTGCGGATATTTACGAACTGGTCACGCCGACCACGGCGGAACTGTTGCGCTGGTGGTTTCTGGAAGATATTTGTCTGACGCGCAAGTTCAACTTTCATCCCGGCCAGCGGCAGGCGATTCTGAACACCATCGTCGCCCATGAGGTGCTGGGCAGCACGTCGCTGAAAGACTTGTACCAGCGCGCGGCGGCTGATGCCTTGTTGCTCGGGAATGTATTGAGCGAGGTGGCGCAGCCGAAACACGGGCATCCCAAATACTGTTTGAAGATGGCCACCGGCACTGGCAAAACTTGGGTGCTGCAAGCGCTGCTGGTGTGGCAGTTGCTCAATGCCAATGCTGCCCGTGCCGAGGCGGTAGCCGATCCACGCTTTACCCGGAATTTCCTGATCGTTGCGCCGGGGCTGATCGTGTATGACCGCTTGCTCGATGCTTTCTGCGGCAAGTTGCGGGGCGGCTTGCGGGATTTTTCGACCTCCGATGTGCATCGTTACGCGGAACTGTTTTTGCCTGAGGGCTTACGCGAAACGGTGTTCGGCTTCGTGCGCGGCAACGTCTGCGCCAAGGACGAAATCGGCCTGAAAACGACGGGCAACGGGCTGTTGGCCATTACCAACTGGCATTTGTTATCGGAAGGTGCGGAAGAGGAAGAGGCGGCAGAAATGACTGCGCCCGGCGTGACGTTAGCGCCGCAGCAGGTGATTGCGGGCGTGTTGCCGCTGACACCGGGGCGGGCGACCGGCAATAGTTTGGATATGCTGGATCGGCGTTATGCGCGCGGCGGCGTGCTGGATTACTTGGTTGATCTACCGGAATTGCTGGTGTTCAACGATGAAGCCCACCATATCCACGAGGTCAAGAAAGAAGGTGAAAGCACGGAGGTGGAATGACAGAAAAGTCTGTCGCGGATTGTCGAATCCAAGGGGCGACGCTTTGTGCAGGTGGACTTCTCGGCCACGCCCTACAACGATGTCGGTGCGGGCAAGAACAAGCGCAAGGTGTATTTCCCGCACATCATCGTGGACTTTGACTTGAAGGAAGCGATGCGCGCCGGACTGGTGAAATCGCTGGTGCTGGATAGACGCAAGGAAATCGGCGCATTGCCGCTGGAGTTTAAGGCTGAGCGCGACGACGACGGCAATCCGACGCTATCGGAAGGACAGCGCGTTATGTTGCGCGCCGGGTTTGCCAAGCTGAAGAAGCTGGAAACTGATTTCGCCACCGTTGACGCGAGTCGTCATCCCAAGATGCTGGTGGTGTGCGAGGACACCACGGTGTCGCCGTTGGTGGAACGATTCTTTGTCGATGAGCTAGGGCTGGCTGCCGATGAGGTGATGTCGGTGGATTCCGGCAAAAAGGCCGAGTTGGGCGAAAAGGAATGGGCGCCGATCCGTGAGCGCCTGTTCGACGTGGATAAGCACGACAAACCGCGCGTGATCGTCAGCGTGTTGATGCTGCGTGAGGGTTTTGACGTGAACAACATTTGCGTCATCGTGCCGCTGCGCTCGTCGCAAGCGCAGATTTTGCTGGAGCAAACCATAGGGCGTGGCTTGCGGCTGATGTGGCGCGATGAAGAATTTGACGATCTGAAGCGCGAAAACCGCGAACGGATCAAAGCCGGGCAAGAACCGCAAAGCCTGATTGATGTGCTGTCGATTGTGGAACACCCAGCCTTTCAGTCGTTTTACGATGATTTGATAGCCGAAGGTTTGGTGGGAGGAACCACCGAAGGAGGTGGCGACGGTGCGGGTGACCTGATTTCGGTCGGGCTGTGTGAAGGTTTTGAAGCCTTCGACTTTGCCATTCCTTTCATTTTGCGCGAAGCGGAAGAGGGCATCAGTCACCAAACACCCGCCCCGGAAAAGCTGTTGCCCTTTACGGCAATGGGGCGTGATGAGTTGAAGACCATGCTGGGTAAGGGCGATGTGTTCGTGTCGCAGGATTTGCAGACCAGCACCTTGTTCGGCGATTACCGCGTGGATGGCGCGGTGATGAATGTCACTGGCTACAACGATTTTCTGACCCGATTGACGCGCCGCATCGGGCAAGCACTGTCGCAGCCCTTGCCCAAGGGCAACAAGATTGCCACTCATCTGGCGAATCCGTATTTGCAGGTCAATACGGCGGAACTGGCCGGATGGCTGGAGGACTACATACGCGAACGCTTGTTTGGGGCGGACTTTGAGCCGTTGGAGGATGAGAACTGGCGTTTGCTACTGTTGCAGCCAGTGCTGGAGCACATCACCAAGGTGTTCGCCGTCGCACTGATTGAAGCCGAGGAGCGCCCATCTACGGGCAACACGGAAGTAAAGCAGCGCCACCTGTCAGAAGTGGCGAAATTGCCGATGCGTGAAACTAGCTCAGTGCTGGTTAGCAAGTGCATCTATGAGCGGCTGCCGTTCCCTGCTCGAAATGGCGGTTTGGAGAAAGCCTTCATTGAATGGGCGCAGGCCGATAGTGGTGTGCAGGCATTTTGCAAACTCAGCGAGACTCGGCACGAGTTTGCGCGCCTGCGCTACGTCAAGGAAGATGGCTTGTCCGCGTTCTACCACCCGGATTTTCTGGTGCGCACGACAGAAAAAATCTATCTGGTGGAAACCAAGGCACAAGGCCAGCTCAATCATCCCAACATCCAGCGCAAGCTGAAAGCGGCCACGGCTTGGTGCGAACGTATCAATATGCTGGAAGCTGAGCAGCGTTCTGGACGAGTCTGGAGTTATGCGCTGGTGGGCGAAACGGTTTTCCATGAATGGCGTAGCAAGGGAGGGCGGATGGCAGAGGTGCTGGAGTTTGCTAGGGTGCGTTCGTTGTCAGCTCCGGCGGCACAGGGAAGGTTGGCGTTGTAGATACTTAGGGGCTCGCCATCTGTGGGAGTGACCGCCTTATCGCGATCTCTGTGGTAAATTCCGCCCATGCTGACCTATCCGCAAATCGACCCCGTCGCCATCCAACTCGGCCCGCTGGCCATCCATTGGTATGGCTTGATGTATCTCACCGGCTTCGGCTTTTTCCTCTGGCTGGGGCGCAAGCGGCTGCGTGTGCTTGCGCGTCCCGGCTGGGATGACAAATTTCTCGACGATCTGTTGTTCTACGGCGTGCTGGGGGTGATCGTGGGCGGGCGCTTGGGGGAGGTGCTGTTCTACAACCCCGGCTATTATTTCTCTAACCCGGCGAAGATATTGGCCGTGTGGGAAGGCGGCATGTCGTTCCACGGCGGGTTTCTGGGCGTGCTGGTGGCGATGGCGCTGTTCGCGCGTGCTCACAAGATACAGTGGCTGGCGCTGATGGACTTTGTCGCACCGCTGGTTCCGCTGGGGCTGGGGGCGGGCCGCATCGGCAATTTTATCAATGGCGAGCTGTGGGGGCGTCCCACCGACGTGCCTTGGGCGATGGTGTTCCCTGCCGCCGATGCCTTGCCGCGCCATCCTTCGCAACTCTACGAGTTTGCGCTGGAAGGACTGGTGCTGTTCGCGTTGCTCTGGCTGTATTCCGCCAAGCCGCGCCCGGTCGGCGCGGTGTCCGGGCTATTCCTCATCGGCTATGGCAGCTTCCGCTTCTTCGCCGAGTTCACCCGCAACCCGGACGATGGCATCTTCGGGCTGATGAGTTTGGGCGTGAGCATGGGGCAGTGGCTGAGCTTGCCGATGGTGCTGGCGGGCGTCGTGATGATGCGCTGGAGCTACCGCAAGGCGGCGGTATAAAATGCGCTCCCTTTACGCGTGAGTTGCGCCGCTATGCCCTTGGTTCTTTTCCCTCTATCGTCTATGCACCGATGTTTGCTGTCGGCGGGGCTGCTGTCCGTCGCCTTGCCGCTGACGGCGTTCGGCGCAGACATGAGCCAGTGCGCAACCATCGCCCATGATGGCGAACGGCTGAAATGTTATGACGCAGTGGCGCGGCCCGCCCCGGCGGCGAGGATGGAATCTTCGATGGGTAACCAACCATTCACCTCAGCCCCGGAGGCTGGGCATGTGGACTCCAAAGAACTTGCTTCCAGCGAAGAGCGCTCCTACCTTACTCGAGCTTGGAATCTGGATGGACAAACTAGCCGCAGCAACAGTATCGGGCGATTGAAGCCGCACCGGGCCAGCTACTTCATTTTGCGAGAAAGCAGTCGGGTGAATCTGTTCCCCAATACCCCGGCGCCCGGTCATGCCACGGTCATTCCTCAGAATACGAATGATTTTGAGAGCAAATTTCAGTTCAGCTTCAAGTCGGAAGTTTGGGGTGAAAAGAACCTTGATTTGCTGGGCTTTAAATCTTTGCGGATTTGGGCGGCGTATACCCAGCAATCCAACTGGCAGATGTTCAATACCAACAACTCATCCCCCTTCCGGGAGAGCAGCTATGAGCCCGAGGTTATCGCCACCTTGGGTACGGGAAAATCCTCCGGTCTGAAACTGGTCAACTTGGGTTTTGTGCATCAGTCCAATGGACAGCCTTTGCCCGCCTCGCGTGGATGGAATCGGCTGTATGCCCAAGGTGGCTGGGAGTGGGATGACAAATCTCTGCTGGCGCGCATCTGGTGGCGACTGCCCGAGTCAGCCCTGTTCGACGATAATCCCGACATCGAAAAGTATGTCGGCATCGCTGACATGACGATGCGCTGGGAGCCCTCCAAAGAGCAGACGGTGACGTTGTTGCTGCGCAACAATCTGCGCATGAACCAGAATCGCGGCTTTATGCAGCTCGATTGGGCGACACCAGCTCCGCTAGGCAATTTCGCCAAATTGCACCTCCAGTTCACCTCAGGTTACGGCGAAAGTTTGATCGACTACAACCATCGTCAGAACACCATAGGCTTGGGTTTCTCTTTCCGCGACTGGTAGCAAGCACTCGCCGAGGGGCATTCTTGACACTAGGAACGCCCCCCGGGATACTGCCGCATCCTCTCAACTCAGGTTTCTCTCTTTGGACTCACTTTCATTAAACGAGCTGCTCGGTATTCTGGCCTTGTTGCTGGTGTTCGGCGCTTGGTTCTCCGCCGCCGAGACCAGCATGATGGCGCTCAACCGCTATCGGCTGAATCACCTCATTCGCAAGGGAAACCGCAGCGCGAAGCTCACCGGGCGACTGCTTTCCAAGGTGGACAAGCTGCTGGGCTCCATTCTGTTCGGCAACACCCTGCTCAACGTCGCGGCTGCTGCTGTCACCAACATCGTCATCCTGCGCATATTCGGTACCAGTGAATGGGCGCTGCTGGCAGGCACGTTGCTCATCACCTTCGTCTTGCTGGTGTTCAGCGAGATCATGCCCAAGGTCATCGCTGCGAGTTATCCCGAGCGCGTCGCGCTGCCGTCCAGCTACTTGCTCTCGCCCCTCATCACCTTGTTCCATCCAGTGGTCTCGGTGGCGACGGCGATGGTGAATGGTTTTTTGGCCCTGCTGCGCATCAAGATCCAGACCGATCAGAGCAAATCCAAGATGAATCTGGAAGAGTTGCGCGGGTTGGTACTGGAGGCCGAGCAGTTCATGCCGCGTAAGCACCAGAAGATGCTGCTGAATCTAGTGGACGTGGAGCGCGTCTCGGTGAACGACGTGATGGTTCCGCGCAATCAGATCGAGGCGCTGGACATTAACGTATCCGGCGAGGTGCTGCGCGAACAGCTGGTGACCTGCCACCATACGTTGCTGCCGGTGTACGAAGATACGCTGGATAAGATCGTCGGCATCCTGCATGTGCGCCGCGCACTGGGGCTGATCCAGCATGCAGAGTTCAGCCATGAGGGATTGCGCGAGATCTTGCTGGAGCCGTATTTCATTCCCGCCGATACCAGCTTGCTGACCCAGTTGCAGAAATTCCAGGAGCGGCATCTGCGCTTGGGGCTGATCGTCGATGAGTACGGCGAGTTGCTTGGACTGGTGACGTTGGAGAACATCCTTGAAGAGATCGTCGGCGACTTCACTACGCAGACGCCTGCGCAGTCCGGCAAATTCCTCTATCAGGAAGATGGCAGCTTGCTGGTGGAAGGAGGCACTTCCCTGCGTGAGCTGAACCGCAAGCTGGGCCTGAATCTGCCGCTGGATGTGGCGAAGACGCTGAACGGCCTGATTCAGGAGTATCTGGGTGACATCCCCGAAGCGGGCACTAGCCTGAAGATCGCCGGACATCCCATAGAGATCATCCAGACCCAAGACCGGATGGTGAAGGTCGCCCGTATCTTCCCCGTCTTGCCCGCCAGATCAAGCAAGTCCGCCAACTGAGGCGATACGTCGGCGCACGCAGTTCCCGCCTTCCTTTACAAGGGTACTAAAGCTCGGCATGATGCGCGCTCAAGAAGCGAGGGCGCAAGATGGCTGCGGAAATCAAGACGATAAAGGCCAAGGAGTCTCTTTACCGATGGGAAGGAAAGGACAAGAACGGCAAGCAGGTCAGGGGCGAGTTGTACTCGGCTGGTGAAGCCAGCGTTTCCGCTCATCTGCGTCGGCAGGGCATCAAGACCACCAAAGTCCGCAAGGCGCGCGGCTATTCCAAACCCATCACCGAAAAAGACATCGCCCTGTTCACCCGCCAGTTGGCGACCATGCTGAAAGCGGGCGTGCCGTTGCTGCAATCCTTCGACATCGTGGGCAAGGGTCACTCCAATCCGTTGGTCTCGCGCATGTTGTTCGAACTTAAGACGGACGTGGAGACCGGCAACAGTCTGCAACACGCTTTCCGCAAATTCCCGCTGCACTTCGATGATCTGTATTGCAACCTGATCGGCGCGGGCGAAGCCGCCGGGATTCTGGATAGCGTGTTGGATCGCTTGGCGACTCACCGGGAAAAGATCCTCGCCATCAAGAGCAAGATCAAATCTGCGCTGTTCTATCCGGTGGCGATCATCGCCGTGGCTTTCATCATCACCGCCATCATCATGATCTTCGTGATCCCGGCGTTCAAAGAGCTGTTCAGCAGTTTCGGGGCCGACCTGCCCGCGCCGACGCTGATCGTGATGGCGATCTCGGATTTCTTCGTTGCCTACTGGTGGTTGATCTTCTCGGTGCTGGGTGGCGGCATCTATGGTTTTCTGTACGCATGGAAGCGTGATCGCCGGGTGCAGCATTTCATGGATAAGCTGATGCTCCAGTTGCCGATCTTCGGTCCGCTGATCCGCAAGGCCACCATCGCGCGTTGGACGCGCACACTCTCGACCGTGTTCGCGGCAGGCGTGCCGCTGGTCGAAGCCTTCGATTCGGTCGCGGGCGCGGCCGGCAACATCATCTATTACGACGCGACCAAGCGGATACAGCGCGAAGTCAGCACCGGAACCAGCCTGACCGTCGCCATGCAGAACACCGAAGTCTTCCCTAGCATGGTGCTTCAGATGGCCGCCATCGGCGAAGAGGCTGGCTCACTCGAAGCCATGCTGGGCAAGGTCGCAGATTTCTACGAACAAGAGGTCGATGACGCCGTCGAGGCGCTTTCCAGTCTGATGGAGCCCGTCATCATGGTGGTCTTGGGCACGCTGATCGGCGGCATGGTGGTCGCCATGTATCTGCCCATCTTCAAGATGGGGCAGGTGGTCTAGCATGTTCGAACTTCTGCAATCTTCGCCTGCCGCATTCATCGGCGTCTGTGCTGTGCTGGGCCTGCTGGTCGGCAGCTTCCTGAACGTGGTCATTCACCGTCTGCCGCGCATGATGGAACGCGAGTGGCGCGCACAATGCGCCGAACTTAGCGGGGAAGTGCCCGCCGATGCCCAGCCCTACAATCTGACTGTGCCCCGCTCGGCCTGCCCGCATTGCGGCCACGCCATCGGCGCGCGGGAGAACATCCCCGTGCTTAGTTATCTCATGCTGGGCGGCAGGTGTCGTGCCTGCGCCGCCCCCATCTCGTTGCGTTACCCATTGGTCGAACTGGTCAGCGGTGTGCTGTGCGGTTTCGCCGCTTGGCATTTCGGCTTCGGCTGGGCGGCGGTCGCCGCGATGTTGTTCATTTGGGCGTTGCTCGCGCTCACCTTCATCGACTTCGATACCCAGTTGCTGCCCGACGACATCACCCTGCCCTTGCTGTGGCTGGGCTTGCTGTTCAACCTTAACGGCCTCTACACCGACCTCGCTAGCGCCGTGATCGGCGCGCTGGCTGGGTATCTGGCGTTGTGGGGCGTGTTCTGGCTATTCAAATTGGCTACCGGCAAAGAAGGCATGGGCTACGGCGACTTCAAACTGCTGGCCGCTATCGGCGCTTGGCTGGGCTGGCAGATCTTGCCGCTGGTGATCCTGCTGTCGTCGCTGGTGGGGGCGGTGGTCGGCATCGCCTTGATCGTCGCGGCGCGGCATGGACGCAACGTGCCGATTCCCTTTGGTCCTTATCTCGCCGGTGGTGGCCTGATCGCGCTGTTCTGGGGGGCCGAGCTGACACAGCGCTATCTACAACTGGTCGCGGCATGACTTATCGCATCGGGCTGACCGGCGGGATAGGTAGTGGCAAGAGCACGGTGGCTGCGCTGTTCGCCGAGTTGGGGGCGGCCGTGATCGATACCGATCTCATCTCGCATCGACTCACCGCCGCCGATGGACTTGCCATCCCCGCTATCCGTGCCGCTTTCGGCGATGCGTTCGTGAATGCCGAGGGTGCGCTGGATCGGGCGCGGATGCGTGAGCTCATCTTCTCAGCCCCGCCGGCCCGGTTGCAGCTCGAAGGTATATTGCATCCGATGATACGCGCAGAGGCGAAGACCGAGGTCGAAGCCAGCGCTACGCCTTATACCGTGTTGGTCGTACCCTTGTTGTTCGAGGCACAGGGTTATCGCGACTGGCTGCATCGCACGGTCGCGGTGGATTGCCCGGAATCGCTGCAAATCGCTCGCACCATGCAGCGCAGTCATCTCGACGAATCAGCGGTGCGCGCCATCATGGCCCAGCAGTTGGGTCGCCAGCAACGGCTCAAGCAGGCGGATGATATTGTTTCTAATGACGGAGATCAGGCTGCATTGCCGTCGCAAGTGCGACGCTTGCACGAGGCGTATCTGCTGCTCGCAGCAGGAAGCGATTGACGTTAGCCATCACTCGATATATCTTACGGAAAAATATAGATAAACGGCTTCCGATCCAGCCATCCAACGTGATTAGCTACGAATTTCCCCTGAACGAACGAGTACGCACCCTGCTGCGACTGGAGGATCTGTACGCCAAAATCGGCTATTACATCGATCAGGCCGATGGCAGAGATCACCATGTTGCGCTAGGCGTATTGTTCGAAATCATGGAGGTCACTGCCCGCGCCGACCTCAAGTCCGATCTCTTGCAAGAGTTGGAGCGTCAGAAGCGCGTGCTGATGGCCTTGCACAACAATCCCGAGATCTCCGAGGAAGCGCTCGACTCAGTACTGGCCGAGATTGAACTCGCCAGCAGCACCTTGTTCGCCACCAGCGGCAAACTGGGCCAGCATCTGCGCGAGAACGAATGGCTGATGAGCATCAAGCAGCGCGCCTGCATCCCCGGCGGCGTCTGCGAATTCGACCTGCCGTCCTACCATTATTGGCTGCACCGCGAACCAGAGATCCGCCGCGTCGCTTTGAACGGCTGGCTGGCACCGATGTTGCCGATACGCGATGCGCTGAGAATCGTGTTGCGTTTGTTGCGCGAGAGCGGCAAGTCCTATAAGTTCGTCGCCCATCTTGGCAGTTTTCAGCAGATGCAGGGTGGCCGGGTGGCGCAATTGCTGCGCGTCCGACTGGACGAAAATCTGGTCTGCATCCCCGAGGTCAGCGCCAACAAATACGCTCTCAACATCCGCTTCGTCGCAGCAGACTATGCCGCCAAGAGCGTACTGGTCGAAGGCGACGTCGCCTTCGATCTGATCTTTTGCTCCTTTTGAGTTATGAGCAAGCTTCCGATAGTCAGTTGCCCACACTGCGGTAAAGAAGTCGAGTGGAGCGTCGAAAGCCGCTTTCGCCCGTTCTGTAGCGAACGCTGTAAGCTGATCGACCTAGGGCAGTGGGCGACCGAAAATTACCGCATCCCGCAGGGCGAACCCGCTGCCGGGCAAGACCCGGAATCCGGCTACCAAGCCTGACGCAGCAGCGCCACGCCGTGCGCGCCGTGCTGCTTGGCGACTTCCATATCGTTCAGTTGTAAGCCGCCCAGCGCGTACACCGGGAGGCTGGCTCCCGCCGCCAATTCCGAAAACTGTTCCCAGCCCAGATGTGTCGCGCCGGGATGCGACTTGGTCGGCAATACCGGCGAAAGCAGGGCGAAATCGCAGCCCAAGGCTTCGGCACGGCGCAACTCTTCCGTGCTGTGACAAGACGCGGCGCACCAATCCACCCCGGGCCGCTGCGACAAGGCAGCCAGTTGAGGGCCGGTAAGCTGCACGCCGTCTGCTCCGATCTCCTGTGCCAGCGCGACATCGCCGTTCAGCAGCAGTCGCGCACCGTGCGCGCGGGTTAGCGCCAGCGCGCGTTGGGCGAGTGTCCGCAGGGCGTCGCCGGACATATCCTTTTCGCGTAACTGCACCAAGCGCAGCCACTTGCCGAGCGCGATCTCTAGGCGGTGCAGAAACTCATCCGTTCCCAGTTCGGCAGCGTTGCTGATGGCGTACAACGACGGCAAAGACAGCGCACGCAGAATGGGCGCATTGGCGGGCAGCAACGGAGCAACGGCCGTGGTCGCGCCATTGGCATCGCCCAACGATTGCCAAGAGAATTCTTGCCCTTCATGTGGATGCAACTCGCCACTCCACGCCACCACTCGGAAAAAATGCAGCCGAACCGTGGCGTGCGGATAGGTGAATACGCGGGTGAGCCACGGGTAGGCGGTTTGCACCTCGATCCCCAACTCCTCCCGCAATTCTCGCACCAAGGCCGCGCGCGGCGTTTCGCCCGGCTCGAGCTTGCCACCGGGAAACTCCCAGTAGCCCGCCCATATCTTGTCGGCTGGACGTTGCGCCAGCAGGAAAGTGCCTGCGATCGTCGAGTCTCCTGCGTTGGAAGAAGGCTCGCGTAGCAGCACGGCCGCAGCGACTTCGACGAGTTTGGTGCTGGATGGAGTAGTCACAGAGTACGAGTACATGGCTTGATTGGGCAATCATTGTACTCAAGTTATCGGGCTTGCTGACTGGCCGCACAGCTAAAACCGACTTGAGGGATTCCATTGTTTTGAGTCGTTGTCTCCCGCCAACGAGCGTGGGGCGTAAATTTTTCTGTTAACCCATGTAACCTTTTTTTGAGGTCTTGCGAATCCATCAGTGCGAGGAGGAGAGGCCGCCCAAATGCAGCGCTCACTCCTTGGCTGAGAATCACTTGTTCGATATATCCACTGATAATAAGGAGCTTCAAAATGCAAAAGCAACAAATCTTGTCCGTCGCAATCGGTAGCTTGCTGGCGTTGGGTCTGGCAGGGAACGCCAGTGCCGCCGATCAGAAGATGGAGCAGTGTTACGGCATCGCCAAGGCGGGCATGAACGATTGCAGCAGCAAGAAGGCGGGTCATTCCTGTGCCGGACAAGCTACCAAGAATGGCGATGCCAACGATTTCGTCGCCGTACCTAAGGGCACCTGCAACAAGATCGCCAACGGTAGCCTGTCCGAAAGCGGTGATGCGATGATGATGAAGAAGGCCATGTGATGAGCCAGCCCGCAAGCCAGACTTTGCCATGTACCGCAGGGATAGGCTTGCGGGCGCCTCACTACCGTGAGGTGCTGGAAACGCTGCCCCAGCTGGGCTGGGTCGAGGTGCATAACGAGAATTTCTTTGGCGGCGGCGCGCCGCTGCACACCCTGCTCAGGGTGCGCGAACATTATCCGGTCAGTCTGCACGGCGTGGGCATGGGGCTGGCTTCGACCACCCCGCTCGATGAGGCGCACCTGAGCGAGCTATCCAAACTGTGCGACGTAGTGCAGCCCGCTGCCGTATCCGAGCATCTGTGCTGGAACAGCGCAGGCGGCTGGGTGGTCAATGATCTGCTGCCCTTTCCCTACACCCGCGAGGCGCTGGCGCATGTAGCGCGCCGCGTGGAGCAAGTGCAGGAGCGGCTGGGGCGGCAATTGCTGGTGGAGAATCTTTCCAGCTACCTGTCGTTCTCTCACAGCGAGATGACCGAGGGCGAGTTTCTGGCCGAACTGGTGCGCCGCACCGGCTGCGGCATCCTGTTCGACGTGGAGAATCTGTACGTGAACGTGCGCAACCTAGGAGTGGACGCCGAGGCGTTCATCCGCGACCTGCCGCCTGACGCAGTGAAGGAATATCACTTGGCCGGTTACAGCGTGCGCGACGGCTGTCTGGTGGACACGCACGACCATCCGGTCTATCCCGAGGTGTGGGAGTTGTACGAATACGTGCTGCGCCAGCTCGGGCCGCGCCCTACCCTGATCGAGTGGGACAGCAGCATCCCGGCCTTGCCGGTATTGATGGGCGAGGCGGCCAAGGCGCAACAACGGTTGGAGGCCTGCCGTGCTGGACGATGACCTGACCCGATTCGCGCGCGCCATCGTTTGTGGCGAAGCGCCGCCCACGCAGTTCGATGCTTGGTACGGGGAGTACCCCGTCGCCACCGCCATCGAGGTGTATCGCAACAACTATCGCGGCAACCTGCACGACGCGCTGGCAGGCGCGTATCCGGTCATCCAGCAACTGGTGGGGGAAGAGTTCTTCCGCTACCTAGCGCGCAACTTTGTCGAGCAGCATCCGTCGCGCAGCGCCAACCTGCATCACTACGGTGCAGAGCTGGCCGACTTCCTGAGCGGCTTCGCGCCCGTGCAGGAACTGGCCTATCTGCCGGATGTGGCGGCGCTGGAGTGGGCTTGCCATGTCGCCTACTTTTTGGCGGATGAGCCGATGTTCGATCTCGGCAGACTGATGCAGATAGCGCCCGAGCGATATTCGGAGTTGCGCCTGCGTACTCATCCGGCCTGTCAGGTCTTGCGTTCAAACTACCCGGTCAGCGCCATCTGGCACGCCCATCAGCCCGGTGCGGACAGCGATTTCCGCATCGAACTGGAGGGGGGGCATCGCCTCGCGCTGGTGAGTCGGCCGGGCGATGCGGTGCAGGTGAGCGAGCTGTCGCCAGCTGATGCCGACTGGTTGCTGAGGATACAAGCCGGGGTGTCGTTGGGGGAGACGACTGCGGTCACGCTGGAACAATTCCCCGAATTTGACCTGCAAGCCGCTCTGTTGAAGCTGGTGGCGCAACAGGTGTTGATCGACTTCAGTCTGGAGCCTCTGCCATGAAACGCCTCGTCCGGTTCTACTACGCCGCCTCACATCTGCCGGAGTGTCTGGCGCCCGCGCTGGATCTGGGTTTGCGGCTGTTTCTAGCCAATGTTTTCTTCAAATCCGGCCTGACCAAGATACAGAGCTGGGACAGCACGCTATACCTGTTCAGTGACATCTACCAGGTGCCGCTGCTGCCGTCGGAACTGGCTGCCTGGCTGGCCACTGGTGCGGAGTTGGGCTTGCCGGTGTTGCTGGTGCTGGGGTTGTTCGGACGCTTCGCGGCTGCCGGGCTGTTCATCCTCAATCTGGTCGCGGTCACTTCGTACTATTCCGGCTTGAGCGAGGCCGGGATCAATCAACACCTGTACTGGGGTATGTTGCTGAGTGTGTTGTTGATTGCCAGTCGCGGCGCTTGGTCGGTGGATGCAAGATTGGAGCGGAAGTTGTAGCAGAGGCCCGTCAACTGAATGGGGGCTGGCTAGGCAGGGAACGGACACCGCCAGCCGGGATGCCTCAAGTCAACTTCAATGGTCTTGCAACTGACAGCAGGCTGTTCTCCCGATTCACTCGTCCTTCCAGTTTGATACGCAGGCGCAGATCGTTGATCGAGTCGGCGTTCTTCAGGGCTTCTTCGTAGGTGATTTGCTCGGCCTCATGCAGATCGAACAGTGCCTGATCGAAGGTCTGCATCCCCAGCTCTCTCGATTGCGCCATCACGGCCTTGATGCGGTTGATCTCACCTTTGAAGATGAGATCAGAGATGAGGGGTGAGTTCAGCATGATCTCGACGGCGGCTGTTCGTCCCGTGCCACTCTTGCGCGGGATCAGGCGTTGCGAGACGAGCGCTTTGAGGTTGAGCGAGAGGTTCATCAGCACCTGTTCGCGGCGTTCTTCGGGGTAAAAGTTCAGGATGCGGTCGAGCGCCTGATCGGCGTTGTTGGCGTGCAGCGTGGCTAGGCACAGATGGCCGGTCTCGGCGAAAGAGACCGCGTATTCCATGGTGTCGCTGTCGCGTATCTCGCCGATGAGGATGACGTCGGGCGCCTGACGCAGCGCGTTCTTCAGTGCGGCCAGCCAAGAGTCGGTGTCCACGCCGATCTCGCGGTGGGTGATGATGCAGTTGGCGTGCTGGTGGACGAATTCGACGGGGTCTTCGACGGTGATGATGTGGCCGTAGCTGTTGCGATTGCGGTGGCCCAGCATCGCTGCCAGCGTGGTGGATTTGCCCGAGCCGGTCGCGCCAACTAGGATGACCAAACCGCGCTTGGTCATCACCAAGTCTTTCAGGCTGGACGGCAGGCCGAGCTCACCGATTCCGGGAATCTGCGTGGTGATGGTGCGCAGCACCATGCCGATGCACTGTTGCTGCCAGAACACGTTGACGCGGAAGCGGCCTATGTCTGCCGGATGGATGGCGAAATTACACTCGTGCGTAGCTTCAAAATCAGCGATCTGACGAAGATTCATGATGCTGTAAGCCAGTTCCTGCGCTTGTTGAGCGGTGAGCGGCTGGCTGTTTACCGGCAGCATTTTGCCATCAACCTTGATGGCGGGTGGAAAGTCGGCGGTGATGAAAAGATCGGATGCCTTTCGCGTGAGCATCTCGCGCAGCAGTTTTTGGATCAGCTCGGTGGCCTGTTCTTTGGTCATGGTAAGGGGCGGTTACGATCAGGCGGGAAACAAGTCCTTGTTGGCGGCGCGGGTGCGGGCTTCAGCCGGGGCGACGACGCCGCGCCGCACCAAATCGGTGAGACACTGGTCTAGCGTCTGCATCCCCGATGATTGCCCGGTCTGGATGGCAGAGTACATCTGAGGCACTTTGGCTTCGCGAATCAGATTGCGGATCGCGGGGGTGCTGATCATGATCTCGTGAGCGGCGATGCGGCCTGCGCCGTCCTTGGTTTTGAGCAGAGTCTGCGAGATCACCGCGCGTAGCGATTCCGACAGCATGGCGCGCACCATCTCCTTTTCGTCGGCGGGGAACACGTCGATGATACGGTCGATGGTTTTGGCGGCAGAGCTGGTGTGCAGCGTGCCGAACACTAGGTGGCCGGTCTCGGCGGCGGTCAGTGCCAGCCGGATGGTCTCCAGATCGCGCATCTCGCCGATCAGGATCACGTCCGGGTCTTCACGCAGCGCCGAGCGCAGGGCGTTGCTGAACGAGTGGGTGTGCGGCCCGACCTCGCGCTGGTTGATGAGACACTTCTTGCTTTCGTGGACGAATTCGATCGGGTCTTCCACGGTAAGGATGTGACCCATCTCGGTCTCGTTGATGTGGTTGATCATCGCCGCCAGCGTGGTGGATTTACCTGAGCCGGTCGGCCCGGTGACGAGCACGATGCCGCGCGGGTACTCGGAGATGTCTTTGAATATCCTCGGCGCTTTGAGGTCTTCCAGCGACAATACATTCGATGGAATGGTGCGCAAGACCGCGCCCACACCGCGTTGCTGATTGAAGGCATTGACCCGGAAACGGGCCAAGCCGGGCACCTCGAAGGAGAAGTCGATCTCTTTGTTCTCTTCGTAGAATTTGCGCTGGGCGTCGTTCATGATGTCGTACACCATGGCGTGGACGTCCTTGTTGTCCAGCGGCGGCAGGTTGATGCGGCGCACGTCGCCATGCACGCGGATCATAGGCGGCAAGCCCGCAGAGAGGTGCAAATCGGAGGCTTTGCTCTTGACGCCGAAGGCAAGCAGTTCGGTAATATCCATATATAATCCCCTTCGTTTGGCAACTGCGCCGAGGCACGCCTGACTGCCTGATTCAAACAACCCGTACCGTCCGATTATGACCACAATCACTTCTAACTGGCAAGCCGTGAGCGCTGCCGTCGATGCGGCAGCGCAGGCCGCCGGTCGGACGCCGGGAACGGTCGGGCTATTGGCGGTGAGCAAGACCTTTCCGGCCGCAGCGGTGCGTGAGGCCTATCTCGCTGGACAGCGCGCTTTCGGCGAAAGCTATGTGCAAGAGGCGCTGGACAAGATGGCGCAACTGGCCGATCTGCCGCTGGAGTGGCACTTCATCGGGCCGCTGCAAAGCAACAAGACGCGCTTGGTCGCCGAGCATTTTGCCTGGGTGCATGGCGTGGATAGGCTGAAGATCGCCGAACGCCTGTCGGCGCAGCGCCCGGCAAGTGCGCCGCCGCTGAACGTGTGCATTCAGGTCAACGTCAGTGGTGAGGCGACTAAGAGCGGTGTCTCGCCGGAGCAGGTAGAAGAATTGGCGCGGGCGGTAGCGGCGTTGCCTCGTCTGCGTTTGCGTGGATTGATGGCGATCCCCGCGCCTGCCGATGACATGGCGGCGCAGCACATGCCGTTCGCTCATCTGCGGGCCTTACAAGAAAAGATCAATGCGCACGGCCTGACGTTGGACACCTTGTCCATGGGCATGTCGCACGATTTCGTCGCGGCGATAGCGGAAGGTGCCACTTTGGTGCGCGTAGGAACGGCCATCTTCGGCCAGCGAGATTATGGGGGGGCGATATGAATATCTGTTTTATTGGCGGTGGCAACATGGCGACCGCGCTCATCAGCGGGATGATTAAGCGCGGCTTTTCCGCTGCGCAGATTCGGGTAGTCGAGATCAATGCCGCCAACCGGGAGCATCTGCATAATGAGTTCAGCGTGCGTGCTACCGACAAGATGGGGCCGGCGGTGTCGCACAGCGAGGTGATCGTATTGGCCGTCAAGCCCCAGCAGCTGCATGAGGTGGCGAAAGAACTCGCCCCGTTGCTGGGCGATCATCTGGTCATCTCCATCGCCGCAGGTGTGCGAGCTGCCGATCTGGCGCGCTGGCTGGGCAGGCAGAATGTGGTGCGCGCCATGCCCAACACGCCTGCCTTGATCCGCAAGGGCGTGACCGGACTCTACGCATTGCCCGAAGTGGACGGGCATCATCGCGACACGGCGCAAGGTATCCTTGCCGCCGTGGGCCACACGCTGTGGCTGCACGATGAGGCCATGATGGATGCGGTGACAGCGGTGTCCGGCAGCGGCCCGGCTTATGTGTTCTATTTCATGGAGTCGATGCAGCACGCCGCCTGTGAGCTGGGTTTCAGCCCGGAAGAGGCGCGCCGTTTGGTGATAGACACCTTCCTCGGTGCGACCAAGCTGGCGGAATCCAGCAGCGAAGATGTCAGCGTGCTGCGTTCGCGCGTCACCTCCAAGAACGGCACGACCGAGCGTGCCCTGCTCAGCATGGAGGCGAATGCGGTCAAACAACACATCGCGACCGGAGTCTATGCCGCCGCAGCCCGCTCGGATGAGCTCGGCGACGAGTTGGGTGGAGTGAGTTGAGATGCTGACCTCCGCGATCCAATTCCTGTGCGACGCCCTGCTGCAACCCTTCGCTGCCGTGCTGATGTTACGCTTCCATCTGCAATGGCTGCGCGCGCCGATGCGCAATTCGGTGGGGGAGTTCGTCATGGCACTCACCGATTTTTTGGTGTTACGCACCCGCCGCCACATCCCGCCCGCTTGGGGGCTGGATAGTTCGTCGCTGTTGCTGGCGGCTATGGTGGAAATGATCTACCTGCTCGCTACCATGGGCTTGCACGGCTACGCCTTCACCGGCTTCCCGTTGTTCGGACTGCTGGCTTGGACGGCGGTCAAGCTGATCGAGATCAGTCTGTATCTGTTGATCGCTGCACTGTTCATCGAGGCGGTGCTGTCCTGGGTCAACCCATCCACGCCGGTCGCGCCCATGCTGTCGGCTGTGACCCAGCCCTTTCTCGCCCCGTTGCGGCGGCGGATGCGCCCGGTCGGTCGTTTCGACCTCTCTCTTTTTGTATTGCTCATCATCTGCCAACTCACCCTAATCGTGCCGGTGGTCTGGCTGGAGCAACTCGCGGTGAGTTTGCTCTGATGGCGGATTGGTATCGCCGCGATGGCGATCTCATTGCATTGACGTTGCACATCCAGCCGGGGGCGAAGCGCAGCGAAATCGCCGGGTTGCATGGAGAGGCGCTGAAGATACGTCTGGCCGCGCCTCCGGTGGAAGGCAAAGCCAACGCTGCCTTGCTGCGTTACATCGCAGATCTGTTCGCCGTGCCGCTGCGGCAGGTCGAACTCAAACAGGGGGCGCAGTCGCGCCACAAGGTCATCCACATCAGAGAGAGTCAGGTTGATCCTGCCACACTGTTGAGTGAGCAATAAAAAAGGCGGCCCGCAGGTCGCCTTTTTTATTGCAGCCAAGCTGGTTTAGTGATGCTTGCTGTGATCCACCGGGTCGGTCTCATTGCCGATGTCGCTGGGCGTCAGCTCTGCTTGGATCTTGGCGGGGTCGGTTTTGCCGTTCACGTTGATGAGGTTCAGCTTGCCGGAGCCTTGCTTCATGTCGTCGGCAAAGTCATACACTGCGCCGATGATGACCAGATGGCGCTCTTTCACCAGTTCTTCATACTCTTCCACCGCTGCTGCGACTTGGTTGTTGACGTTGGTCTTCACGCCGTCGATATTGACTACGCCTTTCTTGATCTCGATGGTGTCGAGCTCCTTCTTGATGGCGGGTTCCAGCTTGGAGTAGTCGCCGCTGGCTGCGGTGATCGCGCCGCACTTGGAGTGGCCGATGATGAGCAGCAGCGAAGAGCCCAAGTGGTTGATGCCGTATTCGACCGAGCCTTTGGCTGTGGCGATCTGGTTGCCGATGTTGCGCACCATGAACAGGTCGCCTTCAGGCGTCTTGTCCAGCATGTTGGTGTGCACGCGCGAGTCGGAACAGGTCACGACGGTAGCGCGGGGATGCTGGCCCTTAGCCAATTCCTGAAAGAAGGCCGTGCCTTTGGCGCCCTGAAAGGTCGAGCTATCAGCGCTGATCTCTTTGAGGAATGCGCGCGCAGTGGCAGCATCGCCATGCTCGTGGGCTTGAACGGCCGAAGTTGCAAATACAGACGCCAGCAGGGCGACCCCTGCGATTTTCTTGAACATACCTTTTCTCCCTGAATTTAAGTTGGTTATGAGCTTCGCACTTGGCGAACGCGGGAGTAAATGTAACCGATTTTGTCGGATTTGCGTATCGGGGAAAGTCAGTAGGGCGTGTTAACACGCCCTAGTTAGCGGAGAGCACGCCGCTGGCGACTGCGGGTGGCTTACTGCGCTAGAATGCCCGCCTGAAATCTACGATAGGTCGCTATGGTTCCCCACCTCACTACCGCTTTGAACGGCCCGCTGCTCGATCTTGAGCAGCGCATTCTCAACGCCCAGCCTGCCATCGAGCACTGGTTCCGCACGCAATGGCTGGAACACACCATTCCGTTCTACACCTCGGTCGATCTGCGCAATGCGGGTTTCAAGCTGGCTCCGGTCGATACCAACCTGTTTCCCGGCGGTTTCAACAACCTCAACCGCGACTTCATGCCGCTGTGCGTGCAGGCCGCGCAGAGCGCTATCGAGAAGATCTGCCCGAGCGCGCGCGGCATTCTGCTGATCCCTGAGAATCACACGCGCAACCAGTTCTATCTGCAAAACGTGGCGCAACTGGCGCACATCTTGAGGCAGGCCGGGATGAATGTGCGCATCGGCAGTCTGCTGCCCGAGATCGTCGAGCCGACCACGCTGAACTTGCCCAACGGCAGCACGCTTACGTTGGAGCCGTTGCGGCGGCAGGGCAACCGGCTGGGACTGGATGGCTTCGATCCTTGCGTGATCCTGCTCAACAACGATCTTTCCGCCGGCGTGCCGGAGATATTGAAGAATTTGGAGCAGGCGGTGTTGCCGCCCCTGCACGCTGGCTGGACGACGCGGCGCAAGTCGCAGCATTTCGCCGCCTATGATCGTGTCGCGGCAGAGTTCGCCGAACTCATCGGTATCGACCCTTGGCTCATCAATCCGTATTTCGCCACCTGCGGGCAGGTGAATTTCCACGAACAGACCGGGCTGGATTGTCTGGAGGCGCAAGTGGAAGCCGTGCTGCAAAAGATCCGCGCCAAGTATGCTGAATATGGCGTGAAGGACGATCCTTTCGTCATCGTCAAAGCCGATGCCGGGACTTACGGCATGGGCATCATGACGGTGAAGGATGCCAGCGAAGTGCGCGGCCTCAATCGCAAGCAGCGCAACAAGATGTCGGTCATCAAGGAAGGGCTGGAGGTCTCCGAAGTGCTGGTGCAGGAGGGTGTTTATACCTTCGAGCACATCAACGATGCCGTGGCCGAGCCGGTGGTCTATATGGTCGATCACTTCGTGGTAGGTGGCTTCTACCGCGTACACACCGGGCGCGGCGCGGACGAGAACCTCAATGCGCCGGGGATGCACTTTGTGCCGCTGGCTTTTGAAACCTGTTGCACTTTGCCTAACCCGGATTGTGCGCCGGACGATACGCCCAATCGTTTTTACGCTTACGGCGTGGTGGCGCGCTTGGCGCTGCTGGCGGGTGCGTTGGAGTTGGAGGAGGTCGCATCATGTTGAAACGGATCGCAAGTCTGATGTTGTGTGCGCTGTTGCTGGTCGGCTGCGACAAGCCGGGTGATGCGCCGTCCTTTCCCAGTCATGCCATCGACATGACCTGGCGCTACGCCGATGCGGATTTCCGTCTGACCGACACCAACGGCAGGCCGCGCACGATGGCCGATTTTCGGGACAAAGTCACGATACTGTTCTTCGGCTATACCCATTGCCCGGAAGTCTGCCCGACCACGCTGGCCGACCTGTCTCAGGTGATGCGCCAACTGGGGGCGGATGCCGACCGCGTTCAGGTGCTGTTCGTCACGCTCGATCCGGCGCGGGACACGCCCGAGTTGCTGGCGAAGTTCGTTCCCTCGTTCGATCCGCGCTTTTTGGGGCTTTACGGTGGTTCCGAGGCGACAGCGCGGGCGGCGCAGGCTTTCGGTGTCAACTATGAGAAGCAGCCCGGCGCGGGCGGCGACTACACGCTGGATCACACCGACGGCAGCTATCTGATCGGGCTGGGCGGCAAGCCGGTGCTGCTTTCGCGCTACGGGCAGCGCACCGAGTTACTGGTCGAGGACATCCGATTGTTGTTGGGGGCGGCGCAGAAAAAGGAGTGAGCATGACTACTACGGGTGACGTCGATTTTCTGCAAGAGCTCAGGTTCGAGATCAACGAACACAATCTGCCGATCCGTTCCGACCAGATCCGCACCCGTATCGCCGCCTATCCGATGATGATAGGCAGTCAGGCGCTGCTAGCCATATTTTTGGTCTGGCTGATGTGGGAGCAGCTTGCTCCCTCTGTGCTGATGGGCTGGCTGGCAGCGCTTCTTTCGGTATTGGCGCTCGACGCCCTGTTTCTGGCCCGCAACCGACAGAAGACGAGAAGCATCGCCGAATGCCGCATCTGGCATCACCACTTCTTGTTTTTCGTTACAGTGATCGGGCTGCTATGGGGCAGCACGGGTGTGTTGATGTTCGTGCCCGGAGATCTGGGCTATCAGGCTTTACTGATCTGCGTCATCTTGGGATTGGCAGCGGGAGCGGTCACCATCAATCCCGTCCATCCGCCTTCCCTCTATATCTGGCTGTTCGTGCTCATTCTGCCCATCACTATCAACGAGCTGGTGGGTGGTGGGGTGCATCTGGTGCTGGGGGTGATGCTGTTGCTGTTCTTGGGCATGGTGCTGAATGCCGGGCAGAGTCTGAGTCTGATGTTTCTGCAATCGGTGCGACGGAGTTACGAGAATACCTCGCTGGTCGAACAGTTGACTGCACAGAAGCGGCTGGCGGAGCAGGCGCGTGAACTGGCTGAGACGGCGAACACCGAGAAATCCAGATTCCTCGCGGCGGCCAGTCACGATCTGCGGCAACCTTTGCAGGCGCTGGTGCTGTTCAGCGATGCGCTCAAGGGCAGCGTCGGCGAAAAGGACAAAGGCATCAAGAAACTGGCTGGGCAGATCGAAAGTTCGGTGAATGCGCTGCTTTCCATGTTCAACGAACTGCTCAATGTCTCGCGGCTGGAGGCGGGTGTAGTGCAACCGCAGTGGCTGGATTTCGATGTGCAGCCTTTGTTCGATCGGCTGTACGTGGATTTTGCTCAGATGGCGCAAGCCAAGGGGCTGGTTTTCGAGATTCCTTCCGGTGCAGCGTGGCCAGAGGGATTGGTGGTGCATAGCGATCCGTGGCTGCTGGAGCAGATCGTGCGTAACTTCCTCTCCAACGCCATCCGCTATACCGAAACCGGCAAGGTCGAGTTGCGCTGCCAGTTTGATGGTGATCGCCTGAAGATCGTCGTGGTGGATACTGGCGTGGGTATCAGCGCAGACGACCTGCCACATATCTTCGAGGAGTATTTCCAGGCCAAGAACTCGCACCGCGATCGTCGTTTGGGCTTGGGGCTGGGGCTGGCTATTGTGGGGCGCGTGGGCAAGCTATTGGGCTACCCGATCACCGTGGATTCGACGCCGGGCATCGGCTCGACTTTCTGCCTCGCCATTGCGCTGGGCGACTCCTCTTGTAGGTCATGGCCTTACAGCTTGACGGAAAGCGATCACGATGTCGCCGGTGTGCGAGTCGCCCTGCTGGAGGACGATCCCGACATCCGTCAAACCGAAGCAAGTTTGCTGGAATCCTGGGGGTGTCAGGTCTTCGCGGGGGTGGTGCCGGATGAGGTGATCGCGCAATTCCAAGCTGCCGGGACGCGCCCGGACATCTTGGTCAGTGACTATCGTTTGCCCGAGGGGATGACGGCGATCCACGCGTCGCGGCAGATGCGCGCAATCTGGGGTGAGGCGCTGCCCGTACTGGTGTTGACCGGGGATACTGCGTCGAAGACGCTGCATGAGATATACAGCAGTAATGCCGTGTTGTTGCACAAACCCATTGCCCCAGCCCGGCTGCGCTCGCTTATCCATCTGGTTCTGCATGGGAAATAGTCGGCCCTAGGCAGCCTCCCGATTCGGCCTAGCCCATCTTGGTGGTATCATTGCGGCTACTTGAGGACGACGGGAGGCGGCCATGAAAATATTGTTAGCAGACGACCATGCACTGTTTCGTGACGGGATGCATTACGTCTTGCAACAATTGTCCGGCAAGGTCGAGGTGCATGACGCCGCCACCTTTCAAGAGGCCGAGGCCTTGGCGGATCGCCTTCCCGACCTTGAGCTGGCGCTGCTCGATCTGAACATGCCGGGTAGCAGCGGCGCGCCCTCGATCAAATCGCTGCACCAGAAGCATTCGCAACTCCCGATCGTGGTGATCTCCGGCTCAGAGCAGCGGGAGGACATCGAGCGGGTGATGGAGAGCGGTGCGCTGGGCTACATCTCAAAAATGTCGCCCGCCAAGATCATGCTGGGTGCGCTGCGGCTGGTGCTCGACGGCGGTATCTATCTGCCGCCGCAACTGTTGCAGCAGAGCGCTATCATCGGCGGAAAGCAAGACAAGGTGGATAAGCGTAGCGCGAACACCAATGAACACGGCCTGACTCAGCGCCAGATGGAAGCCTTGCGCTATCTGGCCGAGGGGCGTACCAACAAGGAGATTTCGGAAATAATGGGATTGGCTGATGGAACCATCAAAATCCACATCGCAGCGGTGTATCAGGTGCTGCGGGTGAATAGCCGTTTGGAAGCCGTGCTTGCAGCGGAGAAGCTGGGGCTGGTCGCTCCCCGAGTCTCGCAGTGAGTCGAATGTTCTGGTGTGGGGCATGTCGATGAGCGATGTGACCGATAAATCCCCTGTGCTGTCGGGCTTGCCCCGGTTGCTGCGCGAATCGCGCTGGCTGTTTCTTGCGGCTGGTGCGGCGTATCTCATCCTCGTCCTGTACGGTTTCGACCGCAACGATCCGGCTTGGTCGCACGATGCCAGCGGTGCGATGCCGCACAATCCCGGAGGGGCGCTTGGCGCTTGGCTGTCCGATGTGCTGCTGTCGTTGTTCGGCTTCTCGGCTTGGTGGTGGGTGGTGTTCCTGTTGCAGCGCGTGTGGGCGGGCTACCACCGGATGCGCGCCGACGGCTTGTTCGACCGACGCGCCTTGGGCGTGGCGATCTTCGGCTTCGTCATCCTGTTGCTGGCCAGCAGCATGTTCGAATCGCTGCGGATGTATTCGCTGTCGGCGCAATTGCCACAGGCTCCGGGCGGGATGCTGGGCGCGCTGCTGGGCGACCCGTTGATGCATCTGATCGGTTTTACTGGTTCGACCTTGTTCCTGCTGGTGATGATGGCAGTCGGCTTCAGCCTGTTCAGCGGGCTGTCTTGGCTGCGCTTCGTCGATAAGCTGGGCGCACTCATCGAATCCAGCGTGCTGTTCTTGCGCAACGCTTGGCAGACCCGGCAAGACCGGCGCATCGGCGCTCAGGCTTCCAGCGAACGCTTGGCCCAAGTCGCTGTGGCGCAAAAACGGGTGGAGGAACACGAACCCATTCGCATCGAAATGCCGGTGAAGGAAGTGCAGCAATCGGCAAGAGTGAGTGTGGAGAAGCAGACACCGCTGTTCGCCGAACTACCCGATTCGCCGTTGCCACCACTGCACTTGCTCGATCCGCCGCCGAAGGAGGTCGAGACCATCTCTGCCGACACGTTGGAATTCACCTCGCGCCTGATCGAGCGCAAGCTGATGGACTTCGGTGTCGAGGTCAAGGTCATGGCGGCGCTGCCCGGCCCGGTCATCACCCGTTACGAGATCGAGCCTGCCGTCGGCGTGAAGGGCAGCCAGATCATGAATCTGGTCAAGGATTTGGCGCGGGCGCTCTCCGTCATCAGTATTCGCGTGGTGGAGACCATTCCCGGCAAGGCCTACATGGCGCTGGAACTGCCCAATCCCCGGCGGCAGGTGGTGAAACTTTCCGAGATTCTCGGCTCACAGGTTTACGCCGACATGGGGTCGCACCTGACCATCGCGATGGGCAAGGACATCTCCGGCAACCCCATCGTGGCCGACTTGGCGAAGATGCCGCATGCGCTGGTGGCGGGTACGACCGGCTCGGGCAAATCGGTGGCGATCAATGCCATGATCCTGAGTCTGCTGTACAAGGCCACGCCGCAACAGGTGCGGCTGATCCTGATCGACCCGAAGATGCTGGAACTGTCGGTGTACGAAGGCATTCCGCATCTGTTAGCACCGGTGGTGACGGACATGCGCCAAGCCGCGTCCGCGCTCAATTGGGCGGTGCAGGAGATGGACAAGCGCTACAAGCTAATGTCGGCGCTGGGCGTGCGCGGGATCGCGGGCTACAACCAAAAGTTGCGCGAGGCGGTCAAGGCCGATCAGCCGCTGACCAACCCGTTCTCGCTTACCCCGGACAACCCGGAAGCGCTGGAAGAGATGCCGCTGATCGTCATCTTCATCGACGAACTGGCCGATCTGATGATGGTGGTGGGCAAGAAGATCGAGGAGTTGATCGCCCGTCTGGCGCAGAAGGCGCGCGCCGCCGGCATCCACTTGGTGCTGGCGACGCAGCGTCCGTCGGTCGATGTCATCACCGGCCTTATCAAGGCCAACGTGCCGACGCGGGTGGCGTTCCAAGTCTCCAGCAAGATCGACTCGCGCACGATTCTGGATCAGATGGGCGCGGAAGCGTTGCTGGGGCAGGGCGACATGCTCTACCTCGCGCCGGGTACGGGCTATCCGACGCGGGTGCACGGTGCTTTCGTGTCCGATCAGGAAGTGCATCGCGTCGCCGAATATCTCAAGGAGCAGGCTGCGCCGAACTACATCGAGGGCATTTTGACCTCGCTGGATGAGCCGGACGAAGGCGGCGAGTTGGAGGGCGGGGCCGAGCCGGAAGCCGATCCGCTCTACGATCAGGCCGTCGAGATCGTGGTCAAGAGCCGCCGCGCCTCCATCTCGCTGGTGCAGCGTCATCTGCGCATCGGCTACAACCGTGCCGCCCGGCTGGTGGAACAGATGGAGCGCGCAGGCGTGGTCTCGCCGATGCAGAGCAACGGCAACCGCGAAGTGATCGCACCGGCCAGAGCGGAGTGATGCCAGCCCCTTGCGCCCGCCGTTGTCTGGGTGGAGCGCAACGGAGGCTGCACCCAATAACCACAGGAACCCCCATGCAAAAGTTTCTCGCTATCTTGCTTCTTCTATGTCCGCTCGCCGCGCAAGCTGCTGGCAGCGACAAGCTCAAAGTCTTCGTCGCCGAGACGCGCAGCGGGCAGGCCGAGTTCAGCCAAGTGCTGCTGGATCAGACCGGCAAGCGTCTCCAGACTGCCTCGGGAACCATGCAGTTCATCCGTCCCGGCAAATTCCGCTGGATCTACCAGAAGCCTTATGAGCAGATCATCGTGGGCGACGGCGCGAAGTTCTGGCTGTATGACGTAGACCTGAACCAGGTCACGGTGAAGAGGCTGGATGCCGCGCTGGGCAGCAGTCCGGCGGCGCTGCTGGCCGGCAGCAACGAGATCGAGCGTAACTTCACCCTCAAAGACCTCGGCGCACAAGATGGTCTGGACTGGCTGGAAGCCATTCCCAAGAGCCGCGACACCAGCTTCGAGCGGATAATGATGGCCTTCAACGCACAGTCCGAACTGGTCATCATGGACCTCTACGATGCCTTCAACCATCACACCGTGTTGCGCTTCGCCAAGATGCAGCGCAACCCGGCCTTGGCCCCCGCCCTGTTCAAGTTCGTCCCCCCCAAGGGGGCGGACGTATTGGGCGAGTAGGCATCACCAGTTATGAGCGCCGCCCAAGATAGCCTGTTCGGCTCACCCACTCCCGCTGCGCCGCTGGCCGAGCGGCTGCGTCCTAAACACATAGCTGAAGTCATCGGCCAGTCGCATCTGCTGGGAGCGGGCAAGCCGTTACGGTTGGCGTTCGAATCCGGCAAGCTGCACTCGATGATCTTGTGGGGGCCGCCGGGGGTGGGCAAGACCACACTGGCGCGGCTGATGGCGTCGGCCTTCGATGCCGAGTTCCTGCCGCTATCGGCGGTGTTGTCCGGGGTGAAGGACATCCGCGATGCCATCGCCCAAGCCGAGCAGACTTTGCAGCAGAGTGGCCGCCACACCATTCTGTTCGTGGACGAAGTGCATCGCTTCAATAAGTCGCAGCAGGATGCTTTTCTGCCCTTTGTCGAGCAAGGGCTGGTCACCTTCATCGGCGCGACTACCGAGAATCCCTCGTTCGAGTTGAACAACGCGCTGTTGTCACGGGCTCAGGTGTACGTGCTGCAATCCTTGTCCGAAGCCGAGATGGGCGCGTTGTTCGAGCGGGCGAGGCAAACAGCGCTGCACGGCTTGCGCTTCGACGCAGCGGCGCAAGAGCGTGTCATCGGTTACGCCGATGGTGATGCGCGCCGTCTGCTCAATGTGTTGGAACAATTGCAGACCGCCGCGCAGGCGGCTGGCGTGAGCAACATCGACTCGGCCTTTCTCGACAACACACTGGCGCAAAAACTGCGCCGCTTCGACAAGGGCGGCGAAGCGTTCTACGACCAGATCTCCGCGCTGCACAAATCGGTGCGCGGTTCCAATCCCGACGCGGCGCTGTACTGGTTCACGCGGATGCTGGATGGTGGCGCTGACCCACGCTACCTCGCCCGGCGCATCGTGCGCATGGCCTGGGAAGACATCGGCTTGGCCGATCCGCGTGCCATGCAGTTGTGCAACGATGCCGCTGCCACCTACGAGCGACTCGGTTCACCGGAGGGTGAGTTAGCGCTGGCGCAAGCCGTGCTGTATCTCGCCGTCGCCGCCAAGTCGAACGCCGGATACGTCGCGTATAATGCGGCCCGCGCTTTTGTCAAACAGGACGGCTCGCGCGAAGTGCCGCTGCATCTGCGCAATGCGCCGACCAAGCTGATGAAGCAGCTCGATTATGGTCGCGACTACCGCTATGCGCACAACGAGGCGGAAGGCTACGCGGCGGGTGAGAACTATCTCCCGGAAGGGATGCCGCCAGTGAGCTTTTACCAGCCGACCGGGCGCGGGCTGGAAGGCAAGATCGCCGAGAAACTGGCGCGATTGCACGCGTTGGACGCGGCCGCCAATGAATCAGCAGTAAACAACAAGGGTAAATAAGTGGATATTGTTCTGAGCAACTGGTTGTTGCGTAAACTTTTCTTGATACGCAAGATTTGGTTGAGCCGCACTTCATTCCGCCATTATTCGCAATATGGTGAGGATGTCCCCACTTTTGTACATCTTGCTCCGATCAAAGAGGGTTTCTTCGTTGATGTGGGCTGCTTCCACCCCAAAAAGTATAGCAATACCTATCGCTGGTATCGAAAAGGCTGGCGTGGGGTGAACATCGATTTAGATGCTGTAAAGATTGAGGCGTTTCAGATGGCGCGACCGGGGGATGAAAACCTGGTCTATGCCATAGATAGAGAGGGGCAGGGCGAGCTGCGTGATTGCTATTCGTTTGGCCGCTACTCACTTCTTTCAACATTGGATAAAGACTTCGCCGAATCTCAGGCCAAGCTCGGGAAGAAGTATGTAGTGCGGAAAGTGCCGGTGGCCACGCTGGACTATGTGCTGGACAGAACTAGGTTTTCTGGCCGAAAAATCGACTTGCTATCGGTCGATGCCGAAGGTCACGACCTTGCTATCCTGCAATCACTATCCTTTGAAAGATACAGTCCTAGCCTGATCCTAGTGGAGTTGCATCAGTACACTCTGGATACGGTAATGGCAAACCCGCTGTACCAATTTCTGACTGGCAAGGGCTACGATCTGGTGAATTGGGTCGGGCCTACGCTGGTGTTCAAACGCAAGGCTTCCTGAGGAATAACATGCTAGACATTCAAACCCTACGCAACGATCTTTTCGGTGTCGCCGCGCGGTTGGCGACTCGCGGTTTCGTGCTGGATACGGCGCGTTTCGAGCACCTGGAAGGTGAGCGGAAGACCATCCAAGTGCGCACGCAGGAGCTGCAAGCCAAGCGCAACGCCAGTTCTAAGCTGATCGGCCAGGCCAAGGCCAAGGGCGAGGATGCCTCGGCGATCTTGGCTGAAGTCGCTGCGCTGGGTGATGAACTGAAGCAGCTCGAAGCGAAGTTGCCGCAAGTGTTGCAAGAGATGGAGGCCTTTCTGGCGGTGCTGCCGAATACGCCGCACGCCAGCGTGCCAGAGGGCAAGTCGGAGGCGGACAATCTGGAGGTACGCCGTGTCGGCACGCCGAGGGCGTTCGAATTCGAGGTGCGGGATCACGTCAGCCTCGGCGAAGGCGTGGGCGGATTGGATTTCGAGACGGCGACCAAGATCGCCGGTGCGCGCTTCTCGCTGTTGAAAGGTCCGCTGGCGCGTCTGCATCGCGCCTTGGCGCAGTTCATGCTGGATACGCATACCGATAAACACGGCTACACCGAGACTTATGTGCCATATCTGGTGAATGCCGCATCGATGCGCGGCACGGGGCAGTTGCCGAAGTTCGAGGAAGATTTGTTCCGCGTGCCGCGTCAGACGGGCGAGGGCGAAGAGAACTTCTATCTCATCCCTACCGCCGAAGTCCCCGTCACCAACATGGTGCGAGACGAGATCGTGGCGCTGGAAAAGTTGCCGATGAAGTTCGTCGCGCACACGCCGTGCTTCCGTTCCGAAGCGGGTTCTTACGGGCGCGATACGCGCGGCATGATCCGTCAGCATCAGTTCGACAAGGTCGAGTTGGTGCAGATGGTGCATCCCGACACCTCGTATCAAGCGCTGGAAGAGTTGCTCGGTCATGCCGAGACGATCTTGCAGAAGCTGGAACTGCCTTATCGCGTGGTCAAGCTGTGTACCGGCGACATCGGCTTTTCTTCCGCCACCACCTACGACATCGAAGTGTGGTTGCCCGCGCAGAACACCTACCGCGAGATTTCGTCCTGCTCCAATTTCGAAGCCTTTCAGGCGCGCCGGATGCAGGCCCGCTTCCGCAATGCACAAGGCAAACCGGAGTTGCTGCACACTCTGAACGGCTCGGGATTGGCGGTCGGCCGCACCCTAGTCGCGGTGCTGGAGAACAATCAACAAGCCGATGGCAGCGTGCGTGTGCCGGAGGTGCTGCGTCCCTATATGGGCGGGCTGACCTCGATCTGCGGCTGACCTCACTCCAGTTTTTCGGAGAGCGGGCGGTAGTAGCTGTTGAACATCGAAAAGCCCTCCTCCGGCGCTGAGTCGGGGATGAGCTTTTGCAGCATGTCGTGGTACAGGCGAATCTTCTCGACCATGATGACGGCCTCGCCGCCGCGTGCTTTGCCGAAGCGGAGTTTCTTGAAATAGCGCGGCTGCGAAAGTAGCGGCAAGGTCTGTTTTACATCTGCCCAATGGGCCGGATCGAGGTTCATCTTCTTGGCTAGGATGCGCGCATCGCGTAGATGGGCGACGCCTTGGTTGTAGGCCGCGAGCGCGAACCAGCTACGATCCGGCTCGTGTATGTCGCGCGGCAGATCGTCCTTGAGGAATTGCAGATAACGCGCGCCCGCCACGATGCTTTGCCGCGCATCCAGCCGATTGCTGACCTTCAGTCGGTCAGCGGTATCCTCCGTCAACATCATGATCCCCCGCACGTTGGTGCGCGAAGTGGCGTATGGATTCCAATGCGACTCGTGATAGGCCACCGCAGCCAGCAAGCGCCAATCCTGCCCCGTGAGTGTGGCGGCCTGTTCGAAGATGTAACGGTAATGCGGCAGATCGGTCAGAGTCTTGCTGATGAACTCGGCGGCCTCGGCGCGATCCAGTCGCTCGTTGTGGCCGTAGTAACGGTCGATCAGGCGGCGCAGCGTGCCGTCTTCCTCGATGCCAGCGAAGAACTGCCGGGCGTGCTCGGCCAGTTCGGCGTCATCGTGCGGAAAGGCCCAGGCCAGCGCGGACGGTGTATTCAGGTCGAAAGCGGCTTCCAGCCCGGGGTGGAAATTGCGCGCTTGCGCTACCCAGTCCTGATTCGCTACCGTACATTCCAGCTTGCCGGTGGCGACCTCATCCAGCAGTTCCTGCTGCAACTTTAGCGGGCGACTCTTCCAGCGTAGTCCGGGGTGTTTATGTTGTTCAGTGCGCAAGGCTGCTTCCTGTGGCGTGCCCGCCCCCACCGCCAGTGGCAAGCCGCTCAGTTGCGCCAGATTCTCCGGTGAGCGGGTGCCGCAGACGACCTGTTCGCGTACCTTGCGGTAGATCGGGCCGAAGCTGAGTGCCGACGAGCTATCGAGGCGCAGTCCAGCCGCAGCGAAATGCGCCTTATGCGCCAGCAGCGCCGGGACGATCTGCTCCGGCGGCAAGGGCAGCGGCTTGATCCTGAGCTTGAGTTGCTCGGCGAACAGCGTGGCCAATTGCAACTCGAACTCGGTGTCCGCTTCCATCTCGCTGACTGGAACGATGACTACCAACTCGCCAGACTGCCAAGCAGGCAGCGGCGTCTCCGCAAGGGAGCAAGCCGCTGCCATCGCACAAAGTCCGGCGATCAGCAGACGAGAAAAGGGGAAGAGTCGAGCCATGCGAACATTCTGCCCGATTTTCGAGACTTGCTGGTAGAATGCGCTCCCTCGGAGAGGTGGCAGAGTGGTCGAATGTACCTGACTCGAAATCAGGCGTAGGCGCGAGTCTACCGAGGGTTCGAATCCCTCCCTCTCCGCCAGTTGCAGTACATTGCCGTCTGACGGCATACACCAAACCCGCACAGTTAATAGCTTGCGGGTTTTTTGTCTGTCTGGGTGAATATGGCTGTGGGCGCTATCGTCTGTGTAGCACGACACCGCCAATTTCTAATGCGGTTGTTTCGAATGCTGTTGGCCCGAGATACGCGAAGTTGTGCGCGAGATCAATATTGGCTTTGTCTTTGGGGTCGAACACGATGTAGCTGATGCCTCGAATCATGGCGAGTTGTGCTTCAGGGTTTTGGGCGGTAGGGGGGAGTGGAAGTGTGTCGCACCTACAGGCGATCATGGTGCGGCTGGGCCATTGGCTTGCTGCGCGAATCGCGGGGGGTTCGGAGTTGCGGTCGCCCTCATCTGCCGCTTTGCGAGCTGTTCCGACTTCGGTGGCGAAGAGTTTGATCAATTGGTCTTGGTGTGAAAGCGTGTCGTTTTGACGGGATTCGAGATGTGCCCGGTCTGATTGCATGAAGATGGTCGAGCCGATGATGGTGAGTAGCAAAACTAAGGGGCGCGCCAAGAGGCCGAGCTTGGTCGATTGCAGTAACAGCGGAAGGCCGTAATAAAGCATAAGGAAGAAGCAGAGGAGCGCCCATGTGAAGTCGGCGGCGGGGAGGCCTAGAATGAGGGCGAAGATTAGAGTTCGTCCGATAAGGTCGGACCATAGTGTTCGCGCTTGCATAAGTATTACGAGTAATAGGGCAGCGCAAGCGATACCACCGCTAACTAGGCGTGGGAGTGTCGATTCGTTATTGATGGGCGCGTCAAGGAATATGCCGGAAAGGCTAAGCAGTGGATTCGACAGCCATGCCAAGTCGCTCCACCCCATTTTCAATAGGAGCGTCAGAAAAACAGTAGCGCTGATGCCGATCAGAAACTGTTTTTGTTGTGGAATATCTACAGGTTGAGATTTCCATGAGAGGAAAAGCGCAAGGGGATAGGCGAGGCCTGCTGGATGTAGGCTTACGCTGAGGGAGCAGGCGAAAAGCTGGAAAAAGAACAGTCCGCCAAAGGGGCGGGGGGATTGTCGGTACTCGTGGTCGAGCCACACGCCAAGAATAATGGCGAGCAATAGGTAGATGCCGGGTAGCAGAGCGTCAATCTGAAATAACAATAGAGGGGAAATGGCGAGTAGGCCGCTTCCGATGAGGGCGGTTTCTGGGTCGAATCGCTTCTCAGCCCAAGCATGAGACAGCGAGATGGTGATGGCGACGAGGATGACGCTGAATACCTTCGCTGCAATCAGGCTTCCTGTCCACAAAAAACCAACGGGTAAGAGCAAAAGGGCTCGAAGATCAGGGGCGCCCAAGGTAACGACGGTGCTGGCAACCTGATCGGCGATGGACCAGGTAAGCAGCAGGGCTTTTGCGCCACCCTCATCAAGGCCGTAGGGGCTATTGTTTAAGAGGAAGATTGCTAGTCCTCCCCAAAGTGTTAATGCGATGTGGCCAAAATGGGGGCGGAGAGCTGAAAGAATGGACATGGTTTCTGAAAATTAAGGGTGGAATCGCTGCGTATGGCAGTTGCAGGACGGATTATACGCGGGAATGTCGGGGTGTGAAAAAGCTTCAAACAGGGCTTAAAGTTATGTTCGTATCTCGTGCGCTGGAGGGAATAATTTCTTGACAATGCAACAAACAGGGTCTTATTATTTGCCCGAGCTATATATTTCGCGAAGATTGCTCTGGGGTGCAGGTTCGGTGGTCAGCGAGAGTGTGTCTCTAGAGGTTTGTTTTCTTGTTTAGAGTTTGATGCTTAATAGAGGGAGGGGAAGATGGAAAAAAAGTCAATTGTGTCAAAGTCATTTTGGGTGATTGTCATTGCAGGCATGACGACCGGAATGGGGAATGGGAGTGTGTTTGGTGCGGCAGTGATGTGTCTGCTGGGTCGTGGGCCTTTCGCTGATTGGGGCGGTCAAGGTGCGCTGGCCTACTCGCCAGCTACGTTCTCGGGTTTTCTCGTCTGGTGCATGATTTTGTTCGGAGTGGCATTCTCGGCAATTATGGCTATTGGTATGTCTCGCCATAACGCGATGGAAAACTAAAAACACTGTTTTTTTGTATTTTTGTTCTAAATTCAAGGGAGGATAGAAACATGGCAACAATCGCTGGATTGCTTGGGGTGCTGCTAGCATTTTCGAGTATGGTGCTTTCGTGGTATGTGATGACGCCAAAGAAAAAGAATGAGCAGAAGTGATCCCGGTTGTTTGGGGGTCGTAATCGCGCTAGATAAGCCTGAATAGAGCTAAAGAGGAGATGTAGAATGCTCAAATATTTATTTGCAAAAAATGAGGATATTCCGACCGGAACAGCGGCGGTGTTCTTTGGTTTTTCGTCCATAGTCTGGTTCGTTATTGGAACTGGTCTGGGGTCTTTCAATGCGGCAAAGCTGGCATTCCCTGATTTTGTTATGGGGAATGAGTTCTTGGCGTTCGGTCACTTGCGTCAAGTGCACGTCCATGCAGTGATTTTTGGCTGGATTTCGATGGCGTTTGCGATGGCGATGATGTACATCACGCCGGCCTTGGGTAATACAAAGCTGTGGTCTGAAAAGCTGGGTGTGTGGAACTGCTTCCTGTGGAACGTGGGTCTGTCACTGGGCTTGACTGTACTTTGGGCTGGGATTACATCTGGTCGTGAATACTCGGACTTCCCTTGGTTCATTGACTTGTACATCGCTTTGTTCATTGCGATTCCGCTGTCGCTGAATGTTTGGATGACCGTGATCACTCGTCGCACTCAGGGTATCTACACGACTAACTGGTTCTTCGTGGGTGCTTGTTTCATGTTGATCATCGTGTTCCTGATCGGCAATCTTCCTGAGTTCTTCCACTTGACTGGTTTGACGGAGGCGTATCTGACATGGTGGTTTGCTCACAACGTGCTCGGCCTGTGGATTACTCCTGTTGCAGCCGCGATTGCTTACTACACCATCCCTAAGGTTACGGGTAATCCTCTGTACTCTCACCGGATCGGTCACCTGCACTTCTGGTCTGTTGTGGTGTTCTACTCGACCCCGGCTGCTCACCACTTGATGTCTGCACCTTTGCCTGAGTGGTTGAAGTCGTTCGCTTCTGTTGAGGGTGTGCTGATCTTGGTTCCTGCCGTTGCGTTCGTTTCCAATATCTTGCTGACCATGCAGGGTAAGTGGAACATGTTCGTGGAGAACTTGGAAATCCGCTTCACCATCACTGGCTGCTTGCTAGCTATTCCGCTGAACATGCAAGGTGGCTTCCAGCAAACTCGTGCGATTAACTGGTATGTACACGGTACCGGCTGGATCGTTGCTCATGCGCACTTGGCGTTGCTGGGTTTCTCTACCTTCCTTGAGGGTGCTGCGGTGTATCTGGGTCTTCAGACCCTGATGAAGAGAAAGCTGTACTCGCTGACTTTGGGTAATGTGCACTTCTGGTTGTTGTTGATTGGCTTCGCGATCTACTGGATCTCGATGACGATCGCTGGTCTGATTCAAGGCGCGGGTAAGATTTACGAAGTGCCTTACATTGATGTGGTTATCGCTGAACACCCATACATGATCGCTCGCTGGATCGGCGGCACTATGGTGTTCATCTCGAACGTGGTTTGGTTGTACAACATGTGGATGACTGCTCGCGAAGGCACTGTAGTTCCCGCAGGTCGTATGCCTCATGAATTGGCCTACGAGCGTTAATCAATACTCAACGATTTGGGAGAATAACTATGAATTTTAGAGAGTATAAGGTTGGCGCAAGACTGTTCTCGTTTGCGCTGGGGTCTTCGATGGTCATCACGCTTCTGTTTCCAGCCATGGAAATGGGCGCGGCGGTTGCGACGGATATCGCGTTGGACAAACAGTTGAGTGCTGGCCGTGAGACCGGTTTTAACTATGATGATCCGTTGATGTTGGGCTGGGGCAAGCCGTCCAAGGTTTTGGTGAGCGCAGACCCGGTTTCTGGTCAGCCGATTCCAGCTACGTACGCCTATGTGTACCCGGCTGGCACACCCTTCCCTAGCGGTATTTTGCATCCGCGCACTTTGGGTTCTGCCGGTGCAGGTCTGTCTGAGAAGGTCGGACGTGTTGGTGAGGCTCAGAAGAAGTCGGGAGCTGTTTTCCTGATTAAGAGTGATGAGCAAAAGCATTTCTATATCGAAAATGCAACGGCTACATTGGGCTGGGCGCCAGATGCAGTACTGAAGGCGGCTTTGGATGAGAATGTTGCTCATGTTGGTGCAGGTAAGACGCAGTTCGTTCGTGAAGGCTGCTGGTGGTGTCATACTCTGCTGCCAGAGCAAACGCAGGATTGGCAGGTCTTCGGTGCGCCTCCAATGTTGGGTGACTTCAATGGTGAGTCTCCCACTGCGTTCGGTTCTGACCGGAAGGCTCCAGACTTGTTGCACGTAGCTTCACGCAACTCTTCTAAAGAGTGGATGATGTTGCACTTCTTCAATCCTCGCTTGGTGCAGCCGCACTCGATCATGCCTCGGTATGATTACTTGTGGGGTGAGAAGGATGCAACTGGAGCCAAGATCGACTTCAATAAGTGGCGTGCCGAGTACACCGAGTATAGCGAGGGCAAGCGGGCTGATGCGCCTGAAGTGCCTTCCTTTGCTAAGGATAGCCGGATCCGCGATCTGGTCGATTTCATGCTGAGTCTTAAATAAGGGGAGCGCTACTATGTCATGGGTATTTTCCAATCCACTAGTAACATTGAGTGATTCTGAAAAGAATGAACGGGATAAGGCGCTTTGGGAGGCTGAGGACCTAGGTGGGATCACTGAGGACAACAATCGCGTGCCGGTTCCGGTTGTTGCTCTGGTTTTCCTGACTGTGCTGACTGCATTTGCGATTACCTTCCCGCTTTGGGGGCAGCGTCCAACTGCGGCAATCTATGTTGACTATGTCAAAACCCTAAACTCTCCTGAAGTTCAGGCGATTCAGGATGATGCCGTAGCCATGCAAAAGATTGTTGATGCTAACAAGGGTAGTGCTCAGGCTTCGCAGATAGAGCGCCATCCTGTGTCTTTGGATGACCTGCGTATCTTGGCTCCTCAAATCGAAGCGTTGCAAAAGAACGGTGCCGATTTGCGCGAGTACACAGTGGTCGGTCCGCAGGTTGTACTCTCCAACTACGAGGGTAATAAGAAGGCTGACGGTACTAGAGAGCGCTTCCAGCCTTGGTGGGATATCGGTTACACAATCGATATTTTCTATCTGTTGGCGTTCTTCTTGGGCGCAACCATCGTCATCAAGCGCTTGCCTCCCAGCAGCTGGGAGCCGACGCATAAGCATGATCATTGATTGATTTGCCTATATTTGATTGTAATAAATTTACTAGGAGATAATAATGATTGAGCTTGACAATGGTCCGATCGCAATTGGTTTGATTATCGCAATTGCGTACCTAGGCCCGCTCGTTTTCAGCTTCTTTGTGGATAACTACGACAAGAGTTCTCCGCAAGTCAAAGCTTGATTTGACAGCAGGTGAGTAAAGCAATGCCGCCCGATGGGCGGCATTGTCATGTTTGGAAGTCGATAATAAGGAGTTCGTTAGTATGCAGCTTGATATGGTAGGTACTGCTCATGGGCTGCTGATACAGGCGGGAGAGGGTGTTTCGCCAAGTTTGGATTTGAGTATAGAAGGAATGCGGAGCCAAGAGTTTAGTGTAGGGGTGTTCGTGTTTATGCTCTTAGGGGTGTTCGTCTTTTCAGGTATCGTTTTTACGGTTATGTTCGGTAAGTCGGCCCCCAAAACGATGAAGCGGGGCGAAAAAATTCTCTTTGGTGCCATTATTCTGGGTATCATTGCCGCCGTTGCTTTTGGTGCAACACAGATGCTTTCCGGCTATCTGTTCTAGTCTAGCGAGGAAAATATGGGATTTTTTGAATCATTGGGTGATGGATGGACTATCTATCTGTGGCTGATAATCGGCGGCATGATTATCATCGCTGCGATTTATGGTATTCGTTGGGCGTCCAAGAATGAACAGTTTGATGAGGACATCAAGTATCTAGTCTTCAATGAAGGCGATCAGGACAAAATGACCCCTGAGGAATATGCAAAAAGTCGGGAAGTCTTGGTTGCACAAGAAAAGAGCCGAGAGCGTCACTTGAAGTTAGAAGAAGAGCGTAAGAAAAAGAAATGAAGCGCGGGGAGAAGGTAATAATCCTAATCATCGTCTTGGTAGTGGCTGTGGCGATGGCAAAAAATATCTGGGTCCAGCACACGACCAAGGAAGTCGATCAGGGCATACCTTACTATTCTACTGCGACGCCCGAGCTGTCGCGGACTGCGATGGATATCTACCGCGAGAATGGTTGCAAAAAGTGCCACTCGCTATGGACGGTGAAAAATATGCAAGAAACGGTGCCAGCTCCTATTTTGGACGGCATAGGCTCTTTGCGTACCGAGGAATGGCTCTACAGCTATCTTTCGGCCGAATCGCCACAGGAAATTCTCCCGACCAGATTGCTTCCAGAATGGAAGATGCCATCTTATGCCAAGCTCTCAGAGCAGGATCGTAAAGCACTGGCTGGCTATCTGGCGAGCCTGAAGGTCAAGGATTGGTATCTGGAAGATACGCGCAAGGCTGAATATCAGAAGCTCACAGGTAAGCCATACAAGCATGAATAAAGAACGCCTGACCAACGGATTCGTCGCACTGCTGTTGGGCAGTGCGTTGAATCACTTCGGAGATAGGCTCCTTGGGGTGCAAATCGAGGTCTTCAAGGGGTTGGAAAGTTTTAGTCCCTTGTGGATTGCTGACGTTTTCGTCTTGCCGTTCTTTGTCGGATTGTTGGTTGCGGCGATCTTCGGCATGGGAGGGAAATGGTTGTGTTACTTCCCGCCTCTCATCGTACGGAGTATCGCCTATGTTCAAATCATGAATGCACCGCATCTCTTGCCGGGTGAGCATTTGCTGCCTTTCGGTTGGTGGGGATTTTTCGTGATCCTTGCTATGGAGGCGGCGGCCTTCGGCGGGATACTTGGCGAGATCATGATAAAGAGCACGTACGGCAGACGCCCCCGTCACTTGGTATACAAGGATAAGAATGCGCCGGCAGATGCGGGCGTTGAAGTGAAAGAATGACACAGCCTCACATCGGTTATAAGTCGGTCGTTACGGTCGAAGAGCGCGCGCGTCGTAAGCGTTATCTCTCTGCTACCATCGTAACCTGCCTCGTTCTGGCCATCATCGGCGGAAGTGTTCACGTGGTTCAGCTGGGCGCTAACCGCGTGTCTGACATGCGGAACAAAGCCACCTACGATCTGAAAGAGGAAAGTTCCAGAGTTCGTGCGGCTGGCGAAGATGTCTCGTTGCATAAGATCAACGAAGACAACAAGGATGTGGTTGCGGGCTACACGCAAGACCAGATCGAGACCTTGATCCCCCAAGCTGAGTGGGCCGAGTTGGATCAAACCGTCTTGATCACTGCGGGCGAATTCCAGATGGGAACGGATTTGGAGCGTGCCGATGCGCAGAATCATCCTCAGCACGGCGTGCAACTGGGCGCATATGAAATCGACAAATATCCTGTCACCAACGCGCAATATGCCAAGTTCGTGGCGGCCACCGGCCATCGCCCTCCCTTGCATTGGAAAGACGGCAAGATCCCCTTGCATGAGCTGAAACATCCTGTCACCTTGGTTTCTTGGTTCGATGCGGCGGCCTATGCCAAATGGGCGAACAAGCGTCTGCCCACTGAGGCTGAGTGGGAGAAGGCCGCGCGCGGAAGCGATGCGCGGCGCTGGCCTTGGGGTAACACGATGGAGCCAACGCGTTTGAACACCTATTACAACGTCGGCTCGACGACGGATGTGACCCGTTATCCCGAGGGCGCAAGCCCCTACGGCGTGATGGATATGGCGGGCAATGTGAACGAATGGACGGCAGATGATTTCAAGCCTTACGACGGCAGCAAGGCGCCGGAAGATTTGTTCCAAGGTAAGGTTGCTCGTGCAGCCAGCGATCAGGACAAAGCGCTTAAAGTGGTCGACTTGATGCCTGTCGGCGGGCGCTACAAAGTACTGCGTGGTGGCTCATGGAAGGGCGACCCCTTCTCGACAGCGACCTTCCATCGAAACTATGCATGGCCGAATTACGCCTCCGACTTTTTTGGGTTCCGCTGTGTGCGGGATGTCCAGCACGAAGGAAAGAAAAAATGAACACAAGTGGATACCTCTCGCGCATCGCCGGGGTGCTGTGTCTTACCCTGTTATGGACTGAACCGAGCTGGGCGATGGATAGCTACCGCTATCTACATGTCTCCATCGACACCCCGTGGTATATCTTCATCTTTCTGCTGACCATCTTCTTCGCCCCATTCCTGTTGATGGCGATCTTGGTCTGGCGTTATGCCGAGCGCAAGAAAGAACACAAGAACGCGGCATCGGGAGAGCAGAAGTAATGATCGGTAAGACTTGGGATGTGGTATCGGCGTGCCTGCGTCACGCCATGCTGGCCTTGTCGCTGAGCTTGTACTTTCTCGCGCCGACGGCCTTGGCAGCACAGCCACCAACTGAAGCCAACGCGACAGCGGTGATGAAAGCCTTTAAGCAACAGGAAGAAGCGGCTGCCGCCGCAGCGAACCCGGAGCGGGATCATCAGCGCCAGGTCATCATGTTCCTGCTCGGTGCGCCGTTGCTGGTGTTGCTGCTCATCACCGGCGGACTGGGCATCGCCATGGGCATCTATGGCAAGCGCGTATTCGTTCCGCACACGATCTTTGCCGGGCTGACTATGACGTTGGCCTTGGTGCATGTGGTCGTCGGCTTGGTCTGGTTCTACCCCTTCTAGCCATCATAGCTTGCCTCGGTCTGCCATCGTGTCGGGGGCAATCTTTTCAGGCATTCGTGCCATTAAAACTAAGGTGTGAACATGCTTGAGGGGAAGAGTCTGCCGACTCAGCCGAATCTCTCCAATCTGTACTGGCTGCTGGCGGCGCTTTACGGCATATCCGGCCTGACCAGCGTTGCCTACGAGGTGCTGTGGGTGAGGATGCTCTCGCTGCAATTCGGCGTCAGTGTGTTCGCTGTCGTGCTGACCGTCACTGCCTTCATGGCTGGACTGGGGGCGGGCAGCCTGTTCGCCGCACGCAAACTGGCACACATCCAAAAACCACTGTTGTTGTTCGCCGCGCTGGAGGGGGGCATCGCGCTGTATGCCTTACTGTTGCCCACCTTGATGCACGCCTCTTCCGGCGGCATCGAGGCGGCGGCAGCGCAGCTTGAGTTGACGCAATGGTATGTCCTGCAAGGTGTCGTGGCGGTGCTGCTGCTGATGCTGCCCGCCTTTGCGATGGGCGCAGGCTTTCCGCTCGTGCTGGCTGCGCTGGGCAACGTCCCCTCGCGCTTGGGCCCGATCTATGGGCTGAATACGTTGGGAGCGGCGTGCGGGGCGCTGTTGCCGTTGGGTTTGCTGCCGTTGTTGGGATGGGGCGGTGCGGTCAGGCTCATCGCTGTTCTGGGCGTTCTGGTCGCGTTGGCCGCCGTGCTGCTGTCCGTGCGCTTTGCCGTCAGATCGGAGACAGCGCCAAGTGCGCCCGTCGTCCGCCCGTCCTGGGCGACCTTGCTGGTCTATGCGGGCATAGGCGCGTCCAGCTTGATCTTGGAGATAGGCTGGACGCGCTTGTTCGGTATGGTGATGCTGCGCACCGAGTATGTGTTGGCGATCATCTTGGCGGCATTCTTGTTGGGCATAGGCTTGGGCAGCTTGTTCGCACCCGCGCGGCACAAAGAAAAGTGGTTCCTCGCGCTGCCCGTTCTGGCCTGCGGCTTCGCACTGCTGAGTCTGTGGGCGTTGCCGTTCTTGTCGGCATGGATAGAGCGAGCGGAATTTGTCTCGTTATTCTTCGCCTTGAGTACGCAAGGCTTGGTGCTGGCCTTGCTCACCTTGCCGGTCACTTTGGTGTTGGGGGCGTGGCTGCCCTTGCTGCATGGACGCACGCAGGGCGGCGGTATGTGGCTGTATGGTGCGAATTCGCTGGGTGCTGCGCTGGGGGCGATGTTGGCGGGCTTTGTGCTGATCCCCTTGTTGGGAAGTGCCGCCACGGTCGTGATCGCGGCGCTGGTGTTGCTGGTGTTGGGGCTTTGTTGGGCTGCGTCACGGGCCGCTTGGCTCGCCGTGCCCGTTCTGGCTGTGGCGGCTTGGCCCTTGCTCAAATTTCCCGAGGTCAGCGCCTTGCTGCCCAAGGCGCAAGTCCGCAGCCAGAACCTCTATCTGTACGAGGATGCGGTCTCCATCACCCATGTCGTCGAGCAGCGCGATGGGCAGCGCCTGTTGCTGACCGATCTCCAGCGCATGGATGCCTCCACTGAGCCGACTGCCGTCTATGTGCAGGCCAATCAGGCGCGCCTGCCATTGTTGCTGCATCCGCATCCGCGCTCGGTGTTGTTCCTCGGATTGGGCACGGGTATCAGCGTCTCCGGTTCTTTGCCCTTCCCTGATTTGCAGCGCAGTGCGGTGGAGTTGTCGCAGGGGGCGATCATCGCCTCTGAGCACTGGTTCGCTTCAGCTAACCATGACGCGATGAAGCAGACTCATGTTGCGCGTGACGATGCCCGGCATTATCTGAGTGCGACGACTGAGCATTACGATGTCATCATCGGCGACGTGTTCCATCCTGATCTGGTCGGGTTGAGTTCGCTGCTCTCGGTGCAGCAATTCCAACGCGCGCGTGAACGGCTCAGCGACGACGGCATCTTCGTGCAATGGCTGGCGGTGAACCAGTTCGACAAGGAATCGCTGCGCGTGGTGTTGCGCACTTTCCGGCAAGTCTTCCCCGAAGCGCAATTGTTCCTGGATGGGATGCATTTGGCGCTGGTCGGACCGCGTCAGCACTTTGCCGGTGCAGCCGGGGTGATGCGCAATCTGCAACGTATGTCGCCCGATCAGCAAGAGGCGGCCACAGCGGGCGAAGGCGGTTGGACTTGGCTGGGGCGCTATTGGGGCGCGATCCCCGAGAGTGCTGGGCCGGTGCAGGACGAATGGTCGCCGTTGCTGGAGTTTCGCTTGCCGCGCGCTCGTTACGCAGGTGAACTGGATGTCGCGGCGATGCTGAACGTGCTGCTGCGAGTCAGGCCACGTATGGACAAGGCGGCGGAGTCGCTAGGCGTGACTGAGGGCGATCACGAGTCGTTCGAGCGTGGCTATGCGGGAACGGAGCTGATGGTGCGCAGTTGGCTGGCGGGCATGGAAGGCTCTCCGCAGCAGGCCACCCATCTGGTGCGCATGGCCTATCAGGCCAACCCGCGCGATCATTGGACTACATTAGCATTGGCTGATACGATGCTGGCGTCGCTCTCGCAGGCTAGGCAGCATGGGCTGAGCGAGAAAGATGCCCTGCATCAGATCTTGCGCATCAACCCCCAGCATGTCGAGGCCTTACGCGCGCTTTGGCGTATCGAGCGCCAGACTGGCGATCCGGTAGCCAGCGCGACACGTGCCCGCTTGCTCGAATTGAGTCCGTTTGACCGTGAGGCCCGCCAATCAGGAGATCAACCGCATGTCCGCCAGCCCCCAGCCCCGTAAAGTTATCCCCATCAAGCTGGTCGGCGCCAAGAAGCCTCCTGAGCCTAGCCACTTCCACTGGAAACGCCGCGCGGTACAGATCGCCACGCTGATTCTAGCAGTGCTGATCCCCGCTAGTGGTTTGTTTCGCATCGACCCGATGGCGGGCGCTTTTGTGGTGCTGGATCGGCAGATCTGGCTGGGCGATTTCTTTATGATCATGGGGTTGTGGGTGTCCATCGTCAGCTTGTTGGTGCTGGTCTACTCCACGGTCGGCACCGTGTTCTGCGGCTGGGTCTGCCCGCAGAACACGCTTTCGGAGTGGGCGAACCAGCTCACCCGCAAGATGCTGGGCAAGCGTGCCGACATGAGCCTTTCCTCGGGTTCGATGGTGGTGGCGGCAGATAAGAACAAGGTGCTGAACTGGCTGATACTGGGCGGAGCTTTTTTGGTTGCCTCCCTGTTGCTCGCGCTCATTCCGCTGTTCTATTTCTATCCGCCGGAGATGGTCTGGTCTTTCGTCACGTTTCAGGACGATCCGAATCTGGCGCGCTCCTTACACTGGATCTACGCTTTTGCGGTGGCGATCACGTTCTTGGACATCGCCATGCTGCGCCATTTCTGGTGCCGCTTCGCTTGTATCTACCGCATGTGGCAGCACTCGTTCAAGACCAAGCAGACGCTGCATGTAGCCTACGACGCGACGCGCGCCGAAGACTGCGCCAAGTGCAACTACTGCGTGACGTCGTGCTTCCTCGACCTCGATCCGCGCAAGACCGATGTCTATTCGAGCTGCATCAACTGCGGCGAATGTATCGACGCCTGTGATCGGCTACATGCCAAGCAGGGCGAGGCCGGCTTGTTGAAGTTCGAGTTGGGCGCGCGCGAAGACAAGCTCAGCAAACTACGCGATGCGAGCTATTCTTTGTTCTCGCGTGTGGGCTGGACGACGCCGTTCGCCATCATCGGCGCGGTCATGTTCACTTGGGGCTTGCTGACTTACGATCCCTATCATGTGACGGTCTATCGCGGCGATACGGCAGAGGGGCGCAACTTCCAAAGTTACCGGATCGCGGTATCCAACAAGATGTATCATTCCGCGCAGTTTGCTGTGAAGGTCAATGGCTTGCCGCAGGGCAGCTACCAACTCAGCGAGGAAGCCTTCGAACTCGGGCCGGTGGGGCGTGAATCGGTCACACTCAGTATCTTGCCGGGGATGCAGCATGGGCTGGCGTCTTTTGTGGTCGAAGTTGAGGCGGCGGACGGTTGGGTAGGGCGCTTCCCGATCCAGCATTTCACGAAATAGGAGGGGCGATGTCTGCAAACGATGAGAAGAAAAAGATCCCGCTGACCGCCGTCGAAGAGTCGAGTTGGGGGCAGGATACCGCCAGTCATTTTGGCTACGCGAACGACGAAGAGCGTCGTGCCAAACGCGGTCTGGAAGACTGGGAATTGGTGGAAAAGATCCCGGAGTCGCAGGCGGGGATCCCGTTCTGGTTTCTGTCGGTCATTCTGACCGTGCTCTTGGTGGCAGTCGGCCTAAGTTTCCCGTTCTGGGGCGATCGTCCCGGCTATGAGCGGGCGTGGGTGGATTGGGGGTTCGGTGCGGCGCTGGTTTATGTCACAGCGGCAAGCGCGCTGGTTTATTACATGGTGAAGCTGTATGGCTCCAAAGATGGCGGACGGCTGGATTCGGATACGAACAAAGATGGCACAGATGAAGCTGAACAGAACAAGTGATTCGCTGGCATTCGCGCGGCTCGGCAGTGTCGTGCTGTTGTCTGGCCTGCTGGCTTCGTGCGGTGGAGAGGATGCCGGCGCGACCATCCCGACGCAGCAATGGCAAGGCGTGGAGATACGCGTCGAATCTAGGCCGATGCCACCTCAGCCGGGGATGAACGAATTTCTGGTGATGGCGACAGGCGCGCGCGGGCGCCCAGCTTTCGACTTGATGGTGTCTTTGCGCACATCCGATCAGGATGTTTGGCGGCAGGCGATACAGGATGGACAGGTCGGTGTCTATCGCCGTGCCGTGGATGTGGAGCCGGGTGAGCGCTCGGTGTTGCAGGTGCAGATCAAGCGCAAGGGAGAGGAAAGTGTGCTGCGCTTCCCTCTCGGCGTGGTTGCGAAGTAGTCTTAAGCGCTAGCCTTCTTACCGAGCAGCAGCGTCAGCGCGATATTGAGCATATAGACGCCGAAGCCCGTCGCCATCACGATGCCGGAGCCAGCGACCACAGGGCCATAGTAGCCGTGTACCACGATTTGATCCGGCGAATTGCTTAGCAGCAGATTCCCTTCCCACACGCCAAAGATGATGAGCGTGGTATAGAAAAAGAACACGCCCATGCTGGTCCACCAGAACGAGTGGTTGATCAAGCGTTGCGAGTAGATCGGCTTGCCGCTGAAGATGGGTAGCAGATAGTACGAGATGCCCATCGCCAGAATCACCACTCCGCCAACCAGATTCAAGTGAGCGTGAGCCAGCGGGTCGATCATGTGCCCGGGGCCGCCGAAAGGGCTGCCGATGGAATCCAGCCAGAGGCGCACCGCAGGGATTACCTGCAACATGCCGTGCATCGCGCCGACGAAAAATGACGCTGCGGACATCAGCACGAATTTCACCAGATAGGGGTGTTCGGTTGTTGGGCTCATGAAGGTATTGTGCGTAAGGATAAAAAAACACGGTCTATACGACCGCGTTTTTACAAAGACAGAACAAACGATTTGCTTTTGAAGCGCCGAGGTACGCCGTAAGCGCCCCCGGCCTAGCCGGTGAGTCGATTACTTCTTGCTCACTTCTTCAAGGCGCTGAACTGCGGCGCTGGAGCAGGCGACGGAAACCACGATGCCCAAAACGAAAATCCCAACTGGTACCAACAATGTAAGCATAACCCTCTCCTTTGATACAGCTCGTTATAGAAAAAACGCGACACATCAGTGCTGCCAACCAATCTCGCGGGCGAAGTTTATCCTACTCGGCCGTGCGCGTGCAATAAGGTTTACGGGCCGCGTGGCCTAAGCGGTATCCGGGGGCGGGTGGTGGTAGAATGCGCGCCTTACTTTTGCAGGCCTCACCATGTTAGCTACCGCCAATATCACCATGCAATTCGGCGCCAAGCCGTTGTTCGAGAACGTCTCTGTCAAATTCGGTGACGGCAACCGTTACGGCTTGATCGGCGCGAACGGCTGCGGCAAATCCACCTTTATGAAGATCCTCGGACGGGATCTGGAGCAGACCTCGGGCGAAGTCATGCTGGATCGCGGCGAGCGCCTCGGCAAGTTGCGGCAAGATCAGTTCGCTTACGAAGACAATCGTGTGCTGGATGTGGTGATGATGGGCCACACCGAGATGTGGGAGGCGATGAGCGAGCGCGATGCACTATATGCCAATCCTGACGCCACCGAAGAAGACTACATGCGCGCCGCTGATCTGGAAGCGGTGTTCGCCGAATACGACGGCTACACCGCCGAAGCGCGTGCCGGTGAGTTGTTGCTGGGCTTGGGTATCGCCATCGGTTTGCACACCGGCCCGATGCGCGAAGTCGCGCCCGGCTTCAAACTGCGCGTGTTGCTGGCGCAGGCCTTGTTCGCCAACCCGGACATCCTGCTGCTGGACGAGCCGACCAACAACCTCGACATCAACACCATCCGCTGGCTGGAGGACATCCTCAACGCGCGCAACTCGACGATGGTCATCATCTCGCATGACAGGCACTTTTTGAACAGCGTGTGCACCCACATGGCCGATCTGGACTACGGCAAGATCACCGTGTATCCGGGCAATTACGACGACTACATGCTGGCTTCGTCGCAGGCGCGTGAGCAGCAATCTGCCGACAACGCCAAGGCCAAGGAAAAGGTCGCTGAGCTGAAAGCGTTCGTGGCGCGCTTCTCCGCCAACGCTTCCAAGGCCAAGCAAGCGACTTCGCGTGCGCGCCAGATCGACAAGATCAAGATCGAGGACATCAAACCTTCCAGCCGCCAATACCCGTTCATCCGCTTCGAATATGACGAGCGTGACAAGCTGCACCGCACCGCCGTGGAAGTGCAGCAGATGAGCAAGGGCTTCGACCGCGTGCTGTTTTCCAATGTGAACTTCCGCATCGACGCGGGCGAGCGCATCGCCATCATCGGTCCGAACGGCATCGGCAAGACCACGCTGCTGCGCTGTCTGGCGGGCGATCTTGCGCCGGATGCCGGCACCATCAAGTGGACGGACAAAGCCAAGATCGGCTATTACGCGCAAGACCACGCGCACGACTTCGCCGAAGACAAGCTGATGATGGACTGGATGACCGATTGGCGCGGCCCGTCTGACGACGATCAAGTGGTGCGCGGCACGTTGGGACGTTTGCTGTTCTCTGGCGACGATGCAAAAAAGAACGTCAAGGTGCTGTCCGGCGGCGAAAAGGGTCGCATGTTGTTCGGCAAGCTGATGCTGCAACGCAATAACGTGCTGCTGATGGACGAACCGACCAACCACATGGACATGGAATCCATCGAGTCGCTGAACACCGCACTGGATCAGTTCAAGGGCACACTGGTGTTCGTCAGCCATGACCGCGAGTTCGTTTCGTCGCTGGCCACCCGCATCATTGAGATCTCTGATAAGGGCGTGACTGACTACAACGGCACTTACGAAGAGTATCTGCGCAGCCAGTTGGAGGTTTGATCGGAATACTCCCGCCGCATCGGGAGTGACGGGAGTTAGCGCGTGACATCATTTTCGGGAACCATCGCTGTGTTCGATTCCGGCGTGGGTGGACTGTCGGTGCTACAGCACATCCGCGCCGAGCTGCCGACGGCGCGACTGATCTACGTGGCCGACTCCGCCCACGTTCCTTATGGCGACAAGTCTCCGGTCTATATCGAAGCGCGCTCCTTGCTGCTCAGTCGTTTTCTGATCGAACAAGGCGCGGAAGCCATCGTCATCGCCTGTAACACAGCTACCGCCGCTGCCGCTGGCGGGCTGCGACGGCACTATTCGCTGCCCATCATAGGCATGGAGCCCGCCGTCAAACCCGCCGTGGCGGCGACGAAAACCGGCGTGGTCGGCGTGCTGGCCACCATAGGCACGCTGGAAAGTGCACGCTTCGCCGCTTTGCTGGAAAAGTATGCCGGCAACGTCAAGATCGTCACCCAAGGCTGCCCGCGCCTAGTCGAAATAGTCGAGCGGGGCGACCTGCTAGGCGCGGAAGCCCGCCAGTTGATCGAGCGCTACACCGCACCCTTACTGGCAAGCGGAGCCGACACCCTGATCCTCGGCTGCACCCATTATCCCTTCCTTGCTCCGTTGATCCGCGAGGTGGTCGGCGCAGAGATCACCTTGGTCGACACCGGCCTCGCCGTCGCCCGTGAACTGAAGCGTCGCATCGACCTCGAACTACCGCAGCCGACTGACCTCGACGCGATGCCACCCTTGGGTGACGAGCGTTTCTATACCAGCAGCGAGCCGACACAGGCCGTGCGCATCATGTCCAAACTGTGGGCGACTGGCGTGACCGTCGAGCAGTTGCCTGTCGTCTATCGGTAATTCGCTTTGTTTCAAGTGCGCAAGTTGCGGTAGGGCTAGTCTTTGTGGGTAAGCAGCATTTAGACCTTACCTTCGGATTGGCTAATAGATGGTAGTCAGACCACTACGGTTGAGGAAAATATGCGTTTTGCAGCTTCTCTGCAATCTGCTGCCGCACATCCCGCCCTTGCTCATCCTTGGCAACTGCCATCAAAAACAAACAACGCCCACCACTAGATTTCTCCCACTGATTCCCCACTTGGTTTTTCTCGCGGGAATCATCGTTGGTTTTGTATGGCTCGCCTTTGTATTCCACCGCCAACACTCGCCCGTCATCCAGCTCCGCAATAAAGTCGGGGTAGAAGTAATCGGTTGAGGTGGGCAACCAGAACGAGAACTTTTCCTGCCGCTCGATGTTGCGCACCCATTGCTTGACCTTGGGATGCGCATCCAAGGCTTGCGCGCACACGAACTCTTCTGCGGTTTGTCCGGCTGGGGTCTTCTCGCGCAAGTCGTGAATGACCGGATAAAAATGTTTGCTGAATTCGTAGCTGCCTTGATAACTCTGGCGAGCGGGATACATGCCTGCTTCAAATTGGAAACTGTAATGCCCAGACTGATCCAGTGATGGCACAGTCATTTCAAACAACCGCCCCTGAAACCCATGCTCCATCGCAATCTGCCGCAAGCGCACCACCTCACGGGCAAGCGCCTGAGCCAATTGAAACCGTGCGCGTACCAACGCTGTCAGGCTAAATCCACGCTCACGGGTCAGATGCGTAATCACTTTGACCAAATACGCTTGCAACTGAGCCTGCGACAAATAAGGCTTACGCACCTCACTATCCAGCCAGCGCACCAAATCTTGTTCGCTGACATGACTGGCTACCTCATTCAGCTTGAGTTGCTGTGCGTCCAGATGGCGGTATTTGATTTTCTCGCCGTTCACATCTATCTCGAACGAGTTGACGCTCTCGGTAATCGAGAATCCAGCCAGCTGCACCGGCTGACCTAGCAAGTCCCAGTCGCCTAGACTGGACAGCGTTTCTTTTTCGACCACCTCCAGATAACCATCGAGATTCAAACAGAGTTGCGGGATCGGCGCGAAAGTCAGCCCGAGTTGTGCGGGCGCGCGCAACGCGCGGCGCATGGCGCGATGCGCATCGAATTGTTCCTTGACTGCAATCCGCGCCTTTTCCGGCAAGGCATGGCTGATGAAAGTTTCAGCCTGTGTCAGCGTGTCGGCATCCATATCGCCTTTAAGCAGAATCGTTGCGCCTTGTGACGTGGGCATGATCTGTATGGCGGCCTTGATTTCATCCGGCCAATGCTGGGTGTCCGGCATCTTCGGCACTTCGATATGACAATCGGGTATGGAGGGTAATGTTGCTGTTGCGCCTCCCGTCAAAGGCAATGCTTTCTGCTCCGGCACAATGGCTAGGCTAGCCTCAAACCGCTCAAAGCCCATGTTCTGCACCATGCGGTCTTTCAGATTGGATGCAGCCTGTGCAAAATTTTCCGCGACAATGTGCGCGTAAGCCTTGTTCAGCCCCTCCTGCTGTCGCGTTCTTGCGTAAGGCATACGCAACACGCGCCCCAGCAGCTGCTCGACATCCTTGGCTGAATTAACCGATTGCAAAGAGGCCAGCACGTAAGCGAACGAGCAATCCCAACCTTCTTTCAATGCCTCGACCGTAATCACATAACGAATCGGGCAAGCCGGATCAAATAGGTTGATGCCGCTCAATTCTTTCTGCTCCCCCGTGGCAACTGCAATCTGGCTCTCGGGGATATTTTCCTGTTCCAGTAAATGCTGTCGCACGACATCGACTGTGGCTTCGTTGCCCTTAGGGGCAGCCTGCACCAACACGATGGGGCGAATGTAGTCCGCTTCTTTTTGCGCCACCAATTCCAAACTATCGCGCTGCAAAATCGCATCGCGCAAACACTCGCGCCAACCTTCGGGATGCTCCGCCAACACGATGGGCAATTTAATCATCTGCTCGGTTTTCAACTCCTGCGCCGAGACGTGATACAGCACGTTGTTACCCGCCACCGGAGTGGCCGTCAGTTCCACCACGCAACTTGGATTCAATCTGCCCAGCGTCTTGAAGAGGCGGTCGGTGCGGTTGTTGTGCGCCTCATCCACGATCACCACCGGATGATGCAAGTGCAGCCAGTTCGCCACGGAGTATTTGGTGCGGCCAATATCCTTGGCGGTCAGGTAAGGCTGGTTTTGCAAATCGGCTTCCGTCACTTTTTCCAGCCCCGCGCTGATGTTCGCGGGCAGGTTATCGAAGTGTGGCGCGAGTTCCTCAAAGAACGAATACACATTGCGCTTGGCGGTGTCCGTCACGTTGAACGACTGAATGGTCGCCACCACCACGATGCACGCCTTGCCCACATCGTGCGGGCTGATAGTTTGCAAACTTTCCAGATCGCACACCCGCACATGGTCGCCGAAATACTGAGCCAAAGCCTGGCGGTACGGATGCCGCGCATTACTCAATGCCTCCAGCGTCTGCGAACGAATGGTATCGCTCGGCGTAAGCCATAAGGCAAGCGGCGCGTCGGAATCCAGCACCGCCTTACCCGCCAGCGCCACACCATGTGCCGCCAGCAACGTCTTGCCGCCGCCAGTGGGAATGCGCAGACAAACACACGGCACTTCATCAAACACCGTGTGATAACGCTCATCGGTTCGATTCTGCGTTGCCAGCATGGCATGGAACGCATCAGCCACCGGCACACTGCGGCAGGCTTGGAGAAATTGCGTTAGCGCCGACAGCGCGTTTTTTTGATACTGCTTGAGTTCTAACATCGTGACTTTTAATCCTCCCAATCCGTCATTCCGGCGCAGGCCGGAATCCAGTCAAATAAATAATCCTGCGCAGCAGACCACACCTGTTTGTGCCGCTTCGCGGCGAGGTTTGTTTCGCTGGATTCCGGCCTGCGCCGGAATGACGGCTTAGCCACGCATCTTCACGTCGTAAGGAATTTGTTTGAACGTGATGTTCTCCGCCGCCAACCGTGCCGCGCCCAAGCGCGTGGTTTCGCCGTAGATCACCTTGCACCCAGCGTGCGGGAAGATGTCATGGATCATCTGCAATACTGCGTGCGTCAGCACGTTGCCCGAAGCCGGACGGCGGTCGCCGAGGATGCCGTTGAAAAGCAGGTAATAGGCTGTGCCGTTGTGGATGCCGAGTAGCGGCGTGTTGTTGCCCCCCTCGCCCTCCGGGAGAGGGGCAGGGGGTGAGGGTATGCCCGTCTCAAAATGCCACACGTAAGCTGCCAGTGTGGCGAAGCGCACTGCCTGATTGATGCGTCCGTGCTCATCGAAGGCCGCCTCGCCCAGCGTGCAGAAACGGAAACCGCCGCCGCCCTGCCAGTTCACCGCTTGGCTGATGCCGCCTTGTTCACCTTCGATCACCTTTTGCAGACGAGTAATACAGTGTGTGCGCGCATGTTCACCCATCTCGATGCCAATATAGCGACGGCCCATCTTGTGGGCGACAGCGGCTGTTGTACCTGAGCCAAGAAAGGAGTCAATTATTAGGTCACCTGAATTTGATGCGATAGTAAGAATTGCTTGTAGCAACCGCTCCGGTTTGGGGGTCAAAAAATCATCTGACAGCATCGTCGTTCCCAATACCTCGCGCGCTTCTTTACGTGCTCCATCGGTATGACCTGCAAATTCATGGCTCCAGACAGTTTCTGGAACAACCCCATCGTTTCGCAACATGTGCAGATACCTTTTGAAGGCTGGCACCTTGCCTAATCCATCCTTTCCCCAGTAGATCAAATTCTCAGAGACGTGCCTTTGATGCTCGTCCTTTGAATAGCGCCATACCGCCGTTTTCTTGGGCCAAATCTCTTCTCCTGTATTTGGCTGTATTACCGGATAGTAAAGATTTGGTCGTTCGTCAGATGTTTTTCCGCATGTGTAGTTGTCAGGCCGAAACTTTCCTTTCAAGTCTTCAAAGCGATACTGGCGATTTTTCTCTTCACCTCGCGGCATAAGATTTCTTTGCCAACCATCACTTTTTCGATAGACAACGATGTGATCGTGCATTGGAGCAATCGTCTTGTGGTCATTCGCGGCAGCATATTTTTTTTTGCCAAACCACATTAGCCACAAAATTCTTTCGCCCAAACACCTCGTCCATCAACACCTTGAGATAGTGAGCTTCGTTATCATCTATCGTCACCCAGATGCTGCCGTCTTCCGCCAGTAAGTCGCGCAGCAATACCAGACGCGGATACATCATAGACAGCCATTGGCTATGCTCCAGCCTATCGTCGTAATGGGTAAAGGCGCTTTGTGTGTTGTACGGCGGGTCGATGAAAATGCACTTGACCCGCCCTGTATAGAACGGAATCAGCGCCTTGAGCGCCAGCAAGTTGTCACCCTGAATTAGCAAGTTTTCGGCGCTGTCGCCATACACAGCTTCCTGCTTGAGCAGGTGGTAAGGCACTTCGCGCGAGGCTTTCTGCGCCTGATTTTTATTGACCCAATCGAGAAACGGCATGAACTTCTACTAATTTGTTGATTACGCCAAATTATCCATTAGTTTGCGCAATGCGCCAATTTATTAAGTTTCGTGCGGCATCCGCTTTGCGTTAAACGCAATAGATTTTGACAATTGGCGGATGGAAATCGGACAAGTCATTCGCGCCTTGCGCCAAGAGCGCAAGGAAACATTGGAACAAATGGCATATGGGATCGGAACTGACCCCAGCAATTTGTCGCGCATTGAACGAGGGGTACAACAACCCACGGCAATTATGTTGAAAGCAATTGCTGCGGCACTTCAAACAACAGTGGCGGCACTTCATGCCCGCACCGAAGGCGTAAGCACTAACGACAACGAACGGAATTTATTAGGCGGAGACTCTGACGATTACACAGCCGAGTCCATTCAACTTCGCCGCCATTTCCGCGCCCTCACTCCCGAAAACAAACACCTCGCCGTCGAGTTCGTCAAACTCCTGAGCCGCCTCCAAAGCGGGCGGTAGAAATAAAAAAGGACACGGTGACGTGTCCTTTTTTATTAACCTAAGCGCGCATCAAATCCCGGTAAACAGTAAATCAATCGCGGCGATGATCTCGTTGCGTTGGTCATTGAGTGAATGTACTTTTTCACCCAGCGAGCGCTTCGGTACGCCAGCCAGTTCAGCGGTGGACATCACCACGGGTGCGCCTTGGAGGGTGAATTTCGGGTTGAGGTGTTTGGCGGCTAGGGGCATTTCTGCGGCGACGCGCAGCGGCACGACCACGCGGGTGGCCAAGCTGTCGAGCAGGTTGGCTTGCACATCCAGCAGGTACGGTACGGCAGCACGGGTTTCGGGATTCGCGTTGAGGTAAACGTCGAATTGCGCCATTAGAATCTCCGCAGCCCGTCGCTGAATACACCGCTCGTTTCGACGCGGCGGTTGTATTCGTCTAGCGCGGCTTGGTTCTCCGCCAGCCATTGTTCCCGTTTTATCTGCTGCACCACTTCGCCCAAATGCCGCTCCAAGGTCTGAGACAGGTTGATGTTGAGTGCCTTGGCTTGTTGCAACAATTCGTTATTGATAGCCAGATTGACAGACTTTTTGCTTGAGGGGTTACCAACGGTTAGTGTGTCCACTCTGTATCTCCTGCGTCTAATCCATGCGCACAATCTACGCGCATGGATTAGACGCGTCAATAACCCGCTATCCCGTCATACTGAGGGGTACCTAGACTCGTTTGGGAAAGCACTGAAACTCGCGTATATTCGCGGGTCGTTTTCGTCTTTCTGGTTCAGCATGGAATACATCAAGATACGCGGTGCGCGCACCCACAACCTGAAGAACATCGACCTCGATCTGCCGCGCAATCAGATGGTGGTCATCACCGGGTTGTCGGGGTCGGGCAAGTCTTCGCTGGCGTTCGATACGCTGTATGCGGAAGGGCAGCGGCGCTATGTGGAGTCGCTGTCGGCGTATGCGCGGCAGTTCCTGCAACTGATGGAAAAGCCCGATGTGGACTTGATCGAGGGCTTGTCGCCCGCTATCGCCATCGAGCAGAAGGCCACCTCGCACAATCCGCGTTCTACCGTCGGCACGGTCACCGAGATCCACGATTATCTGCGCCTGTTGTTCGCCCGTGCGGGCGACCCGTATTGCCCGGAGCATGATCTGGTGTTGCAGGCGCAGTCGGTCGGACAGATGGTGGACACGGTGCTGGCGCTGCCGGAAGGGACGCGGGTGATGATCCTGTCGCCGCTGGTGGTGGATCGCAAGGGCGAGCAGTTGGACTTATTCGATGAACTGCGCGCGCAAGGTTTCGTGCGGCTGCGGGTGAACGGCGAGGTGTACGACATCAACGAAGTGCCCAAGCTGGAAAAGAACAAGAAGCACACCGTCGAGATCGTGGTGGATAGGCTGAAGGTCAGCCCGGAGGCCAAGCAGCGGCTGGCCGAGTCGTTCGAGACGGCGCTGCGTCATGCCGAAGGACGCGCGCTGGCGGTGGAGATGGATTCCGGCAAGGAACATCTGTTCTCTGCCAAGTTCGCCTGCCCCATCTGCAACTACGCGCTGCCGGAGCTGGAGCCGCGCTTGTTCTCGTTCAACAACCCGATGGGTGCCTGCCCTAAGTGCGACGGGCTGGGTAACATCAGCTTCTTCGACCCCAAGCGCATCGTCGCTTTCCCCACGCTCTCGCTCAGTTCGGGCGCGATCAAGGGTTGGGACAGGCGCAACCAGTTTTACTTCCAGATGCTTTCCGCGCTGGCGAAACATTACGATTTCGATCTGGAACTGGCCTACGAGAGCCTGCCGGAGAAGATCCAGAACATCTTGCTTTACGGCAGCGGGAAAGACGCCATCGCCTTCACTCATTTCAACGAGATGGGCCGTCCGGTGCTGCGCGAACATCCCTTCGAGGGCGTGGTCAACAATCTGGAGCGGCGCTACAAAGAGACCGATTCGCCCACGGTGCGCGAGGAGCTAGCCAAGTTCCTGAACGGCTGCGTGTGCCCGGAATGCAAGGGCGCGCGCCTGCGTCTGGAGGCGCGCAACGTGCGCGTGGCCGACCGCACTTTACACGACCTGAGCCATTTGCCGCTGAAGCAGGCGCTGGCTTTCTTCCAGCAGGTGAGCTTGCCGGGACACAAGCAGGCCATCGCAGAAAAGATCGTCACCGAGATCGCCAGCCGCTTGACCTTCCTCAACAACGTCGGGCTGGGCTATCTGTCACTGGAGCGTTCGGCGGAGACGCTGTCCGGCGGCGAAGCGCAGCGCATCCGGCTGGCCTCGCAGATCGGCTCGGGCTTGACCGGCGTGATGTATGTGCTGGACGAGCCTTCCATCGGCTTGCACCAGCGCGACAACGACCGCTTGCTGGATACGCTCAAGCGTCTGCGCGACATGGGCAACAGTGTAATCGTGGTGGAACATGACGAAGATGCCATCCAGACCGCTGACTACGTGGTGGACATGGGGCCGGGCGCGGGCGAACACGGCGGCGTGGTGGTCGCACAAGGTACGCCCGCCGAGATCTGCGCCAATCCGAACTCGCTCACTGGCGATTATCTGGTGGGTCGCCGCCGCATCGAAGCGCCATCCGTGCCGCATCAGCCGGACCCAGAGCGGATGTTGCGCATCATCGGTGCGACCGGCAACAATCTGAAGGATGTCACGCTGGAGCTGCCGGTCGGCTTGCTGACTTGCGTCACCGGCGTGTCCGGCTCGGGCAAATCCACGCTGGTCAACGACACGCTGTACCACGCTGTCTCCAAACATCTGTACGCCAGCCACGCCGAGCCGTCGCCGTATGCCGAGATCCACGGGCTGGAGTTCTTCGACAAGGTCATCAACGTCGATCAGTCGCCCATCGGGCGCACGCCGCGCTCCAACCCGGCGACTTACACCGGCCTGTTCACGCCCATCCGCGACCTGTTCGCCAGCGTGCCGGCAGCGCGTGAGCGCGGCTACGGGCCGGGGCGCTTCTCGTTCAACGTGAAGGGCGGGCGCTGCGAATCCTGTCAGGGCGACGGCGTCATCAAGGTCGAGATGCACTTCCTGCCGGACGTGTATGTACCGTGCGACGTGTGCCACGGCCAGCGCTACAACCGCGAAACGCTGGAAGTGCAGTACAAGGGCAAGAACGTCCACCAGATCCTAGAGATGACGGTGGAGCAGGCGCACGAGTTCTTCCAGCCTGTGCCGGTCATCGCGCGCAAGCTGCAAACCTTGCTGGACGTGGGCTTGGGCTACATCACGCTGGGGCAGAGCGCCACCACGCTGTCCGGCGGCGAGGCGCAGCGCGTCAAGCTGTCGCTGGAACTGTCCAAGCGCGACACCGGACGTACCTTGTACATCCTCGACGAACCCACCACCGGCCTGCATTTCCACGACATCGCCCTGCTGCTCAAGGTCATCCACAAACTGCGCGACCAAGGCAATACGCTGGTGGTGATCGAGCACAATCTGGATGTCATCAAAACTGCGGACTGGCTGGTGGACTTGGGGCCGGAAGGCGGCGACGGCGGTGGACTCATCATCGCCAGCGGCAGCCCGGAGGTGGTGGCCAACGACCCGGCCAGCGTCACCGGTAAATATCTCAAGCCGTTGTTGGAACGCATGGCGACTCCCTACTGCGGCGACTGAGTCATGCTCAACGAACGCGCGCAGATCCTGCTTCGCACCTTGGTCGAACGCTACATCAGCGATGGACAGCCGGTGGGGTCGCGCGCCTTGCAGCAATTCTCCGGGCTGGAGGTCAGTTCGGCGACCATCCGCAACGTGATGGCCGATCTGGAGGCGATGGGGCTGGTGTCCAGTCCGCATACTTCCGCCGGGCGGATGCCGACCGGGCTGGGTTATCGCTTGTTCATCGACCGCCTGATGGTGGTGCAGCCGGTCGATGCGCTACGGCTGCACCAGATGGAGCAGCAGTTGCAGCCGGACAATCATGCGCGTCTGCTGGCGCAGGCTTCCAGCGTGCTCTCCGAATTGACCCGCTACGCCGGGGTGGTGGCCACGCCGCGCCGCGAGGCGGCGACCTTGCGCCAGATCGAGTTCCTGCGGCTGGGTGAACGGCGCGTGCTGCTCATCATCGTGTTGCCCGACGGCGAGGTGGAGAATCGCGTGCTGCTGGTCGACCGCGATTACACTCAATCGCAACTCACCGAGGCAGGAAATTTCATCAATCAGAACTATGCCGGTTGCACTTTTCATGAGATGCGCCAGCGACTCACTGGTGAGCTGCGTCAGTTGCACGTGGACATGACCGTGTTGATGTCTGCCGCCATCACCGCAGGAGACGAGACACTGGCGCGCAAGTCGGAGAGCTATGTCATCAGCGGCGAACGCAAACTGCTGGAGGTGAACGAGTTCTCCGGCGACATGGATCGGCTGCGTCGCTTGTTCTCGCTGTTCGAGCAAAAGACCGAGCTGATACAGCTGCTCGATGCTGGTCGGCATGGGCAGGGAGTGCATGTCTTTGTCGGCAGCGAGTCCGGGGTTTCCTCGCTGGATGCGTGCAGCGTGGTGAGTGCGCCCTATTCGGCGAACGGTCAGGTCATTGGCACGCTGGCGGTGGTCGGCCCGAAGCGTATGGATTACGAGCGCATCGTGCCGGTGGTGGATGTCACGGCCCGTTTGCTCAGCAACGCCCTCTCGCTTTCATGATTTCCTGAAAACTGTGCTGGTGGGCGGGGTTCTTTTTCGCCTCTATCTGGTATAGTTGTTCCCGACCACTGTCATCAACTGATTTCAGCTCAAACAGCCCATCAGCACAAAACTGCGTCATTCCCGCGCAGTCGGGGATAACGGGCTCAGGGTAGTTTGGGCACAAAATAATGCCCAGGGGGAAACATGGCAAAGCAGGTGAGTTCGCGTTTCGTTAGTTTGATGACCAAGAATACCTACGCCATGGTATTGGCGGGGGGCCGAGGTAGTCGCTTGCACCAGTTGACTGACTGGCGCGCCAAGCCTGCCGTACCGTTCGGCGGCAAGTTCCGTATCATCGATTTCGTGTTGTCCAATTGCGTCAATTCCGGCATTCGCCGCGTCGGTGTTGCCACGCAGTACAAATCACACAGCCTGATCCAGCACATCCAGCGCGGCTGGAGCTTTTTGAACGGCAAGTTCGGCGAGTTCATCGACGTGCTGCCTGCGCAGCAGCGTATCGACGAAGAGTGGTATCAGGGTACGGCGGATGCGGTGTTCCAGAACATCGACATTCTGCGCGAAACTGCGCCCGACTACGTGCTGATCCTAGCCGGCGACCACGTCTACAAGATGGACTACGGCAAACTGCTGGCTTTCCACGCCGAGAAGCAGGCCGACATGACAGTGGCTTGTATCGAAGTGCCGATCGAAGATGCCAAGGGGTTCGGCGTGATGGGTGTGGACGGCGATTCGCGCGTCGTCACCTTCGTCGAGAAGCCCGATAATCCTTCGCCGCTGGCCAGTAACCCGGATCGCGCGCTGTGCAGCATGGGTATCTACATCTTCAACACGCGCTTCCTGTACGAGCAGTTGATGCGCGATGCGGACGACCCTCGCTCCAGCCACGATTTTGGCAAGGACATCATCCCGCATCTAGTCAATTCGCATTACCGTGTCTACGCACAGAGCTTCTCCGGCAGCTGCGTCAAAGCGGATGACGGCGTGCCTTACTGGCGCGACGTGGGAACCATAGACTCCTACTGGGAAGCCAATATGGAGCTGACCAAGATCGTGCCTGATCTGAATATGTACGATCAGGAGTGGCCGATCTGGACTTATCAAGAGCAATTGCCCCCGGCGAAATTCGTGTTCGACGAAGACTCCCGGCGCGGCGCGGCCATCGACTCACTGGTTTCCGGCGGCTGCATCATCAGCGGCGCGACGGTGAAACGCTCCTTATTGTTCTCCAATGTCTATGTCCACAGCTATGCCAGCGTCGAAGACTCGGTCATCCTGCCGGATGTGGACATCGGGCGCGGTGCGGTGCTCAATCGCGTGGTGGTAGATAAAGGTTGCAAGATACCCGAGGGTCTCCGGGTTGGTTTCGATCAGGAAGAAGACAGCAAGCACTTCTTTGTGACATCCAAGGGGATCACGCTCATTACGCCAGACATGCTCGGACAAGACATCCACCGAGTTCGCTGACCTTCACCCCGGGCGTCCCGTCACGCGGGATGCCCGGCGTTTTTTCGGAATCATCCATGAACAAACCCCTAGATTTAGTTTTCCTCTGGCACATGCATCAGCCGGATTACCGCGACTACGCAAGCGGCGAATTCCTGCTGCCTTGGGTCTATCTGCACGCCATCAAGGATTACTCTGACATGGCGAGCCATCTGGAGCGTCACCCCAAGATGCGTGCAGTGGTCAACTTCGTGCCCATCCTGCTCGATCAACTGGAGGATTACGAACAGCAGTTCGCCAGCGGTACGATCCGTGATCCGCTGCTGCGTCTGTTGGGGCGCAACGATCTCAGCTGCCTGAGTCACGCTGAATGCAAGTTCATTCTGGATAGCTGTTTCCGCAGCAACCATACCAAAATGATCGCGCCGTACCCAGCCTACAAACGCCTGTACGACATGTTCAAGACGCTGGAGGCGGCGGGCGACACGGCGTTGACCTATCTCTCTGGCCAGTACATGGCCGACCTGCTGACTTGGTACCACCTAGCGTGGTGCGGAGAAAGCGTGCGGCGCGAACATGAGGTGGTCGTGACGCTGATGAGCAAGGGAGAAGGTTTCGACGCCAATGACCGTCGCCAGTTGTGCGAAGTCATCGGCGAGGTTGTTTCCGGCATCATTCCGCGTTATCGCAAGCTGGCCGAAACTGGGCAGATTGAGATCTCTGCCACGCCGCACTACCATCCGCTCGCGCCCCTGCTGCTGAATCTGAACAGCGCCCGCGAAAGCACGCCCTACAGCAGCCTGCCGCAATCGCCGAACTATCCCGGCGGACGCGGTCGTGTCGCCGCCCATCTGACCTCGGCGCTGGAATCACACCAGAAGCGCTTCGGCACGACGCCGCAAGGCATCTGGCCTGCCGAAGGTGCGGTATCGACGGCGTTGCTGGAAGTGCTGGCAGAGCAGGATTGCCATTGGGCCGCCAGCGGCGAAACGGTGCTGGCCAACAGTCTGCGCGCGGTTCAGAGCAATCTGCCCGCGCGCGCGGAGTATCTGTATCGTCCCTATCACATCGCCGGAGCCAGCCGGAAGATCCACACCTTCTTCCGTGATGACCGCCTCTCCGACCTGATCGGTTTCGAATATTCGCGCTGGCATGGTCGCGATGCCGCATTGCACTTCATCGCCCAGATAGAAGAGATCGCCCGTCAACGTCAGGGCGATGAGACACCAGTCGTCAGCGTGATCCTCGACGGCGAGAACGCTTGGGAATACTACCCGTACAACGGTTTCTACTTCCTCGACGATCTTTATGCCGCACTGGAAGAACATACCGTCATCCGGTCCACGACCTACAGCGACTATCTGGCGCGACGCGGCGAACAAGGCAGCGTCGATTTTCCCGCCGAGGGCGAATTGCCGGGCTTGGTCGCCGGAAGCTGGGTCTACGGCACTTTCTCCACCTGGATCGGCTCACCCGACAAAGATCGCGCTTGGGATCTGCTGTGCATGGCGAAACAAAGCTACGACATGGTGACTGTAGGCGGCCACTTGAGCGAGGCGGAATATCAGGCGGCAGAGCGCCAGCTCTCCTCCTGCGAAAGCTCCGACTGGTTCTGGTGGTTCGGCGATTACAACCCCTCGCACGCCGTGGAGAGCTTCGACCGACTCTACCGTCACAATTTGATCCATCTCTATCACTTGCTCAAGCTGCCTGCGCCTGCGGTGCTCAATCATCCGATCAGCCACGGCGGGCGTGGCGAAGAGGTCGAGGCGGGCGGCGCGATGCGTCGCGGCTCGTGATGATCAGGCATCTGGTTCTTTCCTGAAAGGTTTTCCATGCATTTCGCCCGCAGCAGCGGCATCCTGCTTCACCCCACCTCTTTGCCCGGAGCTTACGGCTCGGGCGATTTCGGCGCAGCGGCCTATCACTTCGTCAACTGGCTGGTATCCGCCGGGCAAAAGATGTGGCAGATATTGCCGCTGGGCGGCATCGGCCCCGGCAACTCGCCCTACATGAGCAGCTCTGCCTTTGCGGGTAATGTGTTGTTGATCGACTTGGACGAACTGCGTGAGCTGGGTTGGCTGGCAGATGGTGAACTGACGCCGAGCCTTGATTTTCAGGTACATCGAATCGACTACGGCGTAGTGCATCAATATCGCATGGACAAGCTGCGGCTGGCTGCCAGCCGCTTCTTCAGCGGCCGGCAGGGATATGAGGAATATGAGGCGTTCTGTGCCGCAGAGTGGTCTTGGCTGGACGACTACTCCCTGTTCATGGCGCTGGCCGAACATCACGACTGGAAAGACTGGTGCGATTGGGGGCTGGAACTGGCTCGTCGCGAAGAGCGTGCCTTGAGTGCAGCCCGCGCCGAACTGAGCGACGATGTCGAATTCTGGCGTTTCTGCCAATGGTGCTTCTTCCGCCAATGGCGCAAGCTGAAGCAGTACGCCAACGAACGCGGCGTGCAGATCGTCGGCGACATCCCGATCTTCATCGCCTACCAAAGCGCGGAAGTCTGGGCGCGGCAGGAGTTATTCGACTTGGCGGAAGACTATCGTCCGGCGGTTGTCGCCGGGGTGCCACCGGACTTCTTCAGCGAGACCGGGCAGCGCTGGGGCAACCCCCTGTATCACTGGGCTGCCCATGAAGCAGAAGGCTACGCTTGGTGGATAGAGCGGATACGCAACACTATCGCGTTGGTGGACATCGTGCGCATAGACCATTTTCGCGGCTTTGCCGGATATTGGGAGATCCCCGCCAGCGAGCCGACCGCCATCCAAGGACGCTGGATGCCCGGCCCCGGTGACAAGCTGTTCCATGCGATCCAGAATGCGCTGGGGAAATTGCCCATCATCGCCGAAGATTTGGGCGTCATTACGCCCGACGTGGTCGCCTTGCGCGAGCAGTTCGGCCTGCCGGGGATGCGTATCCTGCAATTCGCCTTCGGCGGCGGCTCGGACAATAGTTTTCTGCCGCACAATTATCAGCGCAACACTGTGGTCTACGGCGGTACGCACGACAACGATACCGCGCAGGGCTGGTTTGCCTCTGCCACGTCGCACGAGCGGGCTTATGCCTGCAAATATCTGAATACCGACGGACAAGAAATCCACTGGGATCTGATCCACGCCGCCTCGCAGTCGATAGCCGACCTCGCCATCCATTCTTTTCAAGATGTGCTCGGGCTGGGCACGGAACATCGCATGAACCTGCCGGGCAAGTCAGAAGGCTATTGGGAGTGGCGTTACTCGTGGGATCAAGTTCAGCCCGACCACGCCGAACGGCTGTACGAGATTACCGCCGTGCATGGTCGTTGCGATATGGGGCGACTGTCTTTTTAGGAAAAACCTTATCCCATTTCGCTGAAATGGTCTGCTAGAATCGGGCCGATTGTTTATCGCTGGATTAGGTCGACGCGATGCGAAAACAAGGGCGACAGGCTGACATAGATAGGGGCAATCCCGATGGATCCATTGAAACACTCCTTTACGGAGGACACGCTGTATGTCGTGTGGAGCGATGTTTACTGTACAGGCATCCCCATCATCGATGAGCAACACCGCACCATCGTTTCCGTCATCAACTCGCTGTACTACTTCATCGAGAACGACCACGGCATGGAGATCATCGTGCCTGCCTTCAACATGATGGTCGAATACAGCCACATCCACTTCAAAACCGAGGAGACCCTGCTTCGGGCCGCCGGTTATCCTGCGCTGCCCGCGCATATCGAGCTGCACCGGCATTTCCTTAACAATCTTAAGGACAGTGCGCATCAGGCGATCGTTGAGCATGACGGGATGCAGTTACTGAAGATACTGAAGGACTGGTGGCTACATCACATCAATCAGGAAGACCGCCGATACGTGCCGTTCATGACAGGCAAACGCTGATGGGGCGGAAGTTCGCCTTATTCGACTGAGGTTGGCGTCCACTCATCGAACATCGCGGCCTGCCCGTGATATTGCCCCGCTGCGTCCAGCAGATTCCACACCGTCGCCCGTTCGATCACAAAACGTTTGCCGCTGCTAGCGATGCGCACGCCGGAGTAGTCGTCGACATAGCCTTGCTGCGTCACCCTTGCCAGCAGATGCGTGCGAGCTTCGCGGGCCAGCGGTTCGGCAGAGTAGCGCGAGGGCAGGCGGATGAAATCGGCGCAGTCGAATTCGAACAGATGCAGCGCCAGCCGGTTGCCGTAAAAGAACACCGGATCGGCCTCGGTGCCGTGGGCGAGGATGACGCGCGGCGCTTCCCACAGTGCCAGACGAAGCTGGCTGATGTCGTCGCCGGCGTTTGCAACCAGCGCGCCGCCGATTATTCGTGCATAACTTTCGATTAGCAGACGCAGTCGGGCATCTAGTTGCGGCGTGTAGTTCGGGGTGTCGGCAGGGTAGGGCATGGGAGGATTAGTCTTGGGGGAGTGTCGATTTATTCCGTTCGTGGTGAGCTTGCCGAACCCTGATCGGAGTGAATCAGCGGATTTTGGGCGCGCTTGCGTTCAGCCAGTCCAGCGCGCCCAGTCCAGCCGCCCTTCCGCTGGCGAAGCAGGCGGTGAGCAGATAGCCGCCGGTCGGTGCTTCCCAATCCAGCATCTCGCCTGCGCAGAACACGCCGGGCAGATGCTTCACCATCAGCTTTTCGTCCAGTGCTTCGAAGCGCACGCCGCCTGCGCTGCTGATCGCTTCATCCAACGGGCGCGGGGCGAGCAGTCTCAGCGGCAGTGCCTTGATGGCGGTGGCGAGACGGGCCGGGTCGTTGAACTCCGCCGCCGTCAGGCATTCGCGCAGCAAGCCCGCCTTCACCCCTTTCAATCCCAAGCGGCTTTGCAGATGGCTGGAGAGTGAGCGCGAACCGCGTGGATGGGCGACGGCGGCGGCGACCTTTTCCGCCGACCAATCCGGCAACAAGTCCAGATGTAGCACGGCGCTGTCCGCCTGCTCGATCTCGTTGCGCAGCGCGGCAGACAGTGCGTAAATTAAGCCGCCCTCGATACCGCTGGCATCTATCATGCACTCGCCCGCGCGGCGCACCGAGCCGAAACTCGCCGCCACCGATTTCACCGGCTCACCGGCAAAACGGCTACGGAAGTACTCGCTCCAAGCCACCTCAAAACCACAGTTGGACGGGCGCAGTGGCGCGACTTCCACCCCGCGCGCTGCCAACAGCGGCAGCCACGCCCCATCCGAACCCAGCTTGGCCCAACTGCCGCCGCCCAGCGCCAGCACCACCGCATCGGCAGCGACCCGATGTTCGCCTTCCGGCCCAGCGAAACGCAGCGCGCCATCATCCGCCCAGCCCAGCCAGCGCTGGCGCATCGCAAAATTCACCCCGCTCTGGCGCAGCCGGTGCAGCCAAGCGCGCAGCAAGGGCGCGGCTTTCATCTCGGTGGGAAAGACGCGGCCAGAGCTGCCGACGAAAGTCTCCACTCCCAGCTCGTGTATCCAGCCGCGCAGCGCCTCGGGCGGCAAGGCGCGCAGTAGCGGTTCGATCTCGGCCCGGCGCGCGCCGTAGCGGGAAACAAAAGCCTCGAACGGCTCGGAATGCGTGATGTTCATCCCGCCTTTCCCCGCCATCAGGAACTTGCGCCCCGCGCTGGGCATCGCGTCGTATACCGTCACCCGCGCCCCGCCCCGCGCCAGCACTTCTGCGGCCATCAGCCCGGCAGGGCCAGCACCGATGATGGAGATGGGAATCATGGCTGGGAGCTTGTGGCGAGTGGCCCGTAGCTCGGATGCAGCGTAGCGGAATCCGGGGCGGAGGGGAGGGTGGTCATGGTCGGGCGGGAGCAAGCGGCGTTTTTATGGACGGCGAATGCTAATACAAAATGGGAGCAAGTGTAGGGTGCGCTTGCGCACCGATTCCCATTTGTAGGAGCGACAAGGCCTAGTTTATCCAAGGTCACCAGTCCCACCGTTCGCCTTGAGCCTGCTGAAGGGACGCTGCATAGCAGCAGGGCGTCCACCGGCGTACTCCTTGCTGGGATTCGTATCTTCTCCAACCTGTCGGGCTCAGCGCAGGTCGGGACGCTTGAACTCTATCCGGTTGCGGAGTTTTTTCTCAAGCAGATGATTGCCGCCAGCAAAAACGGCGATAAAGATCGCTGCCCCTGCCATCCAGCCTGCCAGTGTATGCAGGCTGCTGCTGAGCGCGTCCGAGATCAGGTTGCCAGCCACCAGCGCGGCGATCACTGCCAGCAGGTAAACCGAAAGGATGGCGTACGACGGCGCGCCATACTGGATCTCGGCCTGACATCCCCGACAAACCTTGTCGCCCCGAATGGAGGTGGACTTGCAATACGGACAAACAAATTCGTTCATGGGGCTTCCTCTTTGAGATGGAATCTGCGCGGCAGTGTAAGACCGGGGGAGGCAATAATCAAACGACTTGACGCATCCCGTGTGCAGCCGGGTTTTGTGCGATGGGTGGAGCGTAGCGATACCCATCAATTAAAATCGCCGGGGGTGGCACCCGCAAGGGGTACGCCGTGGTTGTAAGGGGCTAAAGCCCCAACAACCACGCAGCCCGGCAGCCAGTTACTTTCTTTGTCTCGCCAAAGAAAGTAACCCAAGAAAGGCGACCCCGATCCGCCATCCCTGACGGGATTCCCTGCGCGGCTCCGGCTGGACAGGCTTCCTCATAAACTCGTCCGATCTGCTGCGCAGCCACGGACTCAAACATATTGGCTACGACATAACCTAAAGATTAGTCTCCGCCGCAACAAGCTGCTACGCAGCATGTTGTCGTCAGAATTCCCTGTCCAGCCTCCACTGTTCGGTGGCGGATGAGGGGAAGGAAAATCAAACTCGAAGGAAGGGCTGGCAACATGTTGCCAGCCCTGATTATTTTGTTTTTCCCAAAGATGTGCGCGCAGCGCACACAAAACCGCTTTGCCTTTCTCTCCCCTGTGCGCCGCCGAGTAGCGGAAAACGGTCAGGGGATTTCGGCGAGGACTGTTTGAGCGCGCAGCGCGAGTTCCGCAGCCGCCTGACCGTTTGAGCAACGCAGGGAACCCGAAGGGCGGCAAACCGGGGTCGCCTTCTTTGGATTACTTTTCTTGGCGAGACAAGAAAAGTGATTGGCTGCCGGGCCACCCCCGGCGGTGTTTCCATGCGGCGCAATGCCCGTGGTTATTGCACCTAGCTTTTTTCCTTGGATGGCAGTTCTTCAAAAATAGCAAAGGTAGCTACTCCAGCGCCAATAGCCGCGATTCCAAACGCGATCATTTCTTTTCCCATTTCCAAAAGTAGCTTTAATGCAAGCAATACGGAGGCTGAGTGACGTGGAAATTTATCCATCCAGAAGTCGATATTCTCTATAACCTGGGAGGCTTCTACATTCATCACTGAAGCGCTGAAAATTAACAATACCCCCCATGTGAATCGGGAGGCGCGAGAAAATCCACCCCGTGTACAGTAGAGATAAACGATTCCGACAGTACCCCAAAAGCTAGAGCCCAATAGTGACCAAAGGGTGGAGTTAAAAATAAGGCCAAACTCCCCTTCGCATAAAGGAAAAATGAATATGGAAATACCCCCTGAAAAATAGAGAAAAAGCGCCATGCAGAGGTAATGCTGTAATTGAAGCGACCTCATATTTATCTAATCTTTGTCGTCCCACACACCACATCCCCATTCTGCCCTCGATTCCTCATCGCATGATCCATCAACACCAACGCCACCATCGCTTCCGCGATCGGTGTGGCGCGTATTCCCACACAAGGATCATGCCGCCCCTCGGTGGAGACATCTACCGCTTCACCGGCCTTGTTGATGGAGTGGCGCGGCAGGCGGATGCTCGAAGTCGGTTTGATGGCGTAGTGGGCGACGATGTCCTGGCCGGTGGAGATGCCGCCGAGGATGCCGCCGGCGTTGTTGGAGAGGAAGCCATTCGGGGTGAGTTCGTCGCCGTGCTGGCTGCCGCGTTGGGTGACGCAGTCGAAGCCCGCGCCGATCTCCACGCCCTTGACGGCGTTGATGCCCATCAGGGCGTGGGCGATGTCGGCATCAAGGCGGTCGAACACGGGTTCGCCCCAGCCGACCGGCACGCCGCTGGCGACCACGCCCAGCTTGGCGCCGATGGAGTCGCCGGATTTACGCAGCGCGTCCATGTAGTCTTCCAGCGCGGGCACGACGCTGGCGTTGGGGGCGAAGAAGGCGTTGTTGGGCACGTCGTCCCAGTTTTGGAACGGCACTTCGATCTCGCCCAGTTGTGCCAGATAGCCGCGCACGGTGACGCCGAAACGCTCGCTCAGCCATTTCTTGGCGATGGCTCCGGCGGCGACGCGGGCGGCGGTTTCGCGGGCGGAGCTGCGCCCGCCGCCGCGATAGTCGCGGATGCCGTATTTCTGCCAGTAGGTGTAGTCGGCGTGGCCGGGGCGGAAGCTCTCGGCGATGCTGCCGTAATCCTTGCTGCGCTGGTCTTCGTTGCGGATCAACAGGGCGATGGGCGTGCCGGTGGTCTTGCCTTCGAATACGCCGGAGAGGATCTCAACGGTGTCGTCTTCGCGACGCTGGGTGACGTGGCGCGAAGTACCGGGTTTGCGGCGGTCGAGGTCGGGCTGGATGTCGGCTTCGGACAGTGCCATCCCCGGCGGGCAGCCATCGACGATGCAGCCTATGGCCGCGCCGTGCGATTCGCCGAAAGAGGTGACGGTGAACAGGGTTCCGAAGGTGTTTCCAGACATGGCAGATACTCGTTGAAAATATGGGCGAAGTTTAGCATAGCGCCCTTGACCCTCCCCAGCCCTCCCTGCTCAGGGAGGGAATCCGGTTCGGCATCTCCCTTGACGTGGGGTGAGTAGGCAATCCACGCAGCGGATGCTCGCACAAGGGACGGGCGTGGGACTTACTCCCCGGATTCTTGCTGGATCAGCCAGTCGCCGCCGGAGTGGACGAGCACCAAGGTCTTGCTGCTGGTGTCGCGGTGGCGGTCAGAGCTGTAGACTTGCTTGAAGGTGACGCGGGCGTGGCTGTCGTCGATCTTGCTGACGCTGGCCTTGCGCACGATGACGCGGATGAACTTTTGATCCTTGATGCGCTGGCTGCGCTGGGCTTCCCAGTCGCTGCGGTTGGTGCCCTTGGGCAGGGCGAAATCGTCGGCGTAGAACGAGAGATAGTCGTCGGCATGTTTCGACGACCACGCTGCCGCCCAGCTATTCACTACGTCCAGCACGGCGTGGCTGTCGAACTTTTCACCAGCGGCAGGTTTGGTTGGATCGGTTTCGGCAGTCGCGGCGGGAGCTGCGGCGACTGGCGTGTCGGCTTTCACCTTGGTGTCGGCAGTGTCCGCTGCGCTGTCCTCGTCGCTGGCGTGAGAAGATTTCTCTTTTTGGATCAGCCAATTGCTACCTGACTTCACCAGCACCAGCGTCTTCTCGCTCACGTCTTTGCGATGTTTGGTGCGGTAGGTCTGGGTGAAGCTGGCACTGGCGTGGTTCTTGTCGATCTGTTCGATCTGGACATCGGCCAAGCTGACCTGGATGGATTTCTCGCTCTTGATGCGTTTGCGGCGGGAATCCTGCCACTTGGCATGGCTCAGGCCGTTCGAAGGCTTGAAGTCGTTGGCGTAGAACGACAGGTAGTTGTTCGCATTGCGCGAAGACCACGCCGCAGCCCAGCGTTTGATCGAATTCTCTACGGCGGCGCTGTCAAACTTATCGGAGGCGGTCAGCTTGGTCGCGGCAGGTTTCTCGCTTGCGGCGACAGGGGCTGCCGGTGTCGTGGCAACTGGTGCAGGCGCGGCTTGCACAGCCTTGACTGGCGTTGATTCGACCCTAGCGCTTTCGACTTCAGTGCGTCCGATCTTCTCTTTCTGAATCAGCCAAGCGTTGCCCGACCTCACCAGCACCAGCGTCTTGTCGCTCACATCCTTGCGGTGCTTGGTGGCGTAGGTCTGCTTGAAGCTGACGCTGGCGTGAGTGTCGTCCAGTTGTGCGACTTGCAAGTCGTCTAGGCTGACGTGGATGGATTTTTCGCTGCCGAGGCGCTGACGGCGCGAGTCTTCCCACTTTGAGCGCTTGATGCCGCCCGGCGTTCTGAAGTCGTCTGCGTAGTGTGCAAGGTAGCGCTTGGTGTTCCGCGCAGACCATGCGGCGGCCCACTCGTTGACGGCGGCTTGAACTGCGTCGCTATCGAACTTACCTGTTGCCGCAGTCTTGCTCGGAGTCGGCGCGGCAGTCTTGGCCGGCGCGGCAGCGACCACGGGGGCAGGTGTCGCGCTGGTCGTGACGGTAGTCGCGGCGGTCGCCGCAGGTGGCGTGGCCTTGACAGCGGCGATCGGGGCGGGTGTCGCAGGCGCTACCGCGACCTTGGTCGGCTCAGCCTTGGCTGGCGTCTTTGCGATCTGCGAGCCGTACTCTTCCTTCTGGATCAGCCAGTTGTTGCCGGTTTTGACCAATACCAGCGTCTTGCTGGTGGCATCTTTGCTGCGGTTGGTGAGGTAAGTCTGCTTGAAACTGACGCTGACGTGGCTGCTGTCGATAGGCGTGATGTTGGGCTCGTCCACGCTGACGTGGATGAAGCTGGGTTTGTTGATGGACTTTTTGCGAGAGGCCTCCCACTGGGCGCGGGTCGCGCCGTGGGGCAGCTCGAAGTCGCGCGAGTAGAATGAAAGATATTTCGCCGAATCCTGCGCAGACCAAGCATCGGCCCAGTCGTTGATGCTCTTCAGCACCACGTTGCTGTCGAATTTGTCGGCCGGGGCGGCCTTGCCGGGAGCGGCAGTCGCGGGTTTTGCAGCGACTGGTACAGGAGCAGGTGCGACGGTGGGCTTGGCTGGGGCCGGTGCTGGTGTCGCCTTGGTCGGAACTGGCGTCACGACGGTGGTGAGTGGCGTCGATTTGTTCTCGCCAGCCAGCGCCAGCGCTTGTTGCTGCTTGGCTTGTTGGGCGGAGTCCTTGGGATTCAGTTTCGCTGCCTGAGTATATGATTGCCCGGCCATCTTGGCGTGCAGGTCGCCTAGGTTGTCGTGGGCGGCGGCGTAATCAGGACGCAGACGGATCGCCGCTTGGAACTGCATCTCGGCTTTGTCGTATTGTTTCAGGCTGGCATAAAGCACGCCCAGATTGTTGTAAGGCTCAGGGGTGTTCGGGTAATCGTTGGTCAGGGCTTGGAACACTAGGATGGCATCGTTGGTGCGATCCATCTCGATGAGGATCAAACCTTTCAGGTAGCGTGCCTGCATGTCCTTGGGCTTGCTGGCGAGAATGGCATTGACCTTGTTCAGCGATTGCTGGAGCTGACCATCCTGAAACAACTTGTTCGCGTCTTGGATTTCACCCGCCCCGGCGGAGAGACTCAGGCACAGCAGACCGCACAGTGCGGCTCGTTTAATCAGAGATTGGAGCAGGCGGGACTGGTTCATAATCGAGCGCACAAAGGTCGGGTACGAGAAGATGGGGCATTCTATCAAAAGTACCTGTCGGCATCACGGCTTACCGAGAAATTCTCAGGTTTCTCTGCATGGTGGGGTGCTGTCGCCCGGGCGGTGCAGGATTTAAGGTAAAATCCGGCCACATTCCATTGCACGATTCCATACAAAATGAGCAGCGACGCACCCGTTCCAGTTTCCAATTTCATCCGCAGCATCATCGACGCCGATCTGGCGAGCGGCAGGCATAGCAGCATCCAGACGCGCTTCCCGCCGGAGCCGAACGGCTATCTGCATGTCGGTCACGCCAAGTCCATCTGCCTGAACTTCGGGCTGGCCAAGGACTACAGCGGCCTGTGCAACCTGCGTTTCGACGACACCAATCCCGAGAAGGAGAGCGAGGAATACGCGCAATCCATTCAGGCCGACGTGCGCTGGCTGGGTTTTGAGTGGAACGGCGACGTGCGCTGGGCCTCGGATTATTTCGATGCGCTGTACGACTTCGCGGTCGAACTTATCAACAAGGGCTTGGCCTATGTGGACGACCTTAGCCCGGAGCAGATGCGCGAATATCGCGGCACGCTCAAGGAGCCGGGTCGCAACAGTCCGAACCGCGACCGCTCTGTCGCCGACAACCTCGACCTGTTCACCCGCATGAAGAACGGCGAATTCGCCGATGGCGCCATGGTAGTGCGCGCCAAGATCGACATGAACTCGCCCAACATCAACATGCGCGATCCGGTCATCTACCGCATCAAGCGCGCGCACCACATCCGCACCGGCGACAAGTGGTGCATCTACCCGATGTACGACTACACGCACTGCATCTCCGACGCGCTGGAAGGCATCACCCATTCCATCTGCACGCTGGAGTTCGAAGACCATCGTCCGCTGTACGACTGGGTGCTGGACAACCTCACCATCCCTTGCCACCCGCGCCAGTACGAGTTTTCGCGGCTGGAGTTGCAATACACCATCACCAGCAAGCGCAAACTGCTGCAACTGGTGAACGAAAAGAAGGTGAGCGGCTGGGACGATCCGCGTATGCCCACCATCAGCGGGATGCGCCGCAGAGGCTACACGCCGCAAGGTATACGCGAATTCGCCCGCCGCATCGGCGTCTCCAAGAGCGCGAACAACGTGGACTTGGCGGTGCTGGAAGGCGCGATCCGTGAGGATCTGGAACTGCGTGCGCCGCGCGTGATGGCGATCATCAATCCGCTCAAAGTCACGATTACCAACGCCGACGGCGCGCAGACCCGCGAAGCGGATTTTCACCCCAACGTGCCGGAACTTGGCAAGCGCGTCGTGCCGTTCTCTAACGAACTGTTCATCGAAGCCGATGACTTCGCCGAAGTGCCGCCGCCGGGCTGGAAGCGATTGACGCTGGGTGGCGAGATCCGCCTGCGTCACAGCTATGTGATGCGCTGCGACGAAGCGATCAAGGACGCATCGGGCAGGGTCATCGAACTCAAGTGCAGCATCGATCCTGAGACGCTGGGGCAAAACCCGGTCGGGCGCAAGGTCAAGGGCGTGATCCACTTCCTGTCGCGCGCTCACGCGCTGCCCGCCGAGATCCGCCTGTACGACCGCCTGTTCACCGTGGCCGAGCCGGATGGGGATAAAGAAACGAGCTTCCTCGACTTCATCAACCCCGAGTCGCTGACCGTGGTGCAAGGCTGGGTGGAAGCCGCTGTGAAAGATGCCGCCCCCGAGACGTGCTACCAGTTCGAGCGTCTGGGCTACTTTGTGACCGACCGCCGCGACCATCAGCCCGGTGGCAAACTGGTGTTCAATCGCACGGTGACGCTGCGGGATAGCTGGAGCAAATAGCAGGCGTGATCGTCATTCCGGCGAAGGCCGGAATCCAGTGGTTTTATTCAAGATGCCGTTGATTTTGTCCGTGCATTGCACGGGGGTTTTAACCAACTGGACACCGGCTGTTGCCGGTATGACGAAAAACCGGGGGGGCGATACGATGAGCAAGCTGCCGTGCGTATATCTGCTTGCCAGTAAACGTAACGGTACCTTGTACGTCGGAGTCACTTCGGATTTGGTGAAGCGAGTGTGGGAACACAAGAATCACGTTGTCGATGGTTTCACCAAACAGCATGGCGTGGATCAACTGGTTTGGTATGAAGTGCATGAAACCATGGAATCCGCCATTCAGCGCGAGAAGGCAATCAAGGAATGGCAGCGAGCATGGAAATTGAAGTTGATTGAAGAGAGCAATTCAGACTGGAAGGATTTGTACGACACGATATGTTAGTCCGTCATCCCGGCAGCGAGTCGTCATACCGCCCCTTCGACAGGTTCAGGATAAACTGACCTGCGGTCAGGTCGGTATCCAGTCAAAAATACGGTCCGTGCAACGCACGGACAAAACCAACTGCATATTGAATAAAACCGCTGGATTCCGGCCTACGCCGGAATGACGGCTCAGGTAAGCGACATGTTAAGAATCTACAACACCCTCACCCGCGACAAGCAGGAATTCATTCCCCTCGAAGCCAACAAAGTGCGCATGTATGTGTGCGGCATGACGGTCTACGACTTTTGCCACTTGGGCCACGCGCGCGTGATGGTGGTGTTCGACATGGTGCAGCGCTGGCTGAAGGCGTCCGGTTATGAGGTGACCTACGTCCGCAACATCACCGACATCGACGACAAGATCATCAAGCGCGCGGCGGAGAGCAATGAGTCCATCCATGCGCTGACGCAGCGCTTCATAGCCGCGATGCATCAGGACGCTGACGCGCTGGGCGTGCAGCGCCCCGACCACGAGCCGCGCGCGACGCAGTTCGTGCCGCAGATGCTCTCCATGATCGAGCAGTTGGAGCGGAACGGCTTGGCCTATCAGGCTGCTGATGGCGACGTGAACTACGCGGTGCGCAAGTTCGACGGCTACGGCAAACTCTCCGGCAAATCGCTGGAAGACCTGCGCGCCGGTGAGCGCGTCGAGGTCGCATCCAACAAGCATGACCCGCTGGACTTCGTGCTGTGGAAATCGGCCAAGGAATTCGAAGCCGACGAAGTGAAATGGGATTCCAAGTGGGGCAAAGGCCGCCCCGGCTGGCACATCGAGTGTTCGGCGATGGGTTCGGAACTGCTTGGTAAACACTTCGACATCCACGGCGGTGGCGCGGATTTGCAGTTCCCGCATCACGAGAACGAGATCGCCCAGAGTGAAGGTGCGCACCAATGCCAGTACGTCAACTACTGGATGCACAACGGTTTCATCCGCGTGGACAACGAGAAGATGTCCAAGTCGCTGGGCAACTTCTTCACCATCCGCGAGGTGCTGAAAAAGTACGATGCGGAAGTGGTGCGTTTCTTCATCCTGCGCGCGCATTACCGCAGCCCGTTGAATTATTCGGATGCGCATCTGGATGATGCCAAGGGGGCGTTGACTCGGCTGTATACGGCGCTGAAGGAGGCAGGCACAGAACTACGGCGTCCAATATCGGCTATTTCTGTCGACCAACTTAAGGTGCAGGATGGGGATGTGAGCTTGGTATCCCTGTTTGTTGATGCTATGGATGATGATTTCAATACCTCGGAAGCCGTGTCCTTACTATTCATAATGGCTAGCGATATTTTTGTCACAGTCAATGATCTTCGGGATACAGAACGTCGGCCAGACCGTGTTCCAATTGAATATCAGAAAGAATTCTTAGCCAAACGTGCTACGCAGCTCAAGTCTCTGGCGGGTGTGCTGGGTCTGTTGCAGCGCGATCCGCAGGAATTCCTGCAAGGTGGCGCGGGCGACGGTGACTTGGACGATGCCGCCATTGCCTCGCAGATCGAAGCCCGCGCCGCTGCTAAGAAAGCCCGTGATTTCGCCGAAGCCGACCGCATCCGCAAATCCTTGCTGGAGGCGGGCATCGTGCTGGAAGATACGCCGCAAGGGACGACTTGGCGGCGGTCATAGTCGTTACGCCAACTTCCCACGCTCTAGTCCTTGGCCCAAGACGCTCACAGCAGCGGGGTATCTTGGGCTAAGTCGTTTTCAGCCACGGCCTCAGAAGAACTCGGCGTCCTGATTGTTTTGCAGAACCGCCAAGTCGCCGCTGGCGATGAGGTCTTCGTAGCCGCAGACTTGGTTGCGGCCATGGTCTTTGGCGAAGTAGAGGGCTTCGTCGGCCTTGCCTATCACTTCTGAAGGGGTGTCAGTTGCAGCGACGGAAGAGAAGCCGATGGAGATGGTGACTTGGCCGACCTGCGGGAAGGCGTAGCTTGCCACAGCCTGACGGAACTGTTCGAGCTTGAGCCGCACGCCTTCGGCTCCGACGTTGCGCATCAGGACGACGAACTCTTCGCCGCCGAAGCGGTAGAGGCGATCGTGGCGACGGAAGGAGCGGCGCATCAGATTGGCCATCAGGATCAGAACCTCGTCGCCGTAAAGATGGCCGAAGTTGTCGTTGATGCGTTTGAAGAAGTCGATGTCGATCACTGCCAGCCAATGATGGTTGCCGGCTTGCCGTTGCTCGTCTGGGCGCTTGGCCGATTGTTCGCTGTAGGCGGCGAGCAGCCCGGCGAAACCTTGCTCGAAGGTCTTGCGGTTGAGCAGCCCGGTCAGCGTGTCGTGCTGGCTGTCGCGCAGCAGGTCGAGATAGTTGCGGAACACGCCGATGATGCCGTCGAGCACGTCTTGCTCGTTCTCACTCATCGCCTGTTGGCCAATGAACTCGAAGATCGCATAGGGTTTTTCGCCCAGCACGATGGGGATGCAGACCTTGTGGCCTGCATCCGATGGGGTGGAGATGGTCGTCAGGCTGGATAACGCTTGGGCGATGGGCGAATCCGCCAAGACGGGCGTTACTTGGTCGTCTTGCGGCAGGTCGTTGCTGCTGCGCACTTCGCCTTTCTCGCTCCAGGCCGACAGCGCCAGCAGATAGCCGGCTTCGCCTTCCAGCACGTCGTACAGATGCACGTCGTCGATGCGAGTCAGCGAGAGCATGGTATTCATCAGGCTGACCTTCAGCAAGGACGTGTCGCGGTAGCGCGTCAGCGTTTCCAAATGCTGGAGTATCTTGCCGGTCATGGGTGAGGGTCTCATGGTTCAGATACTACGGCTGATCGCGGAAAAATTGAACGGAATTTTCCAGCAAGATGGCTCTTGATGGCGTCATTCCCGCGCGCGAGGGACGATATTCAGGCGAGCGAGTTCAATGCGCGCCACTCATCCGAACCGCCGCCACCTGTTCGCAGACTTGCGCTGCGCCTTGCAGGATGCGCGGCCCGGCGCGGCTCATCAGATCGGGAGGGATAAAGGCGGCGGGCGGGATCGTGGGCAGTGTACGCCAGCTGCGGCGGGCCTCCGCTGCATCCGTTTCATTGGCGGCAAGGGCGAAGAACAGGGCGGGCTGCGCGGCCAGCAGGCCCTCGGCGGAGATGGTCGGGGTGAGCAGGGGCGCAGCGGCGAACACGTTCTCCGCGCCGCACAGCCGCAACACATCGCTGATGATGTGCGTGCCGTTCACCGTGAGCAATGGCGCGGTGGCGATCTGGAAATAGGCGCGTACCAGCGGCGGATGGGCGTAGCGGCGGCGCAACTCGTCGCGCTGCTGCTCAAAAGCGCGGGCGGCGGCCTCGGCAGTCTCGTTGCTCTGCGCGACTTGCCCCAGCAGGCGCAACGCCTTCGGTATGTCGTCCAGCCGATGCGGGTCGAGTACCAGCAGCTTCAAGCCCAGCTTGCCGAACATGGCGCGGTCACGCGCGGAAAGTCCGCTCTGCCAAGCCAGCACCAAATCCGGCTTGAGTGCCAGCAGCCGTTCCCAATCCAGCCGAAAAGCGTCGCCAACCTGCGGAAGTTGCCGCGCCGCAGCAGGAAAATCGCTATATGCCGTGACCGCCACCAACTGTCCGCCCAGCCCGGCAGCGTAAGCCAGTTCGGTGATGTGGGGGGCAAGCGAGACGATGCGCTGCGGCGATGCGGAGAAAGTCAGCGTGACGCCGTTGTCATCGTTGATGCGCAACGGCGCGGCTTGCAGCGGGGCGGCAAGCAGAGCGGCAAGGAGTAATAAATGCCGCCCTTTCATGCTGCCAACTTCACTGCTGGTAGCGTGCCGCCAGCGCCACGCGCTTGAGATAGGCCTCGCGCGCGATCTGCACGTCCTCGATGAACTGCGGCAACTCGGGGATCAGCAGTGCTTGCGGGCCATCGACCAGCGCCTTGGTCGGGACAGGGTGAAAGTCCACCAGCACCATGTTCGCACCGGCCATCACGCCCTGAGCGGTGGCGTGCATGATGTCGAGGATGCCGTCCGGCCCGGCGGCGCGCGTGCCGACCGAGTGCGACGGGTCGATGCACACCGGCATCCGCGTCAGGCGCTTGACCACCGGGACGTGAGCGAAATCCACCAGATTGCGGTGCGGGTCGCCCATGTTGGTCTTCATGCCGCGCAGGCCGAACACCACGTTGCGATTGCCTTCCGAAGCCAGATATTCGGCGGCGTTGAGCGATTCGTCCAGCGTGATGCCGAAGCCGCGCTTCAACAGCACCGGCATCTCGGTCTGGCGACCGACGATCTTGAGCAGCTCGAAGTTCTGTGTGTTGCGGGTGCCAATCTGCAACATCACGCCAGTGGGGTTGCCGGTCTGATCCAACGCGGCGCGGATCTCGTCCAGATGCGACTCATGGGTGATCTCCATCGCGATCACCTTGATGCCGTATTTGCCCGCCAGCTCGAACACCCAGGGCAGACACGCCTTGCCGTGGCCCTGGAAGGCATACGGGCTGGTGCGCGGTTTGTACGCACCCATGCGGGTGCAGACCTGACCGTTGTCGCGTACCGCCTTCAGCATCAGCTCGACATGCTCGCGGTTGTCCACCGCGCACAGCCCAGCGAAGAGGTTGAAAGTGTCTTGCTCGAAGCGCACGCCGTTGTATTCAAAATGCGAGGGGCGCTCGTCGTCCTTGTGGCGGCCAAGGATGCGGTATTCCTGCGATACCCGCACCACGCGCTCGACGCAGGGCAGATTCTGCATGTCTTCGATCTCCAGCGCCTTGGTGTCGCCGATCAGATACAGCTCGGTCAGCGTCTGCTCTTCGCCGCGCTCGGTATGGACGCGGGTCTTGATGCCCGGCAGGGCGTCGAGATGGTTCATCAGGCGCTGGAACTCGGCGTTGTCGGGGGTGGTGTTGGAAGCGAGAAGCAGGATCATGGAGTCACCTCGGATGGGGAGTTATCGCGTCGATGTACTTGCGAGGGCGGGTCACTTGCCCGACAGCACCGGCCATTGTTTGGCCCATTGCTCCAGCGGGTCGCGGGTGAATCCGCTCTTGCCGAACAACTGCCAGCGTCCGATTACATAGCACAGCAGCACGTTGGCACGTGCGCCGATGTCGGTGTCGGCGGGCAATTCGCCTTCGGTCACGGCGATGCGCAGCGATTGCTTGAGCGTGGCTTCGATGCGGTCGAGCAACTGGTTGATGCGCAGTTGCAAGCGATCATTCTCGTTCACCAGTGCGTCGCCGATCAGCACGCGGGTCATGCCGCGATTCTTCTGGGCGAAGCGCAGCAGCAGGAACAGCACGTTCTCGACCTGCTTCAGGCCGCTGGTCTCTTCGGTGGTGATCTTCTCGCCCTTGGGTTGTGCCAGCATGGTGGCGATGGTTTGCAAGATCTGTAGTTTGCGTTCACCGGGTTTTGTGGCCATGTTCTCTCCTTGCTTGTTGCGCCGTCGCATTGGCTTATGCCGGGTGACGGGCTCGTCCTACCGTAATCGTGCCAGATTCCTAGGCAGCTCCAGCACATCCTTGATCTTCACATCTACCGCTGCGGGCATACGCTGTCCGGCGTTCACCCACACGGTCTTCATGCCTAAACGCTTGGCGGTTTGCAGATTCTCCAAGCTGTCTTCCACCATCACGCAGCGCGCCGGGGTCAGTCGGTGTTTCTTCAGCAGCCGCACGTAGCCCGACAGTTGCGGCTTGGGGCGGAAGCCGGTCTGCTCGATGGCGAACACATCGTCGAACAGGTCGTCTACTTTCAGCAACGCCAGCACCGCGCGGGCGTAATGCTCCGGCGCATTGGAAAACTCCAGCTTGCGCTCCGGCAGCCGCTTCAGCAGATGGCGCAGGCGCGCTTCGCGCAGCACCATGTTCGGCAGATCGGGGAACTGGTGCGTGTGCCACAAAAAATGCTGCGGGTCTGTGCCGTGATGCCGCATCAGCCCGGAAAGCGTCGCGCCGTAACGCTGCCAGTAGTCCACCCGCAAAGTGTTCGCCGCTGCCTCGTCCAGTTGCAGATGCTCCTGCAAATACGCCGTCATGCTGCGGTTGATGTGCGGAAAGATATGCGGCGTGGCGTTGTGCAGCGTGTTGTCCAGATCGAAGATCCAAGTCACCCCCCGCTCCCGGTGGGAGGAGGGGAGTGGGAGTTGCGCCACGCCCCCCACCCTAACCTTCCCCCGAAGGGAGAGGGGACTGAGTCTGTGTTCCGTCCATCATGCTTACTTGCTCTTAATCAGTGTGCCCACACCTTCGTCGGTCAAAATCTCCAGCAGCAGCGCGTGTTCCACTCGACCGTCGATGATGTGTACCGAGCGCACGCCGCTGCGCGCCGCATCCAGTGCCGAGCCGATCTTGGGCAACATGCCGCCGGACAGCGTGCCATCGGCCACCAGATCGTCGATGTTCTTCGGTGTCAGGCCAGAGAGCAGGTTGCCGTCTTTATCCAGCACGCCGGGAGTGTTGGTCATCAACACCAGCTTCTCGGCATTCAGCACCTCGGCCAGCTTGCCCGCCACCAGATCGGCGTTGATGTTCAGCGTTTCGCCGTCCGCCGAGACACCGATGGGCGCGATCACCGGGATGAAATCGCCCGAATCGAGGAAAGTGATGATGGACGGGTCGATCTTGCTGATCTCGCCGACCAGCCCGATGTCCAGCATCTTGCCCGGCTCGTCTTGGCTTTCCAGCATCATTTTGTCGGCACGGATGAATGCGCCGTCCTGCCCGGTCAGCCCCACCGCCTTGCCGCCGTGCTTGTTGATCAGGTTGACGATGTCCTTGTTGACCTTGCCCAGCACCATCTCGACCACGTCCATGGTCTCTTCGTCGGTGACGCGCATCCCCTGGATGAACGTGCCCTGCTTGCCCACCTTCTTCAGCAGCTCGTTGATCTGCGGGCCGCCGCCGTGGACGACGACCGGATTCATCCCCACCAGCTTGAGCAACACCACGTCACGCGCAAAACTCTCCTGCAAGGCCGGCTCGATCATGGCGTTGCCGCCATACTTCACCACGATGGTCTTATCGAAGAAACGCTGGATGTAAGGCATCGCCTCGGACAGCGTGCGGGCTTTCTTGTCGGCGGCGGAAGGGGAAAGAGACATGTGGGTTCCTCAGACGAAATCGGATAACGAAACAAGCGGAAGTGCTGAATAAATCGAATGCGTCATTCCGGCGCATAACCAGCGACTTTGCTGGCGTCTTTTGCCAGCTTAGTCGAATGGCTAGTTGTTCCATCAGGCCGGAATCCAGTGTATTCAACCCACTGGGCCCGGCTCGCGCCAGTGCGACGAATTGCTCAGTGCCTCCAAGCGAATCAGCAATCAAAACAGGCGCGCATTCTACACCACAAAAGCCAACGGGCAGCCTGTAGCCGTCCGTTGAAAGCGAAGTTTGCGCTCACCGGAGCGAGGCGGGTCGGTGATGGTTGGAGAGGAGTGTCGCAGAGTCCGGGGGGCGCTAGAGCCGCGCCCCAGTCGGCTCACGTCCCGCGATTGACAGCCTCGCCCCCAGCCCTTAGAGTTCAGCCCACTTGCACATCTACCGCCCACGTACATCGCCCCGCAAGCACGGCGCAAGACGCACGGCAGATTCCCCCCAGACTGCGAAGGGGGGCGGCAAAGCCGCCGGGTTGCGCCAAGACCGCCCGTAGGGCGAGTGTCTGGCGGTATCCTCTTTACGGGGGCACCCACCGGCGTACCCCTTGCGGGAGCAGGAGCTGGTCGCAAGACAAACCTGTGACCAAACCGCCATCACGTGGCAGTTTGACCGATCACCCGGCACTCTCAGCCCGTTCGCGCTGAGCTTGTCGAAGCGTATCAGCACGGGAAATCCAGTTGGCAATCTGTTTGAACGAGGGGGGTATGAGTCACCAATCACGGGCAGAAAGTCAAATCAGCGGAAAAACCGTGGGCTGTCCCGGTTTTCCTTCGCGGTAACTTCACCGCTCCTTCGGGATGGGGGAGTCCCTTTCATTCGTTATGCCTTCAAACCAACATAGGAGCCAACATGGCTGATACATGGAAATCCATCTTTAAGGGAATAATTGAGAACCGCCCCGTGGAAATTGAAATTTACGACGAAGGCGGTTATCGAGTTAACACCACCCAAGGCGCAGACGACCCAGGCACCGTCCAAAGCGACGGCTCATCAACCATCATCATTCCACCAACGGCAAAAGGTCGGCAGATAGCCATTGAAGGTGAAACGACCGACGAAATCCGTAAAGACCTACTTGCCGAGGGTTTCAGTGAGGCTGCCGCAGATAAAATCGTTGGCAAGCTTTCGGTATAACCCTGCGGTCGTACACATGAATAATCGGGGACAGCAACAACTGTCTTTATAGGTGTTATTCCTTATCTAAGTGCCATGAGGGGCAGACTCGACTTAATCTGTACGGTGGCGCAAGCACGTCGCATGGCTCCGCACTTCCGCCCATCCTTCGACTTCGCTGCGCTACGCTCAGGACGAACGGATCACGGTAGGCTGGGGTGCGGCACGAACCCCTGCCCACCGAACACCCAAATTCGTGCGCGCAGCGCACACAAAACCGCTTCTACCTCCCCTGTTCCGCCACCGAGTAGCGGAGGCTGGACAGGGAATTCTGACGAATATGTTTGAGTCCGTGGCTGCGTAGCAGATCGGACGAGTTTATGAGGAAGCCTGACCAGCCGACAACAAGCCGCTCAACGGCTTGTTGCGGCGTAGACTAACCTTTAGGTTATGTCGAAGCCAACAACGCAGGGAACCCCGAAGGGGTGGCGGATTGGGGGCGCCTTTCTTGGATTACTTTCTTTGTCTCGCCAAAGAAAGTAGTCGGCGTGCGGGGCCGCTCCCCGCGCTGCCCGTTCGGCTTCTGCCAGCCCCAACCGCTATTTCAATTCCCGTTCCCCAATTCTGGCTACAAGAGGCGAATCGCATCGCGCTTCCGCCCATCCTTCGACTTCGCTGCGCTCAGGACGAACGGATCAGGGCGCGTTGGTGGTGAGGCCATCGTGAGCGCTGGTGCGCAAGCGCACCTTACTCGGCTCCATGGGGCGAGGCGGGACTCAGCCGCTGACTTTGACGGCGAGGCCGAGTCGGCGTAGGCGGGCGGCGTAGGTTTCGAGTCGGTCTGGCGGAAGTGCGGAGAGTCGTGCCGCTTCGGCTTGCAGCGAGGGGCGGGCTAGGCCGTAGAGTAGGATGCCTTGCGGGCGGATGCTGTCGCGCAGCAAATCGGAGAGAAAGGCTAGATAGGCATCTTCGTCTTCCGCCGCCGGAGCTTTGCCGTCTAGGGCGAACCAGCAGGTTTGCAGCCAGGTGGGGCAGAGTGAGATGGCGGTGGTGAGGTGTTCGCGGACTTTGGCGAGGCTGGTGCGGGTGTCGTTGATGGCGAGCATCCCGGCTGCGCTGGCGCGGTCGAGTTTGAACCAGACTTCGCCATTGAGTCGCGCCATCTGGCGCAGGCCTTGTTGCACATGGTCTCGATGGATCAGGCTGCCGTTGGTGATGAGCACCAGCTTTTGCTCGGCTAGGCCGAATTCGGTCTTCAGCTTGCCGATGAGTGTGATGACTTCGGCGAATTCTGCGGCGCTGGTGGGTTCGCCGTTGCCAGAGAGGGCGAGGTCGTTGATGCGGCGCATCCCTTCCGGCACGCGGCTCGCCATGAAATCGCCGTGCAGCAGCTCATGCAAGAAGCCGCGCAGCTCCTGTTCCAGCAGCTGCAGATCCACCGGCGGGGCGCTGCCCAAGGTCAGGTTGGGCACTTGGCAATACAGGCAGCGCCAGTTGCAGGCGTTGTTGGGGTTGAGATTGATGCCGATGGAGACGCCGCCCGCGCGGCGCGAGATCACCGGGTAGACGTAGCGCAGTCCGGCGCTGTCGCGGTCGTGGTTGCGAGTGGAAAGCGGGGCGTCGCTCAAGGCTTGATCGGCGGCAGCAGTTTGGCTGGGTCGATGGGTTTGCCGAACTTGCGGATCTCGAAGTGCAGCTTCACTTGGTCGGTGTCGGTGCTGCCCATCTCGGCGATCTTCTGGCCTTTCTTTACCGTCTCGCGCTCTTTCACCAGGATCTGGTCGTTGTGGGCGTAGGCGCTGATGTAGGTTTTGTTGTGTTTGATGATGACCAGTTTTCCGTAGCCGCGCAGGCCGCTGCCGCTGTACACCACTTTGCCGCCGGAGCTGGCGTAGATGGGCTGGCCCGCTTTGCCGGCGATGTCGATGCCCTTGCGGTTGGCGCTCTCGGAGAATTCGGCGACGACCTTGCCTGCGGTCGGCGCTAGCCAATCCACGGCGTCTTCGTCGCTGGAATCGTCAGTAGTGTCGGGTGCGGGTTTGGCTTCTTCTTTGCTCGGCTCGACCTTGGCCGGGATGGGCTTGATGATCTCAGGCTCGGGTTTGGGGGCGGGCTTGGGTTCGTTCTTGGCGACGACCTCGGCCTTGTCCGATTCGCCAGACAGGGCTTCGGCTTGCGCTACGGCGCGTTCCGAGTAAGGCAGTCGCACGGCTTTGGGCTGGGTCTTGGTGACGATCTCGGCAGGCTTGGTTTCTGCTGCGGGCTTGGTTTCCGGCGCAGGTTTGGCTTCCGCCGGGATGGGTCTGACCTCGACCGTGCGCACGCCGTTCGCCGCACTCTGCGGGAACAGGCGGATCTCTTGCCCGATCTGGATCATGCTGGGATTCTGGATGCCGTTCAGTTCGGCCAACTCGCGGTAATCGAAGCCATGATTGAAGGCGATGCTGTACAGCGTGTCGCCCTTTTGCACGATGTAGACGGAAGGACGCCAATCCTTGCTGGCGGGCGCGTTCTTCTTGGATGCCGTCGTCGCGGCGACGGGAGCGTTGCCTGTGCCGCGTTCTTCTACCGCCACGCGCTGGCTGGTCGAGCCGCAACCCGCCAGCACGGCTGCGCACAGCAAGGCGCAACCCAAGTGCAGTCTGATCGTTGTTTGCTTACTCATGCCATCCCCGTCAACAGCGGTACGAACTTAACCGCTTCCATCTGTGTTTGATGATAGCCGCGCTCGTCGCGCTCGATCAAAGTCAGCATCTGTTCCTGCGTGCCCAAGGGCATCACCATCCGGCTGCCCACCGCCATCTGTGCCAGCAATTCGCGCGGTACGTGCGTTGCCGCTGCGGCCATGATGATGCCGTCGAAGGGGGCGATGCTGGGCAGGCCCATGCCGCCGTCGGCGTGACTCAGCCGCACGTTGCGTGCGCCGATCTCTTTGAGGCATTGCGCCGCGCGTTCGTGCAGTGGTTTGATGCGCTCGACCGAATACACTTCGCGGGCGACCTGCCCCAGCACCGCCGCCTGATAGCCGCGCCCGGTGCCGACTTCCAGCACGCGGTTGAGCGGCTTGTCGTTACGCAGGATCTCGATCATGCGCGCCACGATGTAGGGCTGCGAGATGGTCTGGCCATAGCCTATGGGCAGGGAGACGTCTTCGTAGGCGCGGGTGGCCAGCGCCTCGTCGACGAACAGGTGGCGCGGCACGGAATTCATCGCGGCCAGCACCACCTCGTCGCGGATGCCTTGGGCGCGCAGGCGCTCGATCATGCGGTTGCGCGTGCGCGCGGAAGTCATGCCGATGCCGCTGTGACGGACGTTCATGCGCGTTCTCCCAGCCAGCCGCGCACGGCGTCGAGTTGGCTGTATTGGGTCAGGTCGATCTGCAAAGGGGTGATGGAAGCGCGGCGGCTGGCGACGGCATGGAAGTCTGTGCCCTCCCCGGCATCTTGTGCCTGACCGGCTGCGCCCACCCAGTAGACGGTGTCACCGTGCGGATTCTGTCCGCGCACCACCGGCTCGGCCTTGTGGCGCTTGCCCAGCCGGGTGACTTGCGTACCTTGCAACTCGCTGTAGGCCACGTCCGGCACGTTCACGTTCAGCAGCCAGGGCTGGCCGTGGGTGTTTTGCTCGAAACGGCGCACCAGTTCGACCACGACTTGCGCGGCCGTGTCGTAATGCTTCAGGCTCTTGCCGCCGGCCAGCGAAACGGCGATGGACGGGATGCCGAGCAGAAAGCCTTCGGTCGCTGCCGCCACCGTGCCGGAGTAGATGGTGTCGTCGCCCATGTTGGCCCCGGCATTGATGCCCGAGATCACCATGTCCGGCTGGCGATCCAGCATCCCGGTGACGGCCAGGTGGACGCAGTCGGTGGGCGTGCCGTTGACGTAAAAGAAGCCGCTGGCGGCGCGATGCAGATTGAGCGGGCGATCCAGCGTCAGCGAATTGGAAGCGCCGCTGCGATTGCGCTCAGGTGCGACCACCGTCACTTCGGCGATGGCGGCGAGATGCGTGGCCAGACAGGCCAGACCCGGTGCGAAATAACCGTCGTCGTTACTGATTAGAATGTGCATCGGAGGGACTCAGGGAAACCACTGTTTTATTGCGCGCCATTGTACACGGGGAAACCGTGGCCACGAAACTTGCTTTATCCCGCACGGGCTTGGCGCTCGATCAGCATGGCATCACCGTAGCTGAAGAAGCGGTAGCCTTGCGCCACGGCCTCGCGGTAGGCGGTCAGTAGCTCATCCATACCGCCAAAGGCGCATACCAGCATCAGCAGGGTGGAGCGCGGTAGGTGGAAGTTGGTGAGCAGCACGTCCACTACGCGGAAGCGGTAGCCGGGGGTGATGAAGATGTTGGTCTCGCCGGAATCGGCGCTGAATTCACTGCCGCTCGCCGCACTCTTTGCTGCGGCACTTTCCAGTGCGCGCAGGCTGGTCGTGCCTACCGCCACCACGCGTCCGCCCCGGGCGCGCGTCTCGCGGATGGCCTCCACCGTGGCTTGCGGGATGCTGTAGCGCTCACTGTGCATCACGTGCTCGCTGATGTTTTCGGCGCGCACCGGCTTGAACGTGCCTGCGCCGACGTGCAGAGTGACCTGGGCGCTGCGCACGCCGCGTGCGTTCAGTGTCGCCAGCATCGCTTCGTCGAAATGCAGTCCGGCGGTGGGGGCGGCGACTGCGCCGGGTTCGCGTGCGAACACGGTTTGGTAGCGCGAATCGTCTTCCTCGCCAGCCGCGTGGGTGATGTAGGGCGGCAACGGCAGATGGCCGCAACGCTCCAGTGCGTCGTGCACCGATTCCTTGCCGGTGAAGCGCAGTCGGTAGAACTCGCTCTCACGGCCCAGCACCTCCACAGGAAGTTCGCCCGCTAGCAACAGGTGAGTGCCTGCTCGCGGTGATTTGCTGGCGCGCACTTGGGCTAGAGCTTCGTGCTCATTCAGCACGCGCTCCACCAGCACCTCGACTTGTCCACCGCTTTGTTTGACACCGAACAACCGTGCTTTCAGTACGCGGGTGTCGTTCAGCACCAGCAGGTCGCCTGCGCGCAACAGTTCGGGCAGATCGGTGAAATGCCGATGGTCGCGCTGTCCGTCATGTAGATGGAGCAAGCGGCTGCCGCCGCGCTGGGCGGGCGGATGTTGGGCGATCAGGTGTTCGGGAAGGTCGAAATCGAATTGGTCGGTGCGCACAAAAGTCTTCAAAAAGTAAAGATGCCGGGAGTCGCCCAGCGAACAGGCCGCGATTATATCAGTGGCTTCGTGGCGTTCTGGCAACAGTGTTTCACGCCGATTAGGGGCTTTGCACTTTGCGATGTTACAATCGGAACTCGATACAGAGCATTGATTTAAAGAAGACTCTGTTTGACGCCCCGCGCCTCTTGGTGAGATGGGGCGAATTAATAGGAGTCTCCATGCAGCGCCCGTCAGTTTCACACCTTCCGCTTGTCGGCCTAATTCTGGCCGTCATGGTGTTGAGTGGGTGCGACAGTGAAGTGCAGCGGGCTTGCCCGGATGTCGATTGGTATCAGGCCGGCTATCAAGATGGTTTTGCGGGAGAGCGGGGATTGCGCATCGAAAATGTCCGCGTCACTTGTTCCAAAGTCGATGCTTGGAATAAGCCTCGCCCTGATCGGGCGCTCTATTTTTCAGGCTGGAAAAAAGGCGTGATCGAATATTGCTCGCCGGCCAACGGCTTGGCTTTGGGCAAAAAAGGGGTCTCTTTCAAAACCATCTGTCCAGCGGAGTTGACTACGGATTTTGAGAACGCTTATCGCGAGGGGCGCAAAGCTTTCGATGGGCGGCAGTCGCTCGATGCGCGCAAGGGTGCGCTGCGCAAGCAGATCAAGCAGCTCGAGGCCGAGCAGTATCAGCTGAAGGCGCAACTTGCTCAATCCGAGAATCAGTCCGAATACGATCTGACCCGCAATCGTCTGCGCGACAACGCCCGCAGACTGCGCGAATCCACAGATGAACTGCAAAGTCTGGAGGCGACAGGCCGAGGGGTGAAGTAGTCATTCTGGGGTGTAACACCAACCCAATCCATCCGGCAGCGCGAGCTGCCGCTTTCAATTTCTGGCCTTTCAGGAGCAAATATGAGCGATCTACCAAAGTGTCCGCAGTGCGGTTCGGAATATACCTACGAGGACGGCGACAATTTCGTCTGCCCTGAGTGCGCGCACGAGTGGCCCAAGGTCGCGGCTGAGGCGGTCGAGGCGGCGAAAGTGTTCAAGGATGCTTTTGGTACGGTGCTGAATGACGGCGATACGGTGACGGTCATCAAGGACTTGAAGATCAAGGGTTCGTCGTCGGTGGTGAAGGTCGGCACCAAGGTGAAGAACATCCGCTTGGTGGACGGCGACCACGACATCGACTGCAAGATCGACGGCATCGGTGCGATGCAGTTGAAGACCGAGTTCGTGAAGAAGGCCTAGTCTTTGGAGTGCGCAGACCCGGCTGCGCTGGATATTCGGTCGGCGGCGACGTGTCGCCGCACTCCAAACGGCAGGGAGAACGATGGACTGCTTGATCTACTGCGACGATTCGCTGCTGATCGCCAACAAGCCCGCCGGTCTGCTGGCCGTGCCGGGGCGCGGTGAAGACAAGCAGGATTGTCTGTCTGCGCGCCTTCAGCAAACTTTCCCTGATGCGCTGGTGGTGCATCGCCTCGACATGGCGACTTCCGGTCTGCTGGTGTTTGCGCGCGGAACGGCGATGCAGCGGCGTTTGTCCTGGATGTTCCAGCAGCGGCAGGTGGAAAAGCGTTATGTGGCCCTGGTCTCCGGCGCGCTGGTGGATGAGTCCGGCGAGATCGCCTTGCCTCTAGGCGCAGACTGGCCGAACCGACCTAGGCAGAAGGTTGATCCTGAGGCGGGGAAGGCATCTCTGACGAGGTTTCAAGTGATAAGTCGCAGCGATGGCAGCCCTTCGACTGCGCTACGCCACGCTCAAGGCGAACGAGCGGAGGCGGGCTTTGGTACTTCCGCCCACACTCGGCTTGAACTCACGCCCGTCACTGGCCGCACCCATCAGTTGCGTGTGCATCTGGCCGCCATCGGCCATCCCATCATTGGCGATGCGCTGTATGGGGGACACGCTGCGCTGCGCCTGATGCTGCACGCTTGTGCGTTGGATCTCACGCATCCGCTGAGCGGTCAGCCCTTGAAGTTCGTCAGTCCGCCCCCATTCTGACAACGGCGCGACGGTATGGGTTGCGATGCTATACTGCGCTCCGCTCGTTCAATCACCTGAAGAGGATTACATGAAACGTTTCTTGATGTTGTTCACCCTGATCGTAACCTGCCTAGGGCTGTTCGCAGTCGAGGCCAATGCCAAACGTCTGGGCGGCGGTAGCAGTGTAGGTAAGCAGCGCACGATGGATCAACAACAGATGCAGCGTCAGCCGACCGCAGCGCCAGCACAGGCCGCTCCGGCCGCCGCCGCGCCACAGTCCAACCGCAGCAAGTGGCTCGGCCCCTTGGCTGGCTTGGCGATCGGCGCTGGCTTGGCCGCGATGTTCGCCAGCATGGGCTTGGGCGAAGGTATGGGCATGTTGCTGATGATCGTGTTGGGCGTGGCTGCACTGGCATTCGTCGTTGCCATGTTGCGCAAGAAGAAACAACAAGCGCCGATGCAATATGCTGGCGCGGGTGCGCCTTACAGCCAGCCTGAGTCAGCTTATCAGCCGGTCTCTGGTGGTAGCGCCGCACCGGTGGCTGAGCCTGTCGCTGCGGCGCCAGCCAGCATCCCTGCCGGTTTCCCGGTTGATGCCTTCCTGCGTTCCGCCAAGACTTCGTTCATCCGCCTGCAAGCCGCGAACGACCGCAAGGACTTGAACGACATTCGCGAATACACCACGCCGGAGATGTACGCCGAGATCTCGATGCAGATGCAAGAGCGTGACGATGCGCCGCAGAAGACTGACGTGCAGGCAGTGAACGCCGCGTTGATCGAAGTGGTGGAAGAGGGCGATGTCGCCATCGCCAGCGTGCGTCTGAGCGGCCAGTTGAGTGAGAACGGCGGCGCGGCGGAGAACTTCGACGAAGTGTGGCACGTGCAGAAGAATCTGCGCGACGACAAGGCAGTGTGGTTGTTGGCTGGTATCCAGCAAGTCGCCTGACGATGTTCGCAAAGCCAGCCGTCGCTACGCTCAACCACCTGCTCGTGGGTAGTGGTTGGGCGCTGCCCCGGCTGGCCCGTTTCGCCGGAATGACGGCGCGATTCCATGTCGCGCCGTTTTCTTTTTGCTGCACTATCGGCCCGGACGGGTTGCTGAGTGCGGCATCGAGTGACGCCGCTGCCGATGTGGTCTGCGTCGTCCCCCCTTCATTGCTGCCGCGTCTGGCCTTGCAGGACGAGGCAGCGTCCAATCAGATCGAGACTTCGGGCGATGCGGCCCTGCTCGCCGAATTGCTCTATCTCACTCGCAACCTGCGCTGGGATGCTGCGGAAGACCTCAGTCGCGTTACTGGCGACATCGCTGCCGAGCGCATCGTGCGGCTGGTTTCCGCCAAGCATCGTCAGGCGCATGAGACGGTGCTGAACCTCTCGCAGGCGCTGGCCGAATACTGGACGGAAGAAAGTCCGCTGCTGGCCAAGCCCACGCAAGTGGCCGCTTTCGTACAGCAGGTCGACCAGTTGCGCGATGATGTGGCGCGGCTGGAGCAGCGCCTCGCACGCCTTGTCTCTTCCCCCGGAGCTAACTGAAAACAATGCGATTGTTGCGCATCTTCAAGATAGTGTTCGTCGTGCTGCGTTTCAGGCTGGACGAGTTCATCCTCGCTCACCGCCGCACCGCTTGGTTGCGCGCCACCCTCAACGGGCTACTGTTCTTCCGCTCCAAGCGTGTGCCGCGCGGCGAACGCTTGCGGCTGGCGCTGGAATCGCTGGGGCCGATCTTCGTCAAGTTCGGCCAGATGCTCTCCACCCGCCGCGACCTGATCCCCCTTGATCTGGCCGATGAGTTGGCGCGCTTGCAGGATCGCGTGCCGCCTTTCCCCTCGAAGCAGGCTGTCGCCATGCTGGAGGTCAACTTCGGCAAGCCGCTTTCTGAAGTGTTCGCCCGTTTCGACGAGACGCCCATCGCCAGCGCTTCGGTGGCGCAGGTGCATTTCGCCCAACTGCCGGACGGGCGCGAGGTGGCGGTCAAGGTGCTGCGCCCCGGCATCGCCCGCGTCATCGACCATGATCTCGACCTGCTCGACACGGCAGCTGGCCTGCTCGAACGCTTTTGGGCAGACGGCAAGCGGCTGAAGCCGCGCGAGGTGGTGGCCGAGTTCTCCAAGCATCTGCACGACGAACTCGACCTGATGCGCGAGGCTGCCAGCGCCAGCCAGCTGAAGCGCAACTTCGCCAACTCCGATTTGCTGATGGTGCCGGAGGTGTACTGGGACTGGTGTTCCGAGTCGGTGATGGTGATGGAGCGCATGTACGGTATCCCGGTCTCGCAGGTGGATGCGATCCGCGCGGCGGGCGTGGACATCTCCAAACTGGCGGCGGATGGCGTGGAGATCTTCTACACCCAGGTGTTCCGCGACGGCTTCTTCCACGCCGACATGCACCCCGGCAACGTGCAGGTGGCGCGCGACGGGCGCTACATCGGGCTGGATTTCGGCATCATGGGCACGCTCACCGATACCGACAAGAAATATCTGGCGCAGAACTTCATCGCCTTCTTCCGCCGCGACTACAAGCGCGTCGCCGAAGTGCATATCGAATCCGGCTGGGCGCCTGCCGAGACGCGCGTGGATGAGCTGGAAGCGGCGATCCGCTCGGTGTGCGAGCCCATCTTCGACAAGCCGTTGCGCGAAGTGTCGTTCGGGCGCGTGCTATTGCGCCTATTCCAGACCTCGCGTCGTTTCGGCATCGAGATCCAGCCGCAACTGGTGCTGCTGCAAAAGACCTTGCTCAACGTCGAAGGCTTGGGGCTGCAACTCGACCCCGAACTCGATCTGTGGAAGACCGCCAAGCCTTGGCTGGAACGCTGGATGAGCGAGCAGGTCGGCTGGCGCGGCTTCGTCAAGGCGCTGCGCGAAGAGGTGCCGACCTATGCCACCTTGCTGCCGCAACTGCCGCGCTTGTTGCATCAGCGCCTGAACGATCCGCGTCTGGATCAGCTGGAAGGCTTGCTGCACTACCATCTGCGCCAGACGCAGCAGCGTAACCACTGGCTGCAAATCATCGCTGCAATCCTGTTCGCCATGCTGCTCTGGATGATGTACTCCACCGGAAAGTAAGTGATAATTGGCAGGTGCGCCGGGTTGCTTTGTAGGGGCGCGCTGCTGTAGCATTAGCAAACTCTAATACACAGGTATCCCCAGATGAAACTCAAACCGATCTATGGATTGCTGGTCGCATTGGCGGCTCCGCTGGCGCAAGGTGCAGATCTGCTGGAGGCCTACCGCGCCGCACAAGGGCAGGACTCCACCTTCGCCGCTGCTCGTGCCACTCACGGGGCTGGGCAGGAAAAGCTCACGCAGGGTCGATCGCAGTTGATGCCGACGGTCAGTTTGACGGCGAACAGCACCTTTAATGATGTAATTACCAATTCAGCAAGCAACGTCCGTTTCGGGTTGCCAAATCCCTACAATAGTCGCTATAACAGCCATGGATATGGCATCTCGCTGACGCAGCCTTTGTTCCGTCAGCAAAACTGGATCAGTTATACCCAGTCAGAAGTGCAAGTGTCGCAGGCCGATGCGCAATTCCGCGCTGCCGAGCAAGACCTCATTGTGCGCGTGGCGCAGGCCTATTTCGAGGTGCTGCTGGCGCAAGACAACGTACAACTGGCCGAGGCACAGAAGTCCGCCATCGCCGAGCAATTGGCGCAAGCCAAGCGCAACTTCGAAGTGGGCGGGGCGACCATCACCGATGTCTACGAAGCGCAAGCCCGCCATGATCTGGTTAGCTCGCAGCAGATCGCTGCGCAGAGCAGCTTGTCGATCAAACAGCGCGCCTTGCAGCAATTGACCAATACGCCGGTGGGCGCAGTGCGTCCTCTGAATCAGGCGCTTGCACTCGATCCACCGCAACCCGCCGATCTGCGCAAGTGGGTGGAGGAGGCAACGCTGCACAGCCCGCTGGTAGCGGTGGCGGAGGCTGCGGTCGAATTGGCTGACAAAGAAGTTTCCCGCAACTTTGGCGGGCATCTACCGACCGTCGATCTGGTCGCCAGCCACAATCAGGCACTTTCCAATGGCGGGAGTTTTGGGGCGGGAAGCGATACTCGCAGTACCGTCGTCGGAGTGCAGTTCAATATGCCGATCTTTCAGGGGATGAGCACGCAATCCAAATGGCGCGAGGCTTCGGCCAACCATGAGCGGGCCAAGCAAGATCTGGAGACGGCTCGCCGCAATGTCGAGTTGAGTACGCAGCAGGCTTATCTCGGCGTGGCCGACGGCATCACGCAGATCGCTGCCTTGAAGCAAGCGCTGAAGTCCAGCGAGAGTCTGCTGGATGCCAGCAAGCTAGGGCAGGAAGTCGGCGTGCGTACCAATCTCGACGTGCTGAACGCTCAGCAGCAACTCTTCTCCACCCGTCGCGATCTGTATCAGGCGGAATACAACTACCTGCTGAATCGTTTGAAACTGAAGGCCGCGACGGGTACGTTGTCGGAGGATGAGCTGGCCGCGATCAACAAGGCGCTGTACTAAGCCAAACTCCATTCGCGGTGGCTGCTTCATGCGCTCACCGCGAACCTCCCTCTCCATTGCTCTCTGAGAAACTCAGGCCAGCAGCGCTTTGACCGCCGCCAGATTGCCGTGAGTCTCTGCCTTACGTCTCGTGCTGTGTTCGGCGTTGGCGGGTAGTACGGCCAGATGCAGCGGTACGCCGATCTCGGTTTGCAGGGTGAAGCTGGGCACGGTCTGTAGCTTGCCGCCGAAATGTACCCGCCACTCGCCGCCCTCGAAATCCCATCCATGTTTGAGCAGATAGAGCATCACGGCTTTATCGTCGTCCGAGAACGCGACGAGGTTGATGTCCGACTGTTCGCCAGCCGTGCCATCGAGTACCGATCCGGTGAGGTAGGGATGGAATGGCGCTAGCCGCTCCATGAAGGTCAACGCCTGTTCGCGCAGTGCGCGCAGTACGCCGGGGTGGGTGTCGCGCTGGAACAGGGCACGGAAGCTGCGCAGCGCTTCGTCCACCTCCTGATTGCTGGGCAGGTGATGGGTGTCGGCTGCGCCCATCTGCCGGGCGGCTTTGCGCTTGGCGTAGGTGTAGTCGGTGATGCCGTCCTCGGCCATCAGCCGGGCGGCGTGATGCGCGAGTTGTTCGCGCATGAGGTCACGCTTGCTCATGGCGACAGTAGCTTTTCTTTCAGCGCCTCAAGTGGCTTGACTATGGTGTCGAGCAGTGTCTCCGGCGGCAGGTTCTCCTCGTAGAAGACTTCGCTCAGCGCGCTGCTGGAATCGCGGCGACCGCTCTCATTGATGTGCGCCACCACCATCTTGGCGGGCATCTGGTACTCGACCTCGGGCGTGTCCTTCAGCGCCTTGTCCATGTAGGAGATCCAGATCGGCAGAGCCGCCGCGCCGCCGGTCTCCTTTTCGCCCAGCGTGTGCGGTGTGTCGAAACCTATCCAGGAGATGCCGACCTTGGTGGCTTGGAAGCCGCAGAACCACGCATCCATCGCATCGCTGGTGGTGCCGGTCTTGCCGGCCAGATCGTGGCGACCGAGTTGCATGGCTTTGGTCGCTGTGCCGCGCCGTACCACGTCTTGCATCATGCTGATCATGGTGTAGGCGTTGCGCACGTCGATCACCTGCTCGGCATCCTCTCCGGCGATCACTGGCTTGGCCTTGCTCAGTACGTTGCCGTGTTCATCTTCGATGCGGTCGATGAAGTAGGGTGCGATGCGATAGCCGCCGTTGGCGAAGGTGGAATAGCCCACCAGCATCTGCATCGGTGTCACCGAGCCTGCGCCCAGCGCCGTGGTCAGGTAGGGCGGTTGCTTCTCGGCGTCGAAGCCGAAGCGGGTGACGTATTGCCGTGCGTATTCCGGCGTGATGGCCTGCATGATGCGCACCGAAACCAGATTCTTCGATTTGATGAGCGCCTCGCGCATCCGCATCGGGCCGTCGAACTTGCCGTCGTAATTCTTCGGCGACCAAGGCTCACTGCCGGTCTGGGCGGCATCGAAGCTCAGCGGTGCGTCTTGGATGACGGTGGCGGGCGTAAAGCCTTTTTCCAGTGCTGCCGAGTAGATGAACGGCTTGAAGCTGGAGCCGGGCTGACGCCAAGCCTGTGTGACGTGGTTGAACTGGTTACGTCCGAAATCGAAGCCGCCGACCAGCGCGTAGACCGCGCCATTGAGCGGGTTGGCGGACACGAAAGCGGATTCGACCAGTGGCAACTGCGTGATCTGCCAAGCGTTGCTCTCGCTGCGTTGCACGCGGATGATGGAGCCGGGGCGGATGCGCTGGTTCAGAGCCACTTTGTCGCCCAATGCACGCTGGGCGAACTTCAGCCCGTCGCCGCTGATCTCGGCCACTTCGCCGCCTTTGCAGTAGGCGACCACGCGGCTGGCGTTGGCTTGTTGCACTACGGCGGGAATCAAGCCTTCGCTATCGACGGTATCCTGCAAGGCCTCTTCCAGCGACTCTTCATCGTTGCCTTGAGCCAGATCGACATAGCCTTCCGGGCTGCGATAGCCGTGGCGATGGTCGTATTCCAGCACGCCTTTGCGCACCGCCTCGTAAGCGGCGGTCTGGTCGGCGGCGCGGATGGTGGTGTAGACCCGATAGCCCTGGGTGTAGATGGTGTCCTGATAGCGGCTGTATGCCTCTTGGCGCACCATTTCCGCCAGATAGTCGGCGCGCACCGGGAAGATCTGGTTGCCGTGTTTGATGAGCAAGGCGGTCTGCTGTGCCGACTTGAAGGCCTTGTCGTCGATGAAGTTCAATTCGTGCATCCGCCGCAGCACGTATAGCTGACGCAGGCGGGCGCGTTTGGGGTTGGCGACGGGGTTGTAAGCGGAAGGTGCTTTGGGCAAGCCCGCCAGCATGGCCATCTCGGCCACGTTGATCTGGTCGAGCGGCTTGCCGAAATACACTTGTGAGGCCGCCGCGAAACCGTAGGCGCGCTGTCCGAGATAGATCTGGTTGATGTAGAGCTGAAGGATCTCGTCCTTGCTCAGGTTGTGCTCGATCTTGAATGACAGCAGGATCTCGTTGAATTTGCGGGTGAGCGTCTTTTCCTTGGTGAGAAAGAAGTTGCGCGCGACCTGCATGGTGATGGTGCTGGCGCCTTGCTTGGCTCCGCCCGAGACGGAGTTGGAGAGTGCGGCGCGCAGTACGCCGAGATAATCGACGCCGCCGTGCTGATAGAAGCGGTCATCTTCTGCGGCGAGGATGGCTTTCTTCATCAAGTCAGGCACTTCTGCGACATTTACCAGTGCGCGCCGCTCCTCGCCGAATTCGCCTAGCAAGGTTCCCTCGGCACTGTAGATGCGTAATGGTATCTTGGGGCGATAGTCGGTCAGTACTTCCAGCGATGGTAGCGTGGGGTAGGTCAGGATCGCGGCGAACACCAGTATCAATAGTGGCAGCAGCGTTGCGGTGACTAGGATTATGGCCGGGTAAAACCACCAGCGAGAGGTCATGGCAGGGAAGGGAGGTCAGATTGGCTGTGCGCCGATTATATCGGCTCTCGCCGATAAAAATAACCCCGAATATTTACATGGTTGGTGGATGTTGTTACGATGGCCCAACAATTACGAAAAGACTTTAACTGGCCCATGGTTAAAGGAAAACTCAATCTCCCGCTCAGTTTCTTGCGCATCAGTACACCGCCCCTGGTTGGAGTGGACATCGGCTCATCTGCGGTAAAAGTTGTCGAGTTGGCCAAGGCCTCCGGTGGTGGTTACACGCTGGAACGCTATGCCATTGAAAGCCTGCCAAAAGATGCGGTGAGCGATGGCAATATCAATAAGCTCGATGTCGTGTCCGACGCTATCCGCCGTGCGTGGGGGCGGCTGAACACCCGTATCAAAAACGTCTGTCTGGCCCTGCCCGCTTCCGCTGTCATCACCAAGAAGATACTGTTGCCCGCTGGCTTGAACGAGGACGATCTTGAGGCGCAGGTTCAAACCGAAGCTAGTCACTACATCCCGTTCGCCATGGAAGAGGTCAATCTGGACTTTCAGGTGCTGGGTCCGGCGCATGGCAACGCTGAAGAGGTCGTTGTGCTGATCGCGGCATCGCGCAAGGCGAACGTGGAGGATCGCGTCGCTGCTGCTCAGTCGGTAGGCTTGAAGGCGGTCATCATGGATGTCGAACCTTTCGCTGCGCAGATGGCGTTCGAGCAAATACACGCTACTGTCGGCGGCGCGGATCGGTTCGTGGCGCTGGTCGATATCGGCGCGACCGTGACCAACGTCACCGTGCTGCACAATGGCGAATCGGTCTATTCCCGCGTCCAGCAGATCGGCGGGGAGTTGCTGACCCGCCAGATCCAGACCATGTACGGGCTGTCTGCCGAGGAGGCCGAGATCGGCAAGCGCAAGGGCGGTTTGCCCGCGAGCTACGAGGTCGAGGTGCTGGAGCCGTTCCGTGAGAGCATCGCTGCCGAAGTGGTGCGCGCCATCCAGTTTTTCTATGGCTCGACGCCGTTCAGCAAGATCGACCACATCATTCTGGCGGGCGGCGGCGCAGCATTGGCTGGCATGGCTCATGCGGTGGAGGCGCAGACCGAGATCGATACGGCGGTTTCCAATCCCTTTGCCAAGATGGCGCTGTCCAGCCGCATTGTCCCGCGCCAGTTGCAGGAAGATGCGCCGTCGTTGTTGATCGCCTGCGGATTGGCACTGCGGAGGTTCGACCCTTCATGATCCGCATTAATCTGCTTCCGCATCGCGCGGAGAAGCGCCGCATCTTGCAAACCCAGTTCGCGGTGTTCGCCGGGTTATCGTTCTTGCTGGGCGCGGTGATCGTCGGGTTGGTCCACTTCGTCATCGGTGCGCAACTCGACGCTCAGATGCGCCGCAATCAATATCTGCAACAAGAGATCAACAAGCTTGATACGCAGATCGCCGACATCCGAAAGTTGCGCGAACAAACCAACTCGCTGCTGGCGCGCAAGACCGTAGTCGAAGACCTACAGGGGACGCGCGCCGATGTCGTTCACCTGCTCGACCAGATGTTGCGGCTGCTGCCGGATGGCGTCTATCTGAAGAGCATCCGGCAGACCGGCAATCAGATCAATCTGGTTGGCTACGCTCAGACCAACGCGCGCGTCTCGACGCTGATGCGTTCGTTGGAAGATTCGCTCTGGCTGGAATCGCCCGCGCTGGTCGAGATCCATGCGACTACTGCCAACGGCGTGCGGGTCAGCGAATTCACCTTGAATTTCAGCCTCACTCGGCAGACCTCTGCTGGCGGCAAGGCCGAGCAGGTGCACCCATGAAGCTGATCGAAGAACTCAAAACGGTCAATCCGCAGACCCCCGGTGATTGGCCGCAATCGGTCAAGTTGTTCACCTTCGCCATGATCTTCGTGTTCGTGCTGGTGATTGGCGCGCTGCTGGATTGGCGCGCGCAGTGGGAGTCGCTGGACGGGATGCGGCAGCAAGAACAGCAACTCAAAGAGCAATTCCTGCTGAAGAAGCGGCAAGCGATCAACCTCGATATCCTGAAGCGCCAACTCGCCGAGACCGAACAGTCTTTTGGCGCGCTGCTCAAGCAACTGCCCAGCAAATCCGAGATGGATGCCCTGCTTTCCGACATCAATCAGGCGGGCTTGGGGCGTGGCCTGCAATTCGAGCTGTTCCGTCCGGGCGGCGAAGTGATCTCCGGCGCGTTCGCTGAGCAGCCGATCACTATCCGCGTCACCGGCAGTTACGACGACATCGCGCGTTTCGCCAGCGACATCTCCCAGCTTTCGCGCATCGTTACGCTGAACGACATCGTCATCAGCGCCACGCCCGGCGGTCAACTGGCGATGGACGCCGTCGCCAAGACTTTCCGCTATCTGGATGAGAGCGAGATCGCTGCGCAGAAAAAAGCGGCCAAAGCTGCGGGAGCCAAGAAATGAAGCGGCTGTCGATCTTGCTGAGCGCGTTAGTTCTGGTCGCCTGCGGCAACGACGGCCTGAAGGATTTGCGCGAATTCGTGCAGAACGCCGGGGCGGGGATGCGCGGTCAGGTCGCGCCGCCACCTGAGGTCAAACCCTATCAGGCGTTCAATTATGACAACGCCGCAGGTCTGCCCGACCCATTCAAACCGCGCAAGCAAGACATGCGGCAGGGCGGCCGCCCCGGCTTGAATCAGCCAGACCTTGAGCGTCGCCGCGAGATGCTGGAAGAGTACCCGCTGGAAAGCCTGAAGATGGTGGGCTATATGCAGAAGGGCGGCGTCGGCTATGCGGTGGTGCGTTCGCCGGATGGTCGGATACATCGAGTCACCAAGGGCAATTATCTGGGACAGAATTTTGGCCAGATACGCTCTATCAGTGACGCGGGCGTGGATATTAGAGAGATGGTGCAGGACAGCGGCGGAGACTGGTCGGAACGTATCAGCACGCTGCAATTGATGGAATGATCGGGAGCAAAACGATGAAATGGTTCACTCACGCGCCTAGTCGCATCGCACGATACGTGGCCTCGCTGCTCGCGATTTGCGCTTGCGCCGTGTCAGCCCAAGAGCTGCCCGCTACGGCGAACAGCATCCAGTCGCTGGAGGCTGGCAGTGCCGCCAACGGCGCGCTGGTGCTGAAAGTCACCTTGCAGAACATGCCGAGCAAAGTGCCGGAAAGTCTTAGCACCGACACCCCGCCCCGCATCATCATCGACCTGCCCAACACCAGCAACGGGCTGGGTCGCTCCCATCAGGAATTCAGCAATGACGGGCTGCGTAGCGTGGATGTGATTCAGGGCGAAGACCGCACCCGGTTGATCCTCAATCTCAATCAGCCGCTCAAATCCAATGCCAGACTGGATGGCAACGACCTGCTGATCTCCTTGCAGGCCGCGCCGGTTAGCTCGTCCGCCCCGACTACGCAGTTCGCGCCTGCCGTGGTGAGTGCCCAAAAACACAATCTGCGCGATGTGGATTTTCATCGCGGCAAGAGTGGTGAGGGCCGCATCCAAGTCGATCTTTCCGATACCGGCATCGGCATGGATGTGCGGCAGCAAGGCAAGAATCTGGTGATCGACTTCCCCAAGACCAGCTTGCCTTCGAACCTGCAGCGCAAGCTGGATGTGGTCGATTTCGCTACGCCGGTGCAGATGATCGACACCTTCACGCAGGGCGACAGCGTGCGCATGGTGATCGAGCCGAAAGGGGCGTGGGAATACGCCAGCTATCAGACCGATACTCGCCTCATCATCGAGATCAAGCCGGTGATGGAAGACCCGAATAAGCTGGTGAAGAGCAGCCGCCCCGGTTATGCAGGTGAGAAGCTTTCGCTGAACTTTCAGAACATCACGGTGCGCGAGGCGCTCAACGTCATCGCTGATTTCACCGGCCTGAACATCGTCATCAGCGATTCCGTCACCGGCAGCCTGACCTTGCGTCTGAAGGAAGTGCCGTGGGATCAGGCGCTGGACATCATCATGCAAAGCCGGGGGTTGGACATGCGCAAGCATGGCAATGTGATCCAGATCGCCCCGCGTGAGGAGCTTTCCGCCAAAGAGAAGCTGGAATTGACCGCTAAGCAGGAGATCTCCGAGCTGGAGTCGTTGCATACCGAGAGCATCCAGCTCAACTACCAGCAGGCCGATGCTGTGGCGCTGATCCTGGCGAATGAGAAGCAGCGCATCCTTTCCAAGCGCGGTAGCGCCGTGATCGACTCGCGCACCAACACCATCTTCGTGCAGGACACCGCCACGCAGCTGGAGGCCGTGCGCAAGCTGGTCCGACAGATCGACGTGCCAGTGCGCCAAGTGTTGATCGAGGCGCGGGTGGTCGAGGCTTCGGATAAGTTCAGCCGCAGCTTGGGGGCCCGCTTGACCGGATCGACCGGGCCGAATGGCTTCGGTATCGGCAATATGAAGGGGGCGGTCGGTGTGGGCGGGGTGCCGGGTGCGACGAATATAACGGTCAACGGCGTCAATACCGGGTTGACCAGCACCAACGTCAACTTGCCCGTCGCCAATGCAGCAGGGGCTTTCAGTTTTATCCTCGCCAATGCGGCAGCAACCAAGTTCATCGGTATGGAGTTGAGCGCCTCCGAGGTGGATAACACCAGCCGCATCATCTCCAGCCCGCGCGTCGTCACTGCCGATCAGAGCGAAGCCATCATCGAGCAGGGTACGGAGATTCCCTATCAGGCCATTCAGACGGCGGGCGGTGCGGCGATGACTACCGTAATGTTCAAGAAGGCCAGTTTGAGTCTCAAAGTGAAGCCGCAGATCACCCCGGACGAGAACGTCATCATGCACGTTTCCATCACCAAGGATACGGTGGGGACGCTGGTAGTGAACGGCGTTCCCACTGTGGACACCAACAAGGTCGATACCCAAGTGCTGGTCGAGAACGGCGGCACGGTGGTGATTGGCGGGGTGCACACCCAGACGCAGAGCAATCTGGTCAACAAAGTGCCGGGGCTGGGTGACATCCCCGTGCTGGGCAATCTGTTCAAAAACACGGTGCGGGTGGACAACAAGGGCGAGTTGCTGATCTTCTTGTCGCCCAAGGTGCTGAAGAACAATTTGAACCTGCGTTGACCGTCCCGCTATGGCTAGGTCTAATGCCGGGCTTTTTGTTGCCTGAGTCCGGGCGCTTTTCGCTACAATCCGCTTCCATGCAAACCGTTGAAACCGTACATACCGGCCCTATCGTCCTAGTAGGGATGATGGGTGCAGGCAAAACCACCGTCGGTCGCTGCCTCGCGCGCCACTTGGGCAAGGATTTCATCGACAGCGACGACGAGATCCAGCGCCGCACCGGTGTCAGCATCCCGCACATCTTTGAAGTCGAAGGCGAGGAGGGCTTCCGCCGCCGTGAGGCGTCTGTCATCCATGATCTGTTGCAGCGCAACGACATCGTGCTGGCGACGGGTGGCGGCGCGGTGCTGGGCGCAGAGAGTCGCGTCGAGATGCGCCGCAACGGCACGGTGATCTATCTGAAAAGCAGCGTCCACGACTTGTGGCAGCGCACCCGCCACGACCGCAATCGCCCGCTGCTGCAAACCGCCGATCCGCGTGCCAAGCTGCAACAACTGCTGGAACAGCGCGAACCGCTCTACAGCGAAGTCGCCGACCTTGTCGTCCACACCAGCAAGCAGGGCGTGCAGACCCTGGTTCAGGAACTGATGAGAAAGCTGGCCGCTCTGTCAAAGCCAGCCTCGCTCCCGCCGGGAGCATGAATGCCGTTCGATTTTTTACCGCCTGCGATGACTGACTCTATGCAAATTCTGACCGTCGGCCTAGCCGAGCGCTCCTACCCCATCCACATCGGCACGGGCTTGCTGGCCTGCGCCGAATTGCTGTTGCCGCATCTGCCGAAGAAGCGCTGCGCCATCGTTACCAATACCACCGTCGGGCCCTTGTATCTGGCGCAGGTGCAGGGCTTGTTGGAAAGTCACGGCGTGGCTGTGGTGCCGGTGATCCTGCCGGACGGCGAGCAGTACAAGACTTTTGAAACGCTGAACCTGATCTACGACGCGCTGCTGACTCACCGCTGCGAACGCAGCACACCGCTGATCGCGCTGGGTGGCGGGGTGATCGGCGACATGACCGGCTATGCCGCCGCCACCTACCTGCGCGGCGTGCCGTTCATCCAGATCCCCACCACGCTGCTGTCGCAGGTGGATTCCTCGGTGGGCGGCAAGACCGGCATCAATCACCCGCTGGGCAAGAACATGATAGGCGCGTTCTACCAGCCGAAAGCGGTGATCGCCGACACGCTTACGCTCAATACTTTGCCGGACGAGGAGTTGTCTGCCGGTCTGGCCGAGGTCATCAAGTACGGACTGATCCGCGATCTGCCATTCTTCGAGTGGCTGGAAGCCAATGTTGACCAGCTGCTGGCGCGCGACCCGGACGCGCTGCAATACGCCATCGCCCGTAGTTGCCAGAACAAGGCCGAGGTCGTTGCCGCCGATGAACGCGAGACCGGCGAGCGTGCCTTGCTCAACCTCGGCCACACCTTCGGCCATGCCATCGAGAACGGCATGGGCTACGGCGCCTGGCTGCACGGCGCGGCGGTGGCGGCAGGCACGATGATGGCGGCGGACTTGTCCCAGCGCATGGGCTGGCTGATGACCGCCGATGTAGCGCGCATCCGCGCCTTGTTCGAGCGCGCCAAACTACCGCTGGTTCCGCCACAACTGGGCGTTGCGCAATACCTGAATCTGATGGGTCTGGACAAAAAAGTGGAGGGCGGCAAACTACGCTTCGTGCTGCTGAAATCCATCGGACAGGGCGTGGTGTCAGAAGCGCCCGCCGACCTGTTGCGTCAGACGCTGGAAGCCGTGCATGGCTGACCTCGCCAGCTACGCCAGCCACAGCGATACCTCGCGCGGGCGACGTATCGCCGAAGATGCGCCCGCCGGGCGCAGCGAGTTCCAGCGCGACCGCGACCGCATCATCCACTCCACCGCCTTCCGCCGTCTGGAATACAAGACCCAGGTGTTCGTGAACCACGAAGGCGATCTGTTCCGTACCCGTTTGACGCACAGCATCGAAGTCGCGCAGATCGCTCGCTCCATCGCGCGCCGTCTGCATCTCAACGAAGACCTCACCGAAGCGGTGTCGCTGGCTCACGATCTTGGCCACACGCCGTTCGGCCACGCCGGGCAGGAGGCGCTCAACGTCTGCATGAAGGACTACGGCGGCTTTGAGCACAATCTGCAATCGCTGCGTGTGGTGGATTTGCTGGAAGAGCGCTATGCAGCCTTCGACGGGCTGAACCTGTGCTTCGAGACGCGCGAAGGCATCCTCAAGCATTGCTCGCCGGAGAACGCCGCGCAACTCGGCGAGGTTGGCGCGCGCTTTTTGAATAACCAGCGCCCCTCGCTGGAAGCGCAGATCGCCAATCTTGCCGACGAGATCGCCTACAACAATCACGACGTGGATGATGGTCTGCGCTCTGGCCTGCTGACGCTGGATCAATTGTCCGAAGTGCGGCTGTTCTCGACCCATCTGGACGAGGTGCGCGCCGCCTATCCTGACTTGGTGGATCGTCGGGTGGTGCACGAGACCATCCGTCGCATGATAAACACACTGGTCAGTGATTTGATCTGCGAGACGGAAAGCAACCTGAAACGATTCGGTGTGCAAACGCTGAGTGATGTTCGCAATGCGTCCGCCATCGTCGCTTTCAGTGCCGAGCTGCAAGAGCAGAATCGCGTACTGAAAGCCTGTCTGCGCACCAATCTGTATCGCCATTACCGCGTGATGCGCATGAGCGCCAAGGCCCGCCGCATCATCAGCGACCTGTTCGCCGCCTTCATGGAAGACCCGCGCCTGCTGCCGCCGCAATTTGCCCATCATGCGGAGGCCGACCGCGCCCGCGCCGTTGCCGACTATATCGCGGGCATGACTGACCGCTATGCCATCAGGGAACATCGCCGCATCTTCGCGGTGGAAGAGATTCAAGTTTAGTCTGCGATCCCGGTCGCAAAATCCGCAAGGTTGCCCTTAACTCCGAGACAAGGTAACATTCCCGCCCTTTTTGGTTGTATTTAATATGTGGCGGCGTGTGTCTGCTGCTTTTTCCGATGATTTGATGAGGAACAACGTGAGCCTTTCTTCGTTGCCTGTACAGCAAGGTTTGTATGATCCGCGCCAAGAGCGCGATGCGTGTGGTGTCGGTTTTGTCGCCCACATTAAGGGACACAAGAGTCATGATCGCGTGCGCGAAGGTTTGCAGATTCTGGAGAATCTGGTGCATCGCGGCGCGGTCGGTGCTGACCCGCTGGCCGGTGATGGTGCGGGTATCCTGCTGCAAGTGCCGGACGCTTTTCTGCGTGCTATCGTAGACTTTGCGCTTCCCGCCGCTGGCGAATATGGGGTCGGCATGTTGTTCCTGCCGCGCGACGCAGCTGCCCGCGAGGCGGCGGTTGCCGTCATCGCCGCCAAGATCGCCACCGAAGGTCAAGTGTTGCTGGGCTGGCGCGATGTGCCGGTGAACAGCGCCATCCTGGGCGAGAGCGTCAAGCTGGTCGAGCCTGTCGTGCGTCAGGTGTTTATCGGGCGCGGCGCGAACTGTGCCGACCAAGATGCCTTCGAGCGCAAGCTATTCGTCATCCGCAAGACTGCCGAACACGCCATCCGCAATTTGCCGAACGAGCAAGGTCGTGGCTTCTACATTCCCTCGCTGTCGTCGCGCACCATCGTTTACAAGGGCATGTTGCTGGCCGATCAGGTTGGCACCTACTACCTCGATCTACAAGACGAGCGCTTGGTCAGTGCTTTGGCGCTGGTACACCAGCGTTTCTCCACCAACACCTTCCCGACTTGGGATCTGGCGCATCCATTCCGCATGATCGCGCACAACGGCGAGATCAACACGGTGCGCGGCAACGTCAACTGGATGGCCGCGCGCCACGCCGCGATGTCGTCCAATCTGCTGGGTGAAGACCTCGAAAAACTGTGGCCGCTCATCACCGAGGGGCAGTCCGACTCCGCTTGTTTCGACAACGCGCTGGAGCTGCTGGTCGCTGGCGGTTACAGCCTGCCGCACGCCATGATGATGCTGATCCCCGAGGCTTGGGCCAGCAATCCGCTGATGGACGAAGAGCGCCGCGCCTTCTACGAATACCACGCCGCGCTGATGGAGCCGTGGGACGGCCCCGCCGCCGTGGCTTTCACCGATGGCCGCATGATAGGCGCGACGCTGGATCGCAACGGCCTGCGCCCCGCCCGCTACCTCATCACCGACGACGACGTGGTGCTGCTGGCGTCCGAGATGGGCGTGCTGACCATTCCGCAACACAAGGTGGTGAAGAAGTGGCGTCTGCAACCGGGTAGGATGTTCCTGATCGACATGCAGGCGGGTCGCATTGTCAGCGACGACGAGTTGAAGACCCAGCTCGCCACCGCCAAGCCCTACCGCCAGTGGATCGCGCAGTCGCGCTACTTCCTAGGCGACCTGCCGGAAGCGGGCGACGCACCGGGCTTGTCCGCCTCGCTGCTGGACACCCAGCAAGCCTTCGGCTACTCGCAGGAAGATCTCAAGTTCATCCTCGCGCCGATGGCTGCCGCAGGCGAAGAAGCCACTGGCTCGATGGGTGCAGACAGCGCGCTGCCGGTGTTGTCCAGCAAGGACAAGGTGTTCTACAACTATTTCAAGCAGTTGTTCGCGCAAGTGACCAACCCGCCGATCGACCCGATCCGCGAAGAGATCGTGATGTCGCTCACCTCCTTCATCGGCCCCAAGCCCAACCTGCTGGGGCTGGACGAGACCGATCCGCCGATGCGCCTGGAAGTGCACCAGCCGGTGCTGACCAACGATGATCTGGCGCGCTTGCGCGGCATCGACGGTCTGACTGCTGGCCGCTACAAGTCGCGCGTGCTGGACATCACCTATCCGGCTGTCGGCGGTGCTGCCGGTTGCGAAACTGCCGTCGCTGCGCTGTGCGCGGCTGCCGATCAAGCCGTGGCGGAAGGCATCAATGTGCTGATCCTGTCCGACCGTGGAGTGACTGCTGAACGTGTTGCCATCCCGGCGCTGCTGGCCACCGCTGGCGTGCATCATCACTTGGTACGCGAAGGCCTGCGCACCAGCACCGGTCTGGTAGTGGACACCGGCTCGGCGCGCGAGACGCATCACTTCGCCCTGCTGGCGGGGTATGGTGCGGAAGCCGTGTGTCCGTGGCTGGCTTTCGAGAGCATCGCCGCCATGGCCGACACGCTGCCGGGCCAGCCTTCCGCGTACGAGACCGGCAAGCGCTTCATCAAGGCGATCGACAAGGGCCTGCACAAGGTGATGTCCAAGATGGGCATCTCGACTTATCAGTCGTATTGCGGTGCGCAGATCTTCGAGGCCATCGGCCTGAACTCGGCCTTCGTGGAGAAATACTTCACAGGCACGGCTAGCCAGATCGAAGGCATCGGTCTGGCTGAGGTCGCCGAGGAAGCGGTGCGCATCCATCGCGCCGCCTTTGGCAACGACCCGGTGTTGGCCAACGCGTTGGACGCGGGTGGCGAATACGCTTGGCGTGCGCGTGGCGAAGACCACATGTGGACGCCGGATTCCATCGCCAAGCTGCAACACGCGACGCGCGCCAACAACGCCAATTCCTACAAGGAATACGCTGCGCTCATCAACGAACAGGACAAGAAGCTGAAGACGCTGCGCGGTCTGTTCGGTATCAAGGCGGCGGGCGCTGCCGTGCCGCTGGATGAGGTCGATTCCGCCCGTGAGATCGTCAAGCGCTTTGTCACTGGCGCGATGTCGCTGGGCTCCATCTCTACCGAAGCGCACACCGTGCTGGCGCAGGCGATGAACCGCATCGGCGGCAAGTCCAACACCGGCGAGGGTGGCGAGGACGCCAACCGTTTCCGCAAGCTGAAGGCAGGCGAGAAGCTGTCCGATATCATCGGCAAGAGCCGTATCGAAGCGGATCGCGTGATGGCCGAAGGCGACTCGTTGCGCTCCGCGATCAAACAGGTGGCGTCGGGTCGTTTCGGTGTCACCATCGAATACCTGAGCAATGCCGACCAGATCCAGATCAAGATGGCGCAGGGCGCGAAGCCCGGTGAAGGCGGCCAGTTGCCCGGCGGCAAGGTGTCCGAATATATCGGCAAGCTGCGCCACTCGGTGCCCGGCGTCGGCCTCATTTCGCCACCGCCGCACCACGACATCTACTCCATCGAAGATCTGGCGCAGCTCATCCATGACCTGAAGAATTCCAATCCGTCCGCTTCCATCTCAGTCAAGCTGGTGTCGGAAGTGGGCGTTGGCACGGTGGCGGCGGGCGTGTCCAAGGCCAAGGCCGACCACATCGTGATCTCCGGCTTCGACGGCGGCACGGGCGCATCGCCGCTGTCTTCCATCAAACATGCCGGTACGCCTTGGGAACTTGGCTTGGCCGAAGCCCAGCAGACGCTGGTGCTGAACCAGTTGCGCGGTCGCGTGCGCTTGCAAGTGGATGGTCAGATGAAGACCGGACGCGACGTGCTGATCGGCGCACTGCTGGGTGCAGACGAGTTCGGCTTCGCCACCGCGCCGTTGGTGGTGGAAGGCTGCATCATGATGCGCAAGTGCCATCTCAACACCTGCCCGGTCGGCGTTGCCACGCAAGACCCGGCGCTGCGTCGCAAATTCACCGGCCAGCCGGAACACGTGGTCAACTACTTCTTCTTCGTCGCCGAGGAAGTGCGCCAGCTGATGGCTGGCATCGGCATCCGTCGTTTCGACGACCTGATTGGTCGCTCCGACCTGCTGGAGATGAACGCCGGCATCGCCCACTGGAAATCCAAGGGGCTGGACTTCGGCAAGATATTCCATCAGCCGGACATGCCCGCCAGCGTGGCGCGTTTGCACGCCGAATCGCAAGACCACGAGCTGGTCAAGGCGCTGGACAACACGTTGATCGCTGCCGCCCAGCCTGCGCTGGAAAGCCAGCAAGCCGTGCTGATCGAGTCGCCGGTGTGCAACGTCAATCGCACCGTCGGCACCATGCTGTCGCATGAGGTCGCCAAGCGTTACGGCAATGCCGGTCTGCCTGCCGACACCATCACGGTGAAGTTCAAGGGCACGGCGGGGCAGAGCTTTGGCGCGTTCCTAGCGCACGGCATCAGCTTCGAGCTGACCGGCGAAGGCAACGACTACGTCGGCAAGGGCTTGTGCGGCGGTCGCATCGCCATCCTGCCTCCGGCGGAATGTCCGATCGACGCAGGCAACAACATCATCGTCGGCAACACCGTGCTGTACGGTGCGACTGGCGGCGAGTGCTATTTCCGGGGCGTGGCGGGCGAACGCTTCGCGGTGCGCAATTCCGGCGCGATTGCGGTCATCGAAGGCTTGGGCGACCACGGTTGCGAATACATGACCGGCGGCATCGTCGTGGTGCTGGGCGAGACGGGCCGCAACTTCGCGGCGGGCATGTCCGGCGGCGTGGCTTACGTGCTGGATGAGGACGGCAGCTTCAAGCATCGCTGCAACATGGCGATGGTGCAACTGGAACCCGTTCCTGAAGAGGCCGCCGCCAGCGAGACCGGCGAAGTTGCCTCTGCCGGGCGCGTCCACCTCAACCATCTGGGTCGCGCCGACGCCGCCGTGCTGCGTAGCAAGATCGAGAAGCACCTGCGCTACACCGGCAGTATGCGCGCGCAGGAAATCCTGGATAACTGGGTCAGCTACCTGCCGAAGTTCGTCAAGGTGATGCCGACCGAATATCGCCGCGCCCTGCTGGAGATCGCGGCACTGCAACAGAAGGAGTCCGCATAATGGGCAAACCTACCGGTTTCATGGAGTTCCCTCGGCTGAACGAAGCCTATCTGCCCGTAGCGGAACGCCTGAAGAATTACCACGAGTTCGTGCAGACACTGACTGACGAGCAGGCCAAGGTGCAAGGCGCGCGCTGCATGGATTGCGGCATTCCGTTCTGCAACAACGGCTGCCCGATCAACAACATCATCCCGGACTGGAACGATCTGGTGTATCGCGGGGACTGGAAGACGGCGCTGGACGTGCTGCACTCCACTAACAACTTCCCCGAGTTCACGGGTCGCATCTGCCCGGCACCGTGCGAAGCCGCTTGTACGCTGAACATCGACCAGGCTGCGGTGGGCATCAAGTCCATCGAACACGCCATCATCGACAAGGCTTGGGAGAATGGCTGGGTCGTGCCACAACCGGCCGCCGTGAAGACCGGCAAGAAGGTCGCCGTGGTCGGTGGCGGCCCGGCAGGCTTGGCGGCAGCGCAACAACTGGCGCGCGCCGGACACGCCGTGGTGGTGTTCGAGAAGAACGACCGCGTCGGCGGGCTGCTGCGTTACGGCATTCCCGACTTCAAGTTCGAGAAATCCCATATCGACCGCCGCATGGAACAGATGCGCGCCGAAGGCGTGGAATTCCGCGTCAACCAGTACGTCGGCGAGACCGTCTCGGCGGATAGCTTAAAGGCCGAGTTCGACGCCATCGTGTTGACCGGCGGTGCCGAGCAGCCGCGCGACCTGCCGGTTCTCGGTCGTGAACTGCAAGGCGTGCATTTCGCCATGGAGTTTCTCACCGGACAGAACAAGGAAGTGGCGGGCGATGGCAAGAACCCGATCCGCGCCGACGGCAAGCATGTCGTGGTGATCGGCGGCGGCGACACCGGCTCCGACTGCGTCGGCACCTCCAACCGCCACGGCGCGGCTGCCATCACCCAGTTCGAAGTGATGCCGCGTCCGCCTGAACTGGAGAACGGCCCGCTGACCTGGCCGAACTGGCCACTCAAGTTGCGCACCTCCAGCTCGCACGACGAAGGCTGCGCACGCGACTGGTCGGTGACTACCAAGGAATTCATCGGCGAGAACGGCAAGCTGACCGCGCTCAAGGCCGCTCGCGTGGAATGGAAGGACGGAAAACTGTCCGAAGTTCCCGGCAGCGAATTCATCGTCAAGGCCGATCTTGTGTTTCTGGCGATGGGCTTCGTCAGCCCGATCCAGAAGGTGCTGGACGCTTTCGGCGTGGAAAAGGATGCTCGCAGCAACGCACGCGCGACCACCGAGGGTGATGCTTGCTACCGCACCAGTGTCGCCAAGGTGTTCGCCGCTGGCGACATCCGCCGTGGCCAATCGCTGGTAGTCTGGGCGATCCGCGAAGGCCGTCAGGCAGCACGTGCGGTGGATGAGTATCTGATGGGCAGCTCGGTACTTCCGCGCTAAGCGAAACAGCTTGTAGCCTGTAGCCAACCCAGATTCTGCTACAAGCTACTGGCTACGCGCTACCCGCTCCCTATTTAATGAACGGCAAATAAAGAGAACACGATGAACTTCAAGGTCAAGAACGACACCTTCCTGCGCGCCCTGCTGCGTCAGCCGACTGAATACACCCCGCTGTGGATGATGCGTCAGGCTGGCCGTTACCTGCCGGAATACTGCGCCACTCGCAAGCGCGCGGGCAGCTTTTTGAATCTGTGCAAGTCGCCCGACATGGCGACCGAGGTGACGCTGCAACCGCTGGATCGCTTCCCGCTGGACGCCGCTATTCTGTTCTCCGACATCCTGACCATCCCGGATGCGATGGGCTTGGGCTTGTATTTCGCTGAAGGCGAAGGCCCTAAGTTCGAGCGTCCGCTGCGCACCGAAGCCGAGATCAAGGCGCTGGCTGTGCCGGACATCGCCAGCACGCTGGGCTATGTGACCGATGCCGTGTCGCAGATCCGCAAGTCGCTGGATGGCCGCGTGCCGCTGATCGGCTTTACCGGCAGCCCGTGGACGCTGGCTTGCTACATGGTGGAAGGCGGCAGCAGCGACGACTACGCCAAGGTGAAGACCTTGATGTACAAGGAGCCCGCGTTGATGCACCACATCCTCAGCGTCACCGCTGATACGGTCATTCAATACCTCAACGCGCAGATCGAAGCGGGCGCGCAAGCCGTGATGATCTTTGATTCCTGGGGCGGTGCGCTGTCCCATGCGGCTTACCACGAGTTTTCGCTGGCCTACATGCAGCGCATCCTGGCGGGCGTGACCAAGGAAAAGGATGGCGTGCGCATCCCGTCCATCGTGTTCACCAAGGGCGGCGGACTATGGATCGAGAGCATCGCCAACAGCGGCTGCGATGCAGTCGGACTGGACTGGACGATGGACATCGGCATCGCGCGCCAGAAGGTCGGCCACAAGGTCGCGCTGCAAGGCAACCTTGATCCGACCGTGCTGTTCTCCACGCCGGAGGTGATCCACAACGAGGTCGAAAAGATCCTCGCTAGTTATGGTTTTGGCAGCGGTCACGTGTTCAATCTGGGTCACGGCATCTCACAATTCACCAATCCAGACAACGCTGGTGCATTGGTCGCAGCGGTACATGAACTGAGCCGTAAGTACCACTAAAATAGTTGACAAAAGGCTGGGTTATAAACACGCCAGCCAACAAGCTAGGGCCGCCGGGATTTTTCCAGCGGCCTTTGTTCTTTGATTTGCCAACTTATTGATTATTAATGGATGAAAAGGCTGCTTGAAAAATAGGCAGCATAAAAAATCCCTATATGGAATTGGCAGTTAGCTGTACTTTGCAAGGGTTAACCACAGACTTATCCACAGTAATTGTGGGCAATGGAATTTATCGTTTCGGGGAGGCTAGTTAGCTTTGTTTCAAAGAAATCACAGCAGGGATTATCGTTAAATGCCCATCTTGCGCGTGGCTCTCGATCTGCCGTTGTCAACGCTATTCGATTATTCGATAGCGGAAGGCAGCGCCGTAGAGAACGGCCAGCGCGTGCTCGTCCCGTTCGGGCGTAAACAGTTGGTCGGCATCGTGATGGAGATGGCGGCGGCAACCGATCTGCCACCGAATCGCATCAAGGAAATCACGCGGCAGCTCAGCGATACGCCGCCGCTCCCCGCCGATCTGCTCTCTCTGTTGCGCTTTTGCAGCGACTATTACCACCATCCCATCGGGGCGACCGTGTTGGCCGCCTTGCCTGCTCGGCTGCGTTCCGAGCAGGCCATCGCGCTCAGGCAGATCGAGCATTACGCGCTCAGCACCAGCGGTCGTGCGCTGGATGTTGAGCAACTGCCCAAGCGTCGGGTCGTGCAACAGCGCTTACTCATCGCGCTGAAATCCGGGCCGTTGACGGCGGCGCAACTGCGCGAGATCGCGCCGAGTGCGCCTGCCGCACTCAAAGCCATGCAGGAAGCGGGCTGGGTCGAACTCTGCCCGCCGCCCGATACTGCTGCGCATAGCTTCAACAGCTTACACACGCTGACCGTCGAACAGCAGCAAGCCGTGGATGCCATCACCGCCGCCGAGGGTTACGGCTGTTTTTTGCTGCACGGCATTACCGGCAGCGGCAAGACCGAGGTCTACGTCCACCTGATGCACCATATTCTGCAACGCGGCGGACAGGTGCTGCTGCTGGTTCCTGAGATCAACCTCACGCCGCAACTGGAGAACTATTTCCGCAACCGTTTTCCCGACGCCGAGTTGCTCAGTCTGCACAGCGGGCTATCCGATGGCGAGCGGGCGCAGAACTGGCTGCGTGCGCAATCGGGACGTGCCCGTATCGTGCTGGGGACGCGCTTGTCGGTGTTCACCCCGCTGCCGCAACTGGCGCTGATCTTGGTCGATGAGGAGCATGATTCCTCCTTCAAACAACAGGATGGCCTGCGCTATTCCGCCCGCGACGTGGCGATCTTCCGCGCCAGCCAGCGCGGCGTGCCCATCGTGCTGGGTTCGGCTACGCCCTCACTGGAGAGCTATCACAACGCGCAGACCGGGCGTTACCGGATGCTGCGGCTGACCCGGCGCGCGGCGGAACAGGCGCGGCTGCCCGCCATGCGCTGCATCAACACCAATCAGGTGGTGATGCAGGACGGCTTGAGTGCGCCTTTGCTGGCAGCGCTGGGCGAACGCGTGCAGCGCGGTGAACAAAGCCTGCTGTTCATCAACCGGCGCGGCTACGCCCCGGTGCTGATGTGCACCGCCTGCGGCTGGTTGTCTGCCTGCCCGCACTGTGCGGGCAAGCTGGTGCTGCATCTGCCGGAGCGTCGTTTGCGCTGCCATCACTGCGGTTTGCAGCAATACGTGCCGCCCGCTTGCCCTTCTTGCGGCAACGCCGATCTGCAACCCGTGGGCGTCGGCACGCAACGGGTGGAGAGCGTGTTGGCCGAGCGTTTTCCCGAGGCGCGTATCCTGCGAGTAGACCGCGACAGCACGCGCAACAAGGGAACCTGGGATGCGATGCGGCAGCGCATCGCCGATGACGAGGTGGATATTCTGGTCGGTACGCAGATGCTGGCCAAGGGCCACGACTTCCCCAATCTGACGCTGGTCGGCGTACTCAATCCAGACAGCGCGTTGTACAGCAGCGATTTTCGCGCCTCAGAGAAACTGTTCGCCCAGCTCGCCCAAGTGGCCGGGCGGGCCGGGCGGGCTGAAAAACCGGGCGAAGTGCTGATCCAGACCGCTTTCCCCGACCATCCGCTGTTCAACGCCCTGCGTACGCACGACTACGACACTTGGGCGCAAGTGCTGCTGGAAGAGCGTCGCCAGAGCGGCTTCCCGCCCTTCGTCTATCAGCTGCTGTTGCGTGCTGAAAGCAAGATGCCGCAAGAGGTATACGCTTGGTTGCAACAGGCGCGCAGCGCCGCACTGGGCTTGGAGCCGGGCGTCGAGATCTATGGCGTAGTGGCTGCCGCCATGCCTTTGCGCGCCAGTTACCATCGTGCGCAACTGCTGGTGCAGAGCGATTCGCGCAAGACTTTGCAGCAGTTCGCCCGCCTGTGGCGGCCGCGCTTGGACGAGCTGACGCCCACCAAGGTGCGTTGGTCGCTGGACATAGATCCGCTGGATTTTTGAGGCCAGTCCCGCTGCCGTCCTAGGGGTGGATGTTAGAATGTGGGCAATCAACTAAGCAGAGGCGGCACTATGAAGTCGATCAAAGGTACGACGCTGGCAACACTGGATCTTCCAAGGAAGGCGCTGTTCACGGGTTATCTGCTCGTCATCGGGCTGGGGTTGCTGTTCTCGGGTGCGCAGATCTTGCTGACGCACGGCATGGCCGATGGCAAATTCGGCTTGTCGGTCGACGACATCATCTACAGTTACCACGGCAAACACGACGGTCCGGGTGCCACTCGGCTGGAATCCAAGCTGGCTGGTTCGATGAAAGAGAATGCGCCAGCGGAAGTTCGTATGACGCTGCTCAAATGGGTGGACAAAGGCGCGCCGAACGAGGAGTGGGATTCCAGCATCAAGCCCATGGTGGATCAGTACTGCGGGCCGTGCCACACCACTATCCCCGGTCTGGCCAATGTCACCGACAAAGCCGTGATGGACACCATGACCAAGCGCGACACGGGCGCGACCATCCCTACTTTGACGCGGGTATCGCACATCCATCTGTTCGGCATGGCGTTCATCTTCTTCTTCGTCGGCTGGATCTTCAGCCATGCGACCGGCTTCTCGCCACTCGGCAAATCCATCCTGATCTTCATTCCGTTCGGTTTCATCATCGTGGACATCCTTTCCTGGTGGCTGACCAAACTGGAGCCTAACTTCGCCTGGCTGGTCATCATCGGCGGCGCGGGTTATGGCATCGCCGCAGCGGTGATGTTGCTGACCTCGCTGTATCAGATGTGGGTTCCCGCTAAGGGCGAGCACAAGCCCGTGCCGCACAGCAGAAGGCCGTGACCGATTTCCGCATCCTCGAAGCCATCGCCGCCATCACCGGCGACGGTGGCGTATCGACGGGCGAGGCTGCCGCTCCTTATTGTCAGGACTGGCGCGGGCGTTACGCTGGCGTAGCGCTAGCCGTGGTGTTCCCGGCGGATACGCAGCAAGTCAGTGATGTTGTCCGACTGTGTGCGGAACACGGCATCGCCATCGTGCCGCAGGGCGGCAACACCAGCTTGTGCGGCGGCTCGGTTCCCGTGCCGGGCGAAGCGCGCCCGCAGCTGGTCATCAACCTGTCGCGGCTGAATCGTATCCGCGAAGTCGATGCCACCGACTACACGCTGACGGTCGAAGCCGGTTGCAAGCTCGCCGCCCTTTATGCCGCCGCCGAGCAAGCCGATCGCCTGTTCCCGCTCGGCCTCACCGCCATCGCCCCGCATTGCGCCATCGGCGGCAATCTTTCCACCAACGCCGGTGGCATCGGCGTGCTGCGCTACGGCAACGCGCGCGACCTCGTGCTGGGGCTGGAAGTGGTGCTGCCGGACGGGCGCATCTGGAACGGTTTGCGCCGCCTGCGCAAGGACAACACCGGTTACGACCTCAAGCACCTGTTCCTCGGCGCGGAAGGCACGCTGGGCATCATCACCGCCGCCGTGCTGAAACTGTTCCCGCGCCCCCAATCCACCGCCACCGCCTGTATCGCTGTGCGCGATCCCGCCGCTGCGGTGCGTCTGCTGGCGCACCTGCGTGCCACCTGCGGCGATGCCATCAGCGGCTTCGAGCTCATCTCGCGCTCCTGCCTCGACTTGGTGTTCAAGCACATCCCCGACACGCAAGAACCGTTCGCCCAAGCGCACGACTGGCTGGTCATCACCCAACTCAGCAACGTCCTGCCCACCCCGCTGGACACCGCCTTGCGTGACTCGCTACGCAGCTTCGGCGACGGCATCATCGAGTTTGAAGTGAGCGCCGATCCAGCCTACGCCGAACGCTGGTGGAAGCTGCGCAAAGCCATCAGCGACGCGCAAAAGGCCGAAGGCATCAGCGTCAAACACGATGTTTCCGTGCCGGTGAGCCGCGTCGCCGAATTCATCGCCCTAGCCAGTGCCGCCCTGCGCGCTGCCTACCCCGGCATCCGCATCGTCGCCTTCGGCCACATGGGCGACGGCAACATCCACTACAACGCCTCAATGCTGGACGCCGCCCAGAATCCCGCCTTCATCGAACGCGAAGAGAAACCAGTCAACCGCATCGTCTACCAAGTCGTCGCCGCCCTCAACGGCAGCATCAGCGCCGAACACGGCCTAGGCCAACTCAAACGCGACGAAATCACCCACTACAAGAGTGCGCTGGAACTGGAATTGATGCGCGACATCAAGCAAACGATAGACCCGCAGGGACTGATGAATCCGGGGAAGGTGATTTGAGGGCTGTTTTGGCTATCTGTCGGTGGCATCCAGACTGTCCTATGACCGGTATGTGCCAGTAGCGGACGTTTATCACCCGTTTTCAGTAAGTGCCCCGCTCCTTTCCTCACTGAAAATGCATAGGCCATGTATTTCACTTGTGCCACAGGGTTTACCGCTGATAGATTGCGGCACATCCGTTGGCATTGAAAGGCAAGCCATGAACCAAGACTGGATTCTCCAAACAAAAGAAACTCGCCGAACCTTCTCCAGCGCAACATGGGTTCCACTGAGGGCATCCAGCAACGACGAAAAGGGTAATGTTAAGGATATAGGCTACATCGGTGAATTTTTTGGGTGTGGATCCGTTGCATTCCCACCAGATCACAGGGAAGCCGCAGAGCAGCTGAGCTGGAGTGATATTGGAATCGGTCGAAGTGCGCAACTGACCTTGCCCCTGAATTCCGTACCTCTTAACGCGCTCATTATGCGGCATCCTTCAACTGTGCCGCAAACCAGTTTTGCTCGTACCGCATCGGACTGATATAGCCCAGCGTCGAGTGACGCCTTCTGTGGTTGTAGTA
>JACRAT010000012.1 GCA_016234685.1 Nitrosomonadales bacterium
AGGCGCACGCCGTTGGGGGTCGCGTTGACCGAAGGGTTAGGCAGCGGCCCGCTTTGCAGGAATGGCAGGCGCAAGGACAGGCCAGCCGCACCGGACTTGCCGCCTGCGCTGCGCCACGGGGTGGTAGCCATGGGCAGGGACCTCCGAGGCGCAGCGCACCGACGAACTGGCTGAATGCAGCCGAGACAAGTGCTCCGAACTTGGCGGCCGGAGGCGGACCGGCCGAAATGAACGCTGGCTTCGGCCAGGTGCCCCTGCTTGGGTTTCAGGACAGGAACAAGCGCTCCGACCAGTTGTGGCTGTTGAGATGCACGGCGCGAAAGCGCCGCTGACTCCACGTGAACGAGCGACGACCGTTCCACTCGATGCCTAACGTTTGAGGTAACGCGAAGACGACGGCGTGGCGCCTGGCCCGCGCAGCACATGATAGACCGAGGTGCTGCGCGGGCCAGGCGATACGCCGTTGGCTGTCGCGTTGACCGAAGGGTTAGGCCGCACTGGTGCACGGTGGATGTTGTTTCATGCTCAAGGAAAAGATCACAGCGCGCCAAGCTTTTCATCAAGTTGCCAGAGCCTGTCGTTGGCGCATGCAGCCCGGGCCAAAACTTCAAGCTCTTGTCGCACATCCTTTGGCAGCATGCTGACAGGGGCGCTACCGCTTGGCTTGTGAGCGACAGACCTGAGAAGTGACTCAATCTTCCGCCAGGATTCGGCAAGACTTCCCTCATTCAACTCTTCAAGGGATGCGCAGACGAAGTTCAGTTCATCCTCGGAAAGCAACTGGTCGAGAACAGAATCGAATCCATTCATGTCGATCTCACAGCGAACCGCGATGATGTAGTAGATGACCCTCTCAGCGTGGGGCAGGTCGTCCGGCCTTCCCGTGGTGCCACATCGTTTCAGGATGTCTTCGAAGCGGCGCGCGACTTCGGTGGGAGAGTTCATGGTGCGTCGGCTGTGCGGCCTAACGTTTGAGGTAACGCGACCCCGGCGGCAGGGGGCTTGGGGCGCGAGGCTGATGATAAGCAGAACAGCCTCGCGCCCCAAGACGCCTGCCGTTGGGGGTCGCGTTGACCGAAGGGTTAGGCCTCAATGGACTAGCGTAAATCAGGGCGCAGGTCGCGCACAATTGGGTCAATGACATTTCCCTGGATAGAGCACCCAAATCGCACGAAGGCTGTCTCTCCATCGTATGGCTCGATCAAGAGGACTCGCTCGACGGTTCGTGGCCTAGGAAGTCCGGCTTCAGTACTGACGCGTGCCCACCCAAGCGAAGGATTGTCGTGGGACCAGACTTCCGACCGCACAAACACCGGGTCGTCCTTGCGGAGGCGTTGCCCCTCCCAAACGTACGGCTTATAGGCATTTGCTGTTGCTTCGACCGACGCAGCAATTAGGTACCCCCAGGAGTAGCCTGACATTCCCTCACGAAAATCTGCAATCTCATCGAAGTAGCCAACAATACTTATTCCAGAAACTTTCACCGGAGTTCTAAACATGACCCGGCTCAAAGTGGGGTGCCTCCTATTGGATACGGCGAACGTTGGCGCCGAGCCAGACGTATTCAGAGGTGAGACCTTGGCGAACTCTTCCTTTGAGTCGGATATCAATTTGAAGAAGCTCGAGTCGCATCGTGACAATGCCTGTACCGATGACTCGAAGGGTGTTGCCTGCACAGCGGCGCACAGCGGAGTGAGAGTTGCGAGGAGGACTAGGAGCTTCATTGCGTGAATGTGCGAGGAAGGTGCGGGATTGAGGCCTAACGTTTGAGGTAACGCGACCCCGGCGGCGGACGGCTTGGGGCGCGAGGGGCATGATAAGCGGAGGCCTCTCGCGCCCCAAGACGGCTGCCGTTGGGGGTCGCGTTGACCGAAGGGTTAGGCGGCATTTGCTACCGGGGAGCAGAGTTTGGCGAGGCGTCACAGCTGACGCGGATAAATGAGAACTCGATCTTGCGTATGGCACCGTTGCGACTGCCTTCGATGCTGGCAAGCAGACGTGATGGCTCCGGGCGCGAATACGAAATGCGTTGGGGAAAGTCGTGTTCGAGATTCTGGAACTCGACGGCGAAAGTGCCAAGCCTCAGAAGGCGAAAAGTTGTGGGCGGTCGGCCGCTTGGTTGAGCGACAAAAGCGAGACTTCCGTCCTGGCCAAGTTGCCTCAACTGCATGAATTCGAATTCGACCGTCTTGCCCTGCTTAACCGTGCGGCTGACACCGAGCATGGTGCCTCCAGCAGGTGAGAGCCAGTGCTCGACAGTGCCTGGCTCGGCAGACTGACCCTGCCAACAGCCAGCCATCCACTCCAACTGCTGGACATCCGGTCCGGCTGCCAGTGGCTTGCCAAGCGCAAAGGTGATGAGCGCGGCGAAGATCAGTGATGAGAGTCGCAAGGTCGTCTCCTATGACGCCTAACGTTTGAGGTGAGGCGCGGACCACAGCAGGGCGCTTGGGCCGCGAGGCGGATGATAGGAACAAGCGCCTCGCGGCCCAAGCGGCCTGCTGTGGGCTGTCGCCTCGACCGAAGGGTTAGGGCGCACTCTTGCCAGGCCGGTACCATGCATCTTCGAGCGGGCCGATTACGACACGCACGACTTGTGGATGTTTCTGCAGCCAAAATGAGACTGCCTCCCGATCTTCTTCAGTGGCGGAGCCTGTTCCGTAGCGAGTGATGTACCCTTCTTCGCCTCCGCCGAACGCTAAACCGCGTTTGTCGATCAGATGTTCGATGAACGAGGACCAGAATTCGTCGCTGTCTTTCGGCGACAGAGATTCCCTGAGGTGAAAGCTCACGGCAAAGCCGTACTCCTTGTACTCGCCGACATGGAGCTTCTTCTGGAGGCGCTTGCTCCTGCGCCTGACTGGTGGCAGTGGTGGGAATTCGCCGACAGTCTCGCAGGTATTGCTCATGAACTGACCGTTCGTAGACTCTGCTTGAATTGTGCCCGCTGTCAAACTGCCCACTGCCGTTCGAAGTGTGCGCCCTAACGTTTGAGGTAACGCGACCCCGGCGGTGTGTGCCTTGGGCTGCGAGGCCGATGATAAGCAGAACGGCCTCGCAGCCCAAGGCGCACGCCGTTGGGGGTCGCGTTGACCGAAGGGTTAGGCGTCACTGTTGACATTACCCATTATCGGTAGCTGGAACGCTAGCACGAGAGCATTCCAGCGCTTGGCGAGCGAGTAACTGAGCACATAGCTTGCTGCGGCTGGGACAGTCGGAGCGAGCAGTGATCCCCAGGTTTGCACGATTTCATAGAGAAGTAGAAGCCACGAACCATATGGCAGGTTGTTGGATTTGAGTGTGGGAGCCATTCCGACAACAAACGCCGACACTGGTAGCCAAACTGCAAGTGTGACCAACAAGATGAAGCCATACACCAGCGACGCGATCAGAATGATGAAGACAACTGGGCGATCGAGACGTTTCCTCCACGCAGTCCACGCTGGCAGAAGAAGTGGTCCGAGCACGCCCAACACCCACAAGCCCATAAGTGGCAAGACCTTGAGCCAGAACGCGACGGGGTAGAGCGCTGCGAAGGTGGTCATGACGCCTAACGTTTGAGGTAACGCGACCCCGGCGGCAGGGGGCTTGGGGCGCGAGGCTGATGATAAGCAGAACAGCCTCGCGCCCCAAGACGCCTGCCGTTGGGGGTCGCGTTGACCGAAGGGTTAGGCCTCGGGCGGGG
>JACRAT010000011.1 GCA_016234685.1 Nitrosomonadales bacterium
CACCTTGGCCTTGAATCCCGGTGCGTGATTCCTTCTCGTCCTTTTCATGTGCTTGCTCCTCTGGTTGCCGTGCTGTTCACGGCTTGGGTTAAGCAAGGCTATCACTTATCGGACTGTCCGAAATTACGGCGCCACCTCTATATGTATCGAGAGCAGCGTATCTTCCTGCATGTTCGGATGAATGTCGCAGTAATACACACCATCCAATGGATTGAGCTTGACCGTAAACGCTTTGAAGTGCCCCGGTAAAAAGGTTGCACTCACCCCGTACTCGTTTTCTCGCTTCGTTTTCTTCCGCTGAACATCGTTCAAAAAGATGGCAATATGAGGCAGGCTAGTATCTGTCAGGCGGCTATAAAGAAATTTATCCATGAAGACTTTATCAATACGGTCTTTACTGGAGGTTTTTACCAAACCGATAATCTTTAATTCCGCGTCTTTACTGAATAGCAAATCATGCTGATAGCTAGACTTGAAAAGCTCGACACCATCCGCCCCCTTTACCGGAACTTGCATCGTTCCTGATACGCAGTCGACCTTAAGGGAAACGATCAGCAGGCGAATCAACCGCTCGAATAGATCTCCATTTACCTTTCGAGCTTGATTTGACTTTCCGGCAGGCAACGCGTCGAGTGTCGCACCAATAGCTTGCTGAAGTGTGTAGATGGTGCGGATCAAGTTTTCTCGCGACTCATCCGCAGGACGCTGACCATCACCTAACTGCTCAAGCGTCATTTCGAACTGCTTTGCAGCATGAGCAAAGCTTGCTGCGTCGTACATCAAGAGAGAATTCAGCGGCCTCGTGATATTGAAGTTTCCTTCGTGGTTATACTGAAAAAATTGATAGTGACTTTCGTTTTGAGACACGATGCGTGCCTGCAATCCTGTATCAATGTACTCAAGGTAGCGGGCGCAGAAATCAATGAAATGTGCGATGGTTTCGAATCGCTTCTTATCCGCAGCGTGACACACCAAGTCGGCCAGTTTCATCGGATAGATTCCCTTCTTTCCGCTGTCTTACGATCATGCGCTATCCACTCGTCTTTAGACATGCGACGCACGCTTTCCAGCCGTTCAATAGCCCATTGGTTGTATTGCGCATCAAGATCGCAGGCCATCCACTGTCGTCCCAGCTGCTCCGCCACAACAGCAGTTGTGCCAGACCCTGAAAAAGGGTCTATCACCAGATCGCCTTCATTCGAGGATGCCAGCACAAATTTTCGCAGCAACTCTTCTGGCTTCTGCGTGGGGTGCGGCGTTTTTTCTCCCATGCCATTGCAAGTGGTAGGAATGTCAATGACATCTTTTGGCTTAGCGCCCTTGGGGTGCGGCATCCAGTTATCACGTTGTTTAATCACGCCCTTACCATAGGCACTAGTTTCGGCCTGAGGGTGAGACGGATATTTCAGCGTGTGCGCACCATAAGGTGTGCGCACGTCGTCAATATTGAGTTTTGACACCTCTGATTTGCGAAAGTGAATAATACTTTCGTGAGAGCGCCCCCAATCGCTACCCAAATTAGCCTTGTTCTTGTAGTGCCAGATGAGCCAGCGGCAATGTTTGAAATGCTTTGATGCGGGATGCTTTAAATCGGCGAGAATTTCTGAAAAACCACACACGTACAAAGACCCGCTAGGCTTCAAAATTCGGGCTGCCTGCTTAATCCACAACAGAGACCACTCGATATATTTCTCCTGACTCTCGAAATTGTCCCAGTCTGCTTTTTTGATATTGTAAGGAGGGTCGGCGAATACGAGATCCACGCTGGCAGCATCCAAAGATTCAAGCCAAGCTATCGAATTCCCCTGATACAAGCGCCCATTAGAAGTCTCATATTGCAACTGAAAACCTTCCGCAATAGAACGAAAGGACGCATCTCCACTGCTCGACTCCGGTCGCACATATCTGGGCTCAATTAGCGAAAGTTGCTCCATGCCTTGCCTCCAACTTGCTAGCTGTAGCTCAACCCCATCGCCTCGCGCACATCCCGCATGGTGTCGCGCGCCAGTTCTCGCGCTTTTTCGCAACCGTCGGCGATGATGTTCTTCACCAGCGTGGGATCATCGAGGTAGTACTGGGCGCGTTCGCGCATCGGGCGTTGCTCATCCAGCACGGCTTGGATCACGGGCTGCTTGCATTCGATGCAGCCGATGCCAGCGCTGGTGCAGCTGGTTTGCACCCAAGCGCGCGTCTCGTCGCTGGAGTACACCTGATGCAACTGCCAGACCGGGCATTTCTCCGGCGTGCCGGGGTCGGTACGGCGGATGCGTGCGGGGTCGGTGGGCATGGTGCGGATCTTTTTGCTGACGCTGTCTTCGTCCTCGCGCATGGTGATGGTGTTGCCGTAGGACTTGGACATCTTCTGCCCGTCCAGCCCCGGCATCCTGGACGCAGCGGTGAGCATGGCTTGCGGTTCAGAGAGAATCATCTTGCCGCTGCCTTCGAGGTAGCCGAACAGGCGTTCGCGGTCGCCGTGCGAGAGATTCTGCTGCTCGTCCAGCAGCGCCTCGTCGTCGCCCTGCTCCTGGAATCGGGTGCGCAGATCGAGGTAGAGCCGCCCCTTCTTGTTGCCCATCTTCTTCACAGCGGATTCGGCCTTTTCCTCGAAGCCGATCTCGCGTCCGTAGATGTGGTTGAAGCGGCGCGCGATCTCGCGGGTGAATTCGATGTGCGGCACTTGGTCTTCGCCCACCGGCACTTGGGTGGCGCGATAGATCAGGATGTCGGCGCTTTGCAGCAGCGGGTAGCCCAGAAACCCGTAGGTGGACAGGTCCTTGCCGGAGAGTTTCTCCTGCTGATCCTTGTAGGTCGGCATCCGCTCCAGCCAGCCCAGCGGCGTGATCATCGACAGCAGCAGATGCAGCTCGGCGTGTTCCGGCACGCGGCTCTGGATGAACAGCGTGGCGTGCGCAGGATCGACACCCGCCGCCAGCCAGTCGATCACCATGTCCCACACGCTCTGCTCGATCACCTGTGGGCTATCGTAATGCGTGGTCAGCGCGTGCCAGTCGGCGACGAAGAACAAGCACTCCATCTCGTGCTGCATCTTCACCCAGTTCTTCAGCACGCCATGATAGTGGCCGAGGTGCAGACTGCCCGTAGGGCGCATACCAGACAAAACGCGATCAGCAAACATAGAAACTTCCTTAGATACCAGTGATTAGACTCAAGATGCGAACAGATACATTGAACAGCGGCGACAGGATCGCCCCGAGAACGGATGTTACCGCCAGAACGATCAAAATGACCATGCCATAAGGCTCGATCTTCGCCAGCATAACCGCCAAACGGTAAGGCAATAAGCTGATGGCAACGCGCCCGCCATCCAACGGCGGCAAAGGCAATAGATTCAGAATCATCAGCATCAGATTAATTTCTATGCCGATCTGCGCCATGCCGACCAATGGCTCGGCAAAGTAATTGTCGGGAAAGCTCACCCCCAGCCGGATCAGCAAAGCCCAGAACAGCGCCATCGCCAGATTGGTCGCCGGCCCGGCCAGCGCCACCCACAGCATGTCGCGCTTGGGATTATGCAACGCGCCAAAATTGACCGGAACCGGCTTGGCCCAGCCGAACATGAAGCCACCCGAGGTAGACCACAACATTAGTATCGGCACGAGGATCGTGCCTAGTGGATCGACGTGGCGGATGGGATTGAGCGAGATGCGCCCCTGCTGATGCGCAGTATTGTCGCCGAAATGTCGCGCCACATAGCCGTGCGCCGCCTCGTGCAAGGTGATAGCGAACAGCACCGGGATAGCCCCCAGCGCGACGATCTGGATCAACTGGTCGATGGACACCTCTAGTCCTCTATCGAAAACGGCGCGACATCGCCCCTGCCGCGCCGCACCAGCACCGGCGTCGCACCGGTCAGGTCGATCACAGTGGTCGGCTCCAGCCCGACCGCGCCACAATCCAGCACGAGGTCGAGCTGCTTATCCAGCATCCGGCGTATCTCTTCGGCATCGTTCATCGGATGCTCTTCGTCCGGCAGGATCAGCGTCGAACTCAACAACGGCTCGCCCAACTCCTCCAGTAGCGCCAGCGTCACCGCATGGTCTGGGATGCGCATCCCGACCGTGTTGCGCTTGGGATGCTGTAAACGGCGCGGAACTTCCCGCGTGGCATCTAGGATGAAGGTGTAACTGCCCGGCGTATTGTTCTTGAGCAGGCGGAACTGCACGTTGTCCACCCGCGCATAGTGCGCCAGCTCGGAAAGGTCGCGGCACATCAGCGTCAGATAGTGTTTGTCGTCCAGCCCGCGTATCTGACGGATGCGCGCGACAGCGTCCTTGTTGCCGAGCTGGCAACCCAGCGCATAGCTGGAATCGGTGGGATAAGCGATGACCGCGCCCTCGCGCAGCATCGCCGCCGCCTGTTTGATGAGGCGGGGCTGGGGATTTTCGGGATGGAGTACGAAGAATTGCGCCATGTCAGCCGTTCACCTGTGTCAGTTCGGCGGCCTCTACCGCCTGAGATACCGTTGCGGTCGCCGCTGGCTCCCAAAGCTGCCACACCGGGCGGACATCCATCGGCAGATCGGGCAAGCGCCCGATGTCGAAATAACTCTCGCCGGGGCCGTGAAAATCCGAGCCGCACGAAGCGTAAAGATCGAACTCGCGCGCATAGCGGGCGAATTCGGCGAACTGGTTGGGCGAGTGGCTGCTAGTCACCACCTCAAGGGCTTGCCCGCCAAAAGCAGTGAACTCGACCAACAACTCGCGCATGGTTTTCGCGCCCATCGAATGCTTGCCCATCATGTAACGACCGGGGTGGGCCAGCACAGCGACGCCGCCGCTGCCGCGTATCCAGCCGATGGCATCCGACAGGCTGGCCCATTCATGCGGCACATAGCCCGGCTTGCCCTTGACCAGAAAGCGCTTGAACACACTCTTCACGTCCCGTGCCTGCCCCACCTCGACCAGATAGCGGGCAAAATGGGTGCGACCGATGATGTCCGGGTTGTGCGCGTAGCGGCTCGCGCCAGCCAACACACCGCTGATGCCGCATTTCGCCAGCCCCGCCGCCATCTTTTCGGCGCGCGCGCGGCGTCCGCTGCGGATGGAATGCAGGCCGTCGATGAGCGGCCGCCAACTCGGATCGACATTCAGCCCCACCACATGCAGGGTGTGGCTGCGCCAGGTCACCGAGATCTCCACTCCGTTGATGAAGGTCATGCCGCGCGCCAGCGCCGCCACACGCGCTTGGGCTAAGCCGTCGATGTCATCGTGATCGGTCAGCGCGAGGACGCGCACCCCGCGCTCCGCCGCGCGCGCCACCAACTCGGCGGGCGGCAGCAGACCGTCAGACACATCTGAATGGCAATGCAGGTCATAATCAAGCATGGGGATTAGGCCGGTGCGTCGCCGCCACCTTTTTTCATCACCTTGCCCTCTTCGGCACGGCGCTTGCGCACCTCCTTGGGGTCGGCGAGTAAGGGACGATAGATCTCGATGCGGTCGGTGTCGCGCAACGCGACATCCAGCTTGCTGAGTTTGCCGAAGATGCCGAATTTTCCCTTGACCAGATCAATCTCGGGGTATTTCTCCAGAATGCCGGAAAGCTCCAGTCCCTGCCCCACCGTGCTGCCCTGCGGCACGGCAAGCTTGAGCAGCGTTTGCTCGTGCGGCAGCGCGTAGACCACTTCGATGTTAATTTTGTCCGTCATAGATCTTTTCCGCGCGATGCACAAAGGCATCCACAAAGGTATTGGCGATATGGTGGAACACCGGCCCGACCAGCTTCTCCAGCAACTTCTGCGAGAACTCGTAACTCAGCCGAAACTGAATCTTGCAGGCAGAATCCGACAAGGGGATGAAACGCCACTCGCCGTCCAGATGCTGGAACGGCCCGTCCCGCAGCGTCATGTCGATCAAGAATGGCGGCTGGCGCGCATTCTCGGTCGAAAAGCCCTGCTTGATGCCGTGATAATCGATCTGCACTGAAGCCTGCACGACATCGCCCTCGATGGAATCCACCGAGCTCCCCCCACACCAAGGCAGGAATTCCGGGTAGCGTTCCACCCCATCGACCAGCGCGAACATCTGCGCACAACTGTACGGAACCAGAACCGTTTTTTCGACTAACGCCATTGCACCTTCTGCCAAATCCAAAGCTGATAGAATTATACGGGTTATCCACCCCGGATTCGCCACTCTTTCAAATATCCGCATGAGCATCATCCAGAACAAAAAAGCCTTTCACGACTTCTTCATCGAAGACCGCTATGAAGCGGGACTCATGCTCGAAGGCTGGGAAGTGAAATCCATCCGCGCCGGTCGCGTGCAACTCAAGGAAGCCTACGTCCTCGCCAAGGACGGCGCACTCTACCTGTTCGGCTCGCACATCAGCCCCCTCCCCACCGCCTCCACCCACATCCACCCCGACCCGGTGCGCACCCGCAAACTGCTGCTGCACCAGAACGAGATCGACAAACTCAGCGGCAAAGTCCAACGCGCCGGCTACACCCTGATGCCGCTCGACATGCACTACAAGAACGGACGCATCAAACTGGAAATCGGCCTAGCCAAGGGGAAGAAGGAACATGACAAGCGCGACACTGAACGTGAACGGGATGCGAAACGTGAAGTGGCGCAGGCCATGAAGAAAGAGCGCCGCTAGTCCAGACTGGTCGCGCTTGCGGCGTAGGCTAACTTGCACAGCAAGTTAAACCGCGTAGCGGTAGTCGTAGCCACAAAAGAGACACCGAACGGGATGCGAAGCGCAAAGTGGCTCAGGCTATGAAAAAGGAACGGCTCTAATCGGTGTCTCTCTTTCGGCGGAGGCTAACATTGACGCATCCAATGTTAAGCTCGCACAGCGAGCGGCCAGAGCCACAACGGGACCCTGAACACAAAAAGGTGTAAGCCATGAAAGCCAAGTACGACCTTTCTCTGCTGAAGCCCCGCAAAAGTCCCTATGCCTCCAAGCTGAAAAACCCGTCACCATGCGTCTTTTAGAGGATGTTGAGGAATGGTCGATGAAGCCGGCGTCCCCTGCCAGAGCATCATCAACCTTCACCTGCGTGACTGCCTTGCACACGATCACAACGGCAACAATTGATCGCGAACCACCTTCGGCTTCACCACTCAAGCTTGCCTACCTCACTAACACCATGAACCACATAAATATTCTTGGCAAGATCAATCCCAATCATGATAATGCTCATGACTTCCCCTCCTGTCGGTTTAGATGAAAATGACACTTTCCATCTTGGCACTTTCCATGCCGCTCGCGGTAACCTCTCCGCTCCTTCGGGACGGGAAAGTCCCTTTCATTCGTTAGGCCCCTCATCATGCGCTAACGCCCCCAATCTGAGTCCCTCCGCTCATTGAAAAAATCCCTCATCTTCCTCTTGAAATCCCTCCGCCCTGCCCCATCTGCTCGGCATCGCCACAAGGAGAAGCTAATGGAACAGCAGGACAACACCGCGCAAACCGAGAACAAAGAAGCTCAGAACCAGAACACCATCGACATCCTCCCCAGCATGGAAGAGCAGTTGCAAGCCGCCGAGCGTAAGGCGCAGGAGCATTACGACGCTTGGATGTATGCCAAAGCCGAGGGCGAGAACATCCGCCGCCGCGCTGCCGAGGATGTGAGCAAGGCGCAGAAATTCGCCGTTGAGCGCTTCTCGAACGAAGTGCTGGCGGTGAAGGACAGCTTAGAGGCTGGCTTGGCCGTGACCACCGAGAACGTGGAGAGCTTCAAGAGCGGCATGGAGTTGACGCTGAAGCAGCTTTCCAGCGTGTTCGAGAAGTTCAACATCAAAGAGATCAACCCGGTCGGCGAGAAGCTCGATCCGCACAAGCATCAGGCCATCGGCATGATAGACAGCGAGCTGCCCGCCAACACCGTGGCGAGTGTGATGCAGAAGGGTTACACGCTGAACGAGCGCGTGCTACGTCCGGCGCTGGTGATGGTGTCGAAAGGCTGAGGGCGGGGAAGGGATCGCGCCTTTTGCGCTCAAGGGAAAAGGGTAAAACCCGCTTTCTGATTCGAAGAGAGGGTTTACACCCTTATCCCTTCCCTCTTCCCCCTTCACAAATTAAACACTTGAAAAACGAATTACCCGCCCCATCTTGGGCGACATCGAAATTCAACCAATTCAACTGAAAGGAAAAGACATGGGAAAGATCATTGGTATTGACCTAGGTACGACTAATTCTTGCGTGGCCGTGATGGAGAACGGCAAGCCTAAGGTGATCGAGAACGCGGAAGGCGCGCGTACCACACCGTCCATCATCGCTTACACCGAAGACGGCGAGATTCTGGTCGGCGCGTCGGCCAAGCGTCAGGCGGTCACCAATCCAAAGAGCACGCTGTACGGCGTGAAGCGCCTGATCGGTCGTCGTTTCGATGAGAAAATGGTGCAGAAAGACATCGACATGGTGCCTTACACCATCGTCAAGGCCAAGAACGGCGACGCTTGGGTGAAGGTACGCGACAAGGACATCTCCGCACCGGAGATCTCCGCGCAAGTGCTGGTCAAGATGAAGAAGACCGCCGAAGACTATCTGGGCGAAGAAGTCACCGAAGCGGTCATCACCGTTCCGGCCTACTTCAACGACAGCCAACGTCAAGCCACCAAGGACGCAGGCCGCATCGCCGGTCTGGACGTGAAGCGCATCATCAACGAGCCGACCGCTGCCGCGCTGGCTTTTGGTATGGACAAGCAGGAAGGCGACCGCAAGATCGCGGTGTATGACTTGGGTGGCGGCACGTTCGACATCTCCATCATCGACATCGCCGAGATCGACGGCGAGCACCAGTTCGAGGTGCTGTCCACCAACGGCGACACTTTCCTCGGCGGCGAAGACTTCGACATGCGCGTGATCGAGCATCTGGTGGAAGAGTTCAAGAAGGAATCCGGCATCGACCTGAAGAAGGACATGCTGGCCCTGCAACGTCTGAAGGACGCAGCTGAAAAGGCGAAGATCGAGCTGTCTTCCGCCCAGCAGACCGAAGTGAACCTGCCTTACATCACCGCTGATGCGACCGGCCCCAAGCACTTGGCCGTGAAGATCACCCGCGCCAAGCTGGAAAGCATCGTGGAAGACCTGATCGCGCGCACCATCGAGCCGTGCAAGATCGCCATGAAGGACGCTGGCGTGTCCATCTCCGACATCGCCGACGTGATTCTGGTCGGCGGCCAGACCCGTATGCCCAAGGTGCAGGACAAGGTGAAGGAATTCTTTGGCCGTGACCCACGCCGCGACGTGAACCCGGACGAAGCCGTGGCCGTCGGCGCGTGTATCCAAGGTGGCGTGCTGCAAGGCGAAGTGAAGGACGTGCTGCTGCTGGACGTGACTCCGCTCAGCTTGGGTATCGAGACGATGGGCAGCGTGATGACCAAGCTCATCAAGAAGAACACCACCATCCCGACCAAGGCGTCGCAAGTGTTCTCTACCGCCGAAGACAACCAGAACGCGGTGACCATCCACGTGCTGCAAGGCGAACGCGAAATCGCCTCCGGCAACAAGAGTCTGGGCCAGTTCAACCTGTCCGACATCCCGCCCGCACCGCGCGGTATGCCGCAGATCGAAGTGACCTTCAACATCGACGCGAACGGCATCCTGCACGTCTCCGCCAAGGACAAGGCCACCAACAAGGAAGCCAACATCACCATCAAGGCCAGCTCCGGTTTGAGCGAGGCTGAGATCGAGCGCATGGTGCAAGACGCTGAAGCTCACGCCGACGAGGACAAGAAGGCGCTGGAACTGGTGACCGCCCGCAATCAGTTGGATGGCTTGCTGCACTCCACCCAGAAGTCGCTGAAAGAATACGGCGACCAACTGACTGCCGAAGAAAAATCCGCCATCGAAGCCGCCGTGAAGGAAGCCGAAGAAGTGGTGAAGGGCGACGACAAGGATGCCATCGAAGCCAAGACCGAAGCACTGGCCACTGCCGCGCAAAAGCTGGGCGAAAAGATGTACGCCGCCGAGCAAGCCAAGGCACAAGGCGGCGACGCTGGCTGCGGCAGCTGCGAACCAGGCGAACAATGCAACGACCACAAGAAAGACGATAACGTGGTGGATGCCGAATTCACGGAAGTGAAGGATAAGAAGTAAAGGCGAGAAGGGTAAAGGGGGAAGGGAGAAGAGTGTGAAGCGCGCGCACCGTGACCTCAAAGCTTGGCAGCAAGCAATGGGATTGGTAACAGCGATATACACAGCGACATCTTCCCTCCCCTCCTCAGAGAAATTTGGATTAACGAGTCAGTTGCAACGTGCAGCCGTTTCCGTTCCGGCGAACATCGCAGAAGGTTTTGCTCGCAATGGAACCAAGGAATTGCTGCATTTTTTGAGTATCGCTGCTGGCTCGCTATCCGAACTGGATACACTGATCGAACTTGCCGCAAGATTGGGCTATCTGAACAACGCAGAGGAGTTGAATGGAAAAGTGGATGAAGTCTCGGGATTGCTAATGGGCCTGTCGGCGTCTATCAAACGTCGCACACCCTGACCCTTCCCCCTTCCCACTTCTCCCTTCCCAAATCGAATGAGCAAAAAAGACTATTACGAAGTCCTAGGTGTGAACCGGGATGCCTCTGACGATGAGTTGAAGAAGGCTTATCGCAAGTTGGCGATGAAGTATCACCCAGACCGCAACCCGGACAATCCCAAGGCGGAAGAACACTTCAAGGAAGCCAAAGAGGCTTACGAGACCCTGTCCGACGGGCAGAAGCGGGCGGCCTACGACCAGTATGGCCACGCGGCTTTCGAGGCGGGCGGCATGGGCGGCGGCAGTCCCTTCGGGGCGGGCGGCGCAGGTGCGCAAGGTTTCGATTTCTCCGACATCTTCGGCGACATCTTCGGCGGTGGCGCGGGCGGACGCGGGCGCAGCAATGTGCATCGCGGCGCTGACCTGCGCTACAACCTGGAGATCACGCTGGAGCAGGCCGCACGCGGCACCGAGACGCAGATCCGCGTCCCGACCATGGCCGAGTGCGACACCTGCAAAGGCTCGGGCGCGAAACCCGGCACCAGCCCGACCACCTGCGGCACTTGCGGCGGCCACGGTCAGGTGCGGATGCAGCAGGGCTTCTTCTCCATCCAGCAGACTTGCCCACGCTGCCACGGCAGCGGCAAGCAGATCACCTCGCCCTGCGGCTCGTGTCACGGCGCAGGCCGCGTCAAGCAGCACAAGACGCTGTCGGTGAAGATCCCGGCGGGCGTGGATAACGATGATCGCATCCGGCTCTCCGGAGAGGGCGAACATGGCACCAATGGCGGCCCGGCGGGCGACTTGTACGTGGTCATCCACATCAAGGTGCACTCGGTGTTCCAGCGCGACCACAACGATCTGCATTGCGAGATGCCGATCTCTTTTGCCACCGCAGCACTGGGCGGCGAGATCGACATCCCCACGCTGGATGGCTCCGCCCGCATCAAGATCCCGCCCGAGACGCAAAGCGGCAAGCAATTCCGCCTGCGTGGCAAGGGTATCAAAGGCGTGCGCAGCACCACCTTTGGCGACCTGCACTGCCACGTCGTAGTGGAAACACCCGCCAACCTGACCGAACGGCAAAAGGAACTACTGCGCGAGTTGGAGGAGATCAGCGGCAAAGACACCGAGCGCCACAGCCCACGCGCGAAATCGTGGATGTCCAAGGTGAAGGATTTCTTCGGGCAGTGAGGATAGCTGGTGGCTGGAGCGATTAGGGGCAGTCCATCAGGACTGCCCCTAATCGCAAACCTCGTCATATCGGTGTATCGTCGGGTTGCAGTCATAGACCTCACCCGGCCCGAGCCCGGTCTTGGCAACGAAGTTGTGAAATGGACGCTCTCTTAAGATGAACAAGCACAAACTCATCATCGGCTGCTGCTGGCTGGCCATCGGTCTGGCGATCACCGTGATCGCCATGCTCTCCACCTCCAAAACCCCGCAGAACTCCTCGCACCTGCTGCTTTCAGTCACCGCAGTCAGCTCGGCTTATGTGCTGGCAGCCTACACCCTGTTAGCCAAGTTCACCTGGTCGCGCTGGATATGCCTCCCTTTCGCCATACTCACCCTACCCTTCTTCCCCATCGGCTCGATCTTCTCTGCCTACTATCTGTGGTACTTCTTAAAGTTCGAGTGGAAACAAAGAGCGATTAGCGCCACTGACGGAAATCCACCGAATGCGCTTTAATGCACCAAACTGCGTAGCCCATAAGTAGCGCAGCGAATTCTGGGATTGAACGTCCTACCTTCCCCCGGATTCCGCTACGCCACTTGCAGGCTGCAAACCATCCTTTACGCCCAGCAAGGAGTCCGCCATGCCCATCCGATCCATCGGTCATCTCGTTCTCAAAGTCCGCAACCTCGATCGCGCTGCCGCCTTCTACCGTGAGGTGTTGGGCATCAAGGAGGTGATGCGTTACCGCGATGCGATGGCGTTCTTTTCTTTCGGCAGCAACCACCACGATCTCGGTCTGTTGCAGGTCGGAGAACAGGCGCCCTCGCCTGCGCACAATGCGGTCGGTTTGTATCATGTGGCGTTCAAGGTGGGCGATACACTGGATGAGCTGCGCGATTGGAAAGCCAGACTGGAGCAGCACGGCATACCGCTGATCGGCATGAGCGACCACGGCGTGAGTCAGTCGCTATATCTGGCCGATCCGGACGGCAACGAGATCGAACTGTTCGTCGATGCCGACCCCGCATTGTGGCAAGACAATCTGGCGGCGGTGATGACGGTCAAGCCGTTGCGGCTTTAAGTCGCCGCATCAAGAAAGGCGGAAATTTCGGCAGCGGGTAGTTTGGATCAACAAGGGTGTCCTGTGGGACACCCTTGGTTTTTTGCCGAAAATCTCGTCCTCTCAGAACACAAGCTCGTGCAGCACGCCATCCGCGAACACCAGCGCGCAGCGCACTGGTTTCTGCGGATATACCGCGCTCATCGCCAGATAGTATTGCGCCATCTGCTCGCGGTGTGCCGCTGGGTTAGCGCTGCCGCCCATCTTGTAATCCAGCACCCACACTTCGTCGTCGAACTCGACCAGCCGGTCGATGCGGCTCAACTCGCCGTCAGCGCTGACATAAGGCAATTCGTTGTTGGCGCTGCGATACAACACAGGATCGAAGAAGCGGCGCAACTGCGGCTGATCGAGCAAGATTTGCGCCTGCGGCAGCAGGATCTCCAGCTCGGAGGCGGAAAGGTTGCAGCGTGAGCGCAGCAGCGCGGTATCTGCTGTACTCAGCGCGGAAGCCCTCACCCCCAGCCCCTCTCCCGGGGGGAGAGGGGTGTCTGCGGCCAAGTGTTGCAACAGTGCGTGCAGTTTGACACCGCGCCGTTGCGCCTCGCTCATGCTGGCTCGACGCTGACCGGTGGGAATAGGGCGAGTCAGCGCTGGATCGACCTCGGGCACGCGCACCGCGATGGTTTCCGGCGCGCTCAGCGCCTCGCACAGCAAGGGATTATCCGTAGCCGTTCGTGCTGAGTCTGCGGATGGATCATCGCGTCGCGACGGGGCATCCTCTGCGGGTGCTGTCGAAGCATCCCCCACCGCTGCGTCGATGCGCCCATACCAGGAATGCTCGTTCAGCTTGTCGCTGCCGCTCACCAGCAGCGCCTGTTTGGCACGCGTCATGGCAACGTAGAGCAGATTCATCGCCTCGCGCTCGGCCACTTTCTCCTCCGCTTCGAAATACGCCGTGCGTTTGATTCCACGCGATTTTTGCGTGGTGTAGAGCGAAAAATGGCCGGGCTGTTTGTCGCTCGGCGACCAGTTCAGCAGCACGCCGTAGCTGTCGGATTTCTCGCGCGTGTCGTTGGCGTCGATCAGCCACACGATGGGCGCTTCCAGCCCCTTAGATTCATGCACGGTCAGGAAACGCAGCGCATTGCCCACCGCGCCCAGCTTGCCTTCGTCCGGCGACTCGTTGTCGCTGGCGGCGCGCAGCTCGGCCAACTCGTGCAAAAAGCGCGGCAGACTCGGGTAGCGCCCGGCATCCACATTCAACGCGATGTGCAGAAACGCTTGCAGATTGGCGCGCACCTGCTCGCGTGATTCGGGCGGTACGGCAAGGCTGTAACGCGCCATCGCGTCGGCCTCGAAATAGATGCGGTCAAGCAGATCGTGTACTGGCAAGCGGTCGGCGAGGTTCAGCCAGTTGCGCAGCCGCCGCTCGGCACGCTGCAAAAGTGGTGACGCAGTTCCCATTTCGACCAACAACTGCAAACGCCGCCACCAGCTCCCCTCGTTCAGTCCCGCCAACGCCAACAACTCCCCATCCCCGCAGCCGAACAGCGGCGAACGCAGCACCTGCGCCAGTTGCAAGTCCGCGAACGGGGTGATGAGGAAAGTCAGCAGCGCCTGCAAGTCCAGCGATTCCAACGTATCCAGCAGCCCGCCGCGCCGCGAGGTGATGAACGGGATGTGGCGCTGGCGCAGTGCCTGTTCGTAGATGGCGAGGTGGGTGCGTTTGCGCACCAGCACCATGATGTCGCCGTATTGCGCCGGGCGCACCGTGCCGTTCTCTTCGTGCACATGCCAGTTGCCGACGATCTCGGCGACCTTGGCGGCGAACTGTTCCGCCTCGGCTTCACGCGCGCTGCCGCCCTGCTCCGCCCGCGCTTCCAGCAAGGGATTACGCAACATCAACGCCGAGGCAAGCTCGGCTTCGGCCTTCTCCACCTGCGCCAAGGGCAGCACTTCCACATAGCCGGGCAAGCCGACGTTGTGCGACTCATGGGTGACAAAATCAGGAAACACCGGCTGCCCCTCGAACACGCCGTTCACCGCCGCCAGCACCGTCGGCGCGTTGCGCCGGGTGACGTTACGCTTCTGGTGCGCCGCACCGTAATGGTCTTGCAGGAACTCACGCACCACGTCAAAGATGCGCGCATCGGCGCGGCGGAAGCGGTAGATGGACTGCTTGGGGTCGCCCACCATGAAGATGGTCGGGCGCGAATCGACTGCATCCGCCGCCTCGAACCATGCCTTGAGAATCTGCCACTGCAAGGGATTGGTGTCCTGAAACTCGTCCAGCAGCACATGCTTGTAGCGGCTATCCAGCTTGTACTGCATGTATTCGGCGTGGTCGCTGTCATTCAGCAGCTTGGCCGCCTGCCACTCCAGATCGGCAAAATCCATCTGCTGCTGGCGCTGCTTCAGACCTTGGTAACAATCCAGCAAAGCCGCGCCGCAGCGCAGCGCGTGAGCATTGATAGCGTAAACCTTGCGGTCGTCCAGCTCGCCGCGCAGGGCTTCGAGCTGCGCGAACAACCGCTCGCGCGCCAGATGGTAGCCCGCCTCATCCTGCTTCTTGGTCGGTTTGAACGAGCGCGGCTCGTCTTTTTGGGTATAGAGCTGTTGGCACAGCGCCACCCAGCGCGCCTCGCCTACGTTGTCCGTCCAGGCTTGCTCCAACTTGCTGGCCGCTTTGCACTGCGGCTCCGTGCCGCCCGCCGCCATCTGCCGGGCAAAGCCGATCACCGCCTGCTCACTGCCCGCATCCTGCAACCACTCGCCCAGCGGATCGCGCGACTCGTCCACCGCCAACTCCTCGCACAACTGCGCCAGCGCCCAATCCACCGGCTCGTCCTGCCCGGCGATGTACGCCTGCCACTCGTTGCGTAGCGCGACAAACTTGAACAGCAACGCCCGCGTGCTGCTCAGTCCAATCTCGTCCAGCAGCGCCTGCATCGCCTGCTCGGTGACGCTACCCGGCGCCTCGCCCAACTGGTCGGCAAACATGCGCCAAGCCTCATCCTGCAAACTCTGCGTCTTCTCCAGCAGACTCACCCCGCCGGGCGCGGCAGCCAACGGCGCGCGCTGCATCAACTGCATGAACCAGCCGTGGAAAGTATTGATGGTGAGCGGCGGCTGGGCTTGCAGCACCTCGGCGAACAAAGCGCGCGCACGCGGCAAAGCCGCCTCGATCTCCGCCTCAGCCAACGCCCGCTCACGCAGGAACTGGCGCACCGTTGCATCGTCCGCCACCGCCAGCAGATGCAGCCAGTCATGCAGCCGCTGCTGCATCTCCTGCGCCGCCTTGCGCGTGAACGTGATCGCCAGAATCTCCGACGGCTTCACCCCCGCCAGCAGCAACCGCACCACGCGCGAAACCAGCAACCAAGTCTTGCCGCTGCCCGCACAGGCCTCGACGACGATGCTGCGGGAGGGGTCTAGGGCGGTGTGGTTATCCATGAGTGTGTGAATTTGAGCAGCGTAGGCTGGGGTGAGGCACCAACCCCGGCGATGTTAGGTGAGCGAACGAGCAACGTAGGGCGCAATAACCACCGGGCATTGCGTCGTATGGGGGATGAGAAAACATCCGGCGCAATATCAATTGCGCCCCACGCGGACTGCGATCATGTGACTTGTGGGTAGTATATCTGTGTAGCTCCGCCAGTATCCCACATGGGCCCCAACAAGTTCTCGAAGACTGCTTTCGCGTTTTCATATACATCATCGTAAGTCATGATGCGAAGCTTCGGACTTTCGTTTGTCATGGTTTGAAGCTTGCGGCGATTTTCAGGGAGTAGTGTCCGCGTCCGACCAATGACAAGCAAGCCATTCGGATTGGGGGTAATGCCAGTTAAACCAAGCTCTCTTTGCACAGTCTGAAGATTGTCTTCCAAGTAGCGTTTCCAGTCGACGATTTGGCCTTGAGCGTGAGTAAGTTCGGCAGTGGCATGTCCGTCTTGACGGAATAGTTGCAAAGTTGACCGCTCAAGTTCGACAAGAAGGTATTCTTGATTAGCATCACGAAATACAAAGTCAGTGATCTTCGCGCCAAGTGGTAACTTAGGCCACATACGCACGTGCGTCGGACATAAGAGTATTGGATTCTCTTGCAGAAAAGCTTGCAAGAACTGCTCGCGTTCGGGATTGGAATCGAGCAGGGTCAAGAATTGGGCGAGAAGCGCGGCGTACTGGCGACGTGTGCTGGCGCGCGGATCAAGATTACTTAGTTGAGAGTCCTTTGTCTGCGTAATCAGTGCTGCACCAAGTACATCCCGTTCTGCCCAAAGAGGGGCAAATTCGCTATTCCAAACATCACAATTTAGCCCAGGGTAAACCTCGATACACTCCCATCCGGTATTGAAGCTCATGGTGGTTCTAGAAATAAAAGGTTGTTTTGGCGTATTTTCATCGCCTCCGCTACCCATTTCCCCATGAAGCTCAAGGTCAAATTGATTCCGAACGGATAGCAAGCAATAGGGCTTTGAACCGCGTGACTCAACTTGTTGCGGCGGGTCATTCTTCGCCTGAAGCCAGATACGCATTGCCATTATGTCGCGCATAGTTCCTTGTGAAGGCGAGTGCGCAAACATTTTAAGCTCCACTCCAAAGTTCTCATTACCCGGAAAAGGCTCTTCTGGAGACTCAATATGTACTAGGTTTTGGGACAATATCGCGACCACCTGCGAAATTCTTTGAGGAATAACGGTTACTCCCCATTTACGTTTTTCAAGCGACTTCTTCTCATATCTAATGACAACTCCATCCGTGCAAATGGCAATCAGGAAGTTGCCGGGACTGGACATGTATTCGGGAATTTTATCCTTCAAATGCTCATACTTTCCCTCAATGAAAGCTTCCATTGCCTTCAAGTAATCTTTAATAGCTTTTGAAACTGTGCTCGCTGTAGCTTCTTGCTCCGGAGTCCAACTTTCAGTTGACTCGTCGGCATTCTCAACAAATGTCATAGGATTAGCGCCTTCCAATATCAGCTTCCCCTTTTTGCGCTCAGATGACATTCCCTTCCCTTTCATTTTTTGTGGTTTAAAACCGCGCAATAACCGGGGACACCACGGTTTCGCTCGTTTTCTGAATGTTGGCTAGATGGCGCTGCATGTGCATCCCCTTTATATCGTGAACTGACATTGCCCCCGTCTGTGCGGGTAACCGTCTTGCGCCAGCTCCTATCTGGGAAGTCCTGCCGTTGGCCTCGCGCCATCCATGCGGTGCGAAATCCTGCAAGTTCGTGAACTGTATTGGGCGCGGCAGTGTGTGTCAACTTGTCAGCACGGGTGTTTTGTAACTCGGTGGAAGTGAGGTTCGAGAAGCCCTAAACCCACCATCCCCGTCATTCCGGCGGAGGCCGGAATCCAGCAAAAAGACACTCCGCGTAGCGGACAAAGCCAAAGCAGTTGTCCTGCTACGCAGGGATTTTTCAATAAGCTGGATTCCGGCCTCCGCCGGAATGACGGGGTTGCTGCATTTTCAGGCTCACCGCTCCGCCCACCACCCCTTGCGGCACAGCCCCCGCATCGCGCAATACTCGCACACTTTGTCCACGCCGTTGGCGGGCAAGGCTGCACCTGCGCGCAGCTGGCCGAATATCTCTTTGAGGCGCGCCAGGTTCAGCGCCGCCAGTTCGTCCATCGCTTGATCCGGCTGGACGCTGGCGACGGTTTTGCTGTCGTCTAGCGACAGAAACGTGGCTGCGGCGGAGTCGCTCAGGGCTGCGTAGCTGGCCAGTTGCACGTCTTCGCCGGGTTGTTTGAGTAGGCCGGTGAGGCTGGCTTTGTCTTTGGTTTTGTAGTCAAGCACGCGCTGCGCGCCGTCGGTGTTGGCATCCAGCCGATCCAGCCTGCCGTGCAGTAGCAGGCTATCATCCACTTCCAACGAGTATATCTGCTCCGCCGCCGCGAAGCGCCAGCCTTGTTGCTCGCTCTCCAGTTGCCAATCGAGATAGCTCGCTTGCTGCGCTTGCCAGCGCACCCGCCAGCCGTGCGCGAGGAAGTCATGCTGCACCGCGATGGCGAACACTTCTTCGCTGATGCGCGAAAGCTGTGCTTCCAGTTCCGGGCGCGGCAGGCCAGTGAGTTGGGGGAATTCGCCGTGGAAGCGTTGCAATATCTGGTGTACCCAGTTGCCGTAGTCGCGTTTGTCCAGCGCCTCGCGCACCTCGTCGAGGTCGTCCAGCCGGAGGATGTATTTGGCGTAATACTGGTAGGGGCAGGCCATCAGCGTGTTGTAGCCGCTGGGCGAGATGCGTTGCGGCAGCAGTTCGGTGGCAGCGCTGGGTTGCGGCATGTCCAAGGGCTGCGGCGCTGGGCTGGCCTCGGGCTGGACTTGCGCCCGTTCCAGCATCGGTGCCAGTTCGCGCTCGGTCAAATCATCTTTTAGCTGGGCGCGCAGCAGTTCCAGCCAGGGGCTGAGCAGGTTGGGTTCGCCATTTTTGATCTCCTGCCAAGTCACCAGCATGGTGTCGTTGAGCGCCAAAAGACCGCGCAGATCGTCCTGCACTTGTTGGATTTTTTGTGCGGTGACCGGCAGGCCGAGCGCACCGCGTACTGCGTCGTTGAACCACTGTCCGCCGCTCAGATCGCCCGGCAGGTGGTCGGCATCGCAGCCCAGCAGCAGCACTGCATCGAAACGCCGCCAGCGGGTGGCGGCCAGATGGGTGAACACCACCGGGCTTTCCACGCTGCTGTCGCGGAAGGTGTTGAGGTCGAGCTGCTGCGCCAGCCAGCGCCGCCATTCGGGGAAGCTGAAACGGCTGCGGTCATCGGCCAGCTCTTCGCGCCACTGCGCCAGCAGTTGCAATAGTTCGCGCCCGGCGGCGTCCTGCGCCCAGCCGGTGAGCACGCCCAAGCTATCCAGACTCTGCTCTAGCCGCTCCAGCCAGCCGATCAGGGTGAACTCGCGCCCGGTGGGCAGGCGCTGCGCGGCTTGTTGCAAGCGCAGCAAGGCGTGGCGCAACTCGTCCGACTCGGCCAGTCGCTGAAACTCCTCCAGCCGCGCCGCCACCTGATGTTCGCGCAGCAGCCGCTCCAGTTGATACACCGCCTGTTTGCGCTCGGACGCGGGCTGATCGGCAAACACATAGGGCGACTTCATCAGGTCGAGCACGTCCTGATAGTAAAAATCGCCCTGCACCGCCTCCAGCCAGCGCATCAGCACCGCACTCACCGCCAGCGTGGCGAAAGTCCAGCCGGTCTCGTCCTGCACCAAGATCTGCGCGCGCTCCAGCAAGGCGCGCACCCGGCGGGCGACAAGTCTATCTTGCGCGACGACGGCGATGCTGCGTCGGCCCGCCAGCAACCAGCGGCGAATCTGCACGTCGGCAGCTTGGGCTTCTTGCTCTAGGCCGTGGGCAGGGAAAAGGGAGAAATCAGCTGGAAGTCGTAAGTCGTAAGTGGGTGCGTGGGATCCAGAGTTCTCGCTGCCACCTCCCCTGCCGCCAATACCCTCAGATCGAACACCCGCACCGGCGCGCGTTCGGCGTATGCCTGCAAGAAGCGCGTTTCGGGAGTGGAAAGGTCGGAGGTCAGCAGCACATAGAGCGGCGCGCTGGCTTGCGCGGCTAGGGTCGCCAGCCGCTGCTGGTAAGCAGAGGCGGCATCCAGTCCACCGTTGCTGCTCATGGCGTGCCACAGCTCGTGAACCACACGCGCTTCGAACTGCAATGCACTGTTTTTACGCGCTTGGTAGGCCTGCTCCAGTTGTGCCTGAAATGCTGATTCGTCCTGCGGCAGGAAGACATGCTGGCGGGTAAGCTCGTCTATCAGGATGAGCAGTTCGCGGGCCAGCGCCCAGAGATCGGCCTGTTCGAACCAGCCTTGTTTGCGCAGCGCTTGATACAAAGAGGCCAGTCTGGCGCTATCAGAGACCACGCCCTGCGTGAGCGGGACGCTCTGCACCCAGTCGGTGAAGGTGGTCAGTTGCGGCAACAGCAGCGCGGTTGCGCCGGAGCACGCCGCCAGTCGTTGCACCAGATTCTTGGCGACATGGTAGTTCGGCAACAGGACAACGAGGTGGCGCAGATCGGGCGGCGCGTGCTCGGCTAGGATGCGCTGGGCGACGATGTCGTAGAGATCGGCTGCCTCTGCATCACCTGTGTGGAATTCGCTCATACCGTTCCCAGCCATTCAGATTGCAGTAAATCAGCCCCCGGACTGATCGGCACGACGGCAGCACAATTCGGGCTTCCAGTGCGCCACCCACTCCTTGATCTGCTCCGCAGGCATGGGCTCGGCGATGCCGAAACCTTGTACGACATCGCAGCCCAGCTGTTTGAGCAGCTCGGCCTGTTCCTGCAATTCGACGCCTTCCGCGATGACCCGGCGCTTGAAAGCCGCCGACAGCCCGATCACGCTCTCGACGATAGCGAAACTCTCCATGTCATGCACCATGTCGCGGATGAAAGTCTGGTCGATCTTCAGCACTTGCGCGGGCAGATGGCGCAGGTAGATCAGCGAGGAGTAACCGGTTCCGAAGTCGTCCAGCGCGAAGGTGACACCCATCTCGGCGCATTCCCGGATGATGGACGAGACGCGAGCGACATCCTCAAAAGCGGTGGTTTCGAGTATCTCCAACTCCAGCATCTTCGGCGGGAGTTGCGGGTGGCGCGCGAACAAAGCTGCCAGTTCCTGAGCAAACGAGGGGCTTTGCAAATGACGTGGCGAGATATTCACACTGACCGGCAAGATCACGCCATCCTTGGCCCAAGCGGCGACTTGCATCATGGTTTGCTCCAGCACCCAGCTCCCCAGCGTCACCGCGAAATCCGTCTGTTCGACCAAGGGCAAGAACTCAGCGGGCAGCAGCAAACCCCGCTCGGGGTGTTGCCAGCGGATCAGTGCCTCCACCCCCATCACCAAGCCTCGGCGCATATCTACTTTGGGCTGATAGAGCAAATGGAATTCGCCCTTCTCCAGACCGGTCTCGACGCGCGACAGTGCTTCCATCTGCGCGCTGACGCGCATGTCCAGCTCGGCATCGAAGCGGGAGAAGCGGTCGCGCCCCGCCTGCTTGGCGGCGTACATAGCTTGGTCGGCATGACGCAACAACGTGTCGGCATCGCCCTGATCGTAAGGGAACAAGGTGTAGCCCATGCTGGCCGAGATCGCTATATTATTCCCTTCTACAACAAAAGGATGCGATAGTGTCGTGAGAATACGAGTCATGGTCTGTTCGCATTCGGCCAAGCTGCGGATGCCGGTCAGCAGCAAGGCGAACTCGTCGCCGCCCAGACGCGAAACGGTGTCGCCCGCGCGCACACAGTTGCCCATGCGCACCGCCACTTCCTTGAGCAGCAGATCGCCCATGGCATGGCCGAAATGATCGTTCACGGGTTTGAAGCCATCGAGATCGAGATAGCAGACGCCCAGCAATTCGCTGCTGCGCTCGGCTTGTGCCAGCGCGACTTTGAATCGGTCGGAGAACAATGCGCGGTTGGGCAACTGCGTCAATGCATCGTAGTAAGCCAACCGCTCCATCTGGCTTTGGCTGCGCTTCAATGCCGTGATGTCGGAGAATACCGCCACGTAATGGGTGACTATTTTCTCGTGGCTGACGGCAGAGATGGTCAACAGCTCGGCCACCAGTTCACCATCCTTGCGCCGATTCCATATCTCTCCGCTCCAGCAGCCGGATTCGAGCAAGGTCTTCCACATCTCTTGATAGAACTCCGGCGGATGGTGGCCCGACTTGAACAAACGTGGCGACTGCCCCAGCACCTCGCTGCGCTGAAAGCCGGTGATCTCTTCGAACGCGCTATTGACATCGAGGATCACGCCTTTCTGGTCGGTGATGTAAATACCGTCGTGAGCGTATTGGAACACGCTGGCGGCCAAGCGTAACTGCTGCTCGAACTGCTTGCGCTTGGTGATGTCGCGGGCGAAACCCACGGTGCCCAGCACCTCCCCTTGCGTATCCAGCACCGGTGCTTTATAGGTTTCGAACCAGACGCGCTGACCGCACTCCTCGATCAGTTCTTCGATATTCTTCTGCTGGCGGCTCGCCATCACCTCGGCGTCGTCCGCGAAGTAGCGTTCGGCCAGATCCTGCGGCCAGACATCCAGATCGGTCTTACCGATCAAACTATCCACATCCGGCAGACCTGCCGCATCGGCATAAGTCTGATTCACCGACAGCAAGCGGCCTTGCGTGTCTTTGAGCCAAACCAAAAAGGGGAAGTTGTCGAGCAGAGCCTGCTGATAATCGGTGCGCCGCTTCAGTTCCTTTTCCAGCAGATGACGCTCAGTGATGTCGCGCGCGATGCAGAATATGCCGGTGTAATGCCCGTCGACGTTGTAGACCGGCGTTTTGATCACATCCATCAGCACCCGACGGCCATCGGAATAATTCAACCATCTTTCACCGCGCGCCATCTTGCCGGAAGCCGCCACATCCTGATCCGAATGGGAGAAATGCGCCGCTGCCTGTTCGTCGAGAAAATCCGCATCGGTCTTGCCGATCAGGGCTTCGGCGGGTGCATTGAAATATTCGGCCAGCGCTTGGTTGGCCTCGACGAAGATGCCGTTCGCATCCTTGAAGAACACCATGTCGGGGATGCTGCCCATCAACTGGTGCAGCCGCTCACGCCCCTCCGAGTTCGCCAGACGGATCAGGGTCTCGTCCTCGCGCTCCAGCGGGCGCACCAGATCGTGCTCGGACAACATGCCCACCAGACGATCATCGGCGTCCACCACCACCAGATGGCGCACACTGAAAGCCTGCATCTGCGCCGCCGCCAGCGTCAACGCCGCATCACTGCGGATGGTGTGCACCGGCGAAACCATCACATCGCGCACCAACACCCCCTCGACCCCGTCGCGGAACAGGCGCACCACGTCACGCTCGGTGATGATGCCCAGCGGCTTTTCATCTTCTACCACGGTGATGCAAGACGCGCGGCTCTTCGCCATCAGCGACATGCCGCGTTCCAACGGCGTATCCGGCGGCAAGCGCAAGCAAGCATCGCTCATCAAGGAGGCCACATCGCGCAGATGGGCGAAGAAACTCACGCCCAGATGGAACCGAAAATCGCTGTCAGAGACTACGCCGACCGGATAACCCTGCGTATCCGCCACAGCTAGGTGACGCACCCCGTTATGGCTGGCAAAGCGAAAGGCGGTGTTGATGTCCAACGCCGGATTGACGGTCAGCACGTTGCGGCTCATCACTTCAGCTACCGGCTTGTCGCCCGGCAGATTCGCATTCATCACCTTGACGATGTCGCGCTCGGTGATGATGCCGACCAGTTTGCCCTGCTCCATCACCAGCACGGACGAGATGCGCGAGCCGGTCATCAATGCCGCAGCTTCACTCAAGGTAGAGGTAGGCGTCACGCAATCGACGTGGCGGGTCATTATGTCGGACAGTATCTTGGCCATTTTTTCTCGGGGATGGATCGGTTGCGTGATTCGTCAGGCGTCCCGCAGCAGCTCTGCGAATTCGCTGGCAGGCATGGGCCTGCCGAAGAAATAGCCTTGGCAATCGCAGCAGCCGCTTTCGCACAGAATATCTGCCTGGATGCCGGTTTCAACGCCTTCGGCGATGACGGACATGCGCAGATTCTGCGCAGTAGCGATCAAGGTGCGCACGATGACGACATCGTCATGGCTGTGCTCTAGATCTTTGACGAAGGAGCGGTCGATCTTGATGGTGTCTATCTCCATCCGGCGCAGATACGCTAGGCTGGAATAGCCCGTGCCGAAATCGTCCAGCGCGACGCGGAAGCCCAGTGCCTTGATCGCCCCCAGCGCTGCCGCCACATCTTGCGGACGCATCAGCACGCTTTCGGTCAGCTCCATCTCCAGCATGGTCGGATCAGCCCCAGTCGATTCGATCGCCCGGCGCAGCATCGCAGGCAGATCGCCGTAGAGGAACTGCCGCGCCGAGACGTTGAAGCTGATGGGGATGCACGGCAAGCCTGTTTCCTTCCACAGGCGAGTCTGGCGGCAGACACTCATCACCACCCATTCGCCAATGGCGTTGATGAGGTTGCTTTGTTCCGCGATGGGGATGAACTGTGCTGGCGAAACCACACCCATCTCGGGATGCTGCCAACGGATCAGGGCTTCTCCCCCAATGAGCTTGCCATCACGAGAATCCACCTTGGGCTGGTAGTACAACTCGAACTCGCCGCGCGCCAATGCCAGATGCAGATTATTCTCGGTCGCCAGCCGCTCCTGCGTGCGCTGGTTCATCTCCTCTTCGTAGAAGTGGAAGGCCGCGCGCCCATGCTCCTTGGCGTGATACATGGCGGAGTCGGCTTGCTGCAACAGCGCATCGACACTGATTCCATCGTCCGGGTAGAGCGTGATGCCAATGCTGGGCGTGGAGTGCAGATCGTAGCCGCGCACCAGATACGGCACGGACAAGGTATCCAGTATCTTCTGCGCCACAGTGGCGGCATCGCTGGCATCGAACACATCGGCCAGCAGCACCACGAACTCGTCACCGCCGATACGAGCCAGCGTGTCTTGCTCTCGCACACAGGTACGCAGACGATCCGCCACCGATTTGAGCAGCAGGTCACCGACCTCGTGTCCCAACGTGTCGTTGATGACCTTGAAGTGATCCATGTCCAAGAACAGCAAGGCCAGTTTCGTCTCGTGACGCGCAGCGTTGCCTATCGCCACCTCCATGCGGTCGCGCAACAAACGACGGTTGGGCAGACTGGTGAGCTGGTCATGATTGGCGAGGAATTCGATCTGATGATGGGCTTGCTTCTCGTTGGAAATATCACGGAAAGCGCACTGGAACATCAGACTGCCGTCCGGCATATCGACCACGCGGATAGCTGCGCGCACGTCGATGATGTCGCCGCTGGCCGTGCGATGCTGAGTCTCGAAGTCATCGCGACCGAAGCGCTGGATGTTGCGCTTGTGCTCCTGATATTCAGCCTCGCTCTCTTTGGCCTCAAGATCAGGAACGGACAGCGTCCGCATCTCGGCCTCGGTATAGCCATACTGCGCCAGCGCTTCCTGATTGAAGGCAACGATGCGGCCCTTCATGTCGATCAGGATCACGCTATCCGGCATCTGCTCGAACAAGGTCTGATACTGCACGCGCAGATTCTCGTTCTCCGCTGCGACGCGCTTGCGCTCGGAAATGTCTTCGACGATGAAGATGAAATAGTCAGGTTCGCCGCCCTCCTTGCGCACCAAGGAAACCGTCAGATTGACCCAAGCGATGCTGCCATCCTGATGCAGATAGCGCTTTTCAACCTGATAGCTTTCGCTCTCACCCTCCAGCAACTGGCGGATGTCATCCAGATCCAGTCCTAGGTCTTCGGGATGAGTAAGATCCCAGAACGTGGTTTGCAGCAATTCTTCTTCGGAATAGCCCAGAATGGCGCACAGCCGCTGGTTGACTCTGAGCAGCGTGCCGCCCGGTGCAACGTGAGCGACACCGACGCCAGCCTGCTCGAAAGTGGCACGGAACAAGGCTTGCTGACGATTCGACGCCTCCATCGCCTGCCGCATCACGGTGGCATCGTGGAACACCAGCACCACACCGTGGATCGCGCCAGCCAGATCGCGCACCGGAGCAGCGGAGTCTTCAATGGCGCATTCCCTGCCATCACGCGAGATCAGCACCGTGTGATTGGCTAGGCCGACGATGCGCCCTTCGCGCAGCACGACATCGACCGGGTTCTCGACCAATTTGCGGGTTTGTTCGTTGACGATGTGGAACACTTCGTGGAGAGGCTTGCCGCGCGCCTCGCTCAAAGGCCAGCCGATCATCGCCTCCGCCACCGCATTCAGATAATCCACCGCACCGCGACTATCCGTCACCACCACGGCATCGCCGATGGAGGCCAGCGTCACCTGCACGCGCTCTTTTTCCACCACCAACTGCCGCGTCAAGCGATTGAGCATCATCAAACTGCCGTAGCCGACCAGCGGCAACACGGCCAGCAGTATCAGATACAGATAGAACTCTTCGCCCTGATAGCGCGCCTTGACGGTGCTTTCGACCGAATTGATACGCGCCAGCGTGAGCGTCTGCACCTCACGATTCAGCTCATCGAACTCGCCCGACAACTGGCGATCCACGCCGCGCACCAACTCGTCCACAAGGGAGGTGTTTTCCAACGCATCGATCAGCGGGAATTGCGCCAGAGCGGCCTCGTATTGCTTCATCATCGCGGCATGTTGCTGCCGCATCTTGAGCACGCGAGAATTATCCAGCCCTTGGGCGGTGAGCACCTCGGCTAGATTCTTCAGCTTGGCCTGCCCCATGTCGAACTGGGCCTGAAAGGCATCGTGATGGTGTTTGAATTGCGCCGCATCGTGGCCGCGCAGCAGCAGGTCTTTCCATTCCTGAACCTGACGCTGGAAAATCACATGCGCTTGCCGCGCCTCGTCCGCCACGCCGGTAGCAGTTTGCACAGACTGAACGGTCTCCTGACCGATGTTTTGCAGCAGGTTATACAGCACCCAGCCGCTGGCCAGCACGGTCAAGGTCAACGCCATGACGATCATGGCAAAGAGCAGTCTGATTTTTTCTTTTAATAACTTGCTCATAACAACCGCCCCTCGAATATCTCAGATGTCCAACCATATCGGAGGCCGCAGAACGGCCCGACCTCAGGCAGTTCTGCGGCAGGCGTAACGTAACATAATCCGGCCCACAATTCAGCCAAGGAGCGGGAAATAAACAAAGAGGGCGGCATCGCTGCCGCCCTCTTGTTCAACCCTGCCGCCGAAATATCAACGCGCAGCGCGCAACGCCTCGATACGCTCATCCAGCGGCGGATGAGTCATGAACAAACGCGAGAAAGCGCTGCCACCCGAGATGGCCATCGCCGCCATCTGTTGCGGCATCGCGGTCTGTTCATGGTTGATCTTGAGACGCTCCAGCGCAGCGATCATCTTCTGACGCCCCGCCAAGCTCGCCCCGCCCGCATCGGCACGGAATTCGCGCTGGCGCGAGAACCACATCACGATGATGCTGGCCAAGACGCCCAGCACCAGTTGTGCCGCGATCTCGGCGACAAAAGCGCCGATGCCGGGGCCATCGCGACCATCGTTCTTGAGCAACACGCGGTCGACGAAGATGCCGAACAGCTTGGCGAAGAACACCACAAAGGTATTCACCACACCTTGGATCAGCGCCAACGTGACCATGTCGCCGTTGGCGACGTGCGAGATCTCATGCGCCAGCACCGCTTCGGCTTCGTCCTTGCTCATACTATTGAGCAGCCCGGTGCTGACCGCGACCAGCGCGTTGTTGCGATTCCAGCCCGTGGCGAAAGCGTTCACGTCGGGTGCATCGTAGATCGCCACTTCGGGCATACCGATACCGGCAGCTTGGGCCTGACGACGCACGGTGTCGAGCAACCAGCGCTCGGTTGGATCGAAAGGATCGGTGATGACCTGCGCCCCGACCGATTGCTTGGCCATCCACTTGGACATGAACAGCGAAACGATGGAGCCGGAGAAGCCGATCACCGCCGACAGCACCAACAAGGAGCTGAAGTTGATCGCCCCGCTCTGGTCGAGGATTCGATCCACACCGAGCAGACGCAACGTGATGTTGATGACGAACAAGACCGCGATATTGGTCAAGACAAACAGGAAAATCCGCTTCATTGCTTAATGTCTCCTAGTGACAAGTTAGATGGCGCGCAGTCTATCATGCCGCCGCCACGCGCCTGAAGGTGGGGGACGGCGCGAGAATTTCAAGCCCCGCATAGAGCGGCGCAACTTAACTGCCCCGCCCCGCCAACAGATTGGCCGGGATGGCTTCGTGCATACGTTGCGGCGTGGCAAGGTTGAGATTGTCCATGATGTCGCAAAACTCCCGCTCTGTCTTGCCCGCGATTCGCGCGTTCAACGCCTTCTCTTCACCGATACAACTCACCCGCCGCCCCTTGTAGTCATGGCCGGGATAGATCAGCGTCTCGTCTGGCAAGGCGAACAATTTCTGCGTGATGCTCTGGTACATCTTGGCAGAGCTGCCGTGCTGAAAATCGGTGCGCCCGCAAGCGCCTATCATCAGCGTATCGCCGGTGAACAAACGATCCCGCCACAGATAACACACACTGCCCGGCGTATGCCCCGGCGTAGTGATGACGCGCAAGGACTCCTTCGCGAAGGCCAGTTCATCGCCATCCGACAGCCTAACGTCATAGCCTGTCGCTCCACAACGTCTGGAGATCACCGACATCGCCCCTGTCGCTTGCTTGAGCGCATCAGCTCCGGTGATGTGGTCGGCATGGATGTGCGTATCCAGCACCCAAGCCAGACGCAGGCCGTACCGGTGCAATAGCACCAGATAGCCCTCCACCTGCTCCAGCACGGGGTCGATGATGACGGCATCGCCAGATTCATCGGCCAGCAGATAGGTCAGCGTAGAAGAAGGAGTATCGAACAACTGCCTGAAGATCATCTGTAGTCTTTCATCAAAATAACGCCGTCAGTCTAAGGACTGGTCACGCTCAAAGCAAACCGCGCTCGGCGAACGACAGACAACCGCTCCCCGCCACGATGAAATGATCCAGCACCCGCACATCCACCAACGCCAACGCCTGCTTCAGCGCATCGGTCAGCAACTGGTCGGACTGGCTAGGCTCGGACACCCCGCTCGGGTGGTTGTGCGCCAAGATCGTCGCCGCCGCATTGTGATGCAGCGCCCGCTTCACCACCTCGCGCGGATACACGCTGGTCTGCGTCAGCGTGCCGTGGAACAACTCCTCCGCCGCGATGACACGATGCTGCGCATCGAGGAACAGCACCAGAAACACCTCCTGCCCCCGCCCCCCCAGCAGCAAACGCAGATAGTTGCGCACCGCCGCAGGCGAATTCAGCGCATCTCCGCTCTGCATCTCCTCAGCCAAGGCCCGCCGCGACATCTCCAGCACCGCCTGCAACTGCACGAACTTGGCGACGCCCATACCGTGCAAAGCGCAGAATTCCGCCTCCGTCGCCGCGAACAGCTGCGTCAGCGAGCCGAAGCGCTGCAACAACTCCCGTGCCAAATCCACCGCACTCTTGCCCACCACCCCGGTGCGCAAAAAGATCGCCAACAACTCGGCGTCTGACAACGCAGCAGCGCCGCGTTCGATGAGTTTCTCTCTGGGGCGCTCCCCCGCAGGCCAATCGGTGATGCTCATGTTCCACCTCGCTCGCTTACTCGATCTGCGATGCAATGGGCGGCGCAACGCCCCCATCTTGGTCGGCAAACATCCCTCGTCGGACCCGACTTTCAGCACTGTACTTCGCCTGCACCGATTTCTCCATCGACCTCGACATATTTTACAAAGTGCTCAAGCTCCCAAGCGCGAAACCCACACGCAAAATTTAGCATCCGTCAGGAAGTTTGCGATAATCGCGGCCCTCTGTATTTGATGCCGCACTCACTCATGACCACCTCGATCGACATACGCGAAGAAGCCGGCGTGCGCACGCTGCATTTCGGCTCAGACTGGATACAAGGTGCGATGCGCATCGCCCGTCCGTGGAATCTGGAACTGGACTACACCAAAGAGATGATGGCCAGCCTGCTGTTGAGGGAAGACTTGCGCTTCCCGCGCAAAGTGCTGCTCATCGGGCTGGGCGCGGCCTCGTTGACCAAATTCCTGTACCGAAACTACCCGCTGGCGCAGCTCACCGTGGTGGAGATCGAGCCCGGCGTGGTCGCCGCCGCGCGGCAATTCTTCAAACTGCCGAACGACCCGCAGCGCCTCAACATCGTCGTCAGTTGCGGCTCTGAGTTCCTGCTGCAAACCAGCAAAAGCTGGGACTTGATTCTGGTCGATGGCTTCGATGCCGATGCCCGCGCCGGGATACTCGACACCACCACCTTCTACCTGATGTGCCGCGCCCACCTGAGCGACAAGGGCATCATGGCGGTCAATCTGCTTGGTCGCAGTCGCGGCCACCGAGCCAGCGTAGATCGCATCAGCGAAGCCTTCGACGGACGCGCCCTGTGTTTTCCCTCCTGCGACAGCGGCAACGTCATCGCCTTCGCCGCCGCAGGCGAACCCGTCAGCGTCGCCCTTGCCGACCTGAAAGACCAAGCCATCGCCCTGAAAGAAGCCACCTCGCTCAACCTGCTGCCTACCCTGACCAAACTCGAACAAGCACAAAGCTGCCCCGGCGGCATCTTGCAGCTCTAAAAGAACAGGCCGCCCTACGGCGGCCTATTTGCCTATCTCCAGCTACATTCGACTAGCTGCCGTACATCCTACGGCCCCGGATGCGGGCGCGGTGGGCTTGGCGTTTTTCGCTTTCGGTGAGCGGTTTGGGTGCTTTGTCGGCGAAGGGGTTTTTGCTGGTGTTGTACTGGATGCGTAGCGGCGTGCCTTGCAGACGGAATGCTTCCATGAAGGCGCGCTCCAGATAGCGGGTGTAGCTGTCCGGCACTTTGTCCAGCCCGCTACCGTGCACGACGATGAGCGGCGGATTGCTGCCGCCTTGGTGGGCGTAGCGCATCTTGGGACGCGAGACGGAGCTGCGCGGCGGTTGTTGTTTCTCCAGCGCAGATTGCAACACGCGGGTGAGTTGCGGCGTCGGCAGCTTAGCCATCGCAGCAGCGAACGCCTCGTCCACCGATTTCAGGGTGTTCCCCACTCCCGTCCCGTTCAGAGCCGAGATGAAATGCTGTTTGGCGAAGCTCAAGAAATGCAGCTTACGGTCAATGTCGCGCTTGGCGGTATCGCGACGGTAGTTGTCCAGCCCATCCCATTTGTTGACGGCCAGCACCAGCGCGCGTCCGGCTTGCAGCACGAAATCGGCCAAATGCGCATCCTGCTCGGTGATCTGGTCGGAAGCGTCCACCACCAGCACCACCACATTGGCATCTTCCACCGCCTGCAAGGTCTTGACCACGGAGAACTTCTCGATGGCTTCGTCGATCTTGCCACGCCGCCGCACGCCTGCGGTGTCGATGATGGTGTATTGCTTGCCGTTGCGCTCGAAGTCGATGTAGATGGAATCACGCGTAGTGCCGGGCTGGTCGAAAGCGATGACGCGCTCTTCGCCCAGAATGGCGTTGACCAGTGTGGATTTGCCCACATTGGGACGTCCGACGATGGCGATCTTGGGGTGGTCGTCCTTGTTGTCTGCGTCCTCTTCAGGCTCGGGGAACCCTTCCAGCGCGATCTCGACCACCTCTTCGACGTTGTCGCCGTGGGCGGATGAGATGGGCAGCGGCGCGCCCAACCCCAGTTCGTGGAACTCGGCGGTGACGCGCGCCTGCTGCATCCCTTCTGTCTTGTTGACCACCAGCAGCACCGGGCGTCCGGTCTTGCGCAGTTGCTGGGCGATGATGCGATCCTGCGGTGTCAGTCCGGCGCGTCCGTCTACGAGGAACAGCACCAGATCGGCTTCGTCCACGGCCTGACGGGTCTGCCGGGCCATCTCGTGCAGGATGCCTTCCTTCGCCACCGGCTCCAGTCCGCCGGTATCCACCACCAGATAGGGTTTGCTGCCGACGCGACCGCGACCATAGTGACGGTCGCGGGTCAGCCCCGGCAGATCGGCCACCAGCGCATCACGGCTGCGCGTGAGGCGGTTAAACAGGGTGGATTTGCCCACATTGGGGCGTCCGACCAAAACTAGCGTGGGTAGCATTTCGAGCTTCCGGTTATTTGCGACCTCCTCCCCCTGCCCCCCTTTAAACGGAAGCCGGGTGCGCTTCAGCGCAGGAGAGAAGACGAGTTAATGAATATCGACCGAGTACAGACCGCCGCCGCTGGTTTGCACCAGCAAGCCGCCGTCGAGTTCGATCGCTGCTGCGGCGATGGCGTTGCCGTCAGCCTTGATACGGGCGGCGAAGCTGCCGTCTTCACGGCTCAGCGCATGAAGGTAGCCATCCAGATCTCCGACCAGCAGATAGTTGCCCTGCACGCCGGGAACCGAAGTGCGGCGCAACGAAAGCTGGGTGTTCTTCCAGATCGTGCTGCCGCTGCTCTTATCCAGCGCGATCACCGAGCCTGCGGCATCGCTGACGTAAAGATACTTGCGCAACAGCGTCAGCCCCTTGTCGCTGGAGATGTCGCGGCTCCACAACAGGCTGCCCTGCTCGATGTCGAAACAAGCCAGATGGCCCTGAAAGGAAGTCGCACAGACCTGCTCGTCATCCACCACCGGGTCGCTGGTGATGTCGCTGATGCGTTCCAGTTCGGTGTTGCCGCGCGGCTGCGAGACCACCGCTTCCCAGTTCACCGTACCGGTCTTGATGTCCAGCGAGGCGAGTTTGCCGCCGGCGAATCCGGCGAACACGGCATCACGCTGAATCGCTACGCCCGCATGACTGCGCACGATCAGCGCAGGCGTGGCGCGCTGATACGACCATACCTGCTTGCCGTCAGCTGCGCTCAGCCCGACAATGCGACCGTCGCCGGTGCGCACCACCACGATGCCCTGCGCGACTTGCGGCACGCCGGTCACTTCGCTGGAAACTTTGACCTTCCAGCCCAACTGTCCGTTTTGCTTGAATGCCGCCAGTTCGCCCTTGACGCCGCCGACCAGCACGAGGCCTTCGCCCGCACCGATGCCGCCGGTCTGAACGAAGCCGCTATCGACGCGCCAGAGCTGCTTACCGCTGCTCTTGTCGAAACGATACAGCTCACCCTTGGCGTCGCCTGCGTACACCGCATCGGCGGTAACAGCGGGCAGCAATACGGCGTTACCCGCATCGCCTATGCTTTGATGCCAACGCACGGTGATACTCGCCTGCTCCTTGAAGTCGGTCAGTTTGGCTGGCAAGCCAGACTGATTGCGATCCTTGTTGGTCCAGTCGTAGATGGTTTCCTGAATGCTGGAGCAACCGCTCAACAGCGCCAGCAGGGCGAATGCGGTATAGCGGGGAAAGGTCATTTCGCGCCTCCCAGCGCATCCAGCTTCATCTGCACCAGATTGCGGTAGACGCTCTTGGCATCCAGCTTTTCCAACGCTTTTTTGTAAGCGGTGCGGGCTTCATCTTTCTTGCCTTGCACGCTCAGCACGTCGCCGCTCAGATCGGAATATAGCGCGTCGAACGAGGCCGGGTGCTTGGCTTCCAGCAGCTTGGCGACTTCGGCGTAGTTCTTCTCATCGAGCAAGATACTGCCCAGTTTGAGGCGGGCGACTTGTTGCAGGCCGTCTTCGCCCGCATGGTCGATCACCCATTGCAAACGAGTCTTGGCGCGCGCCGCATCGCCACTCTGGGCGCTGACTTCCGCCGCCAGCAAAGACGCGCGTGCAGCGTAAGCAGAAGATGAATACTTGTCAGTCAGCACGTCCGCCGCATCGTTGATGCGCTTGGGATCGTTGCTGGAAAGCTGTTTGCCCAACTCCTCATACAAAGTCGCCGCCTCTACCGCGCGACCGGTCTGATAGTTGTTCCAGAACTTCACCCCGGCGAACACCGCCAAACCGACAGCCACCGCCACCACCACCCACTTGCCATTGTCCGCCCACCAGTGCTTGAGGGTGTCGACCTGTTCCTGCTCCTGCAAATCCAATGCTGCCATGTCTGTTCCTTACTTAGTCAGTTCTTTGATCTGTTGCGCCAACCCAGCCAGCGCCACTCTGCCTTGCTCGCCACCACCGCGCAGTGGCTTCAATGTCACCTCTTGTGCCGCCGCTTCGTCGTCACCGATGATGACGGCGCAAGCGGCATGGCTACCGTCCGCCTTCTTCATCTGCGATTTGAAGCTGCCGCCACCGCAATGCAGCAGCACGCGCAGGTCGGCATCGCGCAAAGCTTCTGCCACCAGCGTGGCAAAGACACTCGCCTGTTCGCCCTGATGCACCACGTAAACATCCAGCGGTGCAGGCGGATTCAACATGCCGTCTTCTTGCAACAGCGCCAGCAGACGCTCCACGCCCATCGCAAAACCACAGGCCGGCGCGGGTTTCCCACCGATCTGCGCCACCAGACCATCGTAGCGACCGCCTGCGCAGATCGTACCTTGCGCGCCCAATCGGGTGGTCACCCACTCGAACACGGTGCGATTGTAGTAATCCAGTCCGCGCACCAAGCGTGGGTTGATCTCGTAGGCGATGTCGTGACGCCTCAAAATGGCTTGCACCGCCTCGAAATGCGCGATGGCCTCGCCATCCAACTCGTCCATCAGCTTGGGCGCACCCGCCACCAATTCCTGCATCGCCGGATTCTTGGTATCCAGAATGCGCAGCGGATTGCTATACAAGCGGCGCGTCGCATCGGCATCCAGCAAGTCTTTGTGCTGCTCGAAATAGGTGATGAGCTTGTCGCGATGCCGTTGCCGCGAAGCCGCGTCGCCCAGCGTGTTCAGTTGCAGGGCCACATCGCGAATGCCCAGTTTGCGCCACAGGCGCGCGCACATCACGATCTGCTCGGCGTCGATGTCCGGCCCGGCGAAACCCAGCGACTCGACCCCGATCTGGTGGAACTGGCGATAGCGCCCCTTCTGCGGACGCTCGTGGCGGAACATCGGCCCAGCGTACCACAGCCGCTGCGGCGCATTGTACAGGAGGTTGTGCTGCAACACGGCGCGCACGCAGGAGGCCGTGCCTTCCGGGCGCAGCGTCAGATGGTCGCCATTGAGCGCATCCTCAAAGCTGTACATCTCCTTCTCGACGATGTCGGTGACTTCGCCGATGGCGCGTTTGAACAGCGCAGTCGGCTCGACCAAGGGCATACGGATGTTGCGATAGCCATAGCCTTCCAGCCAGTCGCGCACCGTATCCTCAAACCACAGCCAAAGCCCCGCCTCGTCCGGCAGGATGTCGTTCATGCCTTTTACGGCTTGTAATGTCTCTTTACTCATTGTTCTCTGGAAAAGGGAGAAGGGGAAAGAGAGAAGGGTAATACCGGCTCGCCACCCCCTTCCCTCTTCTCCCTTTACCCTTCCCGCTTTTCCCTCTTCACATATTTCCGCGCCACATACTCATCCACGATCTGCTGAAACTCCGCCGCGATGTTGCTGCCGCGCAAAGTCACCGTCTTTTCGCCATCCACATACACCGGCGCGGCTGGCGATTCTCCCGTGCCGGGCAGGCTGATGCCGATGTTGGCCAGTTTGCTCTCGCCTGGGCCATTGACGATGCAGCCCATCACCGCCACGGTCATTTCCTCTACGCCAGTGTATTGCTCACGCCATACCGGCATCTGCGCGCGCAGGTAAGTCTGGATGTTTTGCGCCAGCTCCTGGAATACCGTGCTGGTGGTGCGTCCACAGCCAGGGCAAGCCGTGACCATAGGCGTAAAGGCGCGCAAGCCCATCGTCTGCAAGATCTCCTGCGCCACCACCACTTCTTCGGTACGCGCACCGCCGGGAGCAGGCGTCAAGGAAACTCGAATGGTGTCGCCGATACCCTGCTGCAACAACACCGCCAGCGCAGCGGTGGAGGCGACGATTCCTTTTGAACCCATGCCCGCCTCGGTCAAACCGAGATGCAGCGCGTAGTCGCAGCGCGCCGCCAGTTCGCGGTACACCGCGATCAAGTCTTGCACTTCGCTGACCTTGCAAGACAACACGATGCGGTCATGCGTCAGACCGAGTTCTTCGGCGCGCTTGGCAGAATCCAAAGCAGAGACGATCAGCGCTTCGCGGGTGACTTCCGCCACCTCTTTCGGCTGCGGCAGCTTGGCATTCTCGTCCATCAGCCGCACCACCAAATCCTGATCCAGACTACCCCAGTTCACGCCGATACGCACCGGTTTGGCGTACTTGATGGCCACGCCTATCATCATAGCGAACTGATCTTCGCCCGGGTGCCCGGCCAAAAGGTTTGTGGATTTGCGATTCCGGCCCACGTTGCCGGGGTTAATGCGGTACTTGGCCAGCGCCTGTGCACAGTCAGGAAACTCAGTCAGCAAGCGATGGCCGTTGTAATGGAAATCACCGATCAGCGGAACCTTGCAGCCCAGCGCATCCAGACGGGCGCGGATGTGCGGCACGGCAGCGGCGGCTTCGGATGTGTTGACCGTGATGCGCACCAACTCAGAGCCCGCTTGCGCCAATTCGTAGACTTGCTTGGTCGTACCGGTGATGTCGGCGGTATCGGTGTTGGTCATCGACTGCACCACCACCGGCGCATCGCCGCCGATGGCGATGTCCTCCACCATCACGCGCGGGGAAGCGCGGCGGGTTATCGGGGTATGGCTCATTATTTTTCCAGCTTGAGACGTGCTACATCGTTCACGGTGTACGGCGTCAGATCGACGAACTGCCCTTTGTAGGACACGCGCACATGGCTGGCGCGACCGATGATGAGCGAATACGGCGCTGCGCCGTTCAGCGTTTGCTCGCTGCCACCGGGATTGCTTTTGGACAGCAGCACGTTACCGCTGGCATCTTTGACTTCCACCCAAGAGGCGTCTTCGAAGATCAAGCGCAGAGGCGATTCGCTGCTAGCGACCACTGGTGAGGAAGCAGCACGCGGAGCGACTACGGGCAAAGTCGCAACAGGCGCGGACACCGCAGCTGGCACAGGGACTACCGCCGGGGCGGACTCTGCAACAGGAGCGGACTCCGCCTGCGGGGCCGATTCGGCCAGCATCACGGGTTCGACATGCAGCGCGGCCTGCTCGGCAGGGGCCTCTGTCTCGTCGCCGGAGAACAACACGATCAGACCGACGACCACGGCGACCACCAGCCCCGCGCCCCAGATCAGGCCCTGCTTGCTCGTCGGCTCTCCGCCTGAGAAAGGCACGGTCTCGAAATCTTGCTGCACCGGCTCGTTCGCCACCTGCGCGGGAGGGGGAGCAGGTACGGCATTAGGCAATCTGGCGACCAGCTCGACACCATCCAACCCGACCACGCGGGCGTAGCTGCGAATGAAACCGCGCACGAAAGCCGGCTCGGGCAGATGTTTGAAGTCGTCGGCTTCCAGCGCCTCGATCTGCTTAGGCGCGAACTTCACGCGGGCCGCCACGTCCGCCACGCTCATCCCCAGATGCACGCGCGCGTCGCGCAGAGCGCCGCCCACCGAGAACGGCGGAGCGGCTTCGTCATTGGTCAATGCCGTAGCAAGATTCTTCAGCGCGTTGGCTAGATTTTCGGGTTGTTGGTCTTCCATCATCGTCCGTAGGTCAACAATTGGGTTTCACGCGCATCGGGGTAGCGTTTGCGCAACTGCATGGCATAGCTCTCCGCTGCATTCTGATTACCGAGCTTGCGCTCTATCCTTACCGCCAGCCAGAGGCTTTCCGCCGTCAATGGCTCAGTCTGGCCCTGCTCGAAACGGGTGAAATAAGCCCGCGCTCCGGCCACATCGCCCCGCTCCAGATTCAATTCTGCCATGCCGAACAAGGCCTCGGGCATCCCCGGATGTAGCGCCAAGGCTCGCCGCAAAAAATCGTCCGCTGCCTGCATCTCCCCGCCCTTGCTGGAACACAGCCCGGCATTCAGCAGCGCCTTGTCCGGCGTAGGATAGAGCGGATTCTTCACTGCGGCCAGAAAATGCGGAATGGACTCCCGCTCCCGTCCGCGCTGGCACAAGAACCAACCGTAATTATTATGCGTCTCGGAATTGCCATCCAGCCGCAAACCATGCTGAAAATCATCGTCCGCCAGTTGGTCTTCGCGCAGCGCCATCCGCACCAGCGCACGCACATTATAAGCGGGCGCGTAGTTGGCATCGGCCTTCAGCGCAACTTCCAACTCCTCCAGCGCGATGGCGAACAGCGAACGTTCGTAATACATCCCGGCCAACTCGGTGTGTATCCTAGCGCTGGCCTGCGCCCGCTCATTCCCCTGCATCCCGCCTGCATCACGCCCCGAGGGCTGGGTGACACAGCCAGACAAGACCAGCAGCGCAAGCGCCCAGAACGGCTTCACCGATGCAGCTCCACGATCCGTTGCCCGGTACGCTTGGTCTTGTCCTGCACCTGCCCGGCCAGCTGGCCGCAGGCTGCCGCGATGTCGTCGCCGCGCACCTTGCGGGTGGTGGTAACGATGTCGGCCTCGATCAATATCTCGGCAAAACGCCGCACCGAGTCGGCGGGCGAACGCTTGTACGGCGCTTGCGGGAAGGGATTGAACGGGATGAGATTGAACTTGCACGGCACGTCGCGGGTGAGCGCGATCAGTTCTCGCGCATGTTTGGCGGTGTCGTTCACGCCGTCGAGCATGATGTACTCGAAGGTGACGAAATCGCGCGGGGCTTTGTCGAGATAGCGCTGGCAGGCCGCCATCAGTTCGCGCAGCGGATACTTCTGATTGATCGGCACCAGTTGGTCGCGCAGCGCATCGGTGGGTGCGTGCAGCGACACCGCCAGCGCCACCGGACACTCGTCGCGCAGCCTGTCCATCGCGGGCACGATGCCGGAAGTGGACACCGTGACGCGGCGACGCGACAGGCCGTAAGCGTGATCGTCCAGCATCATGCGCAGCGCCGTCACCGTATTGTCGAAATTCAGCAGCGGCTCGCCCATACCCATCATCACCACATTGGTGATCGGCCAGTTACCCTCTGAGTTCTTGCCAATTTGGCGATTCGCCCACCACAATTGACCGATGATCTCGGCCACCGACAGGTTGCGATTGAAGCCTTGCTTGCCGGTGGAACAGAAGGCACAGTCCAGCGCGCAACCCGCCTGAGTGGAGACGCACAAGGTGCCGCGCTCGGTCTCGGGGATGAACACGGTCTCGACCGCGTTGCCGGTGCCTACATCCAGCAACCACTTGCGCGTGCCGTCAGAAGACTGCTCTTCGCGCATCACCGTCGGGGCGACAACCGTGGCTCGCTCCAAGAGTTTACTGCGTAGCGAGAGCGCAAGATCGCTCATCGCCTCAAAATTTGGCTCCCCGGCCTTGTGCACCCAGCGGAACACCTGCTTGGCGCGGAAGGGCTTTTCGCCCTGCTCCGCGAACCAAGCAGTGAGTCCAGCCAAATCAAGATCGAGGAGGTTTTGTTGCATTAACGTGCGTAGACGTTCAGTGCCGGGAAGAAGTAAGCGATTTCCACAGCAGCAGTTTCAGGCGCATCAGAGCCGTGTACGGCGTTCGCGTCGATGCTGTCAGCGAAGTCGGCGCGGATAGTGCCCTTGTCGGCCTTCTTCGGATCGGTCGCGCCCATCAGCTCGCGGTTCTTCAGGATTGCGCCTTCGCCTTCCAGCACTTGGATCATCACCGGACCGGAGATCATGAAGCTCACCAGATCGTTGAAGAAAGGACGTGCGGCATGCACAGCGTAAAAGCCTTCGGCTTCAGCTCGCGACAGTTGCACCAAACGTGCTGCGGCGATCTTCAGACCGGCGCCTTCGAAACGGGAATAGATTTGACCGATGACATTCTTGGCGACTGCATCGGGTTTGATAATCGAAAGGGTACGTTCAACAGCCATTACTATCTCCAACCAGTTAAAGTTAATCAGAATTTCTGAGGGCGCGATTCTAGCAGGGTTTGACCGCCCTGTCGCAGGGCATCCCCGCCCCGAGCCGCCCGCTCACTCGTTCGCCACCCCGTGCGGCACATGCCCAGTGGCGACGTGCTGACGCGCCGATTCGCAATGCTTGTGCTGGTCGTCAAAGAAGATGTCCGCACCGAAAGCCTTGAGAAACGCGCCCTTCTCCATCCCGCCCAAAAACAAAGCCTCGTCGATGCGGATATTCCAAGCCCGCAAAGTGCGGATGACGCGCTCGTGCGCGGGGGCGGCGCGGGCGGTGATGAGCGCGGTGCGGATAGGCGACTGGTCAGCCGGATAATCGAGCTGTATCCGGTGCAGCAGCGCCAGAAAATTCTTGAACGGCCCACCCGGCAACGGCGTCATCGCCTCGCTCGCCTCGTTGCTCTCGAACGCATCCAGCCCGTCCTGCTTGTAGATGCGCTCGGAATCATCCGAAAACAGCACCGCATCACCATCGAAAGCGATGCGCAACTGCGTCGCATCCACCTCGGCCACCGGCTGCGCCGACGGCAAAATGGTCGCCGCCGCGAACCCCGCCTCCAATGCCTTGCGCACATCACTCGGCTCCGCCGACAAGAACAACTGCGCGCCGAACGCCGAGATATACGGATGCGTACTCTCCCCGCGCGTGAACGCCGCCCGGCTGATGTCCAACCCATGATGCTTGATCGAATTGAAGATGCGCAGTCCGGTATCCGCACTGTTGCGCGACAGCAAGATCACCTCCACGCGCGGATGCGCCGGATCGTGTGTATTCAACGCTAGCAGTTTCTTCACCAAGCCGAATGCCACACCCGGTGCCAACGGAACATCCTCTCGCTCCACCTGATAGCGGCAATACGCCTCCACGCCTTCGTTCTGGAATACCGCATGGCTTTCGTCGAGGTCGAACAGGGCACGGGAAGAGATGGCGACAGTTAGTTTTTCTTGTGCGGTGCAGTTCATATTCACGCCTACTGATCTTTTAAAACATTATCTTCGGATGCTAAGACAACAGAGTCATGCCGCTCTTGGGGTTCGCCTTGCAGCATTTTTCGCATACCTCGACCGCTCTTCGTGGTAACCGTTAAGAAGTACGGATTACAGGGGCAAGGTCAAAAGTTAACGAATTCATTCTGGAACGCCAATGCGTCAACCTGTGTCGCATCCATCTTGCCCGAGCACGAGCACGACCACCATCCCCGCCTCTCCCGGCTGGGCCTGCCATTCCGCTGCCACGGCCACACCGATGACGCTGACCAGCGCTTCGCCGCAATAGAGCAAGGGCAGGCGTTCGCGCAGCCAGGGCGGCACTCCATTTTCCTGAAACAGATTTTTGAGTGTACGGGTAGCCGCCTCCGGCTGCGGACGCAAAGTTTCGCCGCCGCAGCGCAGGCGCAGGCTCAATGGCGCACCTTGCAGTTTGGCCAAACTGATACCTGTACCCTGCCCCGTTTTGAATATCACCCGGCCATGCAATGCAGGCCAAGCCAGCGCATCCTCACCCTGCCAAGACAGCACTTGCGCTGCGTCGAACGCTCTCAACAGCGGCAGCAGATGGACTTGATCCTGAAAGCGCCGCACCTGCCAACCGCCATAGTTCACGCACACCGTCGCGTTCGCGCGCGCGCCACAAAGCTGATGCAGCATCTCATCCAATTGCGCGGCCTGCGGCATGGGCGCCCCCTGACGCTGCAAGTGGTGACGTAGCAGATTCTTCGCCCGCGCATGGGGCAAGGCGCGTAGACGGGAGACGAGTAAAGGTTCGCGCCCCGTCTCCCCCTGCCCATCTCCCGCATCTTGCGTCGCCATCTCATCCAGTAATCCGCTCGCTTCGGCGAAGTGCTGCGCACTGCGCGCCAGAGTATCGCGGTAAGCCGGGAAACGCTGCTCCAGCAAGGGCAACACGCGATGGCGCAGGAAGTTGCGCGGGTAGCTGTCATCGGCGTTGCTCTCGTCTTCGATCCAGCTCAAGCCCTGCTGCGCAGCGTAAGCCAGCAACTCGTCACGAGAGACATTCAGCAAGGGACGCACGGTAGCCGGTGCGATTTTCGACGCGGCTTTGAGCGGCGGCCCTTCGACCCGGCTCAGGGCAGGCATCGCCGCCACGCCCTTGATGCCCGCACCGCGCAGCAGTTGCAGCAACAGCGTCTCGGCTTGATCGTCGGCATGATGTGCCAATGCGATGAAGTCGCAGGGCTGGCGGGCGAAAGCGGCCTGGCGCAGTTTGCGCGCAGCGGCTTCGATGCCGTGCTGGCGCAGCGGCGCGATGTCTACTTTCTCGATCTGCAACGGGATGGCGTAGCTGGCACACAGCTCTACGCAAAAATCGGCCCAAGCATCGGCATTCGGGCTGATGCCGTGATGCACATGCACGGCGGACAAACGCCAAGCGAAACGCGGCGCGAGTTGTTGCAACAGATGCAGCAACACCACCGAATCGACCCCGCCGCTCAGCCCGACGCAGAGCGCGCGCCCCTCACCCAGCAGCGACTTCAAATCCTGCGTGACACGCTCAAGCAATATGTGCGACATCGTTCCATTCCGATAAAACGCTGAGGCCGCTCATGTTGGATGGACTCAACACGAACGGCCTCATGGCGACTGACACCGGCTCCGAGCTTACTGAAGCGGGACTTCCTTGAACTTACCGTAGCTCATCAGACGATTGAAGCGGGTTTGCAGCAGCTCGCCCGTGGGGCGGCTTTGCACTTGTCGGAGCGATTCCTGCAAGGATTTTCTCAGCGCCTGCATCATCGCCGGGTAATCGCGGTGTGCGCCACCCAGCGGCTCGGCCACCACCTTGTCCACCAGCCCCAGCGTCTTCAGACGCACGGCGGTGATGCCCAACGTCTCGGCGGCATCGGCGGCTTTATCGGCACTCTTCCACAGGATGGAAGCACAACCTTCCGGCGAAATGACCGAGTACGTCGCGTATTGCAACATCAGCGTCACGTCGCCCACCGCGATGGCCAGCGCGCCGCCGGAACCGCCTTCGCCGATGATGGTGCAGATCAGCGGGGTGCGCAGCTCAGCCATCTCGTACAGATTGCGGCCGATGGCTTCGGACTGCCCGCGCTCTTCCGCCCCCACGCCGGGATAAGCGCCCGGCGTGTCGACGAAGGTGAGAATGGGGATGGCGAACTTCTCGGCCAGCTTCATCAAACGCATCGCTTTGCGATAGCCTTCCGGGCGCGGCATACCGAAGTTGCGGTATTGGCGTTCCTTGGTGTCGCGGCCCTTCTGATGACCGATGACCATCACCGACTCGCCGTTGAACCGGGCCAAGCCGCCCACGATGGCGGCATCGTCCGCATAAGTGCGGTCGCCGTGCAACTCATGGAAATCGGTGAACAGATGCTGGACATAATCCAGCGTGTAAGGGCGCTGCGGATGGCGCGACACCTGCGAGATCTGCCATGGCGTGAGCTTGGCGTAGATGTCCTTGGTCAATCCTTGACTCTTTTTTTGCAGCCGGGAGATCTCTTCGGAGATGTCCAGCGCGGAGTCTTCCTGCATGAAGCGCAGTTGTTCGATCTTATTTTCCAGATCGGCGACGGGGGATTCAAAATCGAGAAAGGTCAGTTTCATGCGTCAACCCGTATGTAAAATGAGGTGTCTTTCGGGGGCGAATGATACAGGATTGCTCCCATTTCAGCCCAAAAAACGCACTCAGACCGAGTAGCTCCCCAAAGATCGAGGCCGTCTCCACAGCGCCCAAGCCGCGCCAGGCGTGACATTCCAGCGATAGCCGACACCACCTGCGACCACCTCGAATTGCAGTTCATGCAAGCGCCCGGTGCGCAATTCAGCCAGCAGCGGTTGCGCAAAATCGTGTTCAAAACGCTGCAACTGCGTGCGCCAGACTGCCCAGTCGCCTTGCGCCAGCGCCGCACTTAAGGCCGTCCAAACCAGCAACTGCTCCCCCTCCGCCAACGGCTGCCAGCGTTCAGGCAAAGCGGAGAACGGCACAGCAGCCGCACCCGCCAAGCGTTCCGCCAAGGGATGATCGGCGCTGACTTGCGTCAGTTCCGTCGTCAAATCAGCCGCCTCACCGCCGCCCCACAGCCAGAGGCCATTGATCGCCGCAGCGCCGCGCGCCGCGCGCGCCTCGTTCACCGGATGGGCGTGCAGCAACATCTGTATCTCGTTGTTGAGACTGTGCCAGCGCACCGCCGCTTCGCCGCGCGACTGGAACACGCGGATGTCGCGCCCCCACACCTGCGACGGCGGATTGGTCGCCACACCCGGCGCTGCCTCCATGCGCAGATACCAGCGCTGCGGAGACGGCGCAAAAAATGCCAGCCCCTCCTCCGCGAAGTGCTGATTGAGGCTGGCGACCAGCGCCGCCGACTCCTGCGCCCCCACCCCACCCACCGGCAACAGCACAACCTTGTCGCGCTGCAACACCAGATGCACCGGCTCGGCGCACAACCAGTAGCCGCCCGCCTCCGTCAAACCATCCTGCGCCCGCAGGCTGGCGGCGACCGGCCATTCGCCATCCGCAGCCTTCATGCCGAAAGCCCGACACAGCAAAGTCTCCAGCGTCTCCGCTGCCGACTCGCGCTTGCCGCGCGCCAGCAAGGTTTCCAATGCAGGCAGCGACAAGCCCTGACACATCTCTGCCGCCCATTCCGGCGGCAGGAACAAGCCGCTCACTATGATTCGTACCGTTTTCATGCAGGCAAGTTTACCAGAGGTATGCTGGACACCTAATCGACCCAAGATAGCAGCGCCCTACAGCCTGACACCCAGCTTGTTCTGTTGTACCATCCTCGCCAGTCGCATCTCTTGCGACTTGGCCTTTCGGACTTTCTAAATTGGGAAAACTGGAAAACATACTGATAGCCATTCTGCGCGGAGCGTCTGACAACAACATCTCTTTCCAACATCTCTTTCTCAGAACTGCGCTATGTGCTGGATTCACTCGGCTTCCAAGTTCGCATCAAGGGCGATCATTTCATCTACACGCGGGAAGATATTGCCGAGATCATCAACATTCAGCCACACAAGGCGGCAAAGCCAAAGCCTACCAAGTAAAACAGCTACGCAACTTGATCCTTAAATACAAACTGGCGAGGTAAAACCATGCAAAACCGTTACGAACTTGTCATCTATTGGAGCAATGAAGACCAGCGCTTCATCGTCGAAGTGCCGGAGTTGCCCGGCTGCATGGCTGATGGCGACACCTACCAGAATGCCGTGCAAAATGCCGAGATCGTGATTGCCGAATGGCTGGAAACCGCGCAAGCCTTGGGACGCGCCATCCCACAGCCCGCTGGTCGGCTCATGTACGCCTGATGCGCCACATCGAACAACAACCAAACCGACAGGCATAGCCGCCCGCCCCCCGCCTTCTTGTGGCAAACTAGCGCCCAAATTTCCTGTCGGCTTTCCACTTTGCGTCCCTACGAACTTCTCATCGGTCTGCGTTACACCCGCGCCAAGCGCCGCAACCACTTCATCTCGTTCATCTCGCTGATCTCGATGCTTGGCATCGCGCTCGGGGTGGCAGCGCTCATCATCGTGCTTTCGGTGATGAACGGCTTTCAGAAAGAGATCCGCGCCCGCATCTTGGGCGTAACGCCGCATCTGCAAGTCAGCGGCGATAGCGGGCAGATTGTCGATTGGCAGCCGGTGCTGGACACTGTCGCCAAGCACCCGGAAGTGCGCGCCGCAGCGCCTTACGTCAATGGTCAGGGCATGTTGTCGCTGAACGAGAGCGTGCAAGGCGTAATGGTGCGCGGCATCCTGCCTGATGCGGAGAATCGCCTCGCCCGGATGGGCGAGAAGATGAAGGCGGGTAGCTTCGCCGATCTGCGCCCCGGTGAGTTCGGCGTGGTGCTGGGCATCGACCTCGCCCGTGCGCTGGGCGCGCGCGTCGGCGACACCGTGCTGCTCATCACGCCGCAAGGACAGATCACCCCCGCTGGGATGTTGCCGCGCCTGAAGCAATTCCACGTCACCGGCGTGTTCGAGATCGGCATGGCTCCCTACGACAACGCCCTCGCCCTGATCCACCTGAATGATGCGCAGAAACTGTTCCGCATGGGCGACGCGGTGAGCGGCATCAGCGGCAATCTGCTCGATCTCGACCGCGCACCGCAAGTCGCCGTCGAGCTGGAGACTCAGTTGCCGCCCAACACTTACGCCAGCGACTGGACGCGGCAGAACGCCAACTACTTCAGCGTGGTGGCGATGGAAAAGAAAATGATGTTCATCATCCTGTCACTGATCGTGCTGGTCGCCGCCTTCAACATCGTCTCCACTTTGGTGATGGCCGTCACCGACAAGCAGGCCGACATCGCCATCCTGCGCACGTTGGGCGCATCGCCCGCCAGCATTATGAAAATCTTCATGGTGCAGGGCGTGCTGATCGGGGTCATCGGGCTGGGGCTGGGTGTGGCGGGCGGCGTGGTGATCGCGCTCAACATCGGCATCATCGTGCCGTTCATCGAACACCTGTTCGGCGTTCAATTCCTCTCCAAGGAGTTCTATTACATCAGCGAACTGCCCTCCGACCTGCACAGCGCCGACGTGATCGTGGTCGCGTCCATGTCATTCTTCATCAGCCTGCTCGCCACGCTCTATCCGAGCTGGCGCGCGGCCAAGGTGCAACCAGCTGAGGCGTTGCGCTATGAGTGAGCAAGAGATGAATATGGTCATAGCCTGCAAAGACCTGAGCAAGACCTACGCTCAGGGCAAGCTCAACGTCGCCGTGCTGAACGGGGTGAATCTGGCTGTGCGGCGCGGCGAAAGCCTCGCCATCCTCGGCGCATCCGGCTCCGGCAAGAGCACCCTGCTGCACCTGCTGGGCGGGCTGGACACCGCCAGCAGCGGCAGCGTCCACATCCTCGGGCAAGACGTTCAGGCCATGAACGAGACAGCGCGCGGCGAGTTACGCAACCGGCATCTTGGTTTCGTCTACCAGTTCCATCACTTGCTGGCCGAATTCACCGCGCTGGAGAACGTCGCCATGCCGCTGCTGATCCGTGGGATGAAACGCGAGGAAGCTGCGCCGCAAGCTGCGGCCATGCTGGAACACGTCGGCTTAGGCCATCGCTTGGAGCACCTGCCAGCCGAACTCTCCGGCGGCGAACGCCAGCGCGTCGCCGTCGCCCGTGCCCTCGTCACCGAGCCCGCCTGAGTACTGGCCGACGAACCGACCGGCAATCTTGACCGCGCCAGCGCCCAAGCCCTGTTCGCCCTGTTACAGGAGCTCAATGCCCGCCTCAACACCAGCTTCATCATCGTCACCCACGACCTTGAACTCGCCGCCCAGATGCAGCGCCAGTTGAGGTTGGTGGATGGCGTATTGCAAGCGGCATAAGAAGCTCGCCCCTTGTTTGGGCGAGGGACTCAGCCAACGACCTGATCCTTTAGCGAGCATTGCTCCCGCAAGCCGTTCTGCATCACGTAATAAGTCAGCTCGGCGTTATTCTTCAGCCGGATCTTTTCCAAGATATGAGCGCGATAGGTGCTCACGGTCTTGACGCTCAGGGACAGCATTTCCGCGACTTCCGAGACGGTTTTGCCCGATCCGATCAGCCGCAGAACCTGATATTCCCTATCGCTCAATATTTCATGCGGTGGCCTCCCGGAGGCCGAGCCGCATTCCTGAAGCAGCAATTCGGAAAGGGTCGCACTGATATATTTCTTCCCGGCCACCACCCGGCGTATCGCCTCGACCAGTTGCTCCGGTGCGGTTTCCTTGGTCAGATAGCCGGAAGCTCCCGCCTTCATCAGCCGCACCGCATATTGGTCTTCGGGGTACATGCTGAGGATCAACACCTTGGTCTCTTTGTTGCCATCCATGATCTGCTTCAAGGTGTCGATGCCATTCCTCTCGGGCATGGAGATGTCGAGCAGCACGATGTCCCACTTATCGGTGCGTATCATTCTCAACGCTTCCACTCCGTTGGCTGCCTCGCCCCCGACCATCACCCCTCTGGCCTCCTCCAATATCCTTCTCAGCCCTTGGCGAACGATGGCATGGTCGTCAACGATAAGTACCCGAATCACTGTGCAACTCCTTCAGTTAAACCACTGGATAGTTCGTAATCTATAGCCCGACATCGAGCCATTCCCTTGCGTGATGACTCATACATCTACGACTCCAAAAATCCGGGATGAGAGGCTGGCGGTAGGCTTACCGACACACGAGTCCCCTTGCCCGGTGAACTTTTGATTCTGGCTTTCCCTCCCACCATCAAAGCGCGCTCGCGGATTCCGAGTAAGCCGAAGGCGTGCTCTTTATGCTCAGCCAGATCAAAGCCGACGCCATTGTCCTTCACCACCATCAACAACGCCCCGCCTCGCTCCGCAAAGTCGATGTTCACCAAGCTGGCTTGGGCGTGTTTGGCTACGTTGCACAGGGATTCCTGAAGAATGCGAAAAACCGTGAGCGACTGATCGTCATCCAGCGACAATTCCCCCGCCGAGAGGTCGAGTATGCACTTGATGTTGGTATGCATCTGGAATTTCTTCACGTAATCGTTTATCGCCGCCGTCAGCCCCAAGTCGTCCAGCAGATTCGGCCTTAATTCGGTGACGATCTGATGTACGGTATGGATGCCGTCCGAGATCAGTTCGGCGATGCGCGCCACCTCGCTTTGAAGCTGAGGCACGTCGGACGGCAGTTTGGCGGCCAGCCAGGCGGTACTCATCTTCATCGCCACCAAGGTGGCACCCATCTCATCATGCAGATTGCGCGCAATCTTCGTCCGCTCATCCGCCCGGACACTTTCCAGATGCAAGGAAAGCCGCTGTAGCTCTTTGTACGATCTAGCCAACTCCATTTCAGAGCGTTTCTGCTGAGTGATGTCCACCGAGATGCCCAGCACACTCAGGCTCCCATCCGGCATGGTCAGGCGTTTTTTCAAGGTAAGGAACCAGCGCCGCGCTCCAGTTGACGAGGTATACGGCTCGGTCAGACGGACCTCGCCGCCATCCTCGATCACTTGGCGATCCGCTGCCAGATAACCCTCCAGTTCGCCCGAGGAATAGCTGATCTCAGCATTGTTCTTGCCGACCAGCTCAGACGGCGTCAAACCGTAGGCCGATGCCAGACTCTGATTCGCCAGCAAAAAGACACCCTGAGCATCCTTGACGAAGATCCGGTTCGGATCGCTGTCGATCACCTGCCTCATAAAGGCTTTCTGCCCCTGCAACTCCTTTTCCGAAGACTTGCGCTCGGTAATGTCGCGCACGATGGCCACGAACACGCTGCCCCCGTCGATCTCTCGCACCAGTTGCAACTGCACCTCCACGGGAAGATCGCTGCCACTCTTGTGCCGATGTACCGTTTCAAAGCGCAGCACCTTCTGCCCACCGGCAAGCAGCGGCGCGATCAGCCGGCGGAATTCCGGCTCGGGTATCTGTGGCTTGATGTCTGGCGGCGTCATCAGGTGCAACTCTTCGAAGGTATAGCCGACGCTGTCCTGCGCCCCCTTGTTCACGTACACGAAACGTAGAGAGTCGGGTTGAAACATAAAGATCATATCCAGCGTGCTATCCAGAACATGACGCAAACGACTCTCCCGCTCTTCGGCCTGCTTGCGCTCGGTGATCTCACGGGCGATCCCCATCACACCGACCAGCTTGCCCGACTTATCCCGCACTGGCGTCTTGATGGTCTCCAGCAGCACGCGCTGACCATTGTCGGGATAGGTGACCCACTCCTCATTGATGCAGGGCTTGCCCGCTATCATGGCCTCTCGATCCTTTTGGCGGAAATGCGTTGCGAGTTTCGCCTCGGCAAAATCAAAGTCGGTCTTACCGATAATCTCGGCTTCTCTCGCGCCATAGAGACGCTCGACCTGCGGATTGCAACTGAGAAAGACACCAGCGGTATCTTTCATCCACACCAAATCGGGAATGGTCTGCACCAAAGTCCGCAGGCGGGAATGCTCGTTCTCGAACAGGGCTTCGGCATGCTTGCGCTCCGTGATGTCGCGGATGATGGCTTGGTAATATTTCCCCCCGGCCAGCTCGACCAGACGCACATTCGCTTCGACCTCAAAGCTTTCTCCGCTCTGCCGCAGATGCAAGGCCTCGAAGTGCATCGTGCCTAGATTGTCGATGTCACGGAGCATCTGTTTAAGCAAAGGGCGAAAATCCCGGCCCAGCAGGTCCGCGATATTCAGGGCCGAAAAATCTTCGGCCAGATAGCCATAAACAGCCAAGGCTCGATCATTGAAGCCGATGATCTTGCCGCGATTGTCCAGCAAGAGAATGATGTCATTGGCATATTTGGCCAGATAATCCAGATGACCGAGCAGCATTTGCCGCTCTAACTCATCCTCGTATCGCCTCAAATCCATCTTCCACCAATAGGCGGTGATCCAGCCCCCCACACCGATCAGCGTCAGCATCAACAACAGCACCCAGATACCCAATTGATTGATCGGGGCATAGATTTCCGCCCGGTCGATCTTGCTGACCATCGCCCAGGACGTGCCGGAGATCTGATTCAAGACGCCCACCACCGGCACGCCCCGATAGTCCACTCCCTCCACCAGCCCTTGCTGCCCCAGCGCCGCCATCACCGCAGGCACTTCGCGCCGGCTAAGCGGCAAGCGCAATGCCAGTGCGGTGTTTTTACGGTGACGTAGTTCATTCAAAAACACCACCTCCTCGCCCTCGCGCCGGATCAGCAAACTTTCGGCGCTGGGGCTGGGAGTCGGCCAGTGCTGGATGAGCGGAAAGAGGAATCGTGCGGGGTCGATACGAAACAGAACCGCGCCGATGGTGAGCAGTTTGTCGTCGCGAACCAAAGCCAGCGGCACTCTGAGCGCCAGCCCGATGCGCTCGCCGTCACCGGATTTTTCCCAGTAGAGATCGGAAAAATCGATCTGCCCCGTGCGCATGTTTTCAAGTAAATGCGCCTTTTCCTCTGGCTGAAGCGGCGCTTCGTGCGCAGCCGAAGACAGGCGCAGTCCGGCTTGTTCGTCGAGTAATGCAACCGAGGTATAACCATAAGCCTGTTGCAACGATACCAAGCGCGCCCACAGCTTCGCCTTGGTTTCGCCACCCGGCCCACCGCGCCGCAGCCAATCGTCGACAGCGGACACAAATAAGGCATCGTCCTTAAGGACTTGTGCGTCACTTCTGCGTTCTGCCATCCAGATGGCGATCTGCCCGGTCTTCAGCTCGGCGATACCACTGAGTTCACTCAGCTTGTCGCTTTTGATGTCTTCTCTGTAACTGAGCAGGAGGATACTGCCCGCTAAGCTAGTAGCCAAAGCAAAGATCGCAAACAGAAGGAGCCGCTTCCAGCGCCGCCCCACGCGATGAATTAAGCGGTGGCTCTTTGTCTCTTTGTCTGCTGGCATCGCTGGGGGATTAGTCATTACTCAAGACCTCGCTTTCCATGACATCTGGTATCAATCACGTGGCGCGAGTCTACAGAGTTAAATTTGCGGGCGGCATAAGACAAACACCGATGGCCCATTCCGAAATCTACTGAGCGCTTATCAAGCGACGCACCGATATTTTCGAACCCGTCGCCTCGTCAGAATGGCACTGCCAAAACGGCATCCCATCCACAACCCACAGGAGCCCATCGTGATCTCACTCGCTTACGCAAAAGACCCTTCATATTCTGAAACCTCAGGATGCGGGATACCTTCCGACGCAGTCGGACTAGCCGCCATTTCCGGTGGCTCATTCGCACTGCGACGCTTACAGTATTTCTGCACGAATGGGGAAGCCAACGAAATCGGGCCATTCGGCGAGCCAGAATATGAGTCGCTATTGAGCGCCGATCAACGAGAGACACTCATTGCACTGCTCGGCTACATCGACATTGACCTCGATGCCCAGCAACAGATGCTCCTTCACAATCTGCGCCTAGTGGTTCATCTGGCCAAGCGCCACACCAATCGCGGTCTGACTCTGCTTGAACTGGTCAAGGAGGGCAACCGAGGGCTGATCCACGCTCTGGAAAAGTTCGATCTGGAAGGCGGGTTCCGTTTTTCAAAATACGCCACGCAATGCATCAACCAGTACATCGAGCGCGCCATCGCTAGCCACTCGTCTTTGTTCACCCCAGCACCGCATACCCGCGCGAGTGTTGATTGTTTTGCTTCGGCACATTGCCTAGATAACATCGGAGGTTGCAATGGCTGCCCTGCATAACCCCAATCGCAATCATCTGCTCGCCGCCTTGCCTCAGGCAGAATTCGAGCGTTTGTTGCCTCATCTGGAGTTGGTTCCCATGCCGCTCGGTGAGGTTCTCTGTAAGTACAACAACAAACTGCAGTACGTCTATTTCCCTACGACCGCCATCGTTACGCTGCATTACGTGATGGAGAATGGCGCCTCAGGGGGGATCGCCGAGGTGGGTAATGACGGAATGCTCGGCGTTTCGCTGTTCATGGGCGGGAATGCCCTGCCTTGTGCAGCGCTGGTAATCACAGCCGGCTATGGCTATCGGCTGAAGGCCGCGTTACTGCTGGATGAGTTCAATCGTGGCGGAGCCATGCAGCATTTATTGCTGTGCTACACCCAAGCCTTGCTTACGCAAACGTCTCAAACCATCGCCTGCAATCGACACCACTCGCTGGATCAGCAACTTTGCCGCTGGCTGCTGCTGACGCTGGATCGCCAATCCTCGAACGAGTTGATACTGACGCACGAGTTGGTCGCCTACATCATCGGAGTGCGCCGCGAAGGCATCACCAAAGCCGCAAAGAAATTGCAGCAAGCCGGCATCATCCGCTACAGCAGGGGGCGGATCACTGTGCTGGATCGCTGCGGTCTGGAAGACTTGGCCTGCGAATGCTACGACTCAGTCAAGCAAGAACTGGGACGCTTGGTACTCCGAAATCCAGACTCGCGACACAGTGCAGACCATGCTACGAACTGGTCAAGGATCAAGATCCAGCCGAGTTTGTCCACATAACGGCCCCCTCCCATGAAATACGCCAAGAAACGAGCCCAACTGCTAGGGGCGACCAAGAATTTGCTCGCCACCCTAGCGCAAACCGCTCCCGAACAGGAGCTTTTGCGAGCCAGCATCGAGGGACTGATGGAGTTGATCCAAGTGAAATATGGCGCGATCACCATACTCGACGACCACGGCAATCTTTCTCAATTTGTCCATGCCGGACTCACCGATGAACAAGCCAGACACGGCATGTCGCCCCCCAGAGGGACTGGCTTGCTGGGTGTCGTCATCCAACAAAATCTCATCCTGCGGTTGGACGACATGACCAAAGATCCTCGCAGTCAGGGTTTTCCGCCCGGTCATCCGGCTATGACCTCGCTGCTGGCCGTGCCGATCTCCAATCTTGATCGGGTATACGGCAGGATATATCTTTGCGACAAGTTCGACAAAAACCCGTTCAGCGACGAAGATCAAGAGTTGGCGATAAGTTTCGCCAATGCCATCTCGCTGCTTTTGGATAATGCGCGCAAGCTGAATCAACTGGAAAAATCACAGCACCAACTGCTGCATACCGCATTCCACGATGCACTCACCGGCTTGCCGAACCGCGTACTGCTCAGTGACCGCATCAGTCAGGCGCTGTGCCATGCAAACCGCAATCAAACTCAACTTGCCGTGCTCTTCTGCGACTTGGATGGGTTCAAAACCGTCAACGATACCTTTGGGCATCGGGCGGGAGATCATGTGCTGAAAACCATGGGAGAACGCTTCGTCAACTGCGTGCGCGGGGATGACACCGTCGCTCGCTTCGGAGGTGACGAATTCGTTTTCGTTCTGCCCGAAGTCGAGTCGGTCGAACACACCAGAACCGTGGCTCAAAAGATCTTGGATACCATTTCGCAGCTAATCCACATTGACGGACATGACCTCGTCCTCTGCGGCAGCATCGGCATCGCGCTGTATCCCCTCGATGGAGAAGAAACCGAGAGCTTGGTCAAAAACGCCGACCTCGCCATGTACAAAGCCAAAAAGCAAGGCAAGAATAATTACCAGTTCTTCGAAGAAAAATTACTCGCGGAATGCCCGCCACAATCCGCCGCACATAAGCGCAACTACGGCATGGATGCCGCTACGACAAGTGCAGCGACGCACTGATTTTTGTGCCCGCTCACATCGCAACCGCCGTCTCCCTCGCAGAATTCAGGAGAATCTCGTCAAGCCATAAGCGGCGCCTATCCCATTAACTCCGCCATTTCCACCCCGCTGCTATAGAATCCCGTCATGCCGTCCCCATATCAGGCCGCAGCCATTCATGAAAGGAACCACCATGCGTAATCTGCTCACCACCTTGCTCCTGCTCACCACCCTCGCGCTGTCGGGCTGCGGCTACAACACCATCCAGTCGCAAGACGAGGAAGTGACCGCGAAATGGAGCGAGGTGCTTAACCAGTACCAGCGTCGCGCCGATCTAGTGCCGAATCTGGTGAACGTGGTGAAGGGTTACGCCGCGCATGAGAAGGAAGTGCTGGAGACGGTGACAGCAGCGCGAGCCCGTGTCGGTTCGATCCAGGCCACGCCTGAGCTGGTAAAGGACGAGGCCGCATTCGCCAAGTTCCAAGCCGCGCAGGGTGAGCTGACTTCCGCACTGTCGCGTCTGCTGGTAGTAACGGAGAACTACCCCGACCTCAAGGCCGATGCTTCGTTCCGCGACCTGCAAGCGCAACTGGAAGGCACGGAGAACCGCGTCACCGTAGCACGCGACCGCTACATCAAGGCAGTGAAAGAGTACAACGTCACCATCCGCTCCTTCCCCAGCAACCTGACCGCGATGGTGTTCAGCTACAAGACCAAACCGAGCTTTACGGTAGAGAATGAAAAAGCGATCTCGGCTGCGCCTAAAGTTGAGTTCGGGAAATAGTCACTGAGCGTAGCGCAGCAAAGTCCAACAGAGGTGGCTGATGCTTAGCCTTCGCAGGCTTTGCCCGCCACGCTCAGCACGAACGGATTTGGTGCATCGTCCAATAACACCCGACTAGAGGAATCCCATGCGTCGCTGGCTGCTGATCTTTCTGCTCCTACTGCTGCCCTGCACCGCCACAGCGGAGGTCGCCGTGCCGTCGTTGACGGCGCGGGTGACCGACCTTACCGGCACACTCTCCGCCGAACAGCGCGGCTCACTTGAATCTCGACTGCAAGCCTATGAGACGCAGAAAGGCAGCCAGATCGCCGTGCTGCTCCTTCCGACCACTCAGCCCGAAACCATAGAGCAGTATTCGATCCGCGTGGTCGAGCAATGGAAGTTGGGGCGGACGAAAGTAGACGATGGCGTGTTGCTGCTGATCGCCAAGGATGATCGCGCACTGCGCATCGAAGTCGGCTATGGCTTGGAAGGCGTACTGCCCGATGCCATCGCCCACCGCATCATCGCCGAAGACATCACACCGCTGCTCAAACAGGGGGACTTCTTCGGCGGCATCAATGCCGGAGTGACGCGCATCATGGCGGTAGTTCAGGGCGAGGCGCTGCCTGCCCCACAAGCCAGTGACGACAATGCCCGACTCGAAAACTTGTTCCCCGCCCTACTGTTCGGCGCATTGCTCGGCGGCACGATACTGCGTCGGGTGCTGGGCCGCGTCCCCGGTGCGCTGGTGAACGGCGGCTTGATCGGCATCGCCGCGCTGCTGTTCGGCATCAGCCTGATCTTCGCCGTTTTCTTGTCCGTGATGGCCTTTGCGTTCACGCTGGGCGGTGGACATCGCGGGTTCGGCGGTTACGGTAGTGGAGGCTACGGCGGCTATGGCGGAGGAAGTTTCGGCGGCGGAGGCGGCGGCTTTGGTGGCGGCGGCGCCTCGGGGAGATGGTGATGGATGGTCTGCGTTTCTTCAAACACCTGCTGGCGGGCCGTTGGCAAGTCGCCCGCAGCTTCCCGCGAGACAGCATGGCGCGTATCGAATCTGCCATCCGACAGTCTGAAAGCTGCCACTTGGGCGAACTGCGCTTTGCCGTCGAAGCGGGCTTGGATTGGCCGGAGTTACGCGCCGGACTCTCATCGCGGCAACGCGCGGTGCAGGTCTTCTCCGACTTGCGCGTGTGGGACACCGAGCACAATTCCGGCGTACTGATCTACCTGCTGCTGGCCGACCGCAAGGTCGAGATCGTGGCCGATCGCGGCATACATGCCCGCGTCGGCGAAAAGTGCTGGCAGTCCATCTGCCATGAGATGGAGCAACGCTTCCACGCAGGCGAATTCGAGAACGGTGTGCTGCAAGGTCTAACCGCCATCACCGCCTTGCTGAAAACTCATTTCCCGGCTCTGGGTAACAACCCCGATGAACTGCCGAACCATCCCGTGACGCTATAGTGGCGGCGATTTTTCGAAAGCGAAAATAAAAGGGAGCCACTTTCGCGACTCCCTTAGCTTCAGGCGACTGCTCTGCGATTAACGTGTCGCGGCAGGAATCGCCTTCTTCTTGGGCGAGAACAATTCCAACGCTACATTAGAGAAGAATCCCACCAAGCCAACCAGCAAACTGCCCATCGCCATCGTGGTCATCACCACCAAGTCTTGCGCTGCGGATGCCGCTGCAACCACTGAACTCAAGATGATGTCCGCCACAAAAAACGTCATACGGTTCACG
>JACRAT010000013.1 GCA_016234685.1 Nitrosomonadales bacterium
CTGAAGGAACTGACCCAAAGGCAATGTGACCGAATCGCGCGCGAACTCAACAATCGGCCGCGAGAGAGACTACGATTCAGAACACCGGCAGAGGCTGCTGGCCGGTGCTAGCAGTGTTGCACTTCAAAGTTGAACTCAGGCGTCGCGCTACCCGAAGAAGCAGCAGTGTTCATCTTTGTGCACGACCTCCAAGAAGCGAGGCAAGCTTTTGACCTCGAGATTTGGATCGTAGCCGTGCCACTTCAGATCGCTCATCATCCAAAAGATGCGCCAGTGGTTCTTGTTTCTGACGTAAGTTGCCTTTGCAAACGGCGTCTCGCGCTTCGCCTTGGGGTTGCGAAAGTCGGGGCGTATGTCGAAAAGCTCGACGCTCTGGCCGACAATCCGGTAACCATGATCCAGCTTCTCACGAATGTGAGGCGGTGGCCGCCTGCGCTTCATGAAGGCATCCATATCGCGTTTGTGCTGCGCGATTTCAAGCTCGGTGAAGGCCATGCTGTCACTTCTGTGATTGCCAAAAGTATGAGAAAAGGCGCGCTGGTTCGTTGCGACGCCTAACGTTTGAGGTAACGCGCGGACAGCGGTGTAGTGCCTGGCCCGCGAGGCCGATGATAGGCACAACGGCCTCGCGGGCCTGGCGCTACGCCGATGGCCGTCGCGTTGACCGAAGGGTTAGGCCGCACTGCTTGCGCCTCGCCTCTTGCGGAGAGCTACAGCGCTTGCAGCAGCGCCTTACGAGTCGTGTCCCTCGCGGTGATTGCTTCACTGAGCTGTTGGTTCTGCTGAGAAGTCAAGTTGCCTGCTGTTCCGGCTTGGTCTATGCCAACATGTACGTCGTACCAAGCTTGGTACGCCTTTAGAAATGCATCCAACGCACCGGACACCGACGGGGAGACCATCTGAATTTCTTGGCGAAGTTCCATGGTCGACTTCATGTCGGCGTCTTGTATCGCAATTCTTGAACTCTCAGCGACTCTCTGAATGACGCCGACGTAGAACGCGTTGATCTCGGACTGGGTCTGGTAGAGCATGGTCTCCCTTGGGTTGTGAAGCGTTCGCCATATACGGCCGTAGCCAATTTGTGCGGCCTAACGTTTGAGGTAACGCGACCCCGACGGCAGGGGGCTTGGGGCGCGAGGCTGATGATAAGCAGAACAGCCTCGCGCCCCAAGACGCCTGCCGTTGGGGGTCGCGTTGACCGAAGGGTTAGGCGTCGCTTTGGTAGGAGGCAACATTACCGCTGAAAGAACGATATCAGGACGACGACGACGAGAAGAATGGCAGCCGCGAAGGCAAATGTTGCTGCGAATGCCACCAGCGCGAGATTCGCTCTTGTACGTCCGGAAGGTGTGGCTTGAAGCCAGGCAATTGCCGGCCCCAGTGTAAACAGCTCGACGATGAGCGCAATGAACATGGTGACTTGCGCGAGGACAAGCAGGACAAGGCCGCCTCCGTGGGCGTTCCATCCGTATCCGAAGAAGGCGCCAGCGAGAAGAACGAGAAATAGCGACGCGGGAACCAACGGGGGCACAAGAAGGCGAAGTCTCGGAAACTCAGCCATGCGTGGGGTTCTGCCCTCGGATTTCACGATGTAGCCTCGCATGCCGAGTGTCGACGCCTAACGTTTGAGGTGAGGCGCGGCGCGCGGCAGGGTGCTTGGGCCGCGAGGCGGATGATAAGCACAAGCGCCTCGCGGCCCAAGCGGCCTGCCGTGTGCCGTCGCCTCGACCGAAGGGTTAGGCCTCACCTGTCTCACAGCTCGCCCTTCAGCTTGGTTGAAAAATCTGTGAGTTTTCGATTGAGATCGACTTCTCGTTTGGCAATTGCGGAAAACGACGGATTGAGTAGTACGGCTTTGCGGAAATAGCCTTCTGCCTTGGACAATTGCGCGTCAGGTTCCTGAAATGCGGCGAGCCCAGTGGAAGGACGATTCTTGTTGTATGAACCAAGCTGCAAACCAGCAGCCTGGTTGTACGCCATGGCACACATAAAATAGGCATCCGAGAAAGTTGGTGACAGGCCTATTGCAGATTCGAAAAGCTCTGTGATTGATCGTAGATCTGCCACTGACAAGGTAGCCGGGGCGGCTCTGAATTTACTTAGCGCAAGTCCGTAATGTGCAACCGCGTTCTTCCCGAGATGCTTCTCGAAATACTTGGCTGACTCGTCAAATTTCTCACTTTCGACAAGTGACATTCCATAAGCAGCATCGAAGGCCGCCGGCGCTGCCTTTGGTGAACCGATCAAGCCAAGAAGAGACAAGAGTGACATAAGAGCGATCCAGTGTCGTCGACGCATTTTGTGAGGCCTAACGTTTGAGGTAACGCGACCCCAGCGGCAGGGGGCTTGGGTCGCGAGGCTGATGATAGACAGAACAGCCTCGCGGCCCAAGACACCTGCCGTTGGGGGTCGCGTTGACCGAAGGGTTAGGCAGCGGCCCGCTTTGCAGGAATGGCAGGCGCAAGGACATGCCAGTCGCACCGGACTTGCCGCCTGCGCTGCGCCACGGGGTGGTAGCCATGGGTAGGGGCTTCCGAGGCGCAGCGCACCGACGAACTGGCTGAAGGCAGCCGAGACAAGTGCTCCGAACTCGGCGGCCGGAGGCGGACCGGCCGAAATGAACGCTTGCTTCGGCCAGGTGCCCCTGCTTGGATTTCAGGACAGGAACAAGCGCTCCGACCAGTTGTGGCTGTTGAGATGCACGGCGCGACAGCGCCGCTGACTCTACGTGAACGAGCGACGACCGTACCACTCGATGCCTAACGTTTGAGGTAACGCGCCCCCGGCGGTGTGTGCCTTGGGCCGCGAGGCTGATGATATGCAGAACGGCCTCGCGGCCCAAGGCGCACGCCGTTGGGGGTCGCGTTGACCGAAGGGTTAGGCGGCTGCTTGACAGTGTAGTGAAGTTGTACAACAATGCGTACAGACTGGAGAATTGCGGTGGATGCCATTACCTACAGCGCTGCGCGTGCCAACTTGGCCAAGACGATGGACCGGGTGTGCGACGACCATGAGCCACTGATCATTACCCGCAACGGGGAGCAATCGGTTGTGATGTTGTCGTTGGACGACTACAAAGCGCTGGAGGAGACAGCGTACTTGCTCCGCAGCCCGGCAAATGCAAAGCGATTGCTCGCGGCGCTGGGCCAGCTTGCAGAGGGTAATGGCGTAGAGCGTGAGTTGACCAGGTGAGGCTGGTATTTGCCGACGAGGCCTGGGAAGACTACCTGTACTGGCAAAAGCAGGACCGGAAGATGGTTGAGCGCATCAATCGCCTCATTCAGGAGGTGAAGCGCGAACCGTTTGGTGGTGTTGGGAAGCCTGAGCCACTAAAGCACGCGCTGGCCGGATTCTGGTCGAGACGAATCACCGATGAGCACCGTATGGTGTATCGCGTTGATGGTGATTCACTGCTGATTGCGCAGTTGCGCTACCACTACTGACGACTCAGACGCCTAACGTTTGAGGTAACGCGACCCCGGCGGTGTGTGCCTTGGGCCGCGAGGCTGATGATAGACAAGAAGGCCTCGCGGCCCAAGGCGCGCGCCGTTGGGGGTCGCGTTCACCGAAGGGTTAGGCCTCACTTTGTGGCCGGACACGTTTTGAATGCATGTGGCCTCATAGCGCTTGAAGCAAGAAAGCGAGAAATGAGGGCAGGATCTGAGCCGGTGACATGGAGGTGACCATGGTGGCAGAACTCGACCTCAAGCGCGCCATCACAAACGACAAGAGTGAAGTCTGAGCCGCACGGAATGACGATCTTCTGGTCCAACGACTGCTCAATGAAGCGTTGGAGCCAGTCAGTGCCGACCTTCATTGGGGTCGTGTCCCAGCGCGTGGTGTAAGTCCACAGCCCGGAGAGAGCTGAGATGCGCGGTACTCAGCGAGCCACAGCGGACAGCCGAGTGGGAACAGTATCGCTAATGGTCTGAAGGCCCTCAAGCTGCATGTAGCGCC
>JACRAT010000014.1 GCA_016234685.1 Nitrosomonadales bacterium
TCGTCTTCGAGGTAGTGCGAAAGCGCCTTCGTGAAAAAGGGCGTTTCAATAAACTCGAACATCTGAGGATACTACGGCAATGACGTATCAATGTCCAGCCTTCCTTGGGGGCGCAACGATGGGGTTTAACGTTCGCGATGAGCGGCGCGGGTCAGCGCGAGCAGCAAGAGCCGCGCTGAAACAGCGTCCGTCTCGATCGAGGGATTAGACGTCACGTTCATCGTGCTTGATGTGTGCGTTCCCAGGCCTCTCGCTCTTCGCTGTCATCGTCGTTCCGATAGTCGTGTGAATTGGTCGGGATGAACGTCGTGTATTTTCTTCGTCGATCTTCTTCGAAGTTTTTTATCTCAGAAGTCTTCTTCGCCCGGTTTTGCGTGTTCTTCCGGGTGCCTCTGTAGCGTCGTCCAAGTTCGCTAGTTGCGTTGCATGATCCGTCGAAAGAGGAGGCGGAGCGATGAAACGCGCGAGACGACGCAAGTGCCTGTGCTGTGGAGAATTATTTCGGGTTGATCCACGCAACCGCCGGCATCAGCGGCACTGCGGGAAAGCGACGTGCCGCAAAGCGAGCAAGGCGGCGAGTCAACGCCGCTGGCTCGCCAAAGCGGAGAACCGCGACTACTTCCACGGGGCGATCAATGTGGCGCGGGTGCAGGCCTGGCGCGCCGCGCATCCGGGGTACTGGCGCCGTGCCCGCGCTGAAACCGCGCCTGCGTTACAAGAAGACTGCTCAGCCCAAGGCATTGAAACGCATAGCGATTCAGAGTTCTTCGCGCCGGCTGCGTTACAAGAGGTCTTGGCGGCCCAACCCACGGTTTTAATTGGACTGATCGCCCACCTCACCGACAGTGCGTTGCAAGAGGACATCGCCAAGGCCTTCCGGCGGCTGCTACAACTGGGGCACGACATCTTGCAGGGGCGAGCGAGCCATGACGATCAAGCGAGTGCTGGATTGGCAGCGGGTGCGCCGGATTCCGGCGCAGTTCAGTTGGCTCGATCAGCGCCTGGTGCGCGATCGACATATCGAGCGCTGTGATGCGCCGGCCTGCGCGCTCTACCTGTTTCTGGTCACCGTGGCTGATGCTCAGGGGCTGAGCTACTACGCGGACGCCTCGATCGCCAAACGCCTGTCGATGGAGCCTGCGCGAGTGGGTCAAGCGCGCGCCGATCTGGTGCGCTTGGGGCTCATCGCCTACGAAAGCCCGCTCTACCAGGTGCTCGCGCTGGATGCGCCAGTATCTCCGGCACCGGTGTGCGAGATCTCCCCGCTACGGTGGCGCGAGCGCACAGCCGAGCTACGCACACAGCTCAAGGCGGCACGATGATCGACTACGAGACCTTCTGCAAGATCCGCGATCACCATGATCGCCAGGGACTCACGGTGGCGCAAACGGCGCGCGCGCTGGGCCTGCATCCGGAGACGGTAGCCAAGTGGGTGAAGCTCACGCGTTATGAAGCGCGCGTTTCGGTGCCGCGCACGAGCCGGCTCGATGCGTTCAAGGACCAAGTGGTGCGCTTGCTGGAGAGCCATCCCTATAGCGCGCAGCAAATCTTCCAGCGTCTGCAGGAAGCAGGCTACGGCGGTGGGCTGACGATCGTGAAGGACTACGTCGCCAAGGTACGCCCGGCGCGCCGCGAAGCGTTCCTGAAGCTCGCCTTCGCCCCCGGCGAATGCGCCCAGGTCGACTGGGGCGAGTACGGCTCGGTCAATATCGGTTCGACCCGCCGGCGCCTGAGCTTCTTCGTGCTGGTGCTCGCGCACAGCCGGCGCCTGTACGTGCAGTTCACCGTCTCGCAGACCCTGGAGCATTTCCTCGCCTGTCACGAGCAGGCGTTCGCCGCCATTCAAGGCGTTCCGTCCCGCCTCATGGTCGATAACCTCAAGTCGGCGGTGTTGCAGCGCCTCGCGGGCTGCGCCCCGGTGTTCAACGCCCGCTACCTCGATTTCTCCCGCCACTGGGGGTTCGACATCAGCGCCTGCGCGCCGGGGCGCGGCAACGAGAAGGGGCGCGTGGAGAACGCGGTGGGCTACGTCAAGAAGAACTTCCTCGCCGGTCTGCAACTCTCCGAGTTCAGCGCCATCAACCCGGCCGCACAGATCTGGCTCGACACCGTGGCCAACGTGCGCATTCACGGCGAGACACGGCGCCGTCCCATCGATCTGTTCCAGGAGGAGCAGCCCCGGCTGCGGCCATTGAATCCGATGCCCTACGACATCGGCCGCATCGAAACTGCGCGTGCCGGCAAACAGTTTCGCGTGACACTGGACACCAACCACTATTCGGTCCCCGCCCGCTACGTCGGTGTGCGCGTCACCCTCAAGGCTTACCCGGATCGGATCTGCATCTATCACCAGGACCAGCTCATCGCCCGGCACACCCGCTGCTACGACCGGCACCAGGACATCGAGGATCCAGACCATCCGAAGGCACTCATCGCGCAACGCGCCAACGCGCGCGAACAGCGCCTGTGGCTACGCTTTCTGAGTCTCTCCCCCAAGGCGCAGGCCTACTACGACGGACTCGAACAGCGCCGCGCCAACGCCCGCCATCACCTGCGCAAGATCGTCGCCCTCGCCGACATCTACGGCACCGAGGCCGTCGCCCGTGCGATCGAAGATGCGCTCGTCTTCCACGCCTTCAGTTGCGAATACATCGCCAACCTGCTGGAGATGCGCTCGCGCGAGCGCCACACCGCGAGCCCGTTGCATTTGACCCGCCGCCAGGATCTGCTCGAGATCGAAATCGAACCCCCGGACCTCTCACCCTATGAACGCGATGACCATGAAAGCTGACCCTCAAGCGCCGCTGCGCGCAAATCTCACCACGCTGCAACTGCCCTACATTCGCGAGCACTTCGAGCCGCTGGCCCAACAGGCCGCCGCCCAAAATCACTCCCATGTCGACTATCTCGCCCGACTGGTCGAGGGCGAAGCCCATCGGCGCGAGACCCGCAGCATCGAACGGCGCATCAAGAACGCCCGTTTCCCCATGCTCAAGAGCCTCGATCAATTCCAGTGGAACTGGCCCAGGAAGATCAACCGAGCGCAAATCCAGAACCTGTTTCGCCTCGCCTTCTTCGAAACCCACGCCAACGTGATCTTCCTCGGCGGCGTCGGCTTGGGCAAAAGCCATTTCGCCATCGCACTCGGCCACGCCGCCTGTCTTCAGGGCTACTCGGCGCTGTTCACCACCGCAGTCGACATCATAAACACACTGGCCGCCGCACAGGTCAACGGCGGTCTCAAGCGCGAAATGACCAAGTACCTCAAACCGCGCATCCTCATCATCGACGAACTCGGCTACCTGCCCATCGATAAGTTCGGCGCCGATTCCCTCTTCCAGATCTTCAGCCAGCGTTACGAGCGCGGCTCCACCGTCGTCACCACCAATCGCGCCTACAAGCACTGGCCCGAGATCTTCAACAACGACAGCACCCTCACTTCCGCGTTGCTCGATCGTCTGCTCCATCACGCCGAAACCGTCATCATCGAGGGCAAAAGCTTCCGCGCCAAGGACCAGATCGAGTCCTGATAATCGACACCGGCTCACGCATTACGCCGCTATCGTGCACCCCATTTCTGCGCACGAATTCCAAACCGGCCAATTACTACGGAATTCACGCCGACGCTGACA
>JACRAT010000015.1 GCA_016234685.1 Nitrosomonadales bacterium
TCGACCGAACAAAGCGCCGGCATCGAACAAGTCAACCAAGCCATCAGCCAGATGGACGACGTGACCCAGCAGAACGCCGCCTTGGTCGAGCAAGCCGCAGCCGCAGCCGAGTCGATGGAAGAGCAGGCGCAACAATTGACGGGCCTGATGGCTACCTTCCGTTTGTCTGGAGAACGAGTCGGTAAGTCGGTCGTCGCGCGGCAGACTTTGGCTGCGCCCAAGGCGACCCTGCGCAAGGGGGCGAAGTCGGCTCCGCTCCGCAGTGCCCAATCAGCTGATGAGGAGTGGCAGGAGTTTTAGTATAGAGTTGTGATTGAATCGCTGCCGGAGTATGCGGCGGCGGGTGGAAGTTAATTTTTCCTTTGGTGATCAAGGGATGAACGGGCGGGAGGGATTATGCGCATCAATATGCCAGTGACCAGCAACGAATACATCATGCCAGACCACGAGATGCTGGTCTCCAAGACGGACGTAAAAGGCGTCATCACTTATTGTGATAAAGAGTTCGTTGCGGTCAGTGGGTATGGCGAGGATGAACTGCTGGGGCAGCCGCATAATTTGATCCGTCACCCGGACATGCCGACGCAGGCTTTCGAAGATATGTGGCGCGAGTTAAAAGCCGGAAAACCGTGGACGGGCCACGTGAAGAATCGCCGCAAGAATGGCGACTTCTATTGGGTGCTGGCGAATGTCACGCCCATCTCGGAGGGCGGGCATCTGATGGGCTATATGTCGGTGCGCACCAAGCCCAGTCGTGACGATGTGGTCGCTTGCGAGAGCGCTTATCGTTTGTTCCGCGAGGGACAGGCCAAGGGATTGGCCATCAAAGCCGGCAAGGTGGTTAAGGAGGGTCGATTGACTCGGCTTAATTTCTGGAAAAACTGGTCTATCCGCACACGCTTGCTGGGATTGCTGGGTTTCTTGTCGGTGTTGCTGGTCGGTGTCGGTGGGCTGGGGTTGTATGGCTTGCAAACGACGGTGGCAGCGATGGATGAAACCTTCGAGCATGAGGTCGTACCTATCGCCAAGTTGAACAATGCGACCTGGCTGGCGCAGCGTAACCGCGTCATCATCCTAGACGCTATCGTCAATCCGTCGCCGGAGAATATCCAGAAACGGGTGGCCGAATACGCCAGCAATCAGGCGCAGGTCGCCGAGATTAAGGGTTCCATCCTGCAATCCTTGCCTGAAGTGGATAAGCCTGCGGCTGAAGGGTTGTTCGCTGCCTATGATGAGTTGAGCAAGGGAGGTTACGATCCTGCCATCGAAGCATTGCGCGGCAATAACATCAAGGAGGCGATCCGGGTTGCCAAGGAGCAGATCAGTCCGCTCAACGAGCCGGTAAAGACCTACGTCACTTATTTGACGGGCTTCTTTACTGTGAGCGCCGAAGCGGCTTATCTGGAAAAGGAAAAACAGTACGAGGAAATACGGACAATCAGCATCACTGCGGTCAGCATGGGGGTCGTGCTTGCCTTGACGTTTGGATTGTTATTGCTGGGCGGGTTGTTGCGCTCATTGCGTGTGGCAGGTAAACACAGCGACGAGATCGCTCAAGGCATCTACGGCACAGAGATTGCTATTGAGCGCGAGGACGAAGTGGGGGCGGTATTGCAGTCCATGCGGGTGATGCAGATCCGGCAAGGCGTCGAGATGACGGTCGCTAGGCGTCGTGCGGAAGAGTCGTTGCGCATCAAGATCGCGCTGGACAGCGTCTCTTCCAACGTCACGGTGTCGGACAAGGACAATGCGCTGATCTATATGAACCGCGCCGGGAAACGCATGTTCGAAACGATGGAGCCGCAGTTGCGGGCGAAATTCTCCAACTTTTCGTCTGGCAAGCTGATCGGCGGCAAGCTTTCCGAATTCTTCGAGGACGAAGCGCTGAAAGTGGCTTATCGCGCCAAGCTGGATTCGAATCGCATCTTCGATACCATAATGGCCGGACGCATCATGCGGCTGGAGACCAATCCGGTTTACGACGAGTCTGGCGAATATCTGGGCCGCGTCACGCAGTGGGAAGATCGCACTTTGGAAGTGGCGGTGGAGCACGAGATCGAGCGTATCGTCAGCAGCGCGGTCAAGGGCAATCTGGCTGATCGCATCGGCATCGAGGGTAAGGAGGGCTTCTTCCGGCAAGTGGCGATGGGCATCAACAGTCTGTTGGATACCAATGCCGCTGTGATGGATGACGCCGGGCGGATGCTGGAAGCGCTGGCGCAAGGTGATCTGACCGAAAGTATCCGCAATGAATACGAAGGTACCTTCGGTAGACTGAAAGACAACGCCAACGCCACTGCGGCGCAACTGACCGAGATCATCAGCCGCATCAAAGAAGCGGCGGAGACCATAAACACCGCCTCGAAAGAGATCGCCACGGGCAACACCGACCTGTCGCAGCGCACCGAAGAACAGGCTTCCAGCCTAGAGGAAACGGCCTCGAGCATGGAACAACTGACCTCCACGGTGAAGCAGAACGCCGACAACGCCCGCCAAGCCAACCAACTGGCGGCAGGCGCCTCCGACATCGCCGTGCGCGGCGGCGAGGTGGTGGGCCAA
>JACRAT010000016.1 GCA_016234685.1 Nitrosomonadales bacterium
CCGACATCAGGCAGGGAGTGTTGGAGTATGAAGCTGTGTGGATTTGATGTATTGCCCGGAGACGGTGGCGCGCAGCGCTCGGTGCGGGACGGGCAAACCCGACATCAGGCAGGGAGTGTTGGAGTATGAAGCTGTGTGGATTTGATGTATTGCCCGGAGACGGTGGCGCGCAGCGCTCGGTGCGGGACGGGCAAACCCGACATCAGGCAGGGAGTGTTGGAGTATGAAACTGTGTGGATTTGATGTCGGCCTAGATAAGCCGCTGTTCCTGATCGCCGGGCCGTGCGTGATCGAGTCCGAGCAGATGGCGATAGATACTGCCGGGCAGTTGAAGGAGATTTGCGCTGCGCTGAATCTGCCGTTCATCTATAAATCTTCCTACGACAAGGCCAACCGCAGCTCGGGTAAGACTTTCCGTGGCTTCGGCATCGACGCCGGTTTGAAGATATTGGCTGAAGTGAAGAAGCAGGTTGGCGTGCCGGTGCTGACCGACGTGCACGAGGAAGACGAGATCGCGCTCGCTGCATCGGTGGTGGATGTGTTGCAAACGCCTGCCTTCCTGTGTCGCCAGACCGATTTCATCCAGGCCGTTGCGCAGTGCGGCAAGCCGGTCAACATCAAGAAGGGACAGTTTCTGTCGCCTTGGGATATGAAGAACGTGGTGGACAAGGCGCGCGAAGTCAGCGGTGCGGATAACATCATGGTGTGCGAACGCGGCGCGTCGTTCGGCTATAACAATCTGGTGTCGGACATGCGCTCGCTGGCAGTGATGCGTAACACCGGCTGTCCGGTGGTGTTCGATGCCACGCATTCGGTGCAGTTGCCGGGCGGGCAGGGCACGGCTTCCGGCGGTCAGCGCGAGTTCGTGCCGGTGCTGGCGCGCGCAGCGGTGGCGGCAGGCGTTTCCGGTCTGTTCATGGAGACCCATCCGAATCCGTCGCAAGCTTTGTCGGACGGCCCGAACGCCTTCCCGCTGGGGCATCTGAAAGAATTGTTGGAAACACTGCTGGTGCTGGATGCAGCAGTGAAGAAGCAGGGTTTAATCGAAGAGAATGTTAATCTGAAGAGTGTGTGAGAGAGAAGCCATGAGTGCAATCGTTGATGTAATCGCAAGAGAGATTTTGGACTCCCGTGGTAACCCCACGGTAGAAGCCGATGTGTTATTGGAATCCGGCGTGATGGGGCGTGCAGCTGTGCCGTCCGGCGCTTCGACGGGCGAAAAGGAAGCCATCGAACTGCGCGACGGCGACAAGAGCCGTTATCTGGGCAAGGGCGTGTTGCAAGCCGTCGAGTTCGTGAATACCGAGATCGCTGAAGCGATCATGGGGCTGGATGCCTCCGAGCAAGCCTTCATCGACCAGACCATGATCGATCTGGACGGTACTGACAACAAGTCCCGTCTGGGCGCGAACGCCATTCTGGCGGTGTCGATGGCGGTGGCGCGTGCTGCGGCGGAAGATTCCGGCCTGCCGCTGTATCGCTATCTGGGCGGCTCCGCCCGCATGGAGATGCCGGTGCCGATGATGAACATCATCAACGGCGGCGCTCACGCCAACAACAACATCGACATGCAAGAGTTCATGATCATCCCGGTTGGCGCACCGAGCTTCCGCGAAGCGGTGCGTTACGGCGCAGAAGTGTTCCACGCGCTGAAGAAGCTGATCGACGCCAAGGGTATGCCCACTACTGTGGGTGACGAAGGCGGTTTTGCGCCCAACCTGCCGTCCAACGAATCTGCGCTGCAACTGATCGTCGAAGGCATCGAAGCGGCAGGTTTCGTACCGGGCAAGGACATCGCCATCGGCATCGACTGCGCCAGCTCCGAGTTCTACAAGGACGGTCTGTACCACATCGACTCTGAAGGCCTAAAACTGACCTCGGCACAGTTCGTCGACTATCTGGCCAATTGGGTGGACAAGTACCCGGTCATCACCATCGAAGACGGTATGAGCGAACACGACTGGGACGGCTGGAAGCTGTTGACCGACCGCTTGGGCGACGATCTGCAACTGGTGGGTGACGACGTGTTCGTCACCAACACCAAGATCCTGCGCGAAGGCATCCGTCAGGGTATCGCCAACTCCATCCTCATCAAGATCAACCAGATCGGTACCTTGACCGAGACCTTTGCCGCCATCGAGATGGCCAAGCGTGCAGGTTACACCGCCGTCATTTCGCACCGCTCCGGTGAGACCGAAGACAGCACCATCGCCGACATCGCCGTAGCGACCAACGCCTTGCAGATCAAGACCGGCTCGATGTCGCGTTCTGACCGCATGGCGAAATACAACCAGTTGTTGCGCATCGAAGAAGACCTTGGTGACACCGCCTCTTATCCGGGCCGTGAAGCGTATTACCAACTGTCGTTGTAACTCGTTCCGTCCGCACTGAGTACGGGCGTTGGCGTCATATCCTCAGCAACTCAAGGGTCTGTCCGCCTCGCCCGTATCCCGTGCGGATAGTCTGCAACGATCCACCGCTGGGTGAATGATGCGAGCCGTGACCATCATCCTGTTCCTGCTTATCCTGCTATTGCAGTACCCGCTGTGGCTGGGGAAGGGCGGCTGGATGAAGGTTTACGACCTCGGCAAACAGCTCGACGTGCAGAAGGCTGAGAATCAGAAAATCCAAGAGCGCAATGCTTTGATGGACGCAGAAGTGCGCGACCTCAAGCAAGGTACCGAAGCGATCGAGGGTTATGCCCGCAACAAGATGGGCATGATTAAGCAGGGCGAAGTCTTCTTTCAGATTATCGATACCCCACAGCCCGCGCCCATCCCCGGTGCTGGCACTAGCAAGCCGGACGCCACTTCCGGTAAGGACTGAGCCTCTCGGCCCAGCATCCATGCCGAATCCCACCCAAAAAATACTCCGTGAAGTCTTTGGCTACACCGCGTTTCGCGGCGCGCAGCAGGCCATCGTCGAGCACGTCGTAGCCGGTGGCGATGCGCTGGTGCTGATGCCCACCGGCGGTGGCAAGTCCTTGTGCTATCAGATTCCGGCTTTGATGCGCGATGGCGTCGGCATCGTGATCTCGCCGCTGATCGCGCTGATGCAGGATCAGGTCGATGCGCTCAAGCAGTTGGGCGTGTCTGCTGCATTCCTCAACTCCAGTCTGGATGCGGAAGCCGCCCGTGAGGTGTATCGCCAGATATATCGCGGTGAACTGAAGCTGCTGTATGTCGCGCCGGAGCGGCTGATGACGGAGGGGTTTTTAGGGTTGCTGGCCAAACTCAACGAGGCTTCCCCCATCCCAACCCTTCCCCCGGCGGGAGAAGGGCTTAACTTCCCTCTCCCGCCGGGAGAGGGGCTGAGGGTGAGGGAGTCCTCGGGCATCGCCCTGTTCGCCATCGACGAAGCCCACTGCGTCTCCCAATGGGGGCACGACTTTCGCCCCGAATACCGCGCACTCACCGTGTTGTACGAGCGCTTCCCCAACGTGCCGCGCATCGCGCTGACCGCCACGGCGGATGCGCCCACACGGCGCGAGATCGTCGAACGGCTGGCGCTGGAGCAGGCGCAGCAGTTCGTCTCCAGCTTCGACCGTCCCAACATCCGCTACCGCGTCACGCTCAAAGATAACGCGCGCAAACAATTGCAGACCTTCCTCGAAACCGAGCACCCGAGCGATGCTGGCATCGTGTATTGCCTGTCTCGGAAAAAAGTCGAGGAGACGGCGGATTGGCTGAAGGGGCAGGGCTGGGATGCGTTGCCCTACCACGCCGGACTGGATGTCGCCGTGCGCAACGCCAATCAGCGCCGCTTCCTGCGCGAGGAGGGCGTCATCATGGTCGCCACCGTTGCCTTCGGCATGGGCATAGACAAGCCCAATGTGCGCTTCGTCGCTCACCTCGATCTGCCCAAAAGCATGGAAGGTTATTATCAGGAGACTGGCCGCGCCGGGCGCGACGGCTTGCCTGCAAATGCCTGGATGGCCTACGGGCTGGGCGATGTGGTATCGATGCGGCAGATGCTGTTGTCCGGCGACGCGCCCGAAGAGCGCAAGCGCGTCGAACTGCAAAAGCTCGATGCGCTGCTGGGTTTCTGCGAATCCACCGATTGCCGCCATCAAACCATCCTGCGCTATTTCGGCGAGGAGCATCCCGGCGATTGCGGCCAGTGCGACAACTGCCTGACGCCGGTGGATACCTGGGATGCGACCGAGGCTGCGCGCATGGCGCTGTCCTGCGTGTATCGCACCGGCCAGCGCTTCGGCGTCTCCCATCTGATCGACGTGCTGCTCGGCAAAGCAACCCCAAAAGTCGAGCAGTTCAACCACCAGCAGCTTTCCACTTTCGGCATCGGCAACGGACTTACCCAGCAACAATGGAGCAGCGTGTATCGCCAACTGGTTGCTGCCGGGTTCATCAATGTGGACATGGAGGCCTACGGCGGATTGCGCCTAGCGGAAGAAGCGCGTCCGGTATTGCGCGGCGAACAGTCGGTCTGGCTGCGCCGCGATGCCGAGCCGGTCAAGCGCCGCAACACTCGCGCCGAACGTGGTTCGCGTTTGCGCGAAGCTTTTGCCGATGCTCACGAAGAGCCGCTCTGGCAGGCGCTCAAAGCCAAACGCATGGAGTTGGCCCGTGAGCAGGGCGTGCCGCCTTACGTTATCTTCCACGACAGCACCTTGCTGGAGCTACTCAACCGCCGCCCACAATCGTTCAACGAGATGGCGCAGATCAGCGGCATCGGGCAGGCCAAGCTGGTGAAGTACGGTGATGCGTTCTTGCAGGTGCTGGCCGAGCAGGCGTAGTGGCAAGGTTCGTTACCGGATTTTTCGCTTGTGCCGGGGGGAATCTGGGCTAAGATTCCGGCTGGTTTCTACGGGCATTCGGCAGGCGATGGGCAGGGGTGAGATGGTTTACTTCATTAGGGCGAAAGAGACAAGGTGGCATTCGGCAAGGTCGGTTCCACTTCTTGTATCGGCACGGCCTGCGCCTGTTTTTCAGACATGAGACGCCGTTTCACGATCCGCGCGCAATTGTTGGGGTTGGTGGCGGCCGTCGCCCTGCCCATGGTGGGCATCCTCGCCTATACCATCTATGACGACGCCCGGCAGCGGATAGGTGAGGTGCGTTTCACTGCCCACATGCTGGCGGTGACGGCCTCTTCCGACATCGACCGGGTGTTGCTCGCTAACCGCGATTTTCTGGTGCAAATGTCCAAGCGACCTATCATCCGCAAGATGAATGCGGCCAACTGCGACCAAGTGCTGTGGGATTTTCGTGAGCTGTTCCCCAAGTCGGCGAACATGACCGTAATCGATATGAGCGGCGTGGCGATCTGTTCTGCGGTGCCCCAGCCGGGTGGCAAGCCAGTGTCCGTGGCCGGGGCGGACTGGTTCAAAAAATCGCTCGCCGAAGACGGATTCGTGGTGAGCGATCCGTTCCTCGGCCCGATCACGGGCCGCTGGGTGACGGTGCTGACCTATCCCATCCACGACGATCAGGGCAGGAAGGTCGGTTTTCTTGGTTTGCCGCTCGATCTGGCGCTGTATGAACCTAATCTGTCGAATGCTACGCTGATCGCGGGCACGACCATCGGTGTCGTCACCAGCAAGGGCACTTATGTCTGGCGCAATCTGGATACCGAGCACTGGGTCGGCAGGAACGTGATGGCGCATCCGACGATCCAAGCGTTGCTGTCCGGTATCGAGGGGGAAATGCCGGGTATCGATTCCGTCTCCAGATTCTATGACGTGCATGGGACCAAAGGCACGGATTGGCGGGTGTACGTGGGCATCCCGACCAGCGCCGTGTATACGCAACTGCGCAGTACACTGCTCAGAAATGCCCTGCTGGGGCTCTTCAGTCTCATGCTCATTCTTGGTGTCGCCTGGCTCATCGCCCGTCGGGTGGCCCATCCGATCAGGATGCTGGCAGCGACTGCGCGTGAAGTCAGGAGCGGGAGACAGGACGCGCGGGCAGAGCTGGGTGGCCCGCCCGAGATCGTCGAGGTCGCACAGGAATTCAACGATATGCTGAATGTCCGTCAGCGGGTGGAGGCCGCTCTACGGGAGAGCGAGACCAGACTCTCTCAAGCCCTGAAGATCGCCCGGCTGGCGCATTGGGAGTACGAGGTAGCCAGCGACGAGTTCATTCTCAACGACCAGTATTACTCGCTGCACCACACCACTGCCGAGCAGATGGGGGGCTATCGTCTGAGCGCTGCGGAGTTCGCCCGGCGGCTGGTGCATCCTGATGATGCCCGGCGGGTGGGGGAAGGCATCCGGGAGGCCTTGATCTCGCTAGACGCCAATCTCTTCCTTCAGACCGAGGCACGGATCATCTGCGCCGACGGTGAAGCTTACTGGGTGCTGGTGCATTACAAGGTCGAGAAAGATGCGCAAGGAAAGATGATCCGTTTGCTGGGTACCATGCAGGATATCAGCGAGCGCAAGCGTGGCGAACAGAGTCAGAAGCGGTTGAATCGTGCGCTCAAGCTACTGAGCGATTGCAATACAGCGCTGGTACATGCTGTCGATGAGTCCTGCTTGCTGGCCGAGATATGTCGGTTAGTGGTCGAGCAGGGCGGTTATCGCATGGCTTGGGTAGGTTATGCCGAGCATGATGAGCAGCAAACGGTGCGTCCTGTCGCCCAGTTCGGCGACACGGCGGGGTATCTGGGACGAGCGAAGATTTTCTGGTCAGACAGCGAACAGGGGCGGGGGCCGACGGGGACGGCGATCAGGACGGGAGTGACCGATATCAATCAGGACTTTTCATCCAGTTCGCGCATGGCCTTGTGGCGCGAGGCTGCGCTGGCGCAGGGTTATCGTTCCAGCATCGCCTTGCCGCTAGCAGGCGGCAAACGGGTACTGGGTGCGCTCACCATTTATTCCGCCGAGCCAGAGGTTTTCGGTCAGGATGAGGTGAGATTGCTGGAGGAGCTGGCCAACGATCTGGCGTTCGGTATCGAGGCCCTGCGTATGCGCATCGAACATGAGGGGACTGAAAAGCGGCTGGAGTTCCTAGCCCATCACGACACTCTGACCGGCTTGCCCAACCGGCTGTTGTTGCGTGACCGCTTCGCGCAGGCGGCCTCGCAGGCGGATCGGGACCACTCCGGCGTCGCCGTGTTATTCCTCGATCTGGATAATTTCAAGCAGGTCAACGATACGCTGGGTCACAATTACGGCGACAAGCTGCTGGTCAGCGTGGTCGAGCGCCTGCGCGGCTGTCTGCGCGACAGCGATACGATCAGCCGTCAGGGCGGCGACGAGTTCGTTGTGCTGTTGCCGCATTCGCACAATCTGGTCGGCATCGGTGGAGTCGCCCGGAACATCGTCGAGGTGTTTGCCGAGTCTTTCGAGATAGATGGGTATCAGATCAACACCTCGTTCAGTATCGGCATCAGTCTGTATCCCGACGACGGGCGGGAGTTCGACACGCTGCTCAAGAAGGCGGATACCGCGCTGTATCAGGCCAAGGACAGCGGGCGCGACACTTATCACTTCTTCTCCGAAAAGATGAACATCGACGCCCAGGAGCAGTTGCATCTACAGGGGCAGTTGCGCAATGCGGTGAGGAGTCAGGAATTCAGGCTGTACTACCAGCCGCAGATCGATATTCTCAGCGGGTACATCGTCGGTGCGGAAGCGCTGGTGCGCTGGCAGCACCCCGAACTGGGGCTGGTGCCTCCCGGCAAGTTCATCCCGCTGGCTGAACGAAGCGGGCTGATTATCCCCATAGGCGAATGGGTGCTCAACGAGGCCTGCCGGCAGGCGCAGCGCTGGCGCGAGCAGGGCCACCTGCTGGTGATGGCGGTCAACCTTTCCGCCTTGCAGTTCAAGCGCGGGAATCTGCTGGAGACCGTGGATAAGGCGCTCAAGGAATCCGGTCTGAGCGCCGGGCAGTTGGAACTGGAACTGACCGAGTCCATCCTGTTGCAGGATGTCGACGTCGCGCTCAGGACCTTGCGCAGTTTGAAGGAGATGGGCGTGAAACTGTCCATCGACGATTTCGGCACGGGCTATTCCAGCCTGTCTTATCTGAAGCGACTGGCGGTGGACAAGCTCAAGGTCGATCAATCATTTGTGCGCGACATGGCCAGCGATCCCGACTCGGCGGCGATCGTCCGCGCCGTCATCCAGTTGGGGCACACCCTGCAACTGACCGTCATCGCCGAAGGGGTGGAGGATGACGCTCAGCTGGCCTTCCTGCGCAACTATGGCTGCGATGAGGCGCAGGGATATTTGTTCAGTCGCCCTGTTCCCGCCGGGGAGTTCATCGGCCTGATCGAGGGCGATCCCGATCGCGGCAGTGCTGTTTCGTGATTGATGCATCCCCGCACTTAGGGCAAGATGCGCGCTTCGAATTTCATACCAACCTTTGATAGAGAATACACATGGGCGCACAGTGGAAAGCCAGACACAAAGAAATCGCAGCCAACGCCAAGGGCAAGATCTTCGGAAAACTCGCCAAGGAGATCATGGTCGCAGCCAAGGGCGGCGCTGACCCCGACTCGAATTCGCGTCTGCGCCTCGTGGTCGAGCAAGCCAAAAAAGCCTCCATGCCCAAAGACACGCTGGATCGTGCCATCAAGAAGGGCGCAGGTCTGCTGGACGGCGGTGCGCATCTGGAACGCTTGGTCTACGAAGGTTTCGCGCCGCATCGCGTGCCGGTGATCGTCGAATGCCTGTCCGACAACATCAACCGTACCAAATCCAGCATGAACGTGCTGTTCCGTAAAGGTCAGCTCGGTCCGGAAGGCTCGGTGTCATGGGATTTCAGCTACGTCGGCATGATCGAAGCCACGCCGAACAGTAAGGGTGCCGACGCCGAACTCGCCGCCATCGAAGCCGGTGCGCAAGACTTCGAGCCCTCCGAAGAAGGCGCGACGCTGTTTATTACCGACACCACCGACCTGGATGCCGTGTGCAAAGCGCTGCCTGAACAAGGATTCACCGTCACTTCGGCCCAACTTGGCTACCGTCCGAAGAACCCCGTCACTATCAGCAATGATGCCGAACTCGAAGAAGTGCAAGCCTTCCTCGAAGCCATCGACGAAGACGATGACGTGCAGAATGTGTATGTGGGGCTGGCAGGGTAGGCGCGGGTTGCTTCCCGTGTGTTGAGTTGAGGACACTGAAGCGGTAGCTGTCACTCCGGCTTCAGTGTCATTCCTAGCTGACGTAGCCCAGAGTAAGGGCAAAACTCTATTCGACCAGAACGTGCGCGTCTGAGGAATTGACCACCTCCCGCCGTCCCCGTATATTCCGCCCCCATGCGAACGCATTCCCAAAACCTCTCTGCGGCGATCATCGCCAAGCGACTGTGGCTAATAGCCCACAGCCGCCGCACGTTCCTGTTCTAATCATGTCAATCGGGCAACGGCGGGTCTTTCCGCGTTGCCTAGCTTGAGACCCGTTCAGCCTAACTTAGGGTCTTCAATCATGGCGCAGCAATCCAGCAACTCATCTTTCCGACAACACGCAGCACTCGGCGTGGTCTTTGCGCTGCTCGCGGCAGTGGGCTTTTCGGCCAAGGCGATTCTGGTGAAGCTGGCTTATCTGGAGGCCAGTGTGGATGCGGTGACGCTGCTGGCGTTGCGCATGGGTTTCGCCGTGCCGTTCTTCATCGCCGTGGCGGTGTGGCTGCGCTATTTCGCACCGGCTGAGCCGCTCACGCGGCGTGATTGGTTGCTGGTAATGGGCTTGGGGCTGGTCGGTTATTACCTGTCGAGTTACCTCGATTTCCTCGGGCTGCAATACATCTCCGCCGGTCTGGAGCGTCTCATCCTGTTCCTTTATCCGACCATGACGGTGATCCTTGCCGCTTTGCTGCACCGGCGCGGCATCGGTCGCAAGACGCTGGCGGCGATGGCCTTGAGCTATGCCGGCATCGCGCTGGTCTTCGTGCATGATGCGGGAGCGGGGCAGGGCAGCGACCTTGTGCTGGGAGCGGTGCTGGTGTTCTTCAGCACCTTGTCGTACTCGCTGTATCTGGTCGGCGCAGGCCACGCCATAGCCCGCATCGGTGCGTTGCGCTTCACCGCCTACGCCTCCATCGTGGCGAGTGTCGCCTGTTTGGTGCAGTTCGCCGTGATGCGTCCGATCAGCGCACTGGAATTGCCGTTGCACGTGTATCAGCTTGCCATCGCGATGGCGTTGTTCTCCACCGTGTTGCCGGTGTTCTTCTTGTCCTACGCGATACGTCGCATCGGCTCAGGCAACGCCTCGCTGATCGGCTCCATCGGCCCGGTCAGCACCATCTACATGGCTTATCTGTTCTTGGGCGAGAGCATCTCGCTGTTGCAGATCGCCGGTTCGGCGTTGGTGTTGGCTGGCGTGCTTATCATCAGCCTGAACAGCCAAAGCGTGGGAAAATGAGGCCTGTGAAGCTGGAGGGATGAGATGAGAGCATGGTTGTTGGTGGGGGCGTTGTTGTGCTGCCGCGAGGTTTGGGCGCTGGACGCAGACGATGCCAAGGTGAAAGTCACGCAGCTGATGAAGACCACACAGAGTTGGGACGGCAAGCCGCTGACTTATCCTGCCGGGCAAGCTGAAGTCACCGGCCTGATCGTCGAGATAGCGCCGGGGGCGGAGACCGGCTGGCATCTGCATCCCGTCCCTTCGTTCGCGCTGCTGCTCGAAGGCAGTTTGGAAGTCTTGCTGGAAGATGGCCGGATACGGCGTTTGGAAGCGGGCGATTCGCTGGCCGAAGTCGTCTCCACTTGGCACAACGGGCGCAGCGTGGGCACAGTCCCGGTGCGCATCGTCGTGTTCTACACCGGTGCAGTCGGCCAGCCGCTCACCGTCAAGCGCCACTGATCTGACACTAAAGGAAAAAGAATGAAACAACTGAATGATTCGATGCTGGATGCCCTGTCGGAACAAGCGCGGCAATCGCCGCGTTTCCGTGCCAACCACAATCTGCACGAGCAACTGAGCGATCCGATACAGCGTCTGGCCATCGCCATGGAGCCGGACACGCTGGTCGCGCCGCACCGCCATCCGCACACTTGGGAGATGCTGTTTGCCCTGCGCGGACGCTTCATCGTGCTAGTGTTCGACGACGTAGGCAAAGTGCTGGCGCGCATCGTGTTGAGCGAGGGGTGCAGCGTCGCCGAGATCCCCATCGGTGCTTGGCACGGCGTGTTGTCGCTGGATGCCGGCGGCATCATCTTCGAGGTCAAGCATGGCCCTTACCAGCCCATCCCGGCGTGCGACGCAGCCAGCTGGGCGCGGGGCCAAGACGCAGCGACCATCAATGCTTGGTACGCCCGCGCCAGCGTAGGCTCGGTCTTTCCCGCTTGAACTTGCGATGACGCTGGACTGGAAAGACGGCCAGCCGTTCTCCACCCGCTTCGACGATGTGTATTTCTCCACCGATTCCGGGCTGGAAGAGACGCGCCACGTCTTTCTGCACGGCAATCGGTTACCCGAGCGTTTCGCTGCGCTGAGCGCTGGCGACAGTTTCGCCATCGGTGAGACAGGCTTCGGCACGGGCCTTAACTTTTTGTGCGCCAGCCAGTTGTTCCAGCAGGTCGCCGCTTCTGGCGCAACTCTAGATTTCTTCAGCACGGAAAAATTCCCCTTGAGTGACGAGGAGTTGCGCGCCTCACTTGAACTATGGCCCGAACTCGGCGAGCTGGCGGGAGCCCTACTTGCCTGCTGGCGGCGACGTGTGCCGGGCTGGAATCGCTGGTCGTTCTGCGGCGGTCGGGTGCGCCTCACGCTGGTGCTGGCGGATGTGGCGGAAGCCCTGTCCGAGCTAGCTATGGGCAGCGTCGATGCCTGGTTCCTAGATGGCTTCGCTCCCTCGCGCAACCCTGAGATGTGGGCGCAGCCGGTGCTGGCGCAACTCACCCGAACCTCCCGTCCCGGTGCGACCTTTGCCACCTACACCAGCGCAGGCTGGGTGCGGCGCGGGCTGGCCGAGGCCGGGTTTCGCGTCGAGCGCGTGCCCGGCTACGGGCGTAAACGCGAGATGGCGCGCGGCGAGCTGCTGCGTCTTGCCGATGATGTGCGGCCTAGCCGCAGGCCGCGAACCGCGCTGGTCGTCGGCGCAGGCTTGGCCGGATGTGCCGCAGCTCATGCCTTGGCGCAGCGCGGCATCGGCGTGACGCTGGTCGACCGCGCCGCCAGCCTCGCCAGCGGCGCATCCGGCAACCCGCGCGGCATCCTCCACGCCCGCTTCGCTGCCGGGATGAATCCGCTGCATCGCTTCGTACTCGCCGCTTACGGCCACGCGCTGGCGCTGCTGGACGAAGTGCTGCCGGTGGATGGCGTGGCGCGGGCCGAGTGCGGCTTGCTGCAACTGGAATTTTCTGAGAACGAGGCGAAGCGCATCGGCAAACTCGCCAGCTTGGATTGGCCGCCACATCTGTTGCAGATCCTCGATGCGGCAGCGGCCTCGCAACAGACCGGCCTCGCGCTGGAGCAGGGCGGGCTGTGGTTCCCCGCTGGCGGTTGGGTTGTGCCGCCGCAAGTCTGCGCGCGGCTGGCGAGTGCCGCCGTGCAGCGTTTGCAGCACGAGGTCGTCGCGATCAGTCGGGCGGATCACGGCTGGCGGGTGACGGGGAGCAATGCGCAGGGTGTAGTCTGGGTGGAAGAGGCCGACATCGTGGTGGTGTGCAACGGGCACCAAGCCCGTACTTTAGCGTCGTTCGCCAACTTTCCACTGACGCCGGTGCGCGGCCAGATCACCGAGCTACCCGCTACCCCGCGCAGCAGTGCCATCCAGCCGATACTTTGCGCCGAGGGCTATTGTGCCCCGGCGCAAGATGGCCGCCACGTCGCAGGCGCGACCCATGCCTTTGACGACGAATCGCTGGAAGTCCGCCCCGCCGACCACGCCGAGAATCTGGCAAAACTGGCCGAGCACATTTCCAGTTTGAGCCGCGCCCTAGGCGAACCCGCGATAGATGCACTCACTGGCCGCGCCTCCGTGCGCTGCTCCGCGCCCGGTGCTACGCCGCTGGTCGGCGAGGTGTCGCCGGGATTGTTCTGTAGCCTAGCCCACGGCACGCGCGGCCTGCTCACCGCTGGACTTTCAGCAGAACTGATCGCCGCTGCGGCCTGTGGCCAACTCCAGCCAGTGCCTAACTCCGTGCTTGCCGCACTCAGCCCCGCAAAGCGGGTGCGCGGCTAATTCTTTTCCAGCCACTCCTGCACCAAGCCACAGATCATCGCTTCTTCGTCCGCTGGGATGACGGCGATGGGCTTGGAGTCGCTGCGGTCGATGCGGGTGAGGTTGGCGTGGTTGGCGGTGGAGTTGAGCTCAAAGCCGATGAAGCGTAGCGGGTCGCAGATGGCGGCGCGGATGACGGGGGCGTGCTGGCCGATGCCGCCGGTGAAGACCAGCGCGTCGAGGCCGCCTGCTTTGGCGGCGTAGCTGCCAATGGCGGCGCGGACACTGGTACAGAAGTATTCGACGGCGAAACGTGCGTCTTGGGTAGGGCTGGTGAGCAGGGTCTGCATGTCAGCGCTTTCGCCGTTGGAAAGGGCCAGCAGGCCCATGCTGTGATAGACCAGTTGGGCCAGCGCGGGGTGGTCGTAGCGTTGGGCCAGTTCCAGCATCACGCCGGGGTCGAGGTCGCCGCTACGGGTGGCCATGGGGATGCCGCCTGCGGGGGTGTAGCCCATGCTGGTGTCGACGGAGCGCAGGTTATCGAGCAGGCACAGGCTGGCACCGCTGCCGAGATGGGCGACGACGACGCGACCGGAGGCGGCTTCGCCGATGACTTCGGGCAGGTGCTGCGCGATGTGGGCGTAGTTGAGGCCGTGGAAGCCGTAGCGGCGCAGTTTGAATTCGCGCGGGATGGGCAGGCGGCGCGCGCTTTCTGGCAGGGTATGGTGAAAGGCGGTGTCGAAACAGGCGAGTTGCGGAACATTGAAGCGTTCGCGGCAAAGTTCGACGCCGAGCAGGTTGCCGGGTAGATGCAGTGGGGCGAGCGGAACCAAGGTGTGCAGCCGGGCGAACTCGTCGTCGTCGATCAGCCGGGCGGAGTCCAAGATTTCGCCGCCATGCACGAAACGGTGGCCGATGGCGTCCGGGCGGTCGTCGTCCAGCGCTGCCAGTAGGGCATCCAGTGCGGCGGCGTGGCTGCCGCTGGCGTGTCCAAGATGGGTGTAGTGGAAGTCGCGGCGCGAGCCGTCTTCACCGAACAGGCTGGCTTTGAGGCTGGATGAGCCGCTGTTGAGGGTGAGGAGGCTAGGCATCAGTAGGGCCAGACCCATTCGTTGATCTCGGGCGCATCCACGCCGTGTTCGTAGGCATAGTTACGGCATTCGATCTGGCGGTCGCGCAGTTTCTCCTTGACGTGTGCGCCGGTGGTGCGCAGCACCGGGATGCGGTCGATGGCGTCGATCACTAGGCTGTAGCGGTCGATCTCGTTCTGGATGGCGAGCTCGAATGGGGTATTGATGCTGCCCTTTTCCTTGTAGCCGCGCACGTGCAGGTTGGCGTGGTTGGTGCGCCGGTAGGCCAGTCGGTGGATCAGCCAAGGGTAGCCGTGGAAGTTGAAGATGACGGGCTTGTCGGTGGTGAACAGGCTGTCGAAATCGCGGTCGGACATGCCGTGCGGGTGTTCGGCGGCCGGTGTCAGTTTGTACAAATCCACTACGTTGACGAAGCGCACCTTCAGCGCGGGGAAGTTCTCGCGCAGCAGCACGACGGCGGCCAGCGCCTCTTTGGTGGGGATGTCGCCCGCGCTGGCCATCACGATGTCCGGTTCACCGTCGAAATCGTTGCTGGCCCAGTCCCAGATGCCGATGCCCTTGGTGCAATGCTTGATCGCCGCATCCATGTCCAGATATTGCAGGTGCTTCTGTTTGTCGCAGACGATGACGTTGATGTAATCGGTGCTTTCCAGACAATGGTCGGCGACTGACAGCAGACAGTTCACGTCGGGCGGCAGGTAGATGCGCGTCACCTCCGGGCTTTTGTTCACCACCAGATCGAGGAAGCCGGGGTCTTGGTGGGTGAAGCCGTTGTGATCCTGCCGCCATACAGTGGAAGTGATGAGCAGGTTGAGGCTGGAAATCGGCGCGCGCCAGGGCACATCCCTGCACATGGCCAGCCACTTGGCGTGCTGGTTGAACATCGAGTCGATGACGTGGACGAAGGCTTCGTAGGTGGAGAAGAAGCCGTGGCGTCCGCTGAGCAGGTAGCCTTCCAGCCAGCCTTCCAGCGTGTGCTCGGAGAGGATCTCCATCACACGTCCGTCGGTGGAGAGATGGCTGCCGTCGGCATCTTCCGGGCGTATCTCCGCCATCCAGACTTTTTCGGTCACATCGTAGATGTCATCCAGCTTGTTGGAGGCGTTCTCGTCCGGGCCGAAGACGCGGAAATTCTGCATGTTCAGCCGCATGATGTCGCGCAGCAGCTTGCCCAGCGGACGGGTATTCTCCGCGCGGATCACGCCGGGGCCGGGTAGCTCGGCGGCGTAGCTGCGGTAATCCGGGATGCGCAACGCTTTGCGCAGATGTCCGCCGTTGGCGTGCGGATTGCAGCCCATGCGACGCGCGCCTTGTGGCGAGAGCTTGCGCAGTTCGGCGTTCAGTCGTCCGGTTTCGTCGAACAGTTCTTCTGGTTTGTAGCTGCGCAACCAGTTTTCGAGTTGCTGCAAGCGCGCCGGATTACCCACCACGTCGTTGAGCGGCACTTGGTGCGAGCGCCAGAAATCTTCGACTTTGTGCCCATCCACTTCTTTCGGGCCGCTCCAGCCCTTGGGGCTGCGCAGCACGATCATCGGCCAGCGCGGGCGTATCGTCGTGCCGAACTTGCGGGCGATGTGCTGGTAGTGGCGGATATTTTCCATGCACTGTTCCAACGCTTCTGCCATCTTGGCGTGCATCTGTAACGGGTCACTGCCCTCGACGAAATACGGCGTCCAGCCATAACCCTTGAACAGACTCTCCAGTTCCTCATGCGAGATGCGCGAGAGCAGGGTGGGGTTGTTGATCTTGTAGCCGTTTAGATGCAGGATGGGCAGCACTGCGCCGTCGCGGGCGGGGTTCAGGAATTTGTTCGAATGCCAAGCCGTCGCCAGCGGGCCGGTCTCGGCCTCGCCATCGCCCACCATCACCGTCACCAGCAGGTCGGGGTTGTCGTAGGCCGCGCCGAATGCGTGCGAGATGCTGTAGCCGAGTTCGCCGCCTTCGTGGATGGAGCCGGGCATCTCGGGTGTGCAATGGCTGCCGATGCCGCCGGGGAATGAGAATTCCTTGAAGAACTGGCGCAGGCCGTCTTCGTCCTCGCTCTTGTTCGGGTAGAACTCGCTGTAAGTGCCGTCCAGATAGAGCGGGGCCAGCACGCCCGGTGCGCCGTGGCCGGGGCCTGCCAGAAAAATGGCGTCGAGGTCGTATTTTCGGATGATGCGGTTGATGTGGACGTAGGCGAAACTCAGACCGGGACTCGATCCCCAATGCCCCAGCAGGCGCTGTTTGATGTGATCGGCTTTAAGCGGCTCTTTCAACAGGGGGTTGTCGCGCAGGTAGATCATCCCGGCGGCAAGGTAGTTACACGCGCGCCAGTAGGCGTTCAGTGAGTTCAGTTCATCGGACGAGAGGGGAGTGGTTGCGTCGGTCATGGCATCATCTTCGCGTTAAGAACTGGCGTCGATTATAGCCGCATCAAGATGACGGAGCGGTGAATCAGCGGCGGATTTTCATCGCTCAGAAGCCGATGCGGAGGAAGGCGAGGAGGCAGCAAAGAGCCCCGCCTATCGGGTATCCTTCGGGTTTCCATGCTACGCAGAGTGGCGCAAGACCTATGCAGATGATCGACAATCAACAATCCAAAGTGATACGCAAGCTACTCATCGCACTGTTGGCCTTGATGCTGGTGTTCGCCATCGGCACGGTGGGGTATCGCATACTGGGTGGGGCGCAGTATTCCTGGATGGATTGTTTTTACATGACGTTCATCACTATCTCCTCGATAGGCTATGGCGAGGTGGTGGATGTCACGCAATACGAATACGGACGGCTATTCACCGTGTTCGTCGGTATCTCCGGTATCGGTGTGCTGGGTTATGTGCTGTCCACCGTGACGGCGTTCATGCTGGAGAGCGACCTCAATGTCGCATGGCGGAGAAAGAAGATGCAAAAGAAAATCGCGCAACTGGAAGACCACTATATCGTCTGCGGCATCGGTCTGGTGGGGATCAATGTCGCGCACGATCTGGAATCGACCGGGCGGCACTCGGTGCTCATCGACAGCAATATGCCGCACCTTCTGCGCTATGTGGAGACGCACCCGGATCAACTTTACCTGCACGGCGATGCGACCGACGACGATGTGCTGCAAGCAGCCGGGATCGCCCGCGCCAAGGGCGTGTTCGCCGTGGCGCACGACGACAGCACCAATCTGGTCATCAGCCTGAGCGCCAAGCAACTCAACCCAAAACTGCGCGTCGTCGCGCGTTGCCATGACTTGAAGAACGCTGAAAAGACCCGTCGCTCCGGCGCGGACGAAGTTATCTCGCCCGACTTCAGCGGCGGCCTGCGCATCGTCTCTGCCATGGTGCGTCCCAACGTGATGAATTTCCTCGACGAGATGCTCAAGTCAGACAGCAAATTGCGCATGGAAGAGATCAAGATACCCGCCGCTTTGGACGGAAAGCCTTTGAGTCATCTGTATCAGGGCAACACCGACTGCATGGTGCTGGCCGTGCAGCGTGTCACCCGCTGGCAACTCAACCCTCCCGCCAGTTATGAGTTGGCTGGCGGCGACGTACTGATGCTGATGACCACACCCCAAGGACGCGCGCAGTTGGAAGCGGCGATAGGCGAGTGAGCTAGTGCGGCCCCCACGGCCAGTAGAACTCGCTCGTGTACTTCTGCTTCGGTATCTTCACCATCTTCCTTTTCAAGATGACTGCGATCTTATGTCACCCTTGGAGGGCGATTTTTCGAGGCGGCTTCAAGCCCCAAGTGCATAAGCCCAGATAGCTCATTAGATTTTGTGGTATCACAAAATCAAGGTGTTGTAGGTCGGGCTGAAGCCTGACCTTCGTTCTAATGGATAATCTGGGTTAAATAATCTTTGCTAATTTTCTCGCCCTTGTTAAGATGCAAAAAAAATGCATCTTAAGTTGAACTAAGTAAGGGAGGGGCTACCATGGTCGCAAAAGAGTTGGAAGGTCAGACTTATAACCTTAAGATAGTTAAGTGGTTTTCTGTCTGTGCCGTGATCTATCTGGTGGTGGGGGCATTGGTCGGCGATTTCATCGCTTGGCAGTTGGCGTTTCCCTCGCTGAATTTCGATCCACATCTCAGTTTCGGGCGGCTACGCCCGCTACACACTAACGCGGTGATCTTTGCTTTCGGCGGTTGCACTTTAATGGCAACCGCTTTTTACATCGTCCAGCGAACTTGCGAAGTGCCGCTGTGGAGCAGCAAGCTGGCTTGGTTCACCTTCTGGGGCTGGAACGCGATCATCGTCAGTGCGGTGGTGTCCTTCCCGATGGGCTGGACGCAGGGCAAGGAGTACGCCGAACTGGAATGGCCGATCGACATCGCCATCGCGGTGGTGTGGCTGTCCTACATGGGCAACTTCATCATGACGATAGCCAATCGCAGAACTTCGCACATCTACGTGGCGAACTGGTTCTTCCTCGGCATGATGGTGATGATCACCTACCTACACGTGGTCAATTCGCTGGCGGTGCCGGTGACCATGACCAAGTCCTACTCGATCTTCTCCGGCGTGCAGGACGCGATGATCCAGTGGTGGTGGGGACACAACGCGGTGGGCTTCTTCCTGACCGCTGGTTTCCTCGGCATCATGTATTACTTCGTACCCAAGCAGGCTAATCTGCCGATCTTCTCCTACCGGCTTTCCGTGCTGCATTTCTGGGCGCTGATGTTCGGTTACGTCTGGCTGGGGGCGCACCACCTGCAATACACGGCACTGCCGGACTGGGCCGGTTCGCTGGGGGCAGCGGTGTCCATCGCCATGATCATCCCGTCCTGGGGCGGCGCGATCAACGGCCTGATGACGCTGTCCGGCGCGTGGAACAAGCTGCGTGACGACTACGTGCTGCGCTTCCTCGTGGTGTCGCTGGCCTTCTACGCCATGTCCACCTTCGAAGGGCCGGTGATGTCGGTCAAGACAGTCAACGCCTTGTCGCACTACACCGATTGGACCATAGGCCACGTGCACTCCGGCGCGCTGGGCTGGGTGGCGATGGTGTCCATCGGCGCCATCTACCACCTGCTGACCCGCTTGTGGGACACCAAGATCTACTCGGTCAGTCTGGTCAACACGCACTTCTGGATCCACACCATAGGCACCGTGTTCTACGTCTGTGCGATGTGGGTGTCCGGCATCATGCAGGGCCTGATGTGGCGCGCCACCGATGACTACGGCAATCTGACCTACACCTTCGCCGAGAGCGTGGCTGCGATGCATCCCTACTATGTGTTGCGCTCGGTGGGTGGTTTCCTAGTGCTGGTGGGTGGGCTGATCATGCTCTACAACGTGGTGATGACGATACGTGGTGCCGGGCGCACTGCGGCTCGCGCATAAGGGAGGACAAAATGTCATTTCAGGAAAAACTTGAAAAGAACGTCTGGGGCATGATCGCCATGGTGGCCGTCGTGGTTTCGATCGGCGGCATCGTGGAGATCGTCCCGTTGTTCTATCTGGACAATACCATGGAGAAGCTGAACAAGGATGAAGACAGCATCCGTCCTTACACTGCGCTCCAGCTGGAGGGGCGTGACGTCTACATCCGCGAAGGCTGTTACCTGTGCCACTCGCAGATGATCCGTCCGTTCCGTGACGAGAAAGAGCGTTACGGTCACTACTCGCTGGCGGTGGAATCCAAGTACGACCATCCGTTCCAGTGGGGCTCCAAGCGCACCGGCCCGGATCTGGCGCGCGTGGGAGCCAAATACTCGGATGAGTGGCAGGTTCAGCATCTGAAAGCACCGCGTTCGCTGGTGCCGGAATCGGTGATGCCGGATTACGCCTTTCTGGCCGATGCCAAGCTCGACGACTCGTTGACCGAGAGCAAGATGCGTGCGCTTAAAGCGGTCGGCGTACCGTATTCCGACGAAGATTTCAAGTCGGCCGCCTCGGCGGTGCGCGGCAAGACCGAGATGGATGCGATGGTGGCCTACCTTCAGGTGTTGGGTACCATGGTCAAGTTCCAAGAGGGGAGAGACTATCGTGAGTGAGATGCTGAGCGAGTTTTTCCATACCGACTGGTCGGCCATGACGCACGCCGACTGGTTCGGGCTGGTGACCGTCACGCTGCTGACGGTGCTGATGGCGGGCTTGTATGTCTGGGTGTTCAAGCCCGGCAACAAGGAACGGTTCGAGCGTTATCGCAACTTTGTGAACCAGGACGACGAGATGAACAGGGAGATCGGACATGGCCAAGCAAAATAAACCGGAACATGCGAGCGACACAGGGCATGAGTGGGACGGAATCCGTGAGTTGACCAACCCGCCGCCGCGCTGGTGGATGATCTCGCTACACGCCAGTTGGATCTGGTGCGTGATCTATTTCATCCTGTATCCGGCGATCCCGCTGATCCATGATTCCACCAAGGGCATCCTAGGCTGGACTCAGATCAAGGAGTACAAAGAGGCCGTGGCCGAGAACGAAGCGATCAGGCAGCCTTATCTGCAAAAGATCTCGGCGATGAGCGGGCAGCAGATCTTGGGCGACCCCGGTATGCGCAACTTCGCCGACTCGTCGGCCAAGGCGATCTTCGGCGACAACTGCGCCGGATGTCACGGTGCGGGGGGGCAGGGAGCACCCGGCCTGTTCCCGGTGCTGGCGGATGACGACTGGCTGTACGGCGGCGACTTCGACACGCTGGTGGAGTCCATCACCAATGGCCGGCAGAGTTTCATGCCTGCCCAGCAAGGCGTGCTGGATGAGGCCGCGATTAACCAGTTGACCGACTTCGCGCTGGCGGCATCGGCGGGCAAAGCGACGCCTGAGCAGTTTGCGCTGTTCAGCCAGTCCGGTTGCTCCGGCTGTCACGGCGAAGATGCCAAGGGCGGGGCGATCAACAAACTGGGCACGGGCGCGGCCAACCTCACCGATGCCATCTGGCGTTTCGGTGGTAGCCGTGAAGACGTGCTGCGTACCATACGCTACGGCGTGAATCAGGACGGGCCGAACACACGGGTGGCGATCATGCCTGCGTTCAACGGCAAGCTCGGCCCTGAGAACATCAAGATGCTGGCGGTGAAGGTACACCAGTTCGGCGGCGGACAGTGAGGAGGAGACATCATGGATGCAGTTGTGATCGGAGTCATCATCGCTTTGGTTGGCACTTTGCTGGTGATCGGGTATCTGGGTTTCAAGTTCTTCCAGATCATCGGGGGCAAAGAGTGACGAGGGCGTGTTGAACGCCCGATAGCAGGCAAGATAGAAGGGGAGCCTTGCCGCTCCCCTTCTGCGTGAGAGAGGGCTGCGATGAGTGAGAAAAGTGAACAAGACAAACCGCTGGAGAGTATCGAAGCGCTGTACGCCGATGCCGCCAACTGGCATGTAAACACCGGCGGCGAGACTATCCACGCCAAGCGCATGGATGGCCGCTTCCGCCGCATCAAATGGCTGACGGCGGCGTCTTGGATTTTCTACCTGCTGGCGCCCTACCTGCGCTGGAACGGCCAGCAAGCCATCTTGTTCGACGTGCCGCACCGCCAGTTCCACCTGTTCGCATTGACCATCTGGCCGCAGGACATCTGGCTGCTGTCACTGGTGCTGATCTTCTTCGCCATCACGCTGTTCGCGGTGACAGCGGTGGCGGGGCGCATCTGGTGCGGCTATTTCTGCTTCCAGACGGTGTGGACGGACATCTTTACCTGGATCGAAGAGAAGATCGAGGGCAATCCCCAGCAGCGCCGCAAGCTGGACGCCGCCCCGTGGGATGCGCGCAAGCTGGGGCTGAAGCTCGCCAAGCACACGCTGTGGCTGGTCATCGCCGTGGTCACCGGCGTGACTTTCTCCGGCTATTTCTACGACATCTTCCAGCTCTGGCACGATTACCTGACTTTGCAGGTGCCGCTGATCGCTTGGGTGGTGATGGCCGCGTTCATCTTCGGCACCTATGTGTTTGCCGGGCTGATGCGCGAGCAGGTGTGCTTCTGGCTGTGCCCCTACGCGCGCATCCAATCGGTGATGGTGGATCGCAACTCGGTCATCCCCACCTACGATTTCCGGCGCGGCGAACCGCGTGGGCGCGCTAGGAGCGGGGCGGGCGACTGTGTGGACTGCCAGCTGTGCATAGGCGTGTGTCCCACCGGGGTGGACATCCGCAACGGCTTGCAAGAAGGCTGCATCAACTGCGGCTTGTGCTTGGACGCCTGTGACAGCGTGATGGTCAAGGTGGGCAAGCCGCCGGGTCTGATCCGTTACGCTTCCGAGAACGAGATCCTCGGCCAGCCGACGCCGCCGTTTTTCAAGCGCCCGAGGGTGCTGGTCTACGGGTTCATCCTGTTGCTGGCCGCCGGTGGCATCCTGTACGGCCTGACCCACATCCAGCCGTTGCAACTGACCGTGCTGCACGAACGCCAGCCCTTGTTCATCCGCATGAGCGACGGCAGCATCGCCAACAAATACACCCTCACGGCGGTCAACAAGACCGGCGGCAATCTGCCGGTGCAGATCCGCGTGGAAGGGCTGGAAGGTGCTACAGTCGAGGCCAACGACGGCGCGCCGGTGGTGCTGACGCCGGAAATGGTGATGCCGTTCCGCGTGCTGGTGCGGACAAGGCCGGAGCAGTTGAAGGGCGTGGACACGCCGATCCGCTTCGTGCTGGAGAGCGCGGGAGAGACCCAGGCCAGACTGGAGTATGAGTCGGTGTTCGTCGGGCCAGCGAACTGAACCGTGGGTTCCCCCCTTTAACAAAGGGGGGGCCAGTGATGGCGGGACGCAGACAGAAAAGACTTATCAGGAGCACAACATGAGCATCAGCCTGCAACTAAAGAACGACCTCAAGAACCCCTGGTTGCGCACCATCCTCGGCATCGTCGCCGTGACGGTGACGGTGAACCTAGCCTTCGTGTTCTACGCCTACTGGTCGCCGCCGCAACTGGTCGCCAAGGATTACTACGAGAAGGGCAAGCAATATTTCCACGAGGAGATCAAGCGCGAGCAGCAGGCGGGGGACGCCTGGCGCTTGCAGTTGCTGCTTGCGCCGACGCTTAGCGCCAACCAGCCGCAGACCTTGCGGCTGTACGCGATGGACCATCAGGGCAATCCGGTGCAGAGCGGCGAAGCGACGCTGTACGCCTATCGTCCCAACAGTGACCGCGACGATTTCAAGCGCGAGCTGAAATGGGTGGACGGCGGCACCTTCGCCGCCGAGGTGGCTTTCCCGCTGCCAGGCAAGTGGGATCTGATCGCGCAAGTCCGCTCGGGTGAGCAGAAATACGATGTCGCCCAGCGCATCGATGTCCAAAGATAGCTGTCACCACTGCGGCTTGCCCGCCACGGGCGTCGCTGCCTGCGAGGGCGAGGTGGCGGGTGAGCCGCAGCGTTTCTGCTGTTCTGGTTGTCTGGAAGTCTGCCGTGTCATCCACGCTGCCGGGCTGGACAGTTTCTATGATCGCCTGCACGCGCAGGAAAATACCCTTGCGCCGCCGCCTGATGCGCCTTCCGACCTCGATCAGTACGATCTGGACGAGGTGCAGCGTGAGTTCGTCAGCCCGTTGTCGGGCGGCAGGCGCGGCGCGCACCTGCTGGTGGAAGGCATCCACTGTGCGGCTTGCGTGTGGCTGATCGAGAAGGCGCTGCGTGATCTCGCGGGGGTGACGCGCGCCGAGGTCAATCTGGCGCGCCAGCGGCTGGTGCTGGAATGGCAGCCGCAGCAGGTGGCGCTGTCCGCCATCTTGCGCCGACTGGCGGCACTGGGTTACGCCGCCGTGCCGTTCGACCCGGAGACCGCCGAAGGTCAGGTGCAGTGCAGCAACCGTCGCCTGCTGTTCCGCATGGGCTTTGCCGGTTTTGGCGCGATGAACATGATGTGGATCTCCATTGCGCTGTACGCTGGCACCTTCTCCGGCATCGAGACCGAATACAAACAATTCTTCCACTGGGTCGGTTTCGCCATCGCCACGCCGGTGCTGTTCTATTCCGGCGGGCCGTTTTTGCTGTCGGGCTGGCGCGGGTTGCGGCTGCGCCACCTGACCATGGACTTGCCCATCGCCATCGGCGCGCTCACCACCTACGCCTACTCGCTGTGGCGCACCCTGCATGGCGGCGGCGAGGTGTATTTCGATGTCGTCACCACCTTCATCTTCGTGATTCTGGTCGGGCGCTATCTGGAAGCGATGGCGCGCCGCAGCGCCGCTTCCGCCGCCTTGCACCTGATGGAGTTGCAGCCGCGCACCGCGCTGCGGCTGGACGAGTCCGGGCAGGAGACGCGCGTCGCGGTGCGCAAACTGGCGGCGGGCGACCGCGTGCTGGTGCGCCCCGGCGACAAGATCCCGGCGGACGGGCGGGTGGTCGAGGGCGACAGCCACGTCAACGAGGCCATGCTCACCGGCGAATCGCAGCCGGTGCACAAAAGCTGCGACGCGCGCGTGTCGGCGGGCACGGTCAACGGCGAGGGTGTGCTGAAAATACGGGTGGAACAGGTGGGCGGCGACACCACGCTGGCGCGCATCATCCATCTGGTCGAGGTGGCGCAGGGCTCCAAGGCGCGGGTGCAGCGACTGGCCGACCGCATCGTCCCTTGGTTTGTGGCGGTCACGCTGCTGCTGGCGGCGGCGACCTTCTTGTTCTGGATGCGCGTCGATTTCGACACTGCGCTGATGGCCGCCACCGCCGTACTCATCATCACCTGCCCGTGCGCGCTGGGCATGTCCACGCCGATGTCCATCGTGGTCAGCACCGGCGTGGCGGCGCGGCTGGGCGTGCTGATCCGCAACGGCGAGGCGCTGGAGAGCCTGTCGCGCATCACCCACGTGGTGTTTGACAAGACCGGTACCCTCACCGAAGGGCGGATGCGCGTCAGCCGCATCGAGTGCGTAGATGCGACGCTGGACGAGGCGCAGTTGTTGGCCTTGGCTGCCGCACTGGAGCGCCATTTCACCCACCCGCTGGCGCGCGCCATCACCTTGGCGGCGGAAGTGCGCGGCCTTGTGCTGCCTGCCGCCGAGCAGTTGCAGGCGCATGGAGGGTTGGGGGTGAGCGGGCAGGTTGGCGGCGAGTTGGTCTGGCTGGGCAACGCACGGCTGATGGCGCAAGCGGGTGTGGACATCCCCGATGGGATGGCGGCACTGCGCGAAGCGGTCGAGTCGGCAATGGGCGTGGCGGTGCTGCTGGCGAGTGGAGGCAGGGTGCTGGGCGTGATCTGTCTGGAAGACCAGTTGCGCAGTGGCGCGCGCGAACTGCTGGATCGCTTGCGCGCGCAAGGTCTGGGCGTCACCCTGCTCACCGGCGACACCCGGCGCGCCGCCCGGCATTTGCAACAGCAACTGGGCGAGATGCGCGTGCTGGCCGAGCTGCTGCCGGAAGACAAGGCGCGCGAAATCGCTGCCTTGCAGCAACTGGGCGAGCGCGTGCTGATGCTGGGCGACGGCGTGAACGACGCCCCGGCGCTGGCGCGCGCCGACATCAGCATCGCCATGGAATCCGGCTCCGACGTGTCGATGGAGTGTTCGGACGTGGTGCTGATGGGCAGCGAGCTGCGCAAACTGCCCTACGCCATCGAGATCGGCAGGCAGGCGCTGCGCACCATCCGCCAGAACCTGCTGCTGTCGCTGGCCTACAATCTCACCCTGATCCCGGTGGCGATGGCCGGACTGGTCACCCCGGTGCTGGCCGCCATCGCCATGCCGCTGAGCTCGCTGCTGGTGATCGGCAATGCCATCCTGATCCGCCGGAGGATGGGGCGGTTCGTCGAGATGCAGAATGGGAGGTGAGACATGGACGTGATCTTCGGCCTGATACCGGGCATGATCCTGCTGGGGCTGGCGGGGGTGCTGGTCTTTTTCTGGGCGGTGCGCAACGGCCAGTATGAGGACATGGAGGGCCCGGCGCATCGTATCCTCAACGACGACGATATGGACGAACTGGGCGGTGACCCCAAAAGGAAGCCGGACTGATGGACGCCAGCCTGTGGCTGATGCTGGCGATGGGGCTGCTCGGCAGCCTGCACTGCCTCGGCATGTGCGGCGGGCTGGTGTGTGCGCTGTCCATGACTCAGCCCAAGGTTTGGTGGGGCGGCTTGCTCGGCTATCAGTTGGGACGGGTCACCACCTATGTGCTGCTGGGGCTGTTGGTCGGCCTGTTCGGCGTCACGCTGGGGGCGCTGGGCGGCGGACTGGTGCTGCAAGGTTTCGCCATCCTGGCTGGGATACTGATGGTGGTGTTCGGCCTCAACCTAGCTGGCTGGTTGCCCGACCCCTTGCAGCGGCTCACCGCGCGGGTCAGCCAGCGCATCGGTCTGGCCCGGTTGGCGCGGCGCTATGCGGAAAGGGCCAGCCTGTCCGGCTGGTACGCGCTGGGCATGGCCAACGGCTTGCTGCCCTGCGGCCTACTGTATGCCGCACTGGGACTGGCGCTGGCCTCTGCCAGCCTCGCTGAAGCCATGCTCAAGATGGCGCTGTTCGGTCTGGGCACCATCCCCGCCATGCTGCTCGCCCCTAGCCTCGTCCGCCGACTCACCCCGCAACTACGCGGCCGCACGCTGCGCATCGCAGGCGTGACCCTCATCTTGCTGGGCGTGCTGACCATGCTGCGCGACGGCAGCCAGCACGCCCACCACCTCTCGAATGCGGAGATGGGTACTTGCGTGACAGAGCCAGTGGGGGAGGTCGCACCGAGTACGGTGACGTTGGAGCCAAGCCGTCGTTGATCTAGGGAACGCGGATTTACTCCAACCGTTCGTCCTGAACCCTTCGATAAACTCAGGGGGGCTTGTCGCAGGGCTTGATAGGACATTGATTACTTTTGATTTATTCCACTCATGGTTCGACAAGCTCACCACGAACGGAATAAATCAGCGCCTCCCTAGGCGGGAAGAAGGAGCAACGACGGGGCGGGATCGGCTTACTTGCCTGAGCGCAGCAGTTTCTCGAATTCTTCAGCAGGGATGGGGTGGGAGAACAGGAAGCCTTGCCCCAGATTGCAACCGGCCTGGTGCAGGATGTCGCGCTGCGCTTCTGTTTCGATGCCTTCAGCGATGACTTTCATGCCCAGCTTGTGCGCCATGACGATGATGGCTTCGGACAGGGCGAGGTCGTCCGGTTCGGTTTCTAGATTGCGCACGAAAGCCTGATCGATCTTTAGATAGTCGATGTCGAACTTCTTCAGGTAGGAAAGAGCGGAGTAGCCCGTGCCGAAATCGTCGATCACCACTTGTACGCCGGCATCGCGGAACTTGAGCAGGGTGTTGAGCACGGTGGGATTTTCGTGCAGCAACATACCTTCGGTGATCTCGATCGCCATGCTCTGCCGGGGCAGACCGGGGGCGCTAAGCTGTTCGATCATGGCGTCTTTACTGGAGCTGTCCGTCATCAACTGTAGCGGTGAGTTGTTCACGCTGATCTGAAAACCTTCCGGGCAGATGCCTTGCCAGCGTCTGGCCCACTTGGTGGATTCGCGGAACACCCAATCGCCGATCTCGTTGATGAGGCCGACTTCTTCTGCCAGCGGGATGAATTCGGCTGGCGGGATCATGCCGCGTGTGGGATGAACCCAGCGCAGCAGCGCTTCGGCTTTGTAGATACGACCGGTCTTTAACTCAACGATGGGCTGGAAATAGACGTGGAGTTGGCCGGCTGCGAGGGCGCCGCGCAGATCGTTGATCAGGCGCAGTCGGTTGAGCGCGGATTCCTGCAAGGAGTGAGTGTAGTAGTTACAGCGATTGCGTCCCCGACTCTTGGCTTCGTACATGGCCTGATCGGCATTGCGGATGAGCTGGTCAGCGTCCTGCGCGTCGTTGGGGTAAAAGGTGATGCCCAAACTGGCGGAGACGAAAGCGGTCTCTTCTCCCAAGTGATATGGCTCAGCGAGTTTGGCGACGATGTTCTGCGCGATGCGTTCGATGTGCTCCAGATCGGGTTGTGCGGGCAGGATGATGGTGAACTCGTCACCGCCCAGACGCGCTACGGTATCGGTTTCGCGCACGCAGGTCTGAATGCGCTGAGCCGCCTCGATCAGCAGCGTGTCGCCGACCTGATGGCCCAAGGTGTCGTTCACTTCCTTGAAGTGGTCGAGGTCGATAAAGAACAGTGCCAGCGGCGCTCCGGTGCGGCGGGCTTTTTTGATCTCCTGCTCCAGCCTGTCGTGGAACATGCGGCGGTTCGGCAGCTGGGTGAGCGGGTCGTAGTTGGCTTGCTGCCAGATGACCTCCTCGCTCTTCTTCTTTTCGGTGATGTCGGAGAACAGGCCGACCCGGCGGTGTGGCAGTCCGTCTGTGCCGAAGATGGTGTTGATGGTCAGCCACTCGACATACAGTTCGCCATCCTTGCGGCGATTGACGATCTCACCTTGCCAGTGGCCGGAGGATAGCAGCGTCTGCCACATCTTCTGGTAGAAAGTCTTGTCTTGTCGCCCGGAGCTGAGCAGTCTGGGATTCTTGCCGACCACTTCGTTGGCGGCGTAGCCCGTCACGCGGGAGAAGGCCGGATTGATGGCGATGATGTTGTTGTCGGCATCGGCGACCAGCATTCCTTCGCTGCTTGATTCGTAGACCGAGGCGGCCAGTTTGAGAGATTCTTCGGCGCGTTTGATCTCGTCGATGTCGGTGACGATGCCGATGTATTGGCGTACTTGACCAGTGCTGGTGGGCAAGGCGTTGACGGAAAGGTGGATCCAGAACGGTTTGCCCATCCGATGGATGCAGCGTTTTTCTAGATGATAGGAGTCGACGCCGCTACGGATGATGTCCTCGATGGCCTTGAGTTTTTTCGAGTCTTCCTCCGGCATGAACTCGGCGATGGACATCTGCCGCAACTCTTGTGAACTGTAGCCCAGCATTTCCTGAAAGGTCTGGTTCGACTCCAGAATGCGCCGGTTGCCCAGATCGACCAGAATGATACCGACGGGTGCGTTCTCCACGATCGTGCGGTAGCGTGTCTCGCTCTCTTCCAATGCCTGTTGGACTTGCAACTGATGGGCGATGTCGCTACCCAAGCCGATCAGATAGTCTGTGCCAGTCACGCGCATGGCCTGCCCGCTGAAGTAGTAGGGGAGTTTCTTGCCGTTCTTGGTGGTCAACATCGCTTCGGCGGATGCGATGCCTGATTCGAAAGCCTGCCGGATGCGTGAGATGATCAGCTCCTGATCTTCTCCTTCAAAGAGATCGCTAGCCGCCATCTTGGCGAGTTCTTCCGCGCTGTAGCCGGAGACTTCCTGAAAGCGCTGGTTCCAGCGCACGAAACGGCCTTGTTGGTCGAGCATGTAAAAGATGCCCGGCAGTCCGTTGATGATGCTGTCCGAGAATTGTTTCTCGGCCTTGAGTTGGGCCTCGACGGCGGTGCGTTCGGTGATGTCGTGCAGGATGGAATAGATCAGCGTCTTGCCGCCGTGGAACAGCGGGCCGGTATATACCTCGACATTGCGTATCTCGCCGTTCTTGAGTCTATGATCCCATTTCAGGTGATTGATCAGATTGCCCTTTACTTTGCTCATTGCACGGAAGATTTCTTCGCGCGGAGCAGTGTTGATCTGGGCGATGTTCAGATTGCGTAACTCTTCGCGGCTATAACCCCAAAAATCCGCTGCTGCGGCATTGGCATCCACGATGTGGCCATTGTCAGGGTCGATCAGAAAGGCGATGGAAGCGGCATTGTCGAACATCTGTTGGTAGCGGATCTTGCTGCGCATCAGCTCACGATTCATCACCTGCATGGTTTCGACATGGTGCAGCTTGCTGGCGTATTGCTCGACTTGTCGTACCGACAGGCGCAACTCCATTTGCGACATGGCTTCATCGGTCAGAGTTCTCAATGCATCCAACTCTTCACGATTCAGTGTGCGGGGAACCCGGTCGATCACGCAGAGCGTGCCCAGCTTGAATCCATCGCTGGTGGTGAGCGGGAATCCGGCATAGAAGCGAATCTTGGGTGGATCGGTGACGAGCGGATTGTCGGCGAAGCGTTCATCTACGCTGGCATCGGTCACGACAAAGGCGTCATCTTGCAGAATGGTGTGGGCGCAGAAGGCTAGGTCGCGGCTGGTTTCATGCGCATCGAGGCCGACGATGGCTTTGAACCACTGGCGATGACGGTCTACCAGGCTGATGACGGCGATGGGAGTTTTGCAGATATAGGCCGCCAGTTCCACGATCTTGTCGAAAGCGGGTTCGGGCGGTGTATCTAGTATCTGATAGCGGTTGAGTGCTTCGAGACGCAGTTCTTCGTTCTTGGGTAAATCGGCGACCTTCATGGGTTGCTCGGGCTCCGTAGTGAGGGCGAATCCGAGCGAAGGGTACTGCCGCTTAAACCAGAAAGCAAGCAGGGTCTTTGTGCTGGGTTGCGATCAACTCTTCAATGCCGCACTCAGATGCGGCTTGATGATTTCCAGCATCTGTTCGTGGATCTTCGGGCTGCCTGCGCAGATGTGGCCGCTTTTCAGGAAGCTGTCATTGCCGCTCAGATCGCTGACCATGCCGCCAGCTTCGGTGATGAGCAAGCAGCCTGCGGCGATGTCCCAAGGCTTGAGGCCGGTTTCGAAGAAGCCGTCGAAGCGACCAGCGGCAGTCCAAGCCAGATCCAGCGAGGCCGCACCGGGGCGACGCAGGCCGGAAGTCTTCTGCATGAATTCGCGGAAGATGGCGATGTAAGCCTCTTCGTGATCGAAGTTGGTGTAGGGGAAGCCCGTGCCGATCAGCGCATCGGCCAGATGGATGCGTTTGCTGACACGGATGCGGCGATCATTCAAGAACGCACCGCGCCCACGGGTGGCGGTGAAGATGTCGTTCTTGGTCGGGTCGTAGATAACGGCTTGGGTCAGCACGCCGTTCTGTTGCAGCGCGATGGAGACGGCGTACTGCGGAAAACCGTGTAGGAAGTTGGTGGTTCCGTCCAAGGGGTCGATGATCCAGACGAATTCCGAGTCGCCTTGAGTGCCGCTCTCTTCTGCTAGAATCGCATGATTCGGATAGGCATCCAGCAAGGTTTCGATGATGCTTTGCTCGGCGGCGCGATCCACTTCACTAACGTAATCCGAGTGGGATTTTTTGGTGACGGTGAGGTGATCTATCTTGTCGGCGGCACGGTGGATCAGATTGCCGGCGCGACGTGCGGCCTTCACCGCGATGTTGAGCATGGGATGCATAGCGAAACCTTTTTAATGAGCAGGTCGCTATTTTAGTTGGAATTGCGTTTTGGATAAACCAAAGATTTTAGAAAACATCCGAGTGGTGCTGAGTCACACCAGTCATCCGGGCAATATCGGGGCCGCAGCGCGGGCGATGAAGACCATGGGACTGACTCGGCTGGTGCTGATCAACCCCAGATTCTTCCCCGATGCGCAGGCTGAGGCGATGGCGGCAGGGGCGACGGACATTCTGGAGCAAGCGCAGATCTGCGCGAGTTTGGATGAGGCTTTGCAGGGCTGTGTGCTGGTGGCGGGCATGTCGGCGCGGGTGCGCGACATCTCGCAGGAGGTGTTGCCACCGCGTCAAGCCGCTGCCTTGCTGGCGCAGCAGGCGAGCAACCAGCCAGTGGCGCTGTTATTCGGCACCGAGATGTCCGGATTGACCAATGAAGAGGTGGCGCGCTGCCAAGTGTTGGTGCGCATCCCGGTGAATCCAGACTTCACCTCGTTGAATCTGGCGGCGGCGGTGCAATTGCTGAGTTACGAGATGCGCTTGGCGGCGGGGCAGGGCGATTGCGGTGCGCCGGAGTTGCATCCCGCGCCTGCGGAACAGGTTGAACGCTACTTCCAGCATCTGGAAGTAGTGCTGGGCGAGATCGGTTTCCTCCACTCCAAACACCCGACCAAGCTGATGCACAAGCTGCGCCGCTTGTACGCACGGGCGCGGCTGGAGCAGGAAGAGATCAACATCCTGCGCGGGATATTGACGGTGACACTGGAGCATCACGCGAAAAAAGCTGAAGAGAAAGAAGATGTTTGAAGCGATCAAGGAAGACATAGCCAGCGTATTCGACCGCGACCCGGCGGCGCGCAGCACCTTCGAGGTGCTGACCTGCTATCCGGGCTTCCATGCGCGGCTGGTTCATCGTATGGCGAATGGGCTGTGGCACGCCGGATTCAAGTGGCTGGCGCGGTTTATGGCGCACATCGCACGCTGGCTGACCGGCATCGAGATCCATCCGGGGGCGACCATCGGGCGGCGCTTTTTCATCGATCACGGCATGGGCGTGGTGATCGGCGAGACGGCTGAGATCGGCGACGATGTGACGCTGTATCACGGCGTGACGCTGGGCGGCACCTCTTGGAAGGAGGGCAAGCGTCACCCCACGCTGGGTAACGGCGTGGTGGTCGGCGCGGGAGCCAAGATACTCGGGCCGATCAGCATCGGCGCTGGCGCCAAGATCGGTTCGAATGCCGTGGTGGTGAAGGATGTGCCAGCGGGGGCGACGGCAGTGGGTATTCCAGCTCGCATCCTCGACGAGGCGCGCGACACTGAGAAGCACTTCAATCCCTATGGTATTGGTAATGTGCAGAACGATCCGATGTCGAAAGCGATCCACGGATTATTGGGGCATAGCGCGGTCGTCGATCAACGTATCGAATTGATTTTGCAGCAATTGGAAAAGCTGGGCGTGAAGGTCGAAGAGGAGCGGGCGACGGCGGATAAGTTCGACCCGAATTATTTGAATAAAATTGTTGACTAAAATATTCGGGAATCCTATTATTTGCCCTGCCGCAAGCAAGGTTTTTGCGACACACTGAATGAATTTTCGAGAATCGTGGGTTTAAGGAGGGGTTTATGCGTCTCACCACCAAAGGGCGTTTTGCTGTGACAGCGATGGTTGATTTGGCAATGCGCGGCGGGCAAGCCCCGGTCACGCTGGCTGGCATCAGCGAACGGCAGCATATTTCGTTGTCGTATCTGGAGCAGTTGTTTGGCAAATTACGCCGAGCCAATATCGTCGAGAGCGTGCGCGGCCCCGGTGGCGGCTACTGTCTGGCGCGCCCAGCCAAGGAGATCTTCGTTTCAGAGATCATCGTGGCGGTGGACGAATCGCTGGACTCCACCCAATGTTCGGGTGAGGGCGACTGTCTGGACGGCAAGCCTTGCCTGACGCACGAACTCTGGTACGGCCTGAACAAGACCATCCACGAATATCTCAGCCGCGTCCATCTGCAACAACTGGTGGACAAACACAACGCCCAAGCTCAGGCGCAGGCCCAAGGTGCAGCCCCGATCGTCCTGAGCAAATCGGCTCAGGCTTGAGTTGAAATACAGAAAGTAGCGATGACCATGCAATTTCCGATCTATCTGGATTACTCCGCCACTACGCCGGTAGACCCGCGTGTGGCTGAAAAGATGATCCCCTTTTTGGTGGAAAAATTCGGCAACCCCGCTTCGCGTTCCCACGCTTACGGCTGGGATGCCGAGATGGCTGTCGAACAGGCGCGCCAGCAAGTTGCAGCGTTGGTCAATTGCGACCCGAAGGAGATCGTCTGGACTTCCGGCGCGACCGAATCCAACAATCTCGCCCTCAAGGGCGCGGCGCATTTCTACTCTGCCAAGGGCAAGCACATCATTACGGTGAAGACCGAGCACAAGGCGGTGCTGGATACCGTGCGCGAGCTGGAGCGGCAGGGATTTTCGGCCACCTATCTCGATCCGCAGGAAGATGGCCTGATCTCGCTGGATGCGTTGCGTGCGGCGATACAGCCGGACACCGTGCTGGTGTCGGTGATGTTGGTCAACAATGAGATCGGCGTGATCCAGGACATCGCCGCCATCGGTGCGATCTGCCGCGAAAAAGGCGTGCTGTTCCATGTCGATGCGGCGCAGGCCACAGGCAAGGTCGAGATCGACCTCGCCAAATTGCCGGTCGATCTGATGAGTTTCTCCGCCCATAAGACTTACGGCCCCAAAGGCATCGGTGCGCTGTACGTGCGCCGCAAGCCGCGCGTGCGTCTGGAAGCGCAGATACATGGCGGCGGGCATGAGCGCGGTTTCCGCTCCGGTACGCTGGCCACTCATCAGATCGTCGGCATGGGCGAAGCCTTCCGCATCGCTCAAGAAGAGATGGTCAGCGAGAACGAGCGTATCCGTGTGCTGCGTGACCGCCTGTGGGCTGGCCTGTCCAGCATGGAGGCGGTGTTTCTCAACGGCCACCTCGAACAGCGCGTGCCGCACAACCTCAACGTCAGCTTCAACTTCGTCGAAGGCGAATCGCTCATCATGGCGGTGAAGGATCTGGCCGTCTCCAGCGGCTCGGCCTGCACCTCGGCCAGTCTAGAGCCGTCCTACGTGCTGCGCGCACTCGGACGCAGCGATGAACTGGCGCATAGCTCCATTAGGTTCTCCATCGGGCGATTTACGACCGAGGCGGAAGTCGATTACGCTATCGAATTGCTGAAGAACAAGATCGGCAAACTGCGCGATCTCTCACCCTTGTGGGAGATGTACAAAGACGGTGTTGATTTGAATACGGTGCAGTGGGCGGCACATTAAAGGCAGAGAAGGGTTAAGGGGGAAGGGAGAAGGGAGAAGGGGAGAGCCGGATTCAGTGCATCGGTTTTTACCCTTCCCCCTTTATCCTTACCCCTTCTCTGCTCCTGAAAGGAGCAAAAAATGGCTTACAGCGAAAAATTACTAGACCACTATGAGAATCCGCGCAACGTCGGTGCGCTGAGTAAGGAGGATTCTCATGTCGGCACGGGCATGGTCGGGGCGCCGGCTTGCGGCGACGTGATGAAGTTGCAGATCCGCGTCAACGATGACGGTGTGATCGAGGATGCGAAGTTCAAGACTTACGGCTGCGGTTCGGCCATCGCATCCAGTTCGTTGGTGACGGAGTGGGTCAAGGGCAAGACGCTGGATCAGGCCTTGCAGATCAAGAACACCGCCATTGCGGAAGAGCTGGCGTTACCGCCGGTGAAGATCCACTGTTCCATTTTGGCGGAAGACGCCATCAAGGCGGCAGTGGCGGATTATCAGTCCAAGCATGGCTCGGTGGTGGAGACCTCAGCCTGCAAGGGCAATGCTTGAAGGAGCGATCATGGCGATTTCTATGACTGAGAGCGCCGCACAGCATGTGCGGAATTTCCTGACCAAACGCGGCAAGGGCGTCGGCCTGCGTCTGGGCGTGCGCACCAGCGGCTGCTCCGGCATGGCTTACAAACTGGAGTTCGCTGACGAGATCGCCAGCGACGATCTGACTTTCGACAGCCACGGCGTCACTTTGCTGGTCGATCCCAAGAGTCTGCCCTACATCGACGGGATGGTGCTGGATTACACCCGCGAAGGGTTGAACGAAGGCTTCAAGTTCGACAACCCCAACGTCAAGGATCAATGCGGCTGTGGCGAAAGTTTCAAGGTGTAATGGCTGCCTCGCCCATTGATCTTGGCAGCGCCAAAACTCGTTTGCAGCAGGATTTCTTCCAGTTGTTCGGTCTGACAGCGCGCTTCCAGCTTGATAGCACGCTGCTCGACCAGCGTTACCGCGCCTTGCAAACACAAGTCCACCCCGATAAATTTGCCCATCTGCCCGAAGCCGAACGGCGCTTGTCCATGCAATGGGCGACCCGCGTCAACGAGGGCTATCAGATGCTGCGCAGCCCGATCAGCCGGGGGCGCTATCTGCTGAAACTGCACGGCGTGGATACGCAGGAAGAGACCAACACTGCGATGCCGGTCGATTTTTTGATTGAGCAGATGGAGTGGCGCGAAGCGGTGCAGGAAGCCATGCAAGCGCGTGAGATCTCCGTGCTGGAAGCGCTGGAGTCCCGTCTGTCGCACCAGACGCGGGTCTTGCAGGAGCAACTCGGCGACAAGATAGACGTAGCGCAAGACTATATTGCCGCCGCCGGCGACGTGCGCAAACTGCGCTTTTTGGAAAAACTCGCGGAGGAGATCGCTTCCGCTTTCGATGAGATAGATAACTAAAGCTCGTGGTCTGTAGCCGGTAGCTAGCAGCCAAACGGTTCAGCTACCCGCTACAAGCTACTGGCTACAAGCTCGATATGGCACTACTCCAAATCTCTGAACCCGGTCTTTCTACTTTGCCGCATCAGCATCGGCTGGCGGTGGGCATCGACCTTGGGACGACCAATTCGCTGGTGGCCACGGTGCGTAACGGCATCAGTGTGGTGTTGAACGACGCCGACGGGCGTGCCTTGCTGCCTTCGGTGGTGCGCTATCTGCCCGACGGTGAGGTGCAGGTGGGCGAGGGTGCGCAGGTGGCGCAGAACGAAGATCCGGCCAACACCATCGTCTCGGTCAAACGCTTCATGGGGCGCGGCCTGCGCGACATCGGCGATGTCAGCGGCTCGCCTTACCGTTTCGTCGATAGCGCTTCGACAGGCTCGGGGCAGGGGCCGGGTATGGTGCAACTGCGCACCGTCGCCGGGGTGAAGAGTCCGGTCGAAGTCTCCGCCGAGATATTGAAGCAACTCCGTCTGCGCGCCGAAGCCGCTCTGGGCGGTGAGTTGGTCGGTGCGGTCATCACTGTTCCGGCCTATTTCGACGATGCCCAGCGTCAGGCTACCAAGGATGCGGCCAAGCTGGCCGGGCTGAATGTGCTGCGTCTGCTCAACGAACCGACCGCCGCCGCCATCGCCTACGGGCTGGATAACGCCAGCGAAGGCGTGTACGCGGTCTACGATCTGGGCGGTGGCACTTTCGATATTTCGATCCTGCGGCTGTCGCGCGGGGTGTTCGAGGTGCTGGCCGCCAACGGCGATTCGGCGCTGGGCGGCGACGACTTCGACCATCGCATCTATTGCTGGGTGTTGGAAAAGAACAATCTGCCGCCGCTGGGCGCGCACGACATACGCTTGCTGCTGACTCGCGCCCGCGCCGCCAAGGAAGAGCTGAGCGACCACGCCGAGACTCGCATCACGGCAGTGCTGAGCTCTGGAGAAGTCATTGATAACGTACTGACCCAGCACGATTTCCATGAGATGAGTCGCAACCTCGTCGCGCGTACCATGCAGCCTTTGCGTCGTGCGCTGCGCGATGCCGGGCTTAAGGCGGACGAGATCAAAGGCGTGGTGATGGTGGGCGGCGCGACGCGGATGCCGCAGGTGCAACACGCCGTGGCGGAATTCTTTCAGCAAGCGCCGCTGACCAATCTCGACCCGGACAAGGTGGTGGCGCTGGGCGCAGCGATCCAGGCCAACGTGCTGGCGGGTAACCGCAGCGGCGACGACTGGTTGTTGCTCGACGTGATCCCGCTGTCGCTGGGCATCGAGATCATGGGAGGGCTGACCGAGAAGATCGTGCCGCGCAACAGCACCATCCCCACCGCGCGGGCGCAGGAATTCACTACTTTCCGCGATGGGCAAACTACGCTGAGCGTGCATGTGGTGCAGGGCGAACGCGAACTGGTCGCCGATTGCCGCTCGCTGGCCCGCTTCGAATTGCGCGGTATTCCGCCCATGGTGGCCGGGGCGGCACGCATCCGGGTGACTTTTCAGGTGGATGCGGACGGGCTGCTCAGTGTCTCGGCGCGCGAGATGACCTCGGGCGTGGAAGCCAGCGTGGTTGTCAAGCCATCCTACGGTCTGAGCGACGACGAGATCAGCCGCATGTTGCAGGATTCCTTCAGTCACGCCGAAGCCGACATGCGCGCCCGAGCCTTGTCCGAAGCCAAGGTCGAAGCCGAGCGTCTGCTCGAAGCAGTGGCGGCGGCGCTGGCTGAAGACGGTGGTTTGTTGTCGGCGCAGGAGCGCGCTGCTGTCGATGCCCGGATGGATGCCCTGCGTGCGCGGCTGGCTGGTGATGCGGCCAGTGCGGTCAAGATGGCGACCGATGGCCTGAACTTGGCCACCGCGCAGTTCGCCGCGCGCCGCATGGATGCCAGCGTGAAGCGCGCTCTGACCGGGCACAGACTGGACGAACTCGATGTCTGATCACGTTCTCGACCCCGATTTCATCGCTGGGCTGCGCACCCGGCTGGCGCAACATCCCATCTACGCCGAGCTGCGCACACTGCCGGACCTGCGCATCTTCATGGCCCACCACGTCCATTCGGTGTGGGACTTCATGTCTCTCATCAAATACTTACAGCATACTGTTGCACCGGCGCGTTGGCCGTGGACACCGGGGCGTGATGCCAGCGTGCAGCGTTTCATCAACGAACTGGTGCTGGAAGAAGAGACCGACGCGGCTGGGCCGGGTGCGCCGGGCGAGTTCTCCAGTCACTTCCAGCTCTATCTGGGCGCGATGCGCGAGATCGGCGCGGATGCCGACACGCCATTGCGCTTCGTCACTCTGGCGGGCGAGCAGGGCATCGCCGCTGCGCTGGCCTCCGGGCTGGTGCCCGCGCCTTCGGCGCGCTTCAACCGACTGACCTTCGATTTCATCGCCAGCGACAAGCCGCATCTGGTCGCTGCCGCGCTGGCGCTGGGGCGTGAGCATGTCATCCCGGCGATGTTCCGGGCCTTTCTGGCCAATATGGCCATCGGCGAAAAAGACGCCCCGGTGTTCCATTACTATCTCAATCGCCACATCCATCTGGACGAGGATTTCCACGCACCGCTCAGCTTGCGTCTGCTCGATGCGCTGTGCGGCAACGATCCAGCCAAGTTGGAAGAAGCGCGTATCGCTGCCGAGCAGGCGGTGGCGGCACGCATGGAATTCTGGGACGGGGTGCAAGCCGCCATCCGCACCCGCAAGGAGGAATCATGCCCCGTTTGATCGTTCTACCCCATGTCGAACTGTGCCCGCAGGGCGCGCTGTTCGAGGTCGCCAGCGGCACGACGGTGTGTGATGCGCTGCTGGAACACGGCATAGAGATCGAGCACGCCTGCGAGAAATCCTGTGCCTGCACCACTTGCCACGTGGTCATCCGCGAAGGCTTCAACTCGCTGGAAGCGGCGGAAGAGCTGGAAGAAGACATGCTGGACAAGGCATGGGGGCTGGAGCCGACCTCGCGCTTATCGTGCCAAGCGCGCGTCGCCGAACAGGATCTGGTCGTGGAGATACCGAAATACACCATCAACATGGCGAAGGAGGGACACCGATGAGATGGACTGATGTGAACGAGATCGCCATCGGATTGGCGGATACGCACCCGGATACCGACCCGCGCTATGTGCGTTTCACCGATCTGCACGCATGGGTGATGGCCTTGGCTGGCTTTGCCGATGCGCCCAACAACAGCAACGAAAAGATCCTCGAAGCCATACAGATGGCTTGGATAGACGAGGTGGAATGATGGCAAAAGTAAGCAAAATCAAAAGACCCGCCACCAAATCCAAAGGCGGCTCGCGCTGGCCTTACTGGCTGGGGGCGCTGGCGATAGGCGCGATGTTCTGCGGCGCGCTGTATCTGCAATACGTCAAACATCAAGAGCCATGCCCGCTGTGCATGGTGCAGCGCGGCATCTTCGCCGTGATGGGCGTGCTGTTCCTCATCGCCGCCTTGCACAACCCACGTGCCACCGCCGCCAAAATCTACGGCTTCCTGATCGGCCTGCTGGCCTTCGTCGGCGTCGGCGTGGCGGCGCGCCACATCTGGATCCAGCACCTGCCCAAAGACCAAGTCCCCGCCTGCGGCCCCGGTTTGGACTACATGTTGAAAAACTTCCCGATGTCGGACGTGCTGCGCGAACTGATGCACGGCTCCGGCGAATGCGCCGAGAAGGGCTGGACCCTGCTCAACCTCGGCATCCCCGAGTGGTCGCTGGTGAGCTATGTCTTGCTGGGGTGCTGGGCGATGCTGGTGGCGGTGAAGCGAAGCTGAGTTACCCTTAATCGCCTCAATAATCCGCCTGGCATTGCAAACGAAAGGCTGACCGCAATGTTCAGGAATGATGTTGGTGCGCGGGCGTTTGCAGCTATCTAGTCGGCAATCCAAAATCAAACTACATTCAGGCGGCTAAGGGAAAGTCTATTGCATCGTCATACGTATATTGCGTATGATTTGAACCATGCAAGCTCTATTCATTGAACTGCCATTCTTTTCCCGATACCGACAGGACTATCTGGATGATGACCGCTACCGAGAATTTCAAGAAATGCTGCTGAAAAAGCCAGAGGCTGGTGATGTGATCGAAGGAACGGGCGGGTTGCGAAAAATCCGTTTCGCCGATGCCAAGAGGGGAAAGGGCAAGCGTGGCGGCCTTCGAGTGATTTACTACTGGTGGCATTCTGGAGAGCCGTTCTGGTTGTATACGATCTACAACAAAGATGAAATGGATGACTTGACCTTCGAGCAAAAGAAGATTTTGAAAGACTTGCTCAAGAAAGAGTTAGACGCAAGGAGAACCCAATGAAACGAAATTTGTTTGAAGAGTTGGCCGAGGGCTTCGGGGCGCTCGAATCTGCCCGACAAGGCAAACTAACATTACGCCACAGTGTAGTTGAATTGAAACCAGCGCCGACAATCACGCCTGATGAGTTGTTGACTTTGCGAGAACGGCTACACATGTCGCGCTCGGTATTCGCAAGGTATTTGCGGACCAATGTTCGTACATTGGAAAACTGGGAGCAAGGCAGAGCTAGCCCGAATGCTCAAGCTGCATTGTTGATTCGGATGGTCGAGAACTACCCAGATACTGTCGAGCGATTATCGGTGATTTGAGATGAGTTCCCTTGCGGGAATCGGTTGTGATTCGTTGTGATTCGTTGTGAAACGCAGGGCATGGAAATAATCGTCATTCCGTGAATTACTAAATGTAATCAATATGTTATGTCGTATGTATTGCCTCGTCATCAATTTTTTAAGTTGATCTCCTTTTGTGGATTTCCACGCCGCTTCGAACTGGCGGGCGCGGGAGGCTAGAATCCAACGTATAGCTTCAACGATGTGTTTCAGCGAAGCTGATACCCTTGACCACCTCGCGCTCCGCAGTGAATAATCCGCCATAGCATCGCAAATGGAAGGCTGACCGCGATGCTCAAGGATGATGTTGGTGTGCGGGTGTTTGAACCTATCTAGTCGACAATCCAAAATCGAACTACATTCAGACGACTAAGGGAATGTCTTGATGTTACCAACTACCGCACCATGTAATCGCATCCGGCGAGTAGGTCGGGTTTCAACCCGTCCAGCGTCCAGCGTCCAGCGTCCAGCGTCCAGCGTCCATTAGACGGGCGCGGGCGAAAAGTTCCCGCATATTTCAACGAAATTTCCCGTCCGGCAGGAGGCCATCATGGCTGAAGCCGGGCGTGGTGTAGTGCTGGAAAAGATGTACCGCTTCCAGTTATGGCTCATTCCCGCGCTGGAAAAGTTTCCTCGCAGCCAGCGTTTTTTGCTGGGTGACCGCATTCAGACACTGGCTCACGACGTGCTGGAAGGGCTTATCGACGCCACCTACAGCCGTGAACCGTTGCCGGTACTCAATCAGGTCAATCTGCGGCTGGAAAAACTGCGCTTTGCCTTGCGCCTCGCGCGCGACCTCAACCACCTCGATTTACGCCGTTACGAATTTGCCGCCGAATCACTGCTGGAAATTGGGCGCTTGATCGGCGGGTGGAGAAAGGCCAGTCATGGCAAAGCTTGATAAAACCGTAGCCCGGATGCATCGCAGTGAAATGCGGGGTGAGCGTCGCGCCGTAATTCCGGAATCCGCTGCGCTACTTTCGGGCTACATGCCCAACGCCCCTCACCCCCAGCCCCTCTCCCGCTTGCGGGAGAGGGGAGCAGTATTGAGCGAGGGAGCAACTACCCTCTCCCGCAAGCGGGAGAGGGTGGCCGACAGGCCGGGTGAGGGGCGTTCAAACAGCGCTGACACTTTGTTCCCCCACCTCACCGCCTTTCCCCACCTGCTGGAATCTTTGCAGCGCGCTGCCAGCGGCAAGCGCAACAAGCGCGGTGTGGCGGCTTTTCTTGCCCGGCAGGAAAGTGCGCTCATCCACTTGCGCGACCAACTCCAGTCCGGCGCATGGCGGGGCGGCGGCTACACCGTGATTGAGATCAGTGACCCCAAGCCACGCCGCATTTCCGCCGCCCCGTTTGCTGACCGGGTGGTGCATCACGCACTATGCTCTGTCATCGCCCCCATTTTCGAGCGCGGCTTCATCGCCGACAGCTATGCCAACCGCGTGGGATACGGCCAGCATCGCGCCGTGGCGCGCTACGAACACTACCGCGACCGTTACGCCTACGTCTTGCGCTGCGACATCTACCGCTACTTCCCCTCAATCGACCATCAAATACTCAAGCGCGACTATCGCCGCCGCATCACCTGCGAGCGCACCTTGGCGTTGATGGACGTGATCGTCGATGGCAGCAACCCGCAAGAGCCGGTCAACCTCATCTTCCCCGGCGATGATCTGCTCACTGCCGCCGAACGCCGTCGCGGCCTGCCGCTGGGCAACCTCACCAGCCAGCTGTTTGGCAACCTGTACCTCAACGGCTTTGACCATTTCGTGAAAGAAGTCTTGCGCGCGCCCTACCTGCGCTTTGTCGATGACTTCGCCCTGTTCGCCCATGATCGCGCCACCCTCGAACGCTGGCAGGCACAAATCGCCACCTACCTGGCCGGTCGTAGACTCATCCTGCACCCGCGCAAAACCTTCATCGCTGCCACCGCAGAACCGGCGCAGTTTCTCGGCTATGTGCTGCATCGCGGTGGGCTACGCACCCTTCCGCCGGAAAACGTCCAACGCTTCTGCGGCAGATTGCAATCCCTGCGCACCCGTTGGAAAAACGGCGAACAAAACGAGTCGGCCATCCGCCAGCGCATCCAGTCATGGATAGCGCACGCGAGCCACGCCGACACTTGGCGCTTGCGCCAGACCCTCTTTCGTGGCGGGTGGTTTGATCCCGCCTTATTGAACCGGCAGCCGCTCCAGTTACCCGTTCGTCCTGAGCTTGTCGAAGGGCGGGCGCACCTCGCATCCGCTCATGTTTCGACAAGCTCAACACGAACGGTTATGGGATTGATTGCTGATTCAACGGAAGCCTTGCCCACCCGTGCTGCGTGGCGGCTCGTGGAACAACGAACCACAGAACTCGCGCGCGGCGAATCGCAACAACAACGACCCTGCGAAACGGAACAACAACAACGGCTTCCGTCTTGCCAGATTGCTCCAACGTCAGAACCGGGTGGCTCATGGGCCATCTGGGCGCACGAGCGAGCGTTCAGGGTGGGCTGGGAAATGGCAGCACCCGCCGTCCGTTTTGGCCGAGAGGCGACGGACGGCGTTCCCGCTTTACCTCCCTCCCCCACCGGGGGAGGGAATGAGGGTGAGGGGCTGTACTCTGGTGCAACGCGCAAACCCTCACCCCCAGCCCCTCTCCCTGTGGGAGAGGGGAGTTTCCCCAGCGTGCCTACATAGGCGATTAGTTGACTTAACCCAAGGAGAACGAAGCATGAAACTGAAAACGAAACTTACCGCAGCCTTGCTGGCTGCCAGCTTGCTGTTACCCACCGCCCAAGCTGCTGAGCCGGGCGGATTGAACATCCAGATGATTTCGATACCCGGCAGGAACTACGAGATTGGCAAGACTGAAGTGACCCAAGCGCAATGGAAAGCCGTCATGGGCAACAACCCGAGCAAGTTCAAGGAGTGCGGCGGCAACTGCCCGGTAGAGAACGTGAGTTGGGACGATGCGCGCGCGTTCATCGACGAACTGAATGCCCAGACTGGCAAGAACTACCGTCTGCCGACCGAAGCGGAATGGGAATACGCCTGCCGCGCTGGGGGGCAGCATGAGGAATATTGCGGCAACAGTCTGGCGGGCATCGCGTGGTATGAATCCAACAGCGACGGTCATACCCACCCTGTCGCCAGCAAGCGCGCCAATGCCTGGGGGCTGTATGACATGAGCGGTAACGTCTGGGAGTGGGTACAAGACTGGTACGACAACAGCCAGAAAGGCCGCGTGCTGCGTGGCGGCTCGTGGTTCAACGATCCACAGAGCTCGCGCGCGGCGTATCGCTTCGGCCTCGACCCTGCGGTACGGGACGGCGACGACGGCTTCCGTCTTGCCAGAACGCTCCCGTAGCGAAGGCGTAGGGAGCTTACCCCTTGAGCCTTGAAGCCTTCACCCCTTGTGCGCACGTTGAGATAACGCGCAATGGAGAGGCAAAGAGGCTGGGGGTTTGGGGGCGTAGCCCCCAATCGCCAAATTTTTGTAGGTCGGGATTCATCCCGACAGAGCATTGATGCGCCTTGCGGCACATCCTGCGGGTTGGGGCATTGATGCGCCTTGCGGCACATCCTACCTTTCCTCGTAGGATGCGCTGACGAAGGAAGCGCATCGTTGAAGCTACACATTGGAATCTGGCCAACCGCGTCCGCCAGAGTGAAGTGCGCGGGATTTATGTTAGGGAGAAGTGTGATGAAAAATCTCGTACAAAGAATAGTGCTGCTTCTAACCATAGGATTGGCCGGTTGTAATACTTCCTACTATCACCAGAACGGCAGTTCGCCGCGCGGCCCGTTGATGGGTGACACGAAAGTTGATTACGTTGCGACGGATGCCAAGCAGCGTATCGTGAATTACATTGATGTTGCTCCCGGCAATTTTGACAAAAATACGCGGAGTATCACGCCTCAAAGACTGGTTTGCTCCGAGCCCAGTCCCGATGTCGCCAGTGCTGTTCAATTTGCCATTGATGCCGCCGCCAAATACAACAACGGCAAAACCGATGCGAGCGCCGGGGTGAGCGCCTCGTTTGCCGAAAGTCTGCTGCAATTGGGCAAGCGCATCGCCACCGTGCAACTGCTGCGCGACGAACTCGCCGATTTGTGCCGCACTTACGCCAACGGCGCGATCACCGGCGCGACCTACAGCATTCGCCTGAGCCGTCTGGATAAAAAGATGGTAACGCTGCTTTCCAGCGAAGCGGCGGCGGGGGCGTTGACCGACACCAGCAGAGCGATTGCGGGAAGCGCAGGGGTAAGTAAAACCGGCAATCCAGAAGAGGTGGCTGCGGCGCGCAAAGCCGCTGCGGCAAAAGCGGATGAGGTAAAAGCTGCTGCGAATGCACTGGCCAATAATACCGATACAGCAAAGGCCGCAGCGTTGGGGGATACCTTGAAAGCGAAGACAGCGGAACTCGTTGAACTCAATAACACGCTGGCTTTGGCTACGCTGGAAAATTCCAATAGATCACTTTCATCGAGTGCGCAAATTTCCTCTGCGAATGGGGGTAACGTGACATTCAATGTCAGCACAGAAGTGCTGGAAGATATTCAGGATAACTACCTGCGCGTGGATGATGCCAGCATCATTATTGATACCTGCATGACGAATATGGTGGAGTCGGTCAGGGGGGGGATGTTGGCTCTGGCAGATGAGTCGGCGAAAATGAACAGTCAGCGAGCTGCTGAACTGACCGCAAGTGGAAAAGAGGGTGAGGACGATGAGGTGAAAGATTTGAAGGCGAAGGTCGAGTTGTGGACGACGTTAAAAAAGAAGGTTGGAGAAAAACTTTGGGAAGTTCACGGCGATGAGTCGGCAGCGTTATATGCTGGGTTGGCGAATATGCGCGATGAGAAAACAAGTGCTACTGAAGCGGAGAGAGCGCAGTTTGCAAAATTTGAAGTCGATTTGAGAACAATCCTAGGCAAGGACTCCTTGAGTCTCTATTGCTCTGAAAAAGCATTGCCAAAAATGTATGACCTGATGAATAAGCAGGCGGATTACAAGGCTCACATAGAGCTTAAAAAGTACGAGGTTGAAAATACCAAAGCACAAGCGCAAAAGGCCGAGGCAGAAGCCAAGAAGGCCGAAGCTGAGAGCAATGCGGCCCTCTTGAAGGCCAAAGAAGATCTGGCAGCAGCAAAAAAAGCCACCGACGATGCTAAGGACGAGGCTACAAATGCTGCTAATGAATTGAAGGCCTGCCAAACTAAGAAACCGGCTACTGGCAAGAAAAAAGAGGAAGAGAAGAAACCTGCGGCCAATCCCAAGCCGTAAGCCTGCTGGGCGTGGATGATTTGCGTGTTCCCCGCCTTGTTGTTTCCCCATGCAGGGCGGGTTTTAGTTCGGGGATTTTCGATAAAAGGAGCTGGATATGAAAAAACTGATGATTTTGTTGGCGCTGGGCTTGATGGCGCAAGGGGCGTGGGCGGGGAATGCGTCGTATTGCGTGCAACTGACACATCCGAACAATATTTCCGGCAACGCGCTGAAAAACATTTGCAATGAGGATATTGAGGTTTCTTGGGGGAAGGGTGGTGGCAAGCTGGATAGCACTTGGACGATCCATCCTGGTGTTGAGCATCCGATTGATGCGCGTCCAGGTGAGTACATCCGCTGGGATGCGTGTCGCGGGGCGAACAGTATCAAGGGCTGGACGAATTACGGGACGGTGGAGTGTGACTAAGGGCTAGTGCGGTAGGGTGCGCTGAGGTGCGAAGCGCACCATTCATTTTTTTGGTGCGCCTCCTGCGTCGGCACACTCTACGGGTTTAGTCTTTATGTTGGTCTCTGTTTGGCTGCTGATTCAGTAGCTTACGCGTTTGTTCTATCAATTCTGTGGCGGTCATGCCGAGGGATGTTCCTTGTTTTTTCAGTGCGTCGCCTGCTGCGCCGTGCAGGTGAACGGCCAGCAGCAGGGCGTCGTCTGCCGATAGTCCTTGGGCGATGAAGGCGGCGATCATGCCGGTAAGTACGTCGCCCATGCCGGGGGCGCTCATGCCGGGATTGCCGGTGGTGTTGCGCCAGAGTTGGCCGTTGCGGGTGACGCACAGGCTATCTGCGCCTTTGAGGACGACGCTGCAATTCAATTCTTCAGCCAGTCTGAGGGCGGTCGCGCTGCGGGTGGTTTGCACTTGAGCGGTGTTGAGGCCCAGCAAGCGCGCGGCTTCGCCGGGGTGTGGGGTGATGATGCTGGCGGCTGTGCGCTGGCGGAGCAGGGCGCGTAGCTCGGGGTGGCTGGCGACGAGGTTGAGCGCGTCGGCATCCAGCACCAGTGGTGCGTTCGTTCCGAGTGCTTGGCGCAGCAGCATTGCGGCGGTGGGGCTTTGCCCTAGGCCGCAGCCGATGGCGAACACCGATCTTGCGCTGATCTCCGTCCGCGCTGGCAGGTCCAGTAGTGTCGCCGCCGGATGCAACATCAACTCTGGCTGAGCCATGTCCACAGTGGGCGCAGTCTCTGCCAGCAGTCCGACATGCACGCAACCTGCGCCCATCTTCAGTGCGGCGCGCCCAGCCAGCAGGGCTGCGCCGACCATGCCGAGTTCGCCGCCGATGATGAGCACTGTGCCGAACATGCCTTTATGACTATCGCGCGGACGTGGTGGGAGCAGGGTGGCGACCTGATGGCGGGTGAGGGCGCGCAAGCGCGGAGTGTCGATCACGGTGCGTTTTCGTTCAGGCTAATGATAGGTGGCATAGTATAATCTCAACTCATTTTAACGCCCCCGAGTGCTTGATATGTTCCGCGTGTCCACTGGTAATTCCGCGCTGTCTGCCTTCCGTCTCGAAAAACTTCGTTCCGCTCTCCGTTCTGCCGCTCCTGAGATAGCCTTGCAGGATACCCGGCATTGGTATTTCACCGAGGTGAAGGCGACGGCTCTGGCTCATGGCGATGGTGCGTTGCTGGATCGAATCCTCGGGCTGGATGCGGCGTCGGGGGAGCCGAGTGGCTCCACGCATTGCCTGCGTCTGCTGGTCGTGCCGCGCTTAGGGACGATCTCGCCGTGGTCTTCCAAGGCGACCGACATCGCGCGCCACTGTGCCTTGCCGCAGATCGGGCGCATCGAGCGCGGCGTGGCGTATTACCTGCAAATGCCGGGCAACCGCGCATTGACCGATGTCGAGCGTCAGGCCGTGCTGCCGTTGCTGCACGACCGCATGACGGAATCGGTTCTGAGCGACTTTGATACAGCAGCGGGACTGATCTTTAAGCATGGTGAGCCGCAGCCGCTATCCCGCGTGGACATCCTGACGGGCGGAAACGCCGCGCTGGAAGTCGCCAACCGCGAACTCGGCTTGGCCTTGTCGCCGGACGAGATCGACTATCTGGTGGAGAACTTCACCAAGCTGCAACGCAATCCGACCGATGTCGAGCTGATGATGTTCGCGCAGGCCAACTCGGAACATTGCCGCCATAAAATATTCAATGCTGACTGGGTGATAGACGACGAAGCGCAAGCCATCTCGCTGTTCGGCATGATCCGCAACACCCACAAACTGCATCCCGAAGGCACGGTGATCGCCTATTCGGACAACTCTTCCGTCATCGAGGGTGCTGAGATCGAGCGCTTCTATCCGCGTGCCGATGGCAGCTACGCTTACAGCAGCGAACTGACCCACACCTTGATGAAGGTCGAGACGCACAACCACCCGACCGCCATCGCGCCGTTCGCAGGCGCGGCCACCGGTTCCGGTGGCGAGATCCGCGACGAAGGTGCGACCGGCATCGGCTCCAAGCCCAAGGCGGGGCTGGCGGGGTTCTCGGTGTCGAACCTGAATATTCCGGGGTTTGTGCAGCCATGGGAGGTGTATGAGAAGGGGGAAGGGGGGAGGGAGAAGGGGAAAACCGGCGCTCCGCTTTTGAATTCACCCTTGAGCGCCGAAGGCGCGATCCCTTCTCCCTTCAACCCTTCCCAGGCTTACGGAAAACCCTCCCGCATTGTCTCTGCCCTACAGATCATGCTCGATGGCCCTATCGGCAGCGCCGCGTTCAACAACGAATTCGGTCGCCCCAATCTGACCGGCTATTTCCGCACCTTTGAAGAGAGCGTGAACGGCGAGGTGCGCGGCTATCACAAGCCCATCATGCTGGCGGGCGGGGTCGGCAGCATCGCAGCATCGCACACCCACAAGCACGACTTGCCGGAAGGGGCGCTGCTGATTCAACTCGGCGGCCCCGGCATGTTGATCGGTCTGGGCGGCGGTGCGGCATCCAGCATGGATACCGGCTCCAACGCCGAGAATCTGGACTTCGACTCGGTGCAGCGTGGCAACCCCGAGATGCAGCGCCGCGCGCAGGAGGTCATCGATCGCTGCTGGCAGATGGGCCACGACAATCCGATTCTTTCCATCCACGACGTTGGCGCGGGCGGCATCTCCAACGCGCTGCCGGAGTTGGTGCATGGCGGCGGCAAGGGCGCGCATTTCGAGCTGCGCAAGGTGCCGAACGAAGAGCGCGGCATGTCGCCGATGCAGGTTTGGAGCAACGAATCGCAAGAGCGTTATGTGCTGGCGATCCCGGCTGAACGCTTGGCCGAGTTCCAAGCGATGTGCGAACGCGAACGTTGCCCGTTCGCCGTGCTGGGCCATGCCATCAGCGAAGACCGCTTGGTGGTGCATGACGAAGAATTCAACAACGACGCAGTGGATATGCCGCTGTCCGTGCTGCTCGGCAAACCGCCCAAGATGACGCGCAAGGTGGTACGCGAACAGGTGAAACTGCCTGCGTTCGACACCAGCGGAATCGACCTCAAAGATGCCGTCGAGCGCGTGCTGCGTCTGCCTTCCGTAGCCGACAAGACTTTTCTGATTTCGATCGGTGACCGCACGGTAGGCGGTTTCACTGCGCGCGATCAGATGGTCGGCCCGTGGCAAGTGCCGGTGGCCGATGTGGCCGTCACGTTGATGGGCTACAACACCTACCTCGGCGAAGCCTTTGCCATCGGCGAACGCACCCCCATCGCGGTACTCAACGCGCCAGCATCCGGCCGCATGGCCATCGGTGAGTCCATCACCAACATCGCCGCTGCGCGCATCGCCAAGATAGGCGACATCAAACTGTCCGCCAACTGGATGGCCGCAGCCGGTCACCACGGTGAAGACGCTGCACTGTTCGACACTGTTCAAGCGGTCGGCATGGAGTTGTGTCCGGCGCTGGGTATCAGCATCCCGGTGGGTAAAGATTCCATGAGCATGAAGACAACCTGGAAGGAGGGCGACGAGAGCAAGTCCGTCACCGCGCCGCTGTCGCTGATCGTCTCCGCCTTCGCTCCTACATCGGATGCACGCGCCACGCTCACGCCGCAACTGGCCGACGATGCCGATACCCTCGTGCTGCTGATCGATCTGGGGCTGGGCAAGAACCGCCTCGGCGGCTCGGCGTTGGCGCAGGTGTACAAGCAGGTCGGCGATGTGGCACCAGACGTGGACGAAGCGCACAAGCTCAAGACTTTCTTCGAGGTGGTGCAGGGACTCAATGCCGATGGCAAGCTGCTGGCCTACCACGACCGTTCCGATGGCGGCATGTTGGCGGCTTTGTGCGAGATGGCCTTTGCCTCGCACGTCGGCCTGAATGTCGAACTGGACGAGATGCGTGGCGACGATCTTTCCGTGCTGTTCAACGAAGAGTTGGGCGCGCTGGTGCAAGTTCGCCGTAGCGACCTGCCGCAGATACTGGATCGTTGCTACGAGGCCGGGCTGGTCGAGATACATCCCGTTGCCACGCTGAACACCACCGGCCAACTGCGTATCGCCCGTCAGGGTGTGGCGCTGTATACCGAAAGCGTGCAGAGCCTGCACCGTCTGTGGTCTGAAACCACGTATCGGATGCAAGCGCTGCGCGACAACCCGGCCTGCGCGCAGCAGGAATTCGATCGCATCCTAGATGGCAACGATCCGGGGTTGCATGTAAAGCTGACTTACGATCCGAGTGAAAGTATCGCTCCGGCAATCTTGTCGGCGCGTCCCAAGATGGCCATCCTGCGCGAACAAGGTGTCAACGGCCACGTCGAAATGGCCGCCGCCTTTGACCGTGCCGGTTTCGCTGCCGTGGATGTACACATGAGCGACATTGTCAGCGGTCGCGTCAAACTGGCTGATTTCAAAGGTATCGTCGCCTGTGGCGGCTTCTCTTACGGCGACGTGCTGGGGGCGGGCGAGGGCTGGGCAAAATCCATCCTGTTCAACCCGAAGGCGCGCGCCGAGTTTGAGGCTTTCTTCAAACGTAACGACACTTTTGCTCTCGGCGTGTGCAACGGTTGCCAGATGATGAGCAACCTGCACGAGATCATCCCCGGCGCAGAAAACTGGGCGCACTTCAGCCGCAACCAGTCCGAACAGTTCGAGGCACGCTTCGTGATGGTGGAAGTGCAGCAGTCGCCGTCCATCCTGTTCGACGGCATGGCCGGCAGCCGTATGCCCATCGTCGTCGCCCACGGCGAAGGTTATGCCGATTTCAACACCTCCGCCAAGCTGCAAGCAGCGCAACCGCTGATCTCGTTGCGCTACGTGGACAATTACGGCAATCCCACCGAGACCTACCCGCTCAACCCCAACGGCAGCCCGCAAGGCATCACCGGCCTCACCACCCCGGATGGTCGCTTCAGCATCATGATGCCGCACCCCGAACGGGTGTTCCGCGCTGTGCAGAACTCTTGGTATCCCAAGGGCTGGCAGGAGAACGGCGCTTGGCTGCGCATGTTCCAGAATGCTAGGAAGTGGGTGGGATAGAAGCTATCTCAGGCAGGAAAGCAAAGGCGATCGGAAGGTCGCCTTTGTTATCCCAGTCGGAAATTGTGGTTATCCTCGGTTTTTTTGCTGCGCTACTTTCCTGCCTCCTTGGCTGTTCTTTCTATCCACTTACCCATGTTGGTGTATCCATCAGCATCAATCCAGTCATAGGTGCGGGGCTGGGTGATTTTCGTTGGCTGGCTTATCCCTCGTAATAATTAAAGGTACAATTTGCCGGGTTTGAGCAACGAAACTGGATGAACTCGTGATTAAAAAAATACTCGTCGCCAACCGGGGGGAGATCGCCGTACGTATCGTGCGGGCGTGCTCCGAAATGGGTATCAAGTCGGTCGCCATCTATACGGATGCAGATCGTCATGCTTTGCATGTGAAGAAGGCCGATGAGGCCTATCACCTCGGCTCTGAGCCGGTCGCCGGCTATCTGAATGCCCATAACATTGTGAATATCGCAGTCACCTCTGGGTGTGATGCGCTGCATCCGGGTTATGGTTTCTTATCGGAGAATCCCGAGTTGGCGGAGATCTGCGCGCGGCGCGGAATCAAGTTCATCGGGCCGAATGCGGATGTGATCCGCCAGATGGGCGACAAGATTCAGGCACGTAACGCTATGATAATGGCGGGGATTCCTTGTGTGCCGGGCAGCGAAGGCAATCTGGAGAATGTCGAAGAGGCGGTGGCGCTGGCTGGTCAGATCGGCTATCCGGTGATGCTCAAAGCCACCAACGGCGGTGGCGGGCGCGGCATCCGCCGCTGCGACAATGAGAAAGAGCTGCTCACTAATTACGACCGGGTGATCTCCGAAGCCAGCAAGGCGTTCGGCAAGCCGGAAGTGTTCATGGAAAAGTGCGTGGTGAATCCGCGCCACATCGAAGTGCAGATCCTCGCCGACAGTCAGGGCAGTGTGATCCATCTGTTCGAACGCGATTGCTCTATCCAGCGCCGTAATCAGAAGCTGATCGAGATCGCCCCTTCGCCGCAGCTCAATCAGGCACAGCGCGAGTACATCGGCAGCTTGGCGGTGAAGGCCGCCGAGGCGGTGGGTTACGAGAACGCCGGTACGGTGGAGTTCTTGCTCGATCAGGACGATACCTTCTATTTCATGGAGATGAACACCCGCGTGCAGGTGGAACACACCATCACCGAGGCCATCACCGGTATCGACATCGTGCAGGAGCAGATACGCATCGCCGATGGTCTGCCGCTGCAATACAAGCAGGAGGATGTGCAGTTTCGTGGCTACGCGATGGAATTCCGCATCAATGCGGAAGACCCGAAGAACGGCTTCTTGCCCAGCTTCGGCAAGATCACCCGTTACTATGCGCCCGGCGGCCCCGGTGTGCGTATCGATGCGGCGATGTACAGTGGCTATGTCATTCCGCCGTATTTCGACTCAATGTGCGCCAAGCTCACCGTCTGGGCGCTGACTTGGGACGGCGTGGTCGAGCGCGGTCGTCGCGCACTGAGCGACATGGTGGTGTACGGTGTAAAGACGACCATTCCCTATTACCAAGAGATCCTGAAGCACCCGGATTTTCGCGGAGCGAACTTCAATACCGGATTCGTGGAATCGCACCCGGAACTGATCGACTACGTCACGCAGATTCCACCGGAACTCCGGGCGGCTGCCATCGCGGCAGCGATCGCGGCGCACGAAGGCATCTAACTCAATCTACACAAAGCTCAAATCATGGCAAAGACACATATCTCCGAACTGGTCCTGCGCGACGGTCATCAATCCATGATTGCTACACGTATGCGCACCGACGACATGCTGCCCATCTGTGCCAAGCTGGATAGCATCGGTTTTTGGTCGCTGGAAGCCTGGGGTGGGGCGACTTTCGACTCCTGTGTGCGCTTCCTCAAGGAAGACCCGTGGGAGCGATTGAAGAAGCTGCGTCAAGCGTTGCCGAACACGCGCATCCAGATGTTGCTGCGCGGTCAGAACTTGCTCGGTTATCGCCATTATTCAGACGACGTGGTGCGCGCTTTCGTCGGTAAAGCTGCCGACAATGGCGTGGATGTGTTCCGCGTGTTCGATGCGATGAACGACATGCGCAATCTGCGCGTCTCCATCGAAGCGGTGAAAAAGTCGGGCAAACATGCCGAAGGCTGTATCAGTTACACCACCAGCCCGGTGCATGACATTCCGCAGTTCGTCAATCTGGCTTGCGAGTTGGAGGCGATGGGCTGCGACACCATCGCCATCAAGGATATGGCCGGGCTGCTCACACCTTACGCCACTTTCGAGCTGGTTAAGGCATTGCGGGCGGCGGTCAGTCTGCCCATCCATCTGCACAGCCATTCCACCTCCGGTTTGTCCGCCATGTGTTTCCTCAAGGCGGTGGAGGCGGGCGCGACCATGCTGGATACCTGCAATTCTTCGTTCGGCGAGGGTGCTAGCCACTCTTCGACCGAAAGTATCGTCGCCGCTTTGCGCGGTACAGAATACGACACCGGGCTGGATCTGGGGGCGTTGCAAGAGATCACCGCCTATTTCACCGAGGTGCGCAAGAAATACTGGCAGTTCGAGAGCGCCTTCACCGGCGTGGATACGCGCGTGCTGGTCAATCACGTCCCCGGCGGAATGATCTCTAATATGAGCAACCAGCTCAAAGAGTTGGATGCGCTCAGCCGTATGAACGAAGTGCTGAAAGAGATCCCGCGTGTGCGCGAAGATCTGGGCTATCCACCGCTGGTCACGCCCACCTCGCAGATCGTCGGCACGCAGGCGGTGTTGAACGTGCTGGCGGGATCGCGCTATAAGTCTGTCACCAACGAAGTTAAGAACTATCTGCTCGGCCAGTATGGCAAAGCACCCGGCAAGGTCAACGAGCACATCAAAAATATGGTGGTCGGTGATGCCGTCGTCATCACCGCGCGTCCGGCTGATCTGTTGCTGGACGAGATGGATCGGCTCAAGACCGAGAGCGAAGATTTCGCCAAGAGCGAGGAAGATGTGCTGACTTACGCCATGTTCCCCGATCTGGCGATGACCTTTCTGCAAGAGCGCAACGCCAACACCTTGAAGCCGGAAGTCTTGTTGCCCAAGGAAGCGGCAGCGTCCAGTTCGGAGCGCTATGCACCGAACGAATTCAAAGTCACCCTGCATGGAGAGACCTTTCACATCAAGCTCACCGGTAGTGGGCAACACGGCGAGGCGCAACGTCCGTTCTATGTCTCGGTCGATGGCATCTCCGAAGAGGTGATCATCGAAACCCTGAATGAGATCGAAGTCTCGGGCGGCAAGAGCAAGGGTAAGAAGAAATCGGCTACCGCCGCATCAGCTTCCAACCGCCCACGTCCTTCGCACAAGGGCTGTGTCACCACCGCCATGCCGGGGACTATCGTCGAGGTGAAGGCCAAGATCGGAGACAAGGTCGAAGCGGGCGACGGACTACTGGTGATCGAAGCCATGAAGATGGAGAACGAGATTCAGGCACCGCAAAGCGGTATTGTGGTCAGCGTCCACGTCAAGAAAGGTGACAGCGTCGCCCCGGATGAGACTCTGGTTGAGATTCAAGGCGACTGAAAAAAGAAACGCCGCCCGAATCATCAGGAACGGGCGGCATCTTAAGCAGGAAAAGGCGGTCGAATGGTCGCCTTTTTTGCACTGGATAGTTAGATCGACAGCGGCTTGCGGCTGGCTTCAGCGTATTTCAACAGCCAAGTCTGGGTGTTTTGTCGAGACTGCGCCAATTCGGTCTGCAAGCGCTGCACCATTGCCTTGTGTGCCTCGACCTCGGCGGACAACTTTTGAACCAATGTACTGGGGGGGGCTTTCTTGGACATTTTTCGATCTCCGTTAAATTTGGTTGCCACGATGCATCTGGCAGGCAATCAACGCGGGACGAATTTGGTCGGTTGACAGCGGATCAACAGAATTTTGAGTCTTTAAAAGGCTAGGGCCGCGAGACGGCCTTAGCCTTCAAAGCAGCGTCCATCCGATCAGGTGAGGGCGTCGGTCAGGGCTTCTTGGAAGACATACAGATCGTCCTCGGTCAGGCCGAAGTGGGCGACGGACATGTCGAACAGCGAGCCGTTCTCGATGTCGGTCTCGCCCAGCAGATCGGCGACCAGTCGTTCGGCCAGATGCACGGTAGCCATCAGGCCCAACTCCTCTTTCGAGACGAACTTCAGTTCGTGGTCGTAGGATTCTTCATCATGGTGATGGCGAATGGCGCGGGCGATGTTCTGCGGCAGATTCCAGTTGTTGGCGAGCAACCCGCCGACGATGGCGTGGTTGCAGTTGTAGCGCTCCATTTCGGTTTGAGGCAGGCTCAGTCCGTTGGTCTTTACCTCGATCATCATCTTGGTATAGTCGCCGAAGCGTTTCATCATCACAGGGATGGCGGCATCGTGGAACAGGGCATACGAATAAGCCGTATCAGCCTGAACGCCGCGTAATCTGCGGGCCAGTAGCCCGGCGGCGCTGGCTACCGTGCCGGCGCGATTCCAGAATTGTTCGAGAAAAGCCGTGGGCAGATCGCGGCTCATACTGGCGCGCAAGGCGGCGGCTACCACGACGCAGACGATGTTGCGGGTGCCGAGCCGGCTCACCGCCATAGGCACATTGGCGACCGGTGCGCCGCGCAGGAAGTGTGCTGAGTTGGCCAGCTTGATGGTGAACGCCGCCATACCGACATCGCTGGATATGACGCGGGAGAGCTTGGCTAAATCCGGGTCGTCTTTTTGAGCTTCCGTCATCACCTCGGTCACGACTGCCGGGCAGGAGGGAATCTCGATGGTGGCTAGAGTGTGATGAATCTCGTCGAAAGACAACTCGTGCGTAGTCATGGCTATCCTGTAGAGAGGGTTACTAAGCCGTGCCGACCAAAGCCGGTGCGATATTGTTTGGATGAATCCTACTCCGTAAGCAGCGAATACGGTATCGGATTATTCCTACTTTTGATGGTGGGCGGTAACAAAGTCGCAGCGTAGGCAAGCGAGATACTGCATGAAAAAGCCACCTGTCAGGTGGCTTCTTGGGGAGCAACGAGTGCTTAATCTTTCTTGCAGCTTCCGCCCTTACAGCGCAGGGAGATGCGATCCATGATGCCGTCTTTCAGCACCACTTGGTGGAACAGCGCAGCCAGAACGTGCAGAGCGACGAGTGCCAGCAGGATGGTGATGATGGCAGCGTGAGCTTCGTGGGCGGTGAGTGGCTCCAAGTCAGGCAGCTTGCTGACATCGCCTGCTTCGATCGCCGCACCCAAGCCGGAGGTGGATTTCATCACGATGCCGCTGATCGGCAAAGCCAGCAATACCAGATACAGCAAGCCTTTGACGGCCAGTGCGGCCTTGGTGGCAAGGGCGCTGCCGGGCAATGCGGGGGGCGTACCATCCTTGATGATGAAATAGATGCGCGCGATAGTTAGCCACAGGACGATGTCGCCCAACCAGAAGTGGAAAGGGTAGAGCGCCATTTTTTCAGCGCCTTGGGTAAGTCTGTCCATCTCATCCAACTCATGCCCCAGATAGAAGGCGGCGATCACCAGGAATAGGGTCAGCCAGTGGATGATGATTTGGCGTTTGCTGAATTTGTCTTGCATTAAAGTCTCCGTGAGTAAAGTGAATCTGATTGCGGGCGCGATTCTACCCGAGAATCATTTCTTATTTGTTTCGCTGCTCTTCTTGGGGGCGCAATCGTCGTGATGCTGACGCAATTGCTGGCCCAGCGTCTTTTGCTGTTGCGGGCTGAGTTTTTCATAGAACGCTTGGAATTCGGCTTCGCTCTCGGTGCGATCCTGTTGGTGACGCTCCATCAGTTCGCGCATCTCTTGATGGTGCTTCTCTTCGCGCGCCGAGTTGTGTTCTTGCAGCGCCTGCCAGACGGATTCTTGCTCAGGCGACAACTTTAGCGCGTCATGCAGTTTTTGCTGCGGGGCTGCGATGGGTTCCAGCTTTCCCTGATGGTGGCCGGGTTCGGAGGGAGGGCAGGCGAGGGCTGCGCCGCAAGAGAAGGAGGCTGTCATCAGGCCAGCCAATAGAATATGTGAGTTCATGGTGTCTCCTTGAGATAGAGGTTGCGTTGAATTCAGGCGGAAAATATCTTGCTTTGGTGTTGTTTCAACTGGGTTTCGAAGGTTGCTGGCAATACGGGCTCGCCGCACAGATGTCCTTGGAAGATATGGCAACCGTTGCTGCGCAGGAACTCGAACTGCTCCCCGGTTTCCACGCCTTCGGCGATCACTTCCAGTTCCAGCAGATGGCTCATGCTGATGATGGTTTTGACGATGGCGGCGTCGCTGGTATCGGTGGCGATGTCACGCACGAAGGATTGGTCGATCTTGACTTGGTCGATGGGTAGCAGCTTGAGATAAGAGAGCGATGAGTAGCCCGTGCCAAAATCATCCAGCGCGAACTTCACACCCAGCGCCTTGACTGCGCTCATCTTGGCGATGCTGTCTTCGATGTTATCCAGCATCAGGCTTTCTGTCAGTTCCAGCTTGAGTTGTGCCGGATCTATGCCGTGGGTACGCAGCAGGGCGGCGATCTGCTCGACGAAATCCGGCTGGCGGAACTGGTGGATGCTGATGTTCACCGCCAGTTGCAGATGCCGGGTGTGCGGATGCTGGGCCCACGCATTGAGTTGCGCACAGGCTGTTTCCAACACCCAGGTACCGATGGGGACGATAAGCCCGGTTTCTTCGGCAAGCGCGATGAAGTCGCGCGGCAGCGCCAGTTCCTGCCCTTCGCGCTGCCAACGCAACAGCACCTCGGCAGCGACGATATTGTGCTCAGCGTCGGTTTGCGGTTGGTAATAGACGATGAACTCATCGTTTTCCAGAGCTTGCCGCAGATTGAATTCCAGCTCGGCGTGAGCCTCTGCCGTCTCCAGCATGGCGGCCGTGTAAAAGCGATAGGTGTTGCGTCCGGCGTTCTTGGATTTATACACGGCCATATCGGCTTGTTTCATCACTACTTCGAGTGATTCCTGCTGTCCGCAAAACAGGCTGACACCAACGCTAGCGGTGGCGTAATAGTCGGTGTGCTCTCCACCTCTCAGGGCGTAAGGCTGGCTGAGCGCCAGACATATCTTCTCGGCGACAGCTTCGGCTTGGGTCGCCGCAGTCCCTTCATCCGGGCCGATCTCTTTGAGCAGCACGACAAATTCATCGCCGCCCAGCCGCGCGACGGTATCCTCCTCGCGCACGCTGATGAGCAAGCGCCGCGCCACTTCGACCAGCAGATGGTCGCCCATATCGTGGCCTCGGGTGTCATTGAGCGTTTTGAAATTATCAAGGTCGATCAGGAACAGCGCGCCGAACTGGCGATTGCGCTGGCTGGCCGCGATCGCGCGCTTGAGGCGGTCGTGCAGTAAACGGCGGTTCGGCAGATTGGTGAGCGGGTCGTAGAAGGCCAGATTGTAGATCTTCGACTCTGCGGCTTTGCGCTCGGTGATGTCTTGCGCCACCAGCACCAGTTTGGCATAGCCCTGGCGCTCATCCACCAATTTGGAGAGCGACAGTGAGACTGGGATCAGCTTGCCGGTACGCGAAAGCAGGGTGGTTTCGGTGTTCTGCTCCAGCGTACGGCTGTCGCGCAGGGCGATGCCACCCTGCGGATCACGGCTGATGAGCTTGCCTAAGATGTCTTCGGCGGGCAGGCCGATGATCTCGGTCTCTTCATAGCCCAATAGCCTGAGGGCAGAGCGGTTGGCGATGGCGATGAGGCCAGCTTGGTCGATGACCAGCAGGGTGTCGGCCATCGACTGGATGATGTTGTTCACGTAAAACTTTGAAACGGTGACTTTATCCAGCTGCTCCACCATGTTGTTGATGGCGCTGGCCAACTCTCCCAACTCGTCGTGGCTATCGACCGACACCCGCGTGCTGAAATGCCCTTGGCCGATCTGGGTGCTGGCATCACGCATGGCGCGTATCGGGCGGGTGATGCGCCGCGCCAGATAGCTGGCAAGCAAGATGGCCGGTAAAAAAAGCAAGATGCAGATCAGGATGGCGATGCCCGTGACACTGCCGATGTGCGCTTGTACTTTATCCAGCGAAAAGGTCACTTGCACATAGCCGACGAGCTTGTGGTCGGGCAGGGTGACCGGGGTGGTGATGGTCAGCAACTCGTCGGTGTATTCGGCCAGTTGGTGCGGATCGCGCCGTAGCGAGGCCAGTGTATCGGCACCGTTCATTACTTGCTCGAACAGGCGTGGATTTTCTTCGCTGCCATCACTGAAGATGTGCCCCTCTTGGTCGAGTACATAGATGCTGGTCACATCCTGATTGAGCCTAGCGGCGGAGATTACCCGGTTGGCATCGTTGATGCGCAACTGGTAGAGCGGATCGCGCAGATTGCCCGCTAACAGTGAAGAGACCGCCTTGCCGCGTACCTCGAACTCCTCAAGGATCATCTTGCGCTGGGTGTAGAGCAGATAGGTGATGAGCGTCCCTCCGACCAGCAGGCTGACGAAGAGGATGAGGCTGACGAGTTTTGAGCGTAATGAGCGCACGGCTGCTTACTTTTCCAACTCCACCTGAATCAGGCGCGAGAGCTTCTCGATCTTCGCCAGTTCTTGTTCGGCGTCTTTGGGCAGTTCGTCGAAACGACGGGTATCGCCAAAGGCGGCGAGAGCTTTCAGACCTTCGGGCGTGTGCTCCATGCCGGTGAGGGTAGAGCGAATCTCGGCGACCAACTCCGCATCCATATCGGCGCGATAAGTCACCAGATGGCGCGGAACTGACATGGCGCGGTGGATGACTTCTAGTTCGCCGGTCGCTTTGGCTGAGAATTTTTCGAACTTCACATTGCTGAGTGCTCCTGCTGCGACTTGATTTTTGACCACCCAAGCCAGCGTATTGAGATCGTCGTCGCTGAACACGTAGCCGACGGAATTGGGCGAAACGGGTGTTTGCGCATTCGGCAACTCTTCCAGCTTGAAGCCCTGACTTAGCAGATCGGCCTTGGGCAGGAAGTAAGAAACGGTAGAAAAAGGCTCTTCCACCGCCATGATGTGGCCCTTCAACTGATCGAGACTACGGATGCCGCTGTCCTTGCGCACGAAAATCACACTGTGATATTCGGCATCGCCTTTCTTCCAGCGACGCAGCATGATCTTGATTTTGGCGCGGCTGCGCACGGCGAGTACCGGGAAAGGACTGTCGATATAGATGTCCGCCTTGCCAGCTTTAATCAGCGCCGCCATTTCCTTCATGCTCGATGTCAGCACCACCTCGCAACGATCTACCCCCTGTGATTTCAAGTTCTTGCCCAGATAATCGGCCAGCGGCTGGAATTCGTCGATGTCCTTGGCGGGCGAATGCGAAATGGTGGCGAGACGCAAGGTGGCGGCAGAGGCCGGTAGCGCGGCACACAACGCGAGGCTGAACAACAGAGCCGAGAGGAGAGGGGCTTTACGGGTTTTCATCTGAGATATTTTCCAATTGCGTGACGTGTGGCGAACATCGCCGCCTACACCTAGTGAATCACTCGGAATTATCTCACATTGCCCCATTGAAAACAGAGGGATGCGCGGGAAATTAGTCGATTTCTTCCAGAGCCATCTCCAATTCCAGCCAACTCTCTTCCAGTTCCTCCACCTTCTGGCGCAGGCTGGCGTGCCGGGCGTTGAGTTGGGCTATCTCCTCGCGCGACAGATCGGTGTAGGTCGCTGGATCGGCGAGTTTTTGATCGACTGCCGCCAGCTCTGCCTGCGCGCTTTCCAGCGCCGCATTGAGCTTGGACTGCTTCGATTGCAGCGCCTTGCGGTTGGGCTTGGGCACGGCAGGGGTGCGCGGCTTTTCCGGCTGGACTTGCGTGGTTTCGCGCGGGCGGCGGCTCTCGATCCAGCGTTTGTAGTCGTCCAGATCGCCGTCGAAGAGATGCGCCGAGCCGTCCGCTACCAGCCACAGGTCGTCGGCGATGGCGCGGATCAGGCTGCGGTCGTGCGAGACCAGTACCACCGCGCCGGTGTATTCCTCCAGCGCCAGCGTCAGCGCATCGCGCATGTCCAGATCGAGGTGGTTGGTCGGCTCGTCGAGCAGCAGCAGATGCGGCTTCTGCCAGGCCAGCAGCGCCAGCGCCAGCCGACTCTTTTCGCCGCCGGAGAAACTGGCGACCGGGCGGTCTTCGCTATTGCCAGCCAGTCCGAAGCGGCCGAGGAAGGTGCGTAGCGCCAGCGTGGTCTCCTTGGGCGCGATGCGTTCCAGATGTTGCAGCGGCGTGGCGGCGGCGTCCAGATGCTCCAGTTGATGCTGGGCGAAATAGCCGATGCGGATGTCCGGGGTGAGTTCCAACCGCCCCGCCGTGGGCTGTAGCTCGCCGACCAGCAGCTTGATGAAAGTGGACTTGCCCGCACCGTTCGGCCCCAGCAGGGCGATACGCGCACCAGCACGCAGGGCGAGGTTTATATTCGTGAACAATGGCTTGCCAGCGTAACCGAAAGCCATGTTCTCGGCGCGCAGCAGTAAGTCCGGGCTGCGTTCCGGCGCTTCGATGCGCAACTCGAAATGCCCGTCGGCGAGGTGGGCCGGGGCGATGCGCTCCAGCCGTTCCAGCGCTTTGATGCGGCTCTGCGCTTGGCGCGCCTTGGTGGCCTGTGCGCGGAAGCGCCGCACGAAATCTTCCAGATGCGCGATCTGCTCCTGCTGCTGGTTGAAGGCGTGGTTCTGCTGGGCGATGCGTTCGGCGCGGGCGCGTTCGAAAGCGTCATAGTCGCCTGTATAACTATCTATTGTCATATCATGCACATACGCGATACGGTTGACGCAAGCGTTGAGGAACTCGCGGTCGTGCGACACCAGCAAAATGCTGCCCGGATAGCGCGCCAGATATTGCTCCAGCCACAGGATGGCTTCGAGGTCGAGGTGGTTGGTCGGCTCGTCCAGCAGCAGCAAGTCGGCGCGATGCATCAGCGCCCGCGCCAGATTCAGCCGCATCCGCCAGCCGCCGGAAAAACTGGCGACAGGGCGCGCCAAAGTGTCGCTGGCGAAGCCCAGCCCGTTCAGTAACTGCGCCGCCCGCGCCTTTGCCACGTAGCCGCCGATGGCCTCATAGCGATGTTGCGCGTCGAACCAGCCCGCGTCGTGATTGTCGCGTGCCAGCGTTGCTTCGAGCTGGCGCAGTTCCACATCGCCATCCAGCACGAACTCCAGCGCAGGCTGATCGGAGTTGTGGATCTCCTGCTCGACTGAGGCGATGGTCTTGCCAGACTGCATCGCCACCTCGCCTGTGTCCGGCTTGATCTCGCCGCGTATCAGCCGGAACAGCGTGGATTTGCCGCAACCGTTCTGTCCGACCAGCCCGATGCGCTGGTTGGCAAAAATTTGAAGATTGACGTTCTGGAGCAGCGGCACGCCGCCTTGCAGGTAGGATAGATTCTGGATGTTCAGCATGGGGCGATGATACCAGACAGGCCGGGGCGGCCCGTTCGTGCTTAAGGTTGGTGATTACCCAGAAAGCGACGGAACTCGTCTGCCGGGATGGGGCGGGCGATGAAGTAGCCTTGGGCTTCGTCGCAGTGGTTGAGGCGCAGGTAGTCGAGCAGTTCGCCGCGTTCCACTCCTTCGGCGATGGTGGAGAGGCCGAAGCTGCGTGCCATCTGGATAATGGCGCGGACGATGGCGGCGTTGCCGGGGTTGCTCTCCAGATCGAGCACGAAGGACTGGTCTATCTTCAGCTTGTCCACGGCGAAACGGCCCAGATAGGCTAGGCTGGAGTAGCCCGTGCCGAAGTCGTCTATGGAGAGTTTGATGCCCAGTGCCTTGAGCCGCTGCACGGTTTGCAAGACCTTTTCGGTGTTCTTGATGAGGATGGATTCGGTCAGTTCCAACTCCAGCGAGGTGGGGTCTAGGCCGGAGTCGGACAGGGCCGAGATCACGCTTTGTTCCAGTCCTCCCCGGGTGAACTGTACCGCCGAGAGGTTGACGGCCACCACTAGGTCGGCCACGCCCGCGCGCTTCCATTCGGCGGCTTGGCGACAGGCTTCGCGCAGCACCCATTCGCCGATGGGAACGATCATCCCGCTGTCTTCGGCCAGCGGGATGAAGCGGGCGGGCGGAACCAAGCCGAGTTCCGGGTGATTCCAGCGCAGCAGGGCTTCCGCACCGGTGATACGGCCCGTGCTCATGCTGACCTGCGGCTGGTAATAGAGCTGGAATTCGTGTTGTTGCAAGGCTTGCCGTAAACGATTGCGCAGGCCTAGGTGCTCTTCCGCTTCGCGGTTCATCTGCACATCGAAGAAGTTGCTGGTGTTCCGGCCTTCCGACTTGGCGTGATACATCGCGGTATCAGCTTTTTTCAACAGGGTGGCGAAATTCGTGCCGTCATCAGGGTAGACGGCGATGCCGATGGAGACCGATGTGGACAAGTCATGGTGCTCGATGTGGTAAGGCTCAGCGAGCCGCTGCAATATCTTCGTGGAAAAATAGCTGATGGCGTCGGTGTCGTTGATGCCTGACAGCACGATGAGGAACTCATCGCCGCCCTGGCGGCTGACAGAGTCGGTCTCGCGCACGCAGTCGCGCAGTCGTTTGGCGATCTCTTTGAGCAGGCCGTCGCCGACGAAATGGCCCAGCGTATCGTTGATGGCTTTGAAATCATCCAGATCGAGGAAGAGCAGGGCGACTTTGCCGCCGTTGCGATCGGCGTGGGCGATAGCCTGCTCTACCCGATCTTGCACCAACACCCGATTGGGCAGTCCGGTGAGTTGGTCGTGATGCGCCAGAAAGTTGATCTGCGCCTCGGCGATCTTGCGCTCGGTGATGTCGTGCAGCACTGCGATGAAGCTATCGTCGCCGGTGGCATAGGCCGAAACCGCCAGCCAGCGGCCTAATGCGTCGATATGCGTCTCGAATTGGGCGGGCTGGCCTTCCGATACGACCTTGGCGTAGATGCGGAAAGTCTCCGGCGTACCGGCGATCAGACCGTGGCCGATCTCCGTCGAGGTTTTGCCGGTGATATGGTTCAGTCCGGTCAGGCTTTCAAAAGCGGGGTTGACCTCGACGTAACGAAAATCCAGCGGCAGGCCATTCTGGTCATATAGCATCTGGCAATATGCCACGCCTTCGACCATGTGGTTGAACAAGGAGCGGTAGCGTTGCTCGCTTTTGCGCAACGCTTGCAGGATCAGTTTGTGCCGGGAAATATCGCGCACCACGCTGAACAACACCTGCTGCCCCTCCATCACGAACAGCTTGGAGTGAACCTCGACCGGCATGATGGAACCATTGCGATGTATATGAGCGGACTCAAAGAAAGCCTGCCCATGCTTGCGGATGGCAGCGATGCGCTCGGGAACTCGGGCGGCGAACTCGGGGGGGTCGAGCTGGGTGATGTGCATCCCCAGCAACTCATCCTTGGCGTAGCCTAGCCGTTCGTGCCCTGTGCGGTTGACGTCCCGGATGTGACCATTCATATCGATGATCAACATGCAATCGGTCGCAGCGTCGAACAGGGCCTGGAACTTCTCCTCACTCATGGGGCATCTCGTCGTTGGTTTTGGAGTGGGCCGGGCTTCCTGATGATGCCCGGCAAAATTGACCGGCATCATAGCATGGGGATAGTGAGGATATTGCAGTGAGGGGTGGGGCTGTTGGCGCCAGTTGTATGGCTTCCGTGCCTGTAGTTCATGCCCGCCTTCGTTCAGAAAACGCATTATCGCAGCTAAAGCTAACCGGCTAAAGCCGGTGGTTTTAACCTCAATAGTGGAAAATAAATCATTGCGGATGATGCAAGGCATTGTTAGAATGCGCGCCTTTCGTGGGTCGGATTGCCTTTTAATCCGTTGGTCGCCAGTTCGAATCTGGCACGTCCTACCAGAGTTGCCCGTGTCGTCCGTTTCAAGGATAATGCGCAGAGTTTCAAAACGCCGCTTTAGCTCAGTTGGTAGAGCAACCGCCTTGTAAGCGGTAGGTCGTCAGTTCGAATCCGACAAGCGGCACCAATTCAAACCCACTGGTTCTGCGAATTAGTGGGTTTTTTCTTGGCGGAAGATTTAGCCGGGAAATCTAGTGGAGACTGAGCCGTGAAAAACCTTGTCCTCGTCATGCTGATGTGCGCTTGGGGTGTGATCGCTCCGGTGAGTGCAGCGGAAACGCCGGATGTCATCTACTGGGATTCCGCCGCAGGCAAGATGCTGCTCACGCGCATCCCGGCCGATGCGGATTACTGGCAACTCAGCCCGCACTTCGCCGTGCAAGCCACGCAGAGTTTTTGCGCTGTCGCCAGTGCCGTTACTGTGCTGAACGCCTTGCCCATCACCAAGCCGGTCGATCAGGCCTATGCGCCTTATGCCTATTTCACTCAGAGCAATTTCTTCACGCCTGAAGTCGCGCGCGTCATCAGCCCGCAGACCGTGCTGGCGATGGGCATGACGCGCGCACAGATGGTGCAGGCTCTGGGTGCGCAGGGCGTCCGGGCGAAATCGCTGGCGGGCGATGGGATGGATGTCGCCGGTTTGCGCAAGCTGCTGAAGCAGGCGCTGGGTGACGACGGTCAGTTCGTACTGGCGAACTATTTGCGCGGTGAGCTGGGGCAGGTCGGTGGCGGGCATTGGTTGGCGCTGGCGGCCTATGACGCGCAGACCGACCGCGTGCTGATCCTCGATGTCGCCAAATACAAATACCTGCCGGTGTGGGTCGGCCTGCCAACCTTACTGGCGGCCCTCGCTAGCGTGGACAGCACCAACGGCCAATCGCGCGGACTGGTCGTCGTCTCAAAGTAGCTAGACTGCCTCGATTTACGCACCCAGCCAATCTCGGCATAATGCGCGCCCTTTGAAACTCCCCAGCCCCATGCTGCCTTCCATCGAACATCGCCTAGCCCACGAACTCGTCGCCAAGCCGGAGCAGATCGCCGCTGCCGTCGCCCTGCTGGACGAGGGCGCGACCGTGCCTTTCATTGCGCGTTATCGCAAGGAAGCGACAGGCGGACTGGACGACATCCAGCTGCGTCTGCTGGAAGAGCGCCTGCGTTATCTGCGCGAACTGGAAGCTAGGCGCACGGCCATCATCGCGTCCATTCAGGAGCAGGGCAAGATGGCGCCCGAACTGCTCGACGCCATCGCCCATGCCGCCGACAAGACGCATCTGGAAGATCTCTATCTGCCGTACAAGCCCAAGCGTCGCACCAAGGCGCAGATTGCGCTGGAAGCCGGGTTGCTGCCGTTGGCGGAAGCGCTGCTGGACGACCCGGTACTCGATCCGGAGCACGAGGCCATTCGCTATCTGCGTCCCGCTTTCAGCAGCGACAATGGCGATAATCCCGGCGTGGTCGATGCCAAGGCGGCGTTGGACGGTGCGCGGCAGATCCTGATGGAACGCTTCGCGGAAGACGCCACGCTGCTGCAATCTTTGCGCGAATACGTGCAGGAGCACGGCGTGGTCGAGTCGCGCGTGGTCGAGGGTAAACAAGAGGCGGCGGCCAAGTACGCCGATTATTTCGACTACTTCGAGGCGCTGAAGACTATCCCTTCGCATCGTGCGCTGGCCTTGTTCCGGGGGCGCCGCGAGGAGCTGTTGAGCGTGCAGTTGCGGCTGGATTCCGAGGCCGAGAAGCCGCGCTGGGACGCGCCGCTGAACCCGTGCGAGGCGCGCATCGCCCTGCGCTTCGGTATCAAGGAAGCGGGCCGTCCTGCGGATCGCTGGTTGCTTGACACCGCGCGCTGGACCTGGCGGGTGAAATCCTTTCTGCATCTGGATTCTGAACTGATGGGCGCGCTGCGCGAACGCGCCGAGAGTGCTGCCATCAACGTGTTCGCCCGCAACCTGAAAGACCTGCTGCTGGCTGCCCCCGCCGGGCCGCGCGCCACGCTGGGGTTGGATCCCGGCTTGCGCACCGGGGTGAAGGTCGCCGTGGTCGATGCTACCGGCAAGGTGGTGGACACCACCGCCATCTATCCGCATCAGCCGCGCAACGAATGGAATGTCTCGTTGCAGACACTGGCGCAGCTGGCCGAGAAATACAAGGTCGAGCTCATCGCCATCGGCAACGGCACGGCCTCACGCGAGACCGACAAGCTGGCGCAAGACCTGATTCGCCTGCGCCCCGAATTGAAACTGACCAAGATCGTGGTGTCCGAGGCGGGCGCATCGGTGTATTCCGCCTCGGAATACGCCTCGCGAGAACTGCCGGAGTTGGACGTGTCGTTGCGCGGCGCGGTGTCGATCGCGCGCCGCCTGCAAGACCCGCTGGCCGAGCTGGTCAAGATCGAGCCAAAATCCATCGGTGTCGGCCAGTATCAGCACGATGTCGGTCAGTCCCAGTTGGCGCGCTCGCTGGATGCGGTGGTGGAAGACTGCGTCAATGCCGTCGGTGTGGACGTGAACACCGCCTCTGCGCCGCTGCTGGCGCGTGTCTCCGGTCTGTCCAACAGCATCGCGCAGAACATCGTGGCCTACCGCGATGCGCACGGCATGTTCGTTTCGCGCGCCGAGCTGCTCAAAGTGCCGCGTCTGGGCGCGAAGACCTTTGAACAGGCGGCGGGCTTCCTGCGCATCATGCGCGGCAACGATCCACTAGATGCTTCAGCCGTCCATCCCGAGTCCTATCCGCTGGTGCAGAGGCTGTTGGCCGACCTCAAGCGTGACATCAGGGCGGTGATCGGCGACAGTAAACTGCTGCGCAGCCTCGACCCGGCACGCTATGCCGATGAGCGTTTCGGCGTGCCGACCATCAGCGACATCCTGAAGGAGCTGGAAAAACCGGGCCGCGATCCGCGTCCCGAATTCACCACGGCGACCTTCAAGGAAGGGGTCGAGGAAATCAGGGACCTGCGCACCGGCATGTTACTGGAGGGCGTGGTGACCAACGTCGCCGCCTTCGGCGCGTTCGTGGACATCGGCGTGCATCAGGACGGTTTGGTACACATCTCGGCGCTGGCCGATAGTTTCGTGAAAGATCCGCACCAGGTGGTCAAGGCCGGGCAGGTGGTCAAGGTCAGAGTGCTGGAGGTGGACGAGAAGCGCAAGCGCATCGCGCTCACCATGCGACTGACTGACCCGATGCCGCAGGTGGGGCATCAGCCGGAGCCGCGCCGGGAGCGCCGTCCTCAGGCCAAAACGGTTTCGCAGGCCAGGTTGGGCGGAGCGATGGCGGCGGCGTTTGCCAAGCTGAAGTCGTAGCGCGCGGGCGTCAGTGCAGCCCCGCCAGTCCACGCATCACATTTTCCAGAATCCGCACCTGCGCTGCCGCCGTCGGATGCAGATCGTCCGCCTGGAACTGTTCCGGCGGTACGCCTTCCAGCATGAAGGGAACCAGAGCGACATGGTATCGTTGCTCCAGTCGCGGGTAGAGCTGACGGAAGGCGCTGGTGTACTGCGGCCCGTAGTTCGGCGGCAAGCGCATCCCCAGCAGCAACACGCGGGCGTGGCTGCGCTGCACTTGCTGGATGAGCCTGGCGAGATTGGCTTCGATGATGGCCGGGGCCGCGCCGCGCAAGCCGTCGTTCGCCCCCAGTTCCAGGATCACCGTGTCGGGCCGGTGCTGGCGCAGTGCATCGGGTAGTCGGCGCAGTCCGCCAGTGGTCGTCTCGCCGCTGATGCTGGCGTTGACTACGCGCCACTCAGGCCGCGCTTGTTGCAGCAATGCCCCCCAGCCGCGTTCGCGCGGAATGCCGTGAGCGGCGGAAAGGCTGTCGCCGAAGACGAGGACGGTTTCACCAGCGGCGAGGCAGGATGACAGGCTGAGCATCAGGAATATGAACAAACGGGCAGGGAATCTCATGGCAGCGATTGTGCAGGCAGACAAACTTGGCAAGCAAGTGGAAAACGGTGGTGAGCCGCTGGTGATTCTCAGCGCAGTGAGTTTCAGTATTGATGTCGGAGAGAGTCTCGCCATCCTCGGCACCTCAGGTTCGGGCAAATCCACCTTGCTGGGACTGCTGGCCGGGCTGGACGTGCCTAGCAGCGGCAAGGTTTACCTGAATGGCGAGGACATCTACGCCTGCAACGAAGATCAGCGCGCCCGTCTGCGCGGCAAGCTGGCAGGCTTTGTGTTCCAGTCCTTCCAGCTTCTGCCCGCGCTCACTGCGCTGGAGAACGTCATGCTGCCGCTGGAGTTACGCGGCCAGCGTGACGCACGCCAGCAGGCCGAAACCGTGCTGACGCGTGTCGGCCTAGCGCATCGCCTGCATCATCTGCCCAAACACCTCTCCGGCGGCGAGCAACAGCGCGTCGCCATCGCCCGAGCCTTCGTCGTTCAGCCCCGGATCCTGTTCGCCGATGAACCCACCGGCAACCTCGACGCCGCCACCGGTCGCCAGATCATCGAGTTGCTGCTGGAACTGAACCGCGCGCAAGGCACGACGCTGGTGTTGGTGACGCATGATGAGGCGCTGGCGGCAAGGTGCGGCAGACAGTTGCGGCTGGAGGCGGGGCGGGTGCTATGAGCCTGATTCGGCTGGCGCTGAACCTGTTGCGCCGCGATTTTCGCGCCGGGGAGTGGCGCGTGCTGCTGGTCGCGCTCGTCCTCGCGGTGGCCAGCATCGCTACTGTAGGGCTGTTCTCCGACCGGGTGCGGCAGGCTTTGCAGCAGGAGGCGCATGCCTTGCTGGGGGCGGATCTGCGGGTGAGTTCGACGCGGGCGATTCCCGATTCCTATCGCGACGAGGCGCGTCGCCTAGGGCTGCGGATGACGGAGACGGCGACCTTCCCGAGTGTGGTGCGGCATGACGGGCAGAGTGTGTTGGCGGAGATACAGGCGGTGGCGGCGGGGTATCCGTTGCGCGGCAAGATAGCCATTGACGATGGCGTGACGCACGCCGCCAGCCATGCTCCCGCGCTGGGCGAAGTCTGGGCGGACGAGCGCTTGATGCGTCGCCTCGGGTTGCAGTTGGGCGACGAACTGGAGGTCGGCGCGTTGCGGCTACGTCTGGCGGCGCGGGTGGTGCGCGATGTGGATCAGTCGGTGGGCTTCGCCAGCTTCGCGCCGCGCGTGACATTGAATGCCGCCGATCTGCCCGCCAGCGGGCTGGTGCAGGAGGGCAGTCGCATCAGTCATCGCTTGTTGCTGGCCGGGAGTGAAGCGCAGATCGCCGCCATGCGCGGCTGGCTGCAAGGTCGGCTGGGCGTGGGCGAGAAGCTGGAGGATGTGCGCGATGCGCGCCCCGAGATCCGCGTGGCACTGGAACGCGCCGAGCATTTCCTCGGCTTGGCCGCACTCACCGCCGTGGTGCTGGCAGGTGTGGCTTTGGCGCTGGCGGCACGCCACTTCATCTCGCGCCATCTGGACGCTTGCGCGGTGATGCGCTGCTTGGGGGCGAGTCAGGCACAGGTGCTGGGCATCTTTTTGTTGCAGTTCCTGTTGCTGGGCGCGGGGGCCGTGGTGTTGGGCGATCTGCTGGGCTATGCCGCACAGGCGGCGCTGGTGCAGTCGATCGCTTCGATGCGCGTAGCAGATTTGCCCGCACCCGGCTGGCTACCGTTGGTGCAGGCCGCCGCCAGCGGCATGGCGCTGTTGCTGGGTTTCACCTTGCTGCCGCTGTGGCAATTGAAGCAAGTCACACCGTTGCGGGTGATCCGCCGCGAATTGGGTCTGCCTGCGGCGGGGGCAGGGCTGATGTACCTCGCAGGGGCTGCGGTGCTGGTGGCGTTGTTCCTGTGGCAGGCGGGTTCGGCGAAATTGGGGCTGGCGGTGTTGGGTGGGCTGGCCGTCGGGTTGCTGGGGTTCGGCGCGCTGGCCTGGCTGCTGTTGCGCGGCTTGGCGAGGACAGTCATCCCGTTCGCCCTGAGCTGGTCGAAGGATGAACCGGGAGCTTCGACAGGCTCAGCCCGAACGGATCATCAAGTAGGCCAGGCGGGATCCTTGATGCACTTCGCCTTCGCCAATCTCGCCCGCCACGGACGCAGCAACGCGGTGCAGATCGTGGCCTTGAGTCTGGGCGGGATGGCGCTGTTGAGCCTGACGCTGGTGCGCGACGATCTGCTGCAAAGCTGGCAGGGACGCTTGCCGCCGGACGCGCCGAACCGCTTCATCGTCAACCTCCAGCCGGATCAGACGGACGGGGTGCGCGCGCTGTTCGTCAGGCAAGGCTTGGCCGCGCCGGAGTTGTTCCCCATGGTGCGCGGGCGCTTGATGGCGATCAACCAGCGCCCGGTGAAAGGCGACGACTATCCCGAGTCGCGTGCGCGCGGGTTGGTGGAGCGCGAGTTCAACCTGTCCTGGGCGGACAAGTTGCCGGTGGGGAGTGAGTTGGTGAGCGGGGCGTGGTGGTCAGCTTCCGCGTCATTCCCGCGCAGGCGGGAATCCATCGGTGAAAAATCACTGGACTCCCGCATTCGCGGGAGTGACGAATTGGCGGAGATGCGTGGTCAACTCTCCGTCGAAGAGGGCATCGCCAAGACCCTAAACATCCACCTTGGCGACACGCTCAGCTACGATGTCGCGGGCAGCCCATACACCGCGCAGGTGGTGAATCTGCGCCGTGTGCAGTGGGATTCGATGCGGGTAAACTTTTTCGTCATCGCCGCACCCGGTCTGCTGGAAGACGCGCCGGTCAGCTACATCACCAGCTTCTACCTGCCGTCCGACAAGCTGGCGCTGGAAGCGGCGCTGCTGCGCGATTTTCCCAATCTGCTGGTGATCGACACCGGCGCGGTGATCGCACAGGTGCGCGGCATCATGGATCAGATCGCGCAGACCATGAGCGCCGTGTTCCTGTTCACGCTGCTGTCCGGCATGGCGGTGCTGTACGCCGCCTTGCTCGCCACGCAGAACGAACGCATCCAGCAGGCCGCCATCCTGCGCACCTTGGGGGCGGACAGCCGTTATCTGCGTCGCTTGCATCTCACCGAGTTCGCCGTGCTGGGGGTGCTGAGTGGCTTGTTCGCCGCTGCCGGGGCAGAGTTGCTGGGATATGTGCTGGCGCGTCAGGTGCTGGAGCTGCCTTATGGTGCGGACTGGCACATCTGGCCGGTGGGGATGGCGGGCGGGATGATGATCGTGATGCTGACTGGCTGGCTCAACACCAGACATTTGATGCGCTATTCGCCGAGACGCTTGTTGAGCGAGTGAGCCGAATGAAAAAGGGAGCCACTTTCGTGACTCCCTTAGCTTCAGGCGACTGCTCTGCGATTAACGCATCGCGACAGGAACCGCCTTCTTCTTGGGCGAGAACAATTCCAGCGCCACGTTAGAGAAGAATCCCACCAAGCCAACCAGCAAACTGCCCATCGCCATCGTGGTCATCACCACCAAGTCTTGCGCTGCGGATGCCGCTGCAACCACTGAACTCAAGATGATGTCCGCCACAAAAAACGTCATACGGTTCACG
>JACRAT010000001.1 GCA_016234685.1 Nitrosomonadales bacterium
ACTGGCCTCCCGTCACACGCTTGACCGCCAACTCCCGGAACTCCGGCGTGTATTCCTGCTTAGGTATCTTCATCGTCTTCCTTTCCAATGGTTTCGTTATTTTACGTCACCCTTGGAAGACGATTTTTCGGGGGAAGGTCAGTGATTGGTATGGAAGCGTGCACGGGTGCGCATCACTGGGCGCGGCAGTTCCGGCAGTTTGGTCACACCGTGCGGCTGATCGCGCCGAAGTTCGTCACGCCGTACCGGATGAGCGGGAAGCGCGGCAAGAATGATGCTGCGGATGCTGCCGCCATCTGTGAAGCCGTCACCCGCCCGCAGATGCGGTTTGTGCCGATCAAGGACGAACACCAGCAAGCCACACTTACCCTGCACCGCACCCGGCAAGGCTTTGTCGAAGAACGGACCGCGCTGTACAACCGGATACGCGGACTGATCGCCGAGTTCGGCATCGTCCTCCCGCAAAAGGTTGAACGCCTGCGGCGAGAGATCGGAGCACACCTGGAAGACCTTCCAAGCTGGGCCAACCGCTGCGTGGGCGATATGCTGAAACACGCCGACCAACTGGACGAACGCATCCACGAATACGACCGCGCCATGGCTGAGTCGGCACGCGAAGACGAGCGTTGTCGCCGCCTGATGCAACTGCCCGGCATCGGCCCGGCATCGGCCCGACCAGCGCCACCGCGCTCGTCGCCAGCATCGGGCACGGCCACGACTTCAAGCATGGCCGCCAATTGGCGGCTTGGCTGGGTCTGGTTCCCGGCCAATACAGCAGCGGCGGTAAAGCTAGGCTCGGACGCATCACCAAAGCCGGAGACGGCTACCTGCGAAGTTTACTGGTGCTGGGTGCGCGCGCCGTGCTCAATAGCCTCGGAGACAAACAAGATCGCCACAGCCGCTGGGCCAGAGCCCTCGTTGAGCGACGCGGCTACTGGCGCGCCGCCATTGCCATCGCGGCCAAGAATGCCCGACTGTGCTGGGCGGTGCTGGCCTACGGCGAAGCGTTCCATCTCACCGCCGACGCTGACTGAACGGCCAGAAAAACCGTCTATAGAAGAGGGGGGGACGAATCACGGCAGGACGAACGTCGATGATGTGAGCGGGTTGGACCCGCGTGGGGTGAGCCTGGCTAATTTACAGGGGAGATACACAAACCCGGCTAACGAATGAGGCCCCCGCGCGCGTCTTTCATCAGGGTCCGAGCGATACGCTCAACATGACCGGTTGTAGTTTGGCACTCCTTCACCACCTCGCATCGGCAACGAAAGTCAGCAAGCGTGATCAAGAAAACAGCAGAACCAAAAACGAAAACCACAGGTCAGTTGCAATGACGGGGAAGCCCTTGTAGTAAAGTAGCCATCACTTTGACGCAAAATATTGCATCAAGGTGATGGCTATATGATTTTTTCTGTACATAATTGGTTGAATAATCATGATGCTAAGCATCATCGGGCTATCCTGACGGATCTTCCGAACCCATCTGGCTCTGCTGGCAGAAAGACGGTGGCTTTTTCTGTGATCGGTGCGGTGTGACTCATGACTCCCCTTTCTTGAACAGCTCGCTAACTAGTTCCCTCGTCCTGATACGCTTCGACAAGCTCAGCGCGAACGGGACTGAGGGTTGCCAAGGCATCAGCCGAACTGCTGTGTGGCGGCGGTTCGCTGACGGGGTGTCTTGTGCCAGCTCCCTAGCCTAGGGGGAGCTGCCGCGTGTCTCGCGCCGTGCTTGCGGGGCGATGTACGTGGGCGGTAGATGTGCAAGTGGGCTGAACTTTAAGGGCTGGGGGCAGGGCTGTCAATCGTTGGGCAGTCGTGGGGTGGGAGCGTAGCGCAAGCCGACGATTTCCAGATTATCCGCTGTCCGTTACTGCGTCACAGCGGTTACGAAGGAGTGGGGAGCGCCGCAGTTCGGGGCGGTGGCGTAAGGGGTGATCAATATCGGGCAGGCGGCGTATCATTGCTCATTCCGTGGCACTTCCAATGCACAGCAAATGAGTCTTCCTTCTGCTATCCGCCAGTTTCAATCCAGCGCTGCCGATGCGCGTCAGGCGGTGCGGGAGTTCCATGCCGGGGTGGCCCAGCCGGAGATGGCGCTGGTGCTGTTCTTCTGCTCCAGTCACTACGATTTGCCGATGCTTGCCGAGGAGATGCGCTGCCAGTTCGCCGGGGTGCAGGTGGTGGGGTGCACCACGTCGGGCGAGATCGGCCCTGTCGGGTATCGCGAGCGCAGCCTGAGCGGGGCGAGTTTTGCGGCGGGCAGTTGCGTCGCGGTGTCCGGCTTGCAGGAGGTTAGATTCGATGCGATGGAGATTCGGGTGACGGCCTCGTTCGGAGTGGTCAGCTACCCCGCTCATGGGCGAGAGAGTGAAAGCCTGATCGCGGTGGCTGATGCCGCGATGTATGCTGCCAAGGCGGCTGGGCGCAATCGGGTACAGTGTGCCTCGAACGAGATTCTGGAGTCTGGGGGCGGCGCATGAATCCATTAAAAGTCCGGCGCGACTGCGTCAGCAAGCTCGAAGACCTGCCCAACATCGGCCAAGCGATGGCGACGGATCTGCGGTGCATCGGCCTGCGTGAACCAGCGCAGTTGATCGGCCAGAATCCATATCGCATGTACGACGCACTGTGCGCGCACACCGGTGTGCGCCACGATCCCTGCGTGATCGACGTGTTCATCTCCATCGTGCATTTCATGGACGGCGGCGAGGCGCAGCCTTGGTGGGCGTTCACCGCAGAGCGGAAGCGCCGACTGGCGAAGGTTTCTGCTTGAGGGCTATTCCAGCCAGAGTTGTAGCGTCTGCCATTGCGCCCGTTCACGGGCGGTGGTGTGCGGAGGCAGGTCGAAGATGCTTTTGCCGTCAGCGATGCTGTTGACGTAGACCTGTGCTTCGCGCAGATAGGCCAACACCGGCACATCCAATTCGGCTAAGAATCTTTCCAGCGTTGCCGCCGAGCGGGTGCGTGCCGACATGCGCATCCCGACTACGCCAATCTGCACCCGGCCTTTGCGCAGGGCTTTTTCTTCGCTGAGCACGCGCAAGAATTCCTGACTGGCGTGCATGTCGAACATGGATGGCGAGATTGGTACAAGGATCTTGCTGGCGAGTTTGATCGCCCGTTCTAGGTTCTTGCCATGCAGACTGGCTGCGGAGTCGATTACCAAGTGATCGCATTTGGGACGCTTGCTGTGATCTTTGTTGAGTGGCCAGATCATCGGCAATTCAGCCGGGCGCTGCTCCAGCCAGAAGCGCGAGGATTGTTGCCTATCCATGTCCAGCAGCGCGACATGCTCCCCGTTGGCAGCCAGATAGGCGGCGACATTGACGGCAAGGGTGGATTTTCCACTGCCCCCTTTGGGGTTGGCAATCAGAATGGCTTGCATGATCGGGGAGGCTTTCTGCACGCGGCGGTCATTATAGAGCCTTGCGAACTTCCAGTTCGAACTCCTTGACCGAAGTGTGGCGTATATCGCGCCCTTTGACCAGATAGACCAGATACTCGGCGATGTTCTTGGCGTGGTCGCCGATGCGTTCGATGGCTTTTGCCACGAATAAGATCTCCAGCGAGGTGGAGATGGTGCGCGGGTCTTCCATCATGAACGAGATCAGGTAACGCATGATGGAGTGGAATTCCTCATCCACTTTCTCGTCCTGTCGCACCACTTCGATGGACAGATTCAGATCAAGGCGGGCGAAAGCGTCCAGCGCGTTATGCAACATATCCAGCGCCAGCGAAGTGGCGTAGTTGAGTTCGCGGTAGCGGGGAAAGTGGAATGGATTCTGGCCCGACAGGCGCAGCCCCATGCGGGCGATCTTTTTTGCGGCGTCGCCGATTCGCTCAAGATCGGTGATGATCTTGATGACGCTCATCAGTACACGCAGATCGCTGGCGGCGGGCTGGCGACAGGCGATGATGCGATTGCAGACCTCGTCGATCTCGACTTCCAGCGCATTCACCCGGTAATCGTTATCCACGATCGTGGTCAGCAGCGCCACATCGCCTGCGATCAGCGCTGACATGGATTGCTGTACCTGCCTCTCTACCAGCCCGCCCATTTGCAGAACGAGCGAGCGCACGGCCTCTAGTTCTGCGTCGAATCGCTTGGAAGTATGCTCACCGCCCATGATGTCCCCTGTGTGTGACTTTCCATCATAGGCCTGCGATATAACAAATTGATGACAATGGATCGCTTGTCAGGCAGAGCGTGATAAAACTGTAATACCATTACGCTAGGATTACCGCAGTCGCGCTCAATGCCTTTGACCTACCCACGATTTTGGATCAGCCATGCCCAGAAACGCCATGCCCAGCTACTCGACTTTGGCCGCGATCGACCTCGGCTCCAACAGTTTCCATCTGGAGATCGCCCGCGTCATCAACGAACAGATATTCCCGCTCGACACCCTGCGCGAACCGATCCGGCTGGCTTCCGGGCTGACGCCGGAGAAGCTGTTGGATGAAACGACTCAGCAGCGTGCCTTGGAATGTCTGACCCGCTTCGGCGAGCGCCTGCGCCAACTGCCGCGCGGCGCGGTGCGGGCGGTGGGAACCAATGCCTTGCGGGTGGCGAAGAATTCCCATGAATTCCTGCAACGCGCCGAAGCAGCGCTGGGCTTCCCCATCGAAGTCGTCGCCGGACGCGAAGAGGCGCGTTTGATCTACCTCGGTGTCGCCAACAGCCTGCCGCCTTCCAGCGAAAGACGGTTGGTGATCGACATCGGCGGCGGCTCGACCGAGCTCATCATAGGCAGCGGCACGCAGCCGGAAAAACTGGAAAGCCTGTACATGGGCTGCGTCAGCTACACCCTGCGTTTCTTTCCTGACGGCAAAATCACCCGAAAGTCACTGGAGGCCGCCGAGCTGGCAGCGCGTAACGAGTTGCAAGGTCTGATCGCCGAATTCTCCAGCGAATACTGGCAGGATGCCATCGGCTCATCCGGCACGGCGCGCACGCTGGCGGGCATCCTTGAACGCAACAACTGGTCGGATGGCGGCATCACCCAGAGCGGTCTGCTCTCCCTGCGCAACCATCTGCTCAAGATCGGTAACACCTCGCAACTGGACAAGCTCGGCTTTCGCGCCGATCGGATGCAAGTCCTGCCCGGCGGCTTCGCCATCATGAACGCGATCATGACCGAACTCGACATCCCACGCCTGTCCACCAGCCGCTTCGCCCTGCGCGACGGCATCTTGCACGATCTGCTGGGGCGCTATCACGACAACGATGTGCGCGATGTCACCGTCAACAATTTTATGCGGCGCTATCAAGTCGATGCCGCGCACGCCCATCGCGTCGAGGCGCTGGCCGAGACTTTGCTGGATGCGCTCAGCGCCGAGCAACCCGGCGACTGGGCCGCGCAGCAGCAGATGCTGTGCTGGGCCGCCCGTCTGCACGAGATCGGCCTGTCCATCGCTCACAGCGGACACCACAAACACGCCGCCTATATCCTCGGCAACGCCGATATGCCGGGTTTTTCCAACGACGAGCAAGAGAGTCTGGCGCGTATGGTGCTTGCCCATCGCGGCTCACTCAAAAAGATGCAGGGGCAACTGAAAAGCCCCGAACTCTGGTTGCCTGCCCTGTCGCTGCGGCTGGCCGCTCTGTTTTATCGCAGCCGCAACGAGCAGAGCATCGCCGATTTCCTAGTGAGAGCGAACGGCAGTCAGGTCGAACTTCAGATCGAAAAAGACTGGCTGAAGCATCATCCGCTCACCCAAGCCGCGCTCGAAGACGAAGCTGGTGAGTGGCGACAACTGGGCATCCAGTTGAAAGTGCGGGCTATCGAAAACAGGCGTTAGCCGGAGGCCGGCCTTCATTTGTTGACGGCTTTCGTTCCAAGTTAGGGCAAAATAGCCCAGACATAGGACGAGGTTGTGATGGAAGCGAAAGTGGAAACTGAAAATCAGGTCGAAGGGCAGGGCGGTAAACGCTGGTTGGGGCAAGGTGCGCGTCGCATCGTCTGGAGAGGGGTGGCCAGCTTGGCGGGGCTGGTGCTGTTGTTCGGGGTGGTCGGCTATCTTTGGTTGCCGGGTTATGCCAAGTCGCAACTGGAAGCAGCGCTGGGCGAGGCGCTGAAGCGTCCGGTCAGCATCGCGCGCATCGAGATCTCGCCGTACACTCTGTCCGCCAAGGTCGAAGGGATCAAGGCGGGCGAGGTGTTGTCGGTCGACAGCCTGTATGTGGATGTTTCGTCGGCGTCCTTGTTCCGATTGATGCCGGTGGTTAGCGAGCTCAGGATCGATCAGCTCAAGCTGCATCTGGAGCGGCTGGCGCAAAATAGACTGAACATCTCCGATCTGCTGGATGAATGGGCCAAACCCAGCGACGGCCCTACGCCGCAGTTCGCGGTGAGCAATATCACGCTCAACGACGGGCAGATCGAGTGGGTCGATCAGGTGGTAAAACAGAGCCAGACCGTCAGTCAGATCAAACTCGGCGTGCCTTTCATCGCCAACGTGGCTTCGCAGGAAGCGGTGTTCGTCGAGCCAGCTTTCAGCGCCCATCTCAACGGCTCCGATTTCAACCTTTCCGGCAAGGTGAGGCCCTTCGCCGCCGGGCAGGATGCTGCGCTGGCGGTGGAGCTGGACGACTTTGATCTGACCCGCATCAGCGCTTACCTCAAATCGCCGTTGAAGCTGGAGTCGGCGTTGCTCAGTGCCAAGCTGCAAGTGACTTTTCAGCGTCGCAACGGCGCGGCGGACACGCTCAAGCTGGCGGGCGATCTGGCGCTGAAGCGTTTCAAAGGGCAGTTGCCCGCGCAGAAGCTGAGCGTGGAGTTGCCGCTGTTGAGCCTGAGTGGCGTCGATGCAGATGTGTTCGCGCAGAAATTTTCGGTGCGGCGTATCGACTTGGGTTCGGTGGCAGACGCCGCCCCGACGATCAGCCGCGCAGGCGTGCGTTTCGCCCGCTGGCAGGAGCTCAGCTTGGACAAGCTGGTGCTGGAGGTGAAAGCGCGCCAAGCGCAGGTTGTAGCGTTGCATCTTGCTGCGCCTGAGTTGGAACTGGCGCGCACCCCGGCGGGCAAGCTCGATCTGCTGGAAGCCTTTGCCGCTCCCGCGTCTGCCCAGCCTGCGGCGCGGCAGGCTGCGCCTAGTTGGAACTGGGCGGTGGATAAGCTGGCGCTGGATGCCGGGCGGATCAATTTCACCGACAACACCAACGGCGAATCACACGCTTTGGCGCTGGGCAGCATCGCCGTCGAGGCTGGCAAGTTGAGCAGCGATGCCGCGCGCCCCATTCCATTCAGCCTCAAGGCGACGGTGAACGAGCACGGTAAACTGGCAGCCGAAGGCGAGTCCACGCTGGATGGGCGGGCGGATGTCAAGGTGAACGCCGAGCACGTCGATCTAGTAGCGTTGCAAGGTTGGGTGACGGATGATCTGAATGCCATGCTGACGCGCGGCGACGCCAGCTTCAAGGGCGAGGTGCATGCCGCCAACGGGCAGTTGAAGCTGGCGGGGGATGTGGCGCTGAGCGATTTCAACGTGCTCGACCGGGTGAATGCGGAAGATATGCTGCGCCTGAAATTATTGCGTTTGGATAGGCTGGTGCTGAATACCCAACCGTTTGCGCTCGACGTCGGCGAGATTGCCGTGCGCGATTTCTTCACCCAGCTTTTGGTCAATCCCAAGGGGCAGCTCAACATCAAAGGCATCGTGCGCGATTCGCAGGCCGCGCCTGTGCAGCCTGCGTCCGCCGTTGCGGCGGCGGGGCCTAGCCGCGCCCCGGCCATCCATATCGGCAAGATCACTTTGTCTGGCGGGGCGGTGGATTTCAGTGATGAGTTCATCCAGCCCAATTACTCGGCACGTTTGACGGGCCTTACCGGGCGCATCGGCGCGCTGGCGGCGGGCACACAGAGTAGCGTGGAGATCTCTGGCAAAGTGGATCGGGCAGCGCCGGTGCACATCGCCGGCTGGATCGACCCATTGGCTTCGCCTTTGTCGCTCAATCTTCAGGCCAGCGCGCACGGGGTCGATCTGCCTAATCTTTCGTCGTACTCCGGGCGCTACCTCGGCTACACCATCGAGAAGGGCAAGCTGTCGATGGATGTCAGCTATCTCATCAACAAGGGCGAGCTGACGGCACAGAACAAACTCTTCCTCGATCAACTGACGTTGGGCGACAAGGTCGAGAGCCGTGATGCGCTGGATATTCCCCTCAGCCTAGCGCTGGCGCTGCTGAAGAATTCGCGCGGCGAGATCGACCTCGACCTGCCCATCCACGGCTCACTCAACGATCCGCAGTTCAGTATCGGCAGCATCGTGTTCAAGGTGTTGGTCAACGTGGTGGTCAAGGCGGTGACGGCACCATTTGCGCTGCTGGGGTCCTTGTTCGGAGGGGGGGAGGACATTTCCCATGTCGCTTTTGTAGCGGGGTCGGACAAGCTCACGCCGGAGTTGGAGAGTCGTCTTCATGCGTTGGCCAAGGCGATGTCGGATCGTCCCGGACTGAAGATGGCGATCACCGGCTATGCCGATTCGTCGGCGGATCTTACGGTGTTGAAACACGATTTCCTGTTGCGCAAGCTCAAGGCGCGCAAGCTGGCCGATAGCGCAAGGCGCGGAAAATCCACCACTTCGCTCGACGAGATCGAGGTGACGGCAGCGGAATATCCGGCTCTGCTGGAAAAGGTCTACCGCGACGAAGATTTTCCCGGCAAGCCCAAGAATGCACTCGGGATGCAAAAAGGGCTGACTCAGCCTGAGATGGAGGCGCTGATGCTGGCGCATACCGAGGTGAGCGATGGCGATCTGCTCGATCTAGCCGAAGCGCGAGGCCGCGTCGTGCAGGATTGGTTCACTAGCACTGGCGGCATCGGGATGGAACGGGTGTTTTTGCTTGCCGGGCATGTCGCGGCGGCGGTCAAGGATGCACCGGGGAGTCGGGTGGTGTTCTCGCTGCGTTGATCTTGGCAGGCTTGAAGCCTGAAAATCTGAAGCGTATGATGGACTTAATCGCGGGCGGTGCATTTGCCTAGCCCGTCAGGTTGGTTTCGGCAGAAAGTCAGAGGCTAGGATCATGACAGTCACTTCATCAGTTCCCGGCGGCGTGAGCGCGATGATGCAGCAGTTCCAGTCGCAACAGGCGCAGCGTGCCGCCGATCAGGCCGCAGAGACGGCGCGCACTTTGCAAATCCAGGCCAGAGAGGCGAGATCGGTCGCCGAGCGCGCCCAGCAGACGGCGCGCTCACTCGAAATCAAAGCCGGTCAGGCGCAGGATAAAGCCAGTCAGGCCAGTCAGAACGTGACGGCTTCCAGTGCGCTGGCGGATACTCAAACCAAGCTGGCGGACGTTTACACCAAGCTGCCCCAGCGCATCACCGACAACACTCAGGCTTTGGCCCAGATACAAACGCCCAGCACCGCAACGGTCGGCACTGTGGTCAACACCACCGCTTAGGGAAGTGCAGATTTATTCCGTTCGTGGTGAGCCCTTCGACAAGCTCAGGGCGAACGGTTTGAATAAATCAGCGCTTCCTTAGCTTCGCCGAGCCGACCAGCGGTAGAACCGCTGTTTCGCCAGCTCCACCACCAGCAGATAGATCAGCACCATTCCACCCAAGATCAGATAGAAGCCTGCCGGCGGCGGGACGAAGCCGAAGTGTGTGCCTATGGCGGTGTAGGGCAGCAGCATGGCGAGGGCGACGATCGCCAGTGAGCTTGTCGTCAGCAAGGGGTGGGGGCGGCTTTTCAGCGGGTTGCCATGGGTGCGGATGATGAAGATCACCAGCACTTGGGTGCAGAGCGATTCGACGAACCAGCCAGTCTGGAACAGGTGTTCATTCGCTTCCAGAACGTGCAGCATGATGTAGAACGTGAGGAAGTCGAACATCGAGCTGATCGGCCCGATCGCCAGCATGAAGTTGCGGATGAAATCGAGGTCGAGTACGCGGGGGCGGTCGGTCTCCTGCGCATCGACTTTGTCGAGCGGGATGGCGATCTCAGAGAGGTCGTAGAGGATGTTGTTGAGCAAGATCTGTGTCGGCAACATCGGCAGGAAGGGCAGGAACAGCGACGCGCCCGCCATGCTGAACATATTGCCGAAGTTGGAACTGGTTCCCATCTGGATGTATTTCATGATGTTGCCGAACGTGCGCCGTCCTTCCAGCACGCCCGCGTGCAGCACATGCAGATCGCGTTCGAGCAGGATCACGTCGGCGGCCTCTTTGGCGACATCCACCGCCGAATCGACCGACAAGCCGACATCTGCCGAGTGCAGCGATGGCGCGTCGTTGATGCCGTCGCCCAGATAGCCGACGACGTGTCCGCGCGCTTTGAGTGCCAAGATCACGCGCTCCTTTTGGGCCGGATTCACCCGGCAGAACAGGTTGCTCGTTTCGACGCGGGCTTGCAGGGCGTAGTCGTCCAGTTGGGCGATCTCTTTGCCGGTCAGTACGCCCGTCACCGGAATGTTCAACTGGGCACAGACGTGGCGGGTGACTAGATCGCTGTCGCCGGTGACGATCTTGATCGCGACACCGGCCTGCTTGAGTGCGGCAAGGGCCGGGGCGGCACTCTCTTTGGGCGGGTCGAGGAAGGAGGCGAAACCGGCGAGCACCAGTTCGGTCTCGTCGCTGACTTGGGCGTGCGGATGGTCGCGCGGCACTTCGCGCCAAGCGATGCCGAGTACGCGGAAGCCCTCCGCCTCCAGCGCGTGATACTGCGTGCGGATGTCGCCCAGCGCTGTTCCGTCGATGGGGCGGCGCAGCTCAGTCCCTTCCGCTTCATAATTGGTACACAGCCCGACGATCTCTTCCGCCGCGCCTTTGACCACCAGCCAGCGCGACTGGCCGTTATCCAGCAGCACCGAGACGCAGCGCCGCTCGAAGTCGAACGGGATCTCGTCGATCTTGTTCCAGCTGCCGACTTCGATGTGCTGGTGTTCAAGGATGGCGCAGTCGAGCGGGCTCTTCAGCCCGGTCTCAAAGAAACTGTTGAGATAAGCCAGCTCCAGCACCCGTTCGCTGGGGCGGCCATCGGCATCGACGTGGCGTTCCATGCGGATACGGGCTTCGGTCAGCGTGCCGGTCTTGTCGGTGCACAGCACATCCATCGATCCCAGATCTTGGATCGCCGCCAAGCGTTTGACGATCATCTGCTGCTTCGCCATGCGCATCGCTCCGCGCGACAGCGTGACGGATACCACCATGGGCAGAAGTTCCGGGGTCAGGCCGACGGCGAGGGCGACAGCGAACAGGAAGGAATCCAGCCAGGGCTTGTGGAAGAAGGCGTTCGCCAGCAGTACGAACATCACCATCAAAATGGTCAGCCGCATGATGAGCAGGCCGAAGCGACGTGAACCTGTCTCGAACGAGGTCGGTTTGGAGGGGCGGGTCAGTGTGTCGGCAATCTCGCCCATGGCCGTGTCGGCCCCGGTCTTTACTGCCAGCACCCGCGCGCTGCCGCTGATGACCGAGGTGCCCATGAACACCGCGTTGGTGGCATCTTGCAGATCGGTCGCGCTATCCGGCGGCATCGCGGAATGCTTCTCCACTGGATAGGATTCGCCGGTGAGTAGCGCCTGTTTGACAAAGAAATCATGCGCTTCCAGCACGCACCCATCTGCCGGGATCAGATCGCCCGCCGTCAGCAGTACGACATCGCCCGGCACGATTTTGCTGACGGGGATCTCTTGCGGCTGGCCTGCGCGCATCACCGAAGCCCGTACGGCGACCGAAAGCCTGAGCTTTTCTGCCGCCGCATTGGCGCGGTATTCCTGCACGAAATCCAGCGTGACACTCAGCAACACGATGACGCTGATGATGATGAAGTTGATGACCTCGCCGCTCAGCGCCGACACGATGCTGGCGACGAGCAGGATGATGACCAGCGGATTTTTGAAGCGCGAGAGATATTGGATCAGCAGCGATCTTTCACGCCGGGCATGGAACACGTTCGGCCCATGACGGGCGAGTCGTACCTTAACCTCCGCATTCGACAAGCCCGAGGATTCTCCGCCTGTGAGCGGATCCAGCCACCAAGGGCGTCGCGTCGAATCTGTCGGTACAGTCATGTCGGCAGGTGACTGATTGCGTGGATGCGGTTGTGGCGTGTGCGGATAGCGCGATAACTCGGTGCAGATGCCAATTGGCCGGCCACGTGGGATGAGACGATGGTCGGGAGTGGGCGCGTGAGGAATGGCATGGGGGCGTCGTCCTTGTTCGATAGCTGGCGGAACTCCGCGAGCGGACTAATTCTATCCCTGAACAGCAGGCTAGGCGGTTTATTCGCTTGGTCAGGATTCGAGAACTATTGCTATTCGCCCAGTCATCGAGCGTAGGTGACAAGGGCTTATCCTGCTAAGATTTGGTGCGCTGGCAGACGGTTGCGCTGCCGGTTCGATTCTGGTGGATTTATGGCGCGTGTGAAAAACAAGGAAAGAGTGAATATGTTTGGTTATCGTATGGTTTGTTTGGCAGCCGCTTTGGCACTGGCCGGCTGCGCAGTGACTCCCCAGCAGTTTGCGCAACGGAAGAATACGATGTCGGATACCGATGTCTGCCAAGCGGCAAAGTCTGCTCGACAATCGGGGGACAGGAACTACATCCTGATGGTCAACGAGGAAGGGGATCGTCGGGGGCTGACCGTTGATAAGTGCAATGCGCTCATTGCCCAGTCTGATCGGGGTGCTGCAATCGCAGCCGTTGCACTGGTCGGGATCGCAGCACTCGCCGTGGCATCCAATCAGAACGCCGCACCAGCACCGGCTGGCAACAATGAATATGCTTGGGTTCGCTCTTACAATGAGCAGCACCGCCCAGTCTTGGTTTGCAAAGAGGTCAAAACGGGGAAGGTGGAGGAGGCCTACCACTGTCAAAATCACCCCAAACCGGGCAGGGATTGATCAAAACTATCCTCACCGCCGTTTAGTTGCGCGAACACGCCTAGCCAGCCAGTACGGGGGCAATGCGATCACTGCGCTGTCGTGCGACGGATGGCTGTTCTCATAGTCTTGGAATATAGGGATGGACAGGACCGAACGCTTCTACAAGATCGAGCAACTGCTGATCGCCCGCCGCATCGTGCCGGTGGATGACTTCCTCGATGAACTGGGCATCTCGCTGGCGACCTTCAAGCGCGACTTGGACTATCTGCGCGACCGGCTGAACATGCCCATCGAGTGGGATAGGGAGGCGCGCGGCTATCGTTACAGTGCTGATCGCACCGACAGTTTTTCGCTGCCCGGACTGTGGTTCAATGCCTCGGAAGTCCACGCCTTGCTGATGATGCAGCAACTGCTCGCCAATCTCGGGCCTGGGCTACTCAGCACACATGTCGCGCCCTTGCAGACGCGGCTGAAAGCGCTGCTCGGCAGCGGCGACCACGATCCGCAAGAGGTCGAGCGGCGCTTTCGTCTGGTGCATGCCGCCCGTCGCGTGTTGCCGCTGCGATGCTTCGAGACACTCGCCACCGCCACGCTGAAACGCCAGCAGCTCAGCATCGTTCACTACAATCGTCAGACCGGGATAGAGCAGACGCGCACCATCTCGCCGCAGCAACTGCTGTTCTACCGCGACAACTGGTATGTGGACGCTTGGTGCCACCTGCGACTCGGCATCCGCAGCTTCGCCATTGACGCCATCCGCACGGCGGAATTGCTGGATGCTCCGGCGCGGGAGGTCGCGCCGGAGGAGCTGAAAGCGCATTTCGAGAATGGCTACGGCATCTTCTCTGGTGACCAAGTGAACTGGGCGCGCTTGCACTTCAGCGCTGAACGCGCCCGCTGGGTCGCCTCCGAACAGTGGCATCCCGAGCAGCGCACCGGCTTCGATGCTGACGGCAGTTACTGGCTGGAGATCCCCTATGCAGACGACCGCGAATTACTGATGGACATTCTGAAGCACGGCGCAGCGGTGGAGGTGTTGTCGCCGGAATCTCTGCGCACGCGCGTCCGACTTGCGCTGGAAGCGACGCTGGCAAAATATTCTCAGCAGTAGCTCGCGTGGTGAGCTACTGACCTCCTTATCATGGAGGCATCCCAACTCAAGGAGCCAGCCATGATGCAAGAACTCAAACGCAATCCAGATCAACTGGTTTTCTACGTCTGCCTGTTCGCGGCGTGTGCCTTGGCCGTACTCGATATGCTGGAAGTGGTGCAGCGATGAAGCCGCAGCATCTCCAGAGCGTCAGCCCGACTCAACAGAAAACATCAGGAGCGACCATGCGTGTTCGTATCCATCGCGGCAGCAAGCAGATCGGCGGGACTTGCGTCGAGCTTGAGAGCGGCGGCGAGCGCATCGCGCTCGATTATGGTCTGCCGCTGGACGGCGAGGCCTCCGATGCCGCGCTGGTTCCGCAGATCGTGGGCGACGATTTGCGCGGGGTGGTGATCTCACACCCGCACCTCGATCACTACGGTCTGCTGCACCATCTGCCGGAAGGCGTGCCCGTGCTGATGGGGGCGGCGGCGCGCAACATCGTCAGCGCCGCCGCGCCGTTTACCAAGCAGGACATGCCGCGACTGCAAGGCCCGACACTCGAACATCGCAAGACCATCGAGTTGGGAGCTTTCAAGATCACGCCATATCTGGTGGATCACTCTGCCTTTGACTCTTACGCTGTGCTGATCGAGGCGAGGGGCAAGCGGCTGTTTTACAGCGGCGACTTTCGCGCGCATGGCAGAAAATCGGCCTTGTTCGAGAGCATGGTGGCGCAGCCGCCGCAAGACATCGACGTGCTGCTGATGGAAGGCTCGTCTCTGTCGCGGCTGGATGACGAGGCGACCTTTCCTGCCGAGACTGAGATGGAGGCGCAGATGGTCGCCGCTTTTCAGGCGACTCCCGGCTTGGCGATGGTGCACACCTCCGCCCAGAACATCGACCGCATCGTCAGCTTGTACCGGGCTTGCAAGAAGACGGGCCGCACGTTGGTGATCGACCTGTATGCCGCCGCGATACTGGAGGCGACGGGCAACGGCAGCATCCCGCAATCTTCATGGCCGGGCGTGGCACTGTACGTACCCGAGTCGCAGCGCAGGCTCATCAAGCGCAACGGGTGGTTCGAGTTACTGGACAAGCACAAGAAGAACCGCATCTTTGCCGACAGACTGCATCAAGACCCATCCAAGTACGTCATGCTGTTCCGCCCGTTGCTGATGCCGGATTTGGATCCGTGCCGAGTGTCTGGAAGGTGCGGGCTTCATCTATTCGCAATGGGAAGGTTATCTGGAAGAAGGCTCTTATACCGAAATGGAAGAGTGGTTGAAGGGGCTGGGCATAGCGATGGCGCACATCCACACCTCCGGCCATGCCAGCCCCGTCGATCTCAAACGCTTTGCCGAAGCGCTCGCCCCCAAGGCGCTCGTTCCCATCCACAGCTTCGCGTCGGAAAAATACTCGAGCCTGTTTGCCAATGTGATTGGAAGGGAAGACGGGGAGTGGTGGATGGCTTGAGAAGGCGCGGCATTGCTGGTGGTGCGTGGACGATGCTATCGTCGGAGCTGATTGGAAGTGAATTGCAGGTCGGCCGCTGGTACGTTGGTCGGGGGCGTAATGCCAACATCGGGCTATGGAACGGTGACTGTTTTCTGGTAATCGGATTGTGCGGAAAACCTGTTAGCTGGAAGCCGCGAAAATGGGTGAATGAACCCTGTATAAAACGAGAGCCGTACTTTACGGCTGAGGGCGGTTGCTTTCAGCCATTTTTGCTAGTGGACGCAGGTGCCGCGAGTGAGCCGATTGAGGGGCGTTATGCGAAGATGCTGCTGATCGACGGACCTGAGTTGCCGGGTGATGCTTGATGCGCGTTTCGCGGTGGGAGTTGGCGTCCTCGACTGGAATCGAACCAGTAATTGACCCTTAGGAGGGGCCGGTTATATCCATTTAACTACGAGGACGGCGGCGCGCATTCTAGCGCAAACGCGGTATAAAAGAATCGAAGATGACGCCACATAAACTACCGCGCACCGTGATCGTGCTGGGCTTAGTCAGTTTCTTCAATGACATGGCTTCCGAGATGGTGACCCCGTTTATCCCCATCCTGATCGCCACCGTGCTGGGCGCGGGGCCGGTGGTGTTCGGGTTGGTGGAGGGCGTGGCGGATGCGGCGGCGAGTTTCCTGAAGCTGTGGGCGGGGAGGTTTTCGGATTCCGGGCGCGGGCGGCGCAAGTTGCTGACGCTGACCGGTTACGGTATCGCCAACGTGGTGCGTCCGCTGATGGGGCTGGCGGGAAGCTGGGCGACGGTGCTGCTGCTGCGCAGTCTGGATCGAGTCGGGAAAGGCATCCGCAGCGCGCCGCGCGATGCGCTGCTGGTCGATTCAGTCCACCGCGAGATGCACGGGCGCGCTTACGGTTTTCAGCGCGCGCTGGACAATGCGGGCGCGATGGTCGGCACACTGCTGGCGATCGCCGCGCTGACTTGGGGCGGACTCGGCATCCGCGAGGTGATCGAGTGGTCGGTGGTGCCCGGCGTGTTGGTGATGGTGCTGCTGTTCTGGGGGGTGAAAGAGCCGCAGCGACTGGAGGTGGAGGAGGAGAAACTGGCTCAGTCCCCGCTACGCTGGTCGGCGTTATCGCCCGCCATGCAGCGCTATCTGGGCGTGCTGGTGCTGTTCACCTTTGCGCGCGCCTCGGAGGGGTTCATCCTGCTACGGGCCAACGAGCTGGGGATGTCGCTGGTGCAGGTGCTGCTGGTGTGGGCGCTGCTCAATATCAGCAAATCGGCCACCTCGTCGTTGGGCGGCAGGCTGGCCGACCGTCATGGTCGCACCTTTCTGACCCGCATCGGCTGGCTGGGTTATGGCCTGAGCTATCTGGCGCTGAGTCAGGTGGGGCAGGCCGAAATGCTGTGGCTGGTGGTGCTGGGCTACGGGCTGGTCACCGGGCTCAGCGAAGGCTCGGAGCGTGCACTCATCAGTGCCCGCGTGGCCGCCAGCGAACGCGGCACGGCCTTCGGCTGGTATCATCTCGCCGTCGGCCTCAGCGCTATCCCAGCTGGGTTGTTGTTCGGCGTGCTGTGGCATTACTGGGGGGCGGGCATGGCTTTTCTGGTCGCGGGTGGGCTGGCGCTGGTCTGTGTGGGATTATTGAAACCATCGGCCCCGAAAGAGAGCGGGGCGCAAAGTTAAAGGACAATGCATGAAACTATCTGAATTGAATCTGTTCGCGGCGTGGTTCCTGATCCCGCAGACGCTGGCGATGGGCTGGTTCTCCACGGCGGGCGGGTTCCTGCTGCGGCTGGTCGGGGTGGATGAGCTGGACGACGGCCCCGCCAGCCGCCTAGTCGGAGCGGCGCTGCTGCTGCTGGGCGTGCTGGCGGCACGACTCTGGTTGGGCTCCCTGCCCATCGTCGGCGATCCGGTCGGCAAGGGCTATCGCGGCGGACATCAGTTGCTGCTGGGCGGCAACCTGCTGGCGGGATTCGTCTTCCTGTTCCCCTTTTTCTTCAATCTATTGCCGGGGCATACCCTGATGCTGCTGGCCTCGGTGATGGCCATTCTGTTCGGCTGCATTGCCATGGCGCTGTGGGCCATCGGCTTCTCGCTGGTGCATCAATCCACCCAGCCGGGGCAGACGAAAACAGTCTGATTTAGTGAGCCCCTCCTGGTCTCCCCCTTGAAAGGGGAGGAGTCAGGGTGGGCCGACGCGGGAGCTAGGCTTGGCTGAAACGCTGCTCCAGCCCGTCCAGCCAGACTTCCATCGGCACAGGCTTGCCGAACAGATAGCCTTGGTGGATCACCGTGGCGCGCGCATTGAGAAAATCGGCCTGCTCCTGCGTCTCCACCCCTTCGGCCACGACTTTGAGGTGCAAGTGGTGAGCGACGGACAGGATGGTTTCCACCAACGCGGCGTCGTTCGGAGCGGACGGCGCATCTTGCACAAAGGTCTTGTCTATCTTCAGTTCGTGCAGCGGCAGGCGCTTCAGGTAAGCCAAGGAAGAGTAGCCCGTACCGAAATCGTCCATTGAGAAGTGGATGCCGAGTGCGATCAGCTCGGTCATTCTGGCCACGGCCTCACTCAGATTGTCGATCACCATGCCTTCGGTGATTTCCAGCGTAAGGCGGGCGGGATCGGCACCGCTGGCGTTCAATACTTGTTTGACCCACTCGACAAAGTTGGGCTGGCGGAAGTGGCGCGGGCTGATGTTGACCGAGATGCGTATCGGGCAACAGGCGATCTCCGGGCGCACCAGCATCCGGCAAATCTCGGTGAACACCCGCTCGCCTATCCCTACGATCAGATCAGACTCTTCCGCGATGGGGATGAAGGTTCCCGGTGGCAGCAATCCGCGCGCGGGATGTTGCCAGCGTACCAGCGCTTCGGCCCCGACCATCTGTCCATTGGCTTCCACTTGCGGTTGCAGATAGATGCGCAGTTCGTCGCCCGTGATGGCGCGGCGCAACTCCTGCTCGATGTCGAAGCGTTGCCGGGCGACCGCTTCCAGACTTTCGTCGAAGAAAGTGACCTGCGCGCTCCCTCTGGTCTTGGCGAAATGCAGGGCGGTATCGCAACGGCGCAGCACGTTTTGCGCCGTATCCTGTGCATCCTCCGGGAACAGTGCGACCCCCAGACAGGCGGTGAGTACGAACGTCTGCTCGTGCAGGTGGAAAGGTTCGCGTAGCTTTGCCTGTATCTTCTCGGAGATGTACAGCGCCTGATGGGCCGCATCGTTCGCTTGCAGCGAGAGGCTGGGCAGCAGGATGGCGAACTCGTCGCCGGAAAGATGGGCCACCATGTCGCCCTCGCGCAGGATGTGGGACAGGCGTTCGCCAGTGGCCTTGAGTATCTCGTCGCCCAAGATCGGCCCGCCGGCATCGTTGAGATTCTTGAAACGGTCGAGGTTGAACAGCAGTAATGCGCGGTTGGGCAGATGGGTGAGCGAGTCGTAGAAAGCCAGGCGGTGGATCTCCGCTTCGGCGCGTTTCTTCTCGGTGATGTCCTGTTTTACCGCGACGTAGTGGGTGATGCGTCCGTCGGCTTGGCGGATCGGGCTGATGATGGCCTGCTCGGTGTATTGGCTGCCATCCCGGCGCTGGTTGTGCAGCTCGCCCTCCCAAGTTTGGCCGGCGGTGAGCTTGCGCCAGAGATCATCGAAAGTGGCTTGCGGGGTTTTGCCTGAATGCAGGATGTTTGGATTCTTGCCGAGCACCTCTTCCGGGCGGTAGCCGGTATTGTTGACGAAGGACTGATTCACATATTCGATATTGGCCTCAAGATCGGTGATGACGATGCTTTCCGGGCTTTGTTCGACCGCCAGCGAGAGTTTGCGTAACTGGGCTTCGGCTTTTTTCCGTTCGGTGATGTTCTCGGTCACGATGATTACCTCGCCCTGAGCGGGCGAATAGATCATGAAAGAGAACCAGCGGCCAAGTTCGGCCAGATAATGCTCCCAGCGCTTGGGGATGCCGGTCGAGGCGACGTGCCCAAAGATTTCGATCGACTCCGGGTTGCGCTCGCAATAGCCGGGGATGACTTCGCTGATGCGGCGTCCGACCACCGGTTCGGTGATGCCGGTGACAGCAGCGAAGGCCGGATTGGTCGAGAGATACTCCATGTCGATGGGCCGTTCGCCGTCGAAGATGATGCGGGCGTGGACGACGCTGTTGAGCATGTTCTCGAACAGCGAACGGTAAGCCGCTTCGCTCTCCCGCAGGGCATTTTCGATCTCCTTGCGCTCGGTGATGTCGCGGGCGATTCCGAATACGCCGCATATTTTTCCGTCTGCGTCCTGCAACGGGCCTTGGGTCGTGAGAAAAACGCGCGTTCCATGTGCCGTGCTTAAAGTGTGCTCGTAGGTGTAGACCTTGTTCTCAACCATGATGCGTCGGTCATCGGCCATCACCAGTGCGGCATTCTCAGGCGGGAAGATTGCGGTGTCGGTCTTGCCCAATACCTCTAACGCCGGCTTGCCTACGACGAGTTCGGCGGCTTTGTTGAGCATCACGTAGCGCCCTTGCGCGTCTTTGGCGAAGATGGCATCGCTCGATCCTTCGGCGATCGCGTCCAGCAGCCGTAAGGCGTGCAGCTTCTCGTCTTGAGTACGGCGGGTCGCCTCGGCTGCCATACGGAACCGGGTGGCAGCGCGCCGCAATAGTCCGTAAAGCAGCAAAGAGGTGAGGCCGACGAACAGCAATCCCTTGAGGATGCTGGCTTTGGTGAGTTGCTCGGGCGAGGAGATCCAATGGGCGACGATGCTATCGGATAGCACGATCCACAGCGCGGCGGCTCCGGCGTAGATCAGCACTAGCGACAAAACGCGGGGAGGTTTGGAAGGTGTGTCGAAATCGTTCATGTTGTCTCATGAAGGAGGCACTGGCAGACCGGGATACTACGCTTATTGCGTAGAAGCTGTGCAGCCACCTGATTCCGAAAAGATAAAAAATCTGGTGGAATTTACGTAACAAGGCGCTAATCTTGCTCCGCTATTCTGGACGGAAGTCCGCAGCGACCATGCGGCGGCTGGTATCATGCGCGCCTTCCAAAATTTCGTAGTGAGCGCCATTGGCTGCTCACCGGTACATTCGATATGCCATTCATTACTCTGGACAAAGCTTCTCTCGCCTTCGGTCACGTCGATCTGCTGGCCAAGACCGATTTTCAACTCGACGAGGGCGAGCGTGTCGGCTTGATCGGGCGCAACGGCGGCGGCAAGTCCAGTCTGCTCAAGATACTGGCGGGCGAGGCGCATCTGGATGACGGTACGTTGTGGCGTGCTCCGACCGCACGCATCTGCTACGTCAGCCAGGAGCCGCCGCTCAACGCCGAAGCTACGGTGTATGACGAAGTGGCGCGCGGGCTGGGACAGCTACAGCAACTGCTGATCGACTACCATCATATTTCGCACCAATTGGCCGAGCCGGACGCCGATTACGAGAAGCTGCTGGAGGAGATGCAGCCGTTGCAGACTGCGCTCGAAGCGCAGAACGGTTGGGCGGTGCAGGCGCGTATCGAAACTGCCATTCAGCGCTTGGAGCTGAATCCCGATGCGCTGGTCGGTTCGCTCTCCGGCGGGGTGCGCAAACGCGTGGCGCTGGCTCAGGCGCTGGTGGCCGAGCCGGACGTGCTGATCCTCGACGAGCCGACCAACCATCTGGATTTCGCTTCCATCGAGTGGCTGGAAGGCTTGCTGAAGAGTTTTCTGGGTGCGGTGCTGCTGGTCACCCACGACCGACGCTTCCTCGACAACGTCGCCACCCGCATCGTCGAACTGGATCGCGGCAAGCTGTCCAGCTTCCCCGGCAATTTCGATGCCTATCAGAAGATCAAAGAGCGGATGCTGGCCGACGAGGCGGTGGTCAACGCCAAGTTTGACAAAGTGCTGGCTCAGGAAGAAGTGTGGATACGTCAGGGCGTGAAGGCGCGCCGCACCCGCAACGAAGGCCGCGTGCTGCGTCTGGAGCAACTGCGCCGCGACCGCGCCGAGCGTCGCGAAAAGGTCGGCAAGGTCGAGATGAATCTGGAAGCAGGCGAGCGCTCCGGCAAGCTGGTGGCTGAACTGGAAGGCGTGAGCAAGACTTTCGCCGGACGCACGGTCATCGACGATTTCTCCTGCCGCATCCAGCGTGGTGACAAGATCGGTCTGCTGGGGCCGAACGGCGCGGGCAAGAGTACGCTGCTCAAGATCATCCTGGGTGAAATGGCGCCGGACAGCGGCACGGTCAAGCTGGGCACCAAGATCAGCGTCGCTTACTTCGACCAATTGCGCGCCCAGCTCAACGACGAAGCCAGCCTGATCGACACCATCAGCCAAGGCTCGGACTTCATCGAGATCGGCGGCGTGAAGAAGCACGTCATCAGCTATCTGGGCGACTTTTTGTTCGCGCCGGAGCGCGCGCGTTCGCCGGTGAAATCGCTCTCCGGCGGCGAACGCAATCGGCTGCTGTTGGCGCGCCTGTTCACCCGCCCCGCCAACGTGCTGGTGCTGGACGAACCCACCAACGACCTCGACATCGAGACGCTGGAACTGTTGGAAGAGCTGCTGGCGCAATACGACGGCACGCTGTTCCTGGTCAGCCACGACCGCGCCTTCCTCGACAACGTGGTGACGCAAGTGATCGCCTTCGAGGGCGACGGCAAGTTGAAGGAGTATGTCGGCGGCTTCGAGGATTGGGTGCGGGTGAAGAAGTACGAAGCGGCGCAAGCGGCCAAGACACCCTCTCCCTTGCAGGGAGAGGGTAGAAGCGTGGCGCAGAAACCTGCCGTCGAAAATCCCCTCCAGCCTGCCAAAGGAGTGAGCAAGAAGCTGAGTTTCAAAGAGCAACGCGAACTCGACGAGATCCCCGTCCGCATCGAAGCCTTGGAAAAAGAACAAGAAGAACTCGCCGCCACCTTGGGCAACGGCGCGCTGTTCCGCGACAACCCGGCCCATGCCCGCCAACTGCAAGAGCGAGTCTCGGCTATTGAAGAAGAGTTGCTGGTATTGATGGCGCGCTGGGAGGCGCTGGAAAACAGATAGTAAAAAGCCCGCCGAAGCGGGCTGATGCCGAGACCAACTTGAGTTAGAAGCCGAAGGTGACGCCTGCGGAGATCAGGCTCAGGCCGGTTTTTCCGGTCACGCCGCCGGGATAATTCATTTTGCCCAGATCCTCATATTGGGCGCGAAGCGCGATGGTCGGGGTCAAGTTGTAACGAACGCCAATGCCGTAGGCGAGAGTCGTGGTTGAGGTGCTACCCAAACCGATATTCAGGCCTAGGGCGGAGGCCGAAGTCTTTAGTGTGGTGTTTGCTACTCCAATTTTGCCGGTGAATGCGAATGCGTCACTCACAGGCAAAGAGCCTACTGCGGATACTTGGAAGCCAGTGGCAGCTAGAGAGAGGCTTACAGGTCCCAAAGCAGGGCCTGAGGCCTTGGCCGCACCATAGTCACCATAGCTCACTTCTAAGCCGACATTGGGGTTTAGTTGATAGCCGCCACCGATACGGAAAGCGGTTGCTGTTGCGGTGCAACTTACACCTGCGGGGGCGCCTGTGCAGGAGTCCTTCTGTTTGGCTTGTCCCAGATCAACCGCGCCATAAAAACCACTTCCCTCTGCCATGGCGACGCTAGAGAATCCGGCCAGCAATGCGGCCAGTACCAAATTTGATTTAGATTTCAGCATAAATTTTCTCCCAATTAAGTAGCCACAAAAAATCGAGGTGGATGATAGCGCGGGGGGGGGTGGGGGCGTCTATAGACCAGAAAGCCTAGGCTTTTCGGTATAGTGATTTCCGCGCAAAGCGGTGGGGTCTTGAAGGCTCTGGGCGGAGGGTTTAGCGCTCCGCCATTTTCATCTTCGCCAGCGGAGGGTTTTGCGCTAGGTAGCGTTTGATGCCGGTGAGGATGGCGTGGGCGAGTTGTTCCTGATAGTCGTCGTCGCTCAGACGGCGCTCTTCGGTGGGGTTGCTGATGAAAGCGGTCTCGACCAGAATCGAGGGGATGTCGGGCGATTTGAGTACGGCGAAGCCGGCTTGTTCGACCGAGCCGTGATGCAGGGTGTTGATGTCGCTCAGTTCGTTCAATACGTGCTTGGCCAGTTTGAGGCTGTCGCTGATGGTGGCGGTCTGCGAGAGGTCGAGCAGGGTGCGTGCCAAGTAAGGATCTTTCACGGCGATGTTCACGCCGCCGATCAAGTCTGCTTCGTTTTCCTTCTTCGCCAGCCAGCGGGCGGCAGCGCTGGTCGCGCCGTGTTCGGACAGGGCGAACACGGATGAGCCGCGCGCTTCAGGGTTGATGAAGGCGTCGGCGTGGATGGAGACGAAGAGGTCGGCGTGGGAGGCGCGGGCCTTGGCGGTGCGTCCGCCCAGCGGGATGAAGTAGTCGCCATCGCGGATCAGCACGCCGCGCATGTTCTCTTGCTTGTCGATTAGCGTTTTCAGGTGGCGGGCGATGGAGAGGGTGACGGTCTTTTCGTGCGTCCCGGCCTTGCCGTGCGCGCCGGGGTCTTCGCCGCCGTGTCCGGCATCAATGGCGATGATGAGGGTGCGGGCGGTCATTTCCGGGTAGCCACGCGGAGCGGGCTTGGCAGCTTTCTCGGGGACAGCTTCCAGCTTGGTCGCGCTGCTCAACTTGGGGGCTTCGGCAGGCGGGTTGGCTTCTGGGACGGTGGCCGGCGGTTCGGCGGGTTTGGCCTGCGGATTTTGTAGCAGTGCCAGCAGCGGATCGGCCGGTTTGACGGGGTAGACGTCCAGCACCAGCCGGTAGCCGTATTCGGCGACAGGCTTGAGGTCGAATAGTTGCGGGTTGGCCTCGGTTTTGAGGTCCATCACCAGCCGCATCACGCCCGGCTTGAATTGACCGACGCGCACGCTTTTGATGTAAGGATCGTCGTTGCCGATCTTGCCGGCGAGGTCTTTCAGTACGTCGTTCATGGCGACGTCTTCAAGGTCGATGACCAGTCGCTCGGGATTCTTGACGGTGAATAGGTTGAAGCGGATGGGCTGCTTGGATTCCAGTGTGAGGCGGGTGTAGTCGGGCGCGGGCCAAGTGCGCGCCGACGTGACTGTGATGGCCGCCAGCGTTTGCGGCAGCCAAAGCAGCAGGGTCAATGCGATCAGTTTTGCAGCGCGGTCAAACATTCTTTTCCCATCAAGCTGTTTGCGTGAATTTCAATGTTTCTTCCTTCTGGCAGGATGCGGAAGCGGATGTCCCAGTCGGCTTGAGGAACCAAGCCCTGCGCCTGCTCCGGCCACTCGACCAGACACACGTTGCGTCCGTCGAATTCGTCGCGGAAGCCAGCAGCTTCCCACTCGTTCTCGTCCTGAAATCGGTACAGGTCAAAATGACGCAAGTTTAACCCGTTCACCTGATACGGCTCAACCAAGGTATAGGTCGGACTCTTCACTCGTCCGACATGCCCCAGCGCATGGAGCAGGGCACGCACCAAGGTGGTTTTCCCCGCGCCCAGATCTCCATGCAGATAGACCACCAACCCCGGCTTCAGCACCTGTGCCAGCCGGATGCCGAGCGCGATGGTCGCGGCTTCGTCGGCCAGTGTCAGGCTGATTCGGCTATCATCCGGGCTATGCAGCAGGATTTTTCTCCAATCGATTATGTCGCGCTCGCCACACGCATCAAGGCGTGGGGGCGTGAGCTGGGATTTCAGGCCGTCGGCATCGCCGACCCAGACCTATCCGCCGCAGAACCCCATCTATTCGAATGGCTGGCGCAGGGTTTTCACGGCGGCATGGATTATATGGCAAAACATGGTGTTAAACGCAGCCGACCTGCGGAATTGGTGCAAGGCACGCGCAGCGTCATCTCCGTGCGCATGGACTACCGTCCGCCGCAGGCAAAAGACAGTGTCGAAGTGCTGGTGGACGGCTCACGCGCCTACATTTCGCGCTATGCGCTGGGCCGGGATTATCACAAGGTGTTGCGCCGTCGGCTGGAGCAACTTGCCCAGCGTATCCAAGCCGAGATCGGCGATTGCGGTCATCGCGTCTTCACCGACAGCGCCCCCGTGCTGGAAGTCGAGCTTGCCAGCCGCGCCCATCTAGGCTGGCGCGGCAAACACACGCTGCTGCTCACCCGCGAACACGGCTCATGGTTCTTCTTGGGCGAGATATTCACCGATCTGCCTTTGCCGCCCGATGAACCAGAGATTCCGCGCTGCGGCGCTTGCACCCGCTGCATACAAGTCTGCCCGACCGATGCCATCGTCGCCCCTTACCGGCTCGATGCGCGTCGCTGCATCTCCTATCTCACCATCGAACATCAAGGCAGCATCCCAGTAGAGCTGCGGGCTGCGATCGGCAATCGCATCTACGGCTGCGACGACTGCCAGCTCGTCTGTCCCTGGAATCGCTTCGCCCAGATCAGCATCGAACCCGATTTCGCTGTCCGTAACAGCTTGGACGACATCGCCCTGATCGAACTCTTCGCCTGGGACGAAGCCACCTTCCGCAGCAAAATGTCCGGTAGCGCCATCCTGCGTATCGGCCACGAACAATGGTTGCGCAACATTGCCGTCGCCTTGGGCAATGCCCCGGTAGATGCGGAACTCATTGAATCATTGAAAACTCGTGCCAATGATTCGTCTGGATTGGTGCGCGAGCACGTCCTCTGGGCGCTAGAGCAACAAACAAATCCAGAAAAAGGGCTTGAGTAATCCCGTTCTGTCGCTTAGAATGCGCGCCTCGTTTGGGTCGTTAGCTCAGCTGGTAGAGCAGCGGACTCTTAATCCGTTTGTCGCAGGTTCGATCCCCGCACGACCCACCAAACAGATAAAAAGGTTAGCGAATTATCGCTGACCTTTTTTATTTCCAGTTGTGCCATTGAGCATCGTTGCCGCCAATTCGGAATGCTCGATCAGCACTGGTTGAGACAAATGGGCATAACGTCTGACCATTGATTCACTCTCCCAGCCGCCCAATTCTTGCAGCACATTCAACGGCGTTCCCTGTTGCGCCAGCCAGCTTGCCCATGTGTGTCGGAGATCGTGCCACCTGAAATCTTCGATCCCTGCGCGCTTGAGCGCCCCTGTCCAAGCCACTGGCTTGCCGTGCCAGCTGAAGACTCGTGCAGGGTGCTTGCCGACCTGACGCAGTAAAACTCCCATCGCTACCGAGTTCAGCGGGACAAGGATGGCTTTCCACGCTTTCGCCTGATCGAGATGAATCCACGCAACGCTTAGCGGGTCTTCAACACATTGACACGCCATCCCCACTTCACCTAAAGTCCACAGCACTTGCAGATCTGCTAGACGCACATCCCGCCGCACGCACGGCGCGGGGCTCACGGCAGAATCCCCCAGAACACTGCGGTAGGGTGGTGGCGTAGCCACCGGGTACCCACCGGCGTACCCCTAGCGGGTGTGAGCTGGCGCAAGATGAAACCCGCCACGACGGGGCGCATTGCCAGCATCACGACTGTTCGCAAAAGGGGAAGCACTTGTCTCAACCGCAGGCCAACAACCAGAACCCACTCTCCGCCAGCGAACCGTGGAACCTCGTCGCCGACGGCTACGCCGAGACCACCATGCTCGTGTTCGAGCAATTCGCCGACGAAGCCATCGCCGCCAGCAAACTCAAACCCAATTCAACCGTGCTCGATGTCGCCTGCGGCCCCGGCACACTCGCGCTCAGGCTCGCGCAGCATGCCGAACAAGTACACGGCATCGACTTCTCCGAAGCCATGCTCGCCGTGTTCCGCAACAAGATCGAACAAGCCGGACACCGCAACATCGCCCTGCACTGCGGCGACGCACAGACCCTGCCCTATGCCGACGCAACCTTCGACGCCGCCTTCTCGCTGTTCGGCCTCATGTTCTTCCCCGACAGGCAACAAGGCTTCGCCGAAATCTACCGCACGCTCAAACCGGGCGGCAGCGTCGCCATCACCAGTTGGGCGACCGTGGACCAATCGCCCGCCATGCAAACCATGTTCGGCGCACTGCGCGCCATCAAGCCCGACCTGCCGCAACCGCAACGCTCCGTCACCACACTGGAAAACCCCGAACGCTTCAAACAAGAAATGGAAGAAGCCGGATTC
>JACRAT010000002.1 GCA_016234685.1 Nitrosomonadales bacterium
ATTCATCGCTTGACGACAAAACGCCGGATGAGTTCTACTTCGACAACCTGCCGGCACTGCCAAAAGCAGCGTAGGCATTAACCGCAAGGCTTCCACTTAAGAAATGGGGAATACTGTCCAACTAAGCGGAGCCACCTCTCAGAATTCATCCCGCTGGCCGAAGAGATCGGGCTGGTGAATGAGATCGGCAACTGGGTGGTAGCGCAGACCGTACATTGGCTGGAGCACTGGAAAGGCCTGATCGGCCGCACACTCCAGATCAGCGTCAACGTCTCGCCGGTACAATTCCAGACCGGCGGCAACTTCGACGATTGGTCGAAACACCTCGCCGATGCCAAGATCGCTGGCAACCAGATCGCCATCGAGATCACCGAGGGCCTGCTGCTGCACGCCGAGCCGGATATCCAGCGCAAACTGCTGGAATACCGCGACGCCGGGATCCAAGTCTCCATCGACGATTTCGGCACAGGCTACTCCTCGCTGGCCTACCTGAAGAAATTCGACATCGACTACCTGAAGATCGACAAAGCCTTCGTCAACAATCTGGAAACCGACTCAGACGACCGCGCCCTGACCGAGGCCATCGTGGTGATGGCGCACAAACTGGGACTGAAAGTGATCGCCGAAGGCGTGGAAACGATGGGCCAGCGCGACCTCCTCGCCCGCATCGGCTGCGACTACGGCCAAGGCTACCTGTTCGCCCGCCCCATGCCACCCGCAGCCTTCGAGGAACTGCTGCGCAAGCAGGGCTGACACGCAGCAGAACATCGCCATGTTGCGGGAAGGCAAGAGTGAAGCGCGGTGAAAAGAGAGAAGTCACGTTAAGCCATGCCCGAATAGGCGATGGGGAGCGTTGCTGCTGAGTACTGGTAAATCCGCATGTGGTGCCCGGAACCGGAATCGAACCGGTACGCCGATCTCTCAGCGGCAGATTTTAAGTCTGCTGTGTCTACCAATTTCACCACCCGGGCGGACGTGGCCAAGCAAGAGTATCTATGTTTCGTCTAGTTAGCAAAAAAGCCGTTAAAAACGGCTTTTTTGTTTTTTGGTGCCGGGAGGGGGACTTGAACCCCCACGTCATCTCTGACACCGGATTTTGAGTCCATCTACACAATTAAGCTGCGGCGCGCATTTTACAGCAATTCCCAGTCCGCAAAACCACAATTTCAGACCACGGTTCTGTGCGGCTTTCCGAGGAGGTTGCGGACTGAAATCAGTTACTTATCCATAGCAAGCTTCTACTTGGCGCGCCTATACACCTCAGCTACCACGACGATCATCATAATCAATGATCGTGCGCGACATACGTGCGCACACATGCACGCACGTCATGAGCGATAGATTTTTAGTTAATTATTGGGGCCATCGGAAAAAGGTAACATCTGTAACATTCGAATGAAACAACCATGAAAACCGCTCCGCAAAGCCATTTTGCGAGATTTTGAAAAGGTAATCTTTTAGTAACCTATAGGTAATCTGGTTACTGTTCTTTGACGTCGCCTTTCAATGTTTTATTTTCGTTATAAGTCAATGTCATAGTGAAATATTACCTTTCTGATTACCAATAGTGACCAATTAAAGGTAATCGACTCACGCTTTAACAATCATTGAGTTACATCCATTTAATGGAGCATGTTACGAAAGTTACCTTTTTCCGAAATCAAAACCTAAAACGCCACGAGTTGCACTGTCACGCAGTTATGCATGTAGCTCGTGCATCAATTCGCAAGTATTTTCCGCCCGCAATTTCCCTCCTCTAGCCACAGCGCAGCACGTCTGGATAGGTTCGTGCACCTGCATATTTTTCGCTCTATGAAGCGGGCGGGCGTGGCGGGGTCATGAGCGCGCGCGGCGGGTGGTGGTGGACGAAAAAAACCACCAGGCCGGGTTGCGGCTGGTGGCGGGAGGCTGGGTGGACGGCGGCGGTGAGCTGGTGCGGGTTGCGGGCTGGGCGAAGCAACTATGGTGATAATCACCATAACTGCCGTGCGAACTGAATGTGTTGACGTGTTACACAGTGTTGTATTAAGCTGACCCCGTCAGCGCGCTTGTGCTGATCTGGTTTGACAGCCAGCAAGCAGAGAAGAGGCGGACGAGCCGCTTGAAGCGGTTTTTTTTCGTCCGTACATAGCCCAGTTTTGGCGGGCTGTGTGGGGGAGCCGTAAGGCTCGCCGGTCTCAGCCTCCGCTCTCGCCGGTCTGTCAACCCCGCACAGTTCCGCCTCCCATTTGACAGTGAGGGGTGGTTCGTAAACCAACGAGAGAAGGAGGTTCTATGAACACAGCACTCATTCCGGTGTTTATCGGAAACAACAGCACCCAGCTTTGCAATGCCCGCGACCTGCACAAGAAACTTGAAGTTGAGACCCGCTTCAACGATTGGATTGAGCGACGAATTCAAGAATATGGCTTTGTCGAGGGAGAGGACTATTTGATAAATTTATCAAATAGGTCTGGTGGTAAAAAGACCAAAGGAAAGCAACTTGATTACTCAAATTTGAGTAATCAAGTTGAGGGGCATGGTGGCGATAGAAGAAGTCGCGACTACCACCTCACCCTCGACATGGCGAAGGAACTGGCGATGGTCGAGAACAACGCGCAGGGCAGGATGGTGCGACGGTATTTCATTCAGGCCGAGGCTGAGCTGCGCCAGCGCACGATCAATGAGTTGCGGGATATGGCTCGGCACATCCTGCCGTTGCCGGGGGTGAAGACTAGGGCGAGAGATGGGGTAAATCTACGCCAGATGCTGGTGCTGCAAGATCAGAGCCTATGGACGTTGAGGCAGCTGATTGCAGCGACTGAGCAATCCGAGCAAGTGCACCTGCATATTCAGTTGCGCCAGATCAATGAAGCGTTGGGGAGGCCTACTCAGACGCTGGAGGAAATCATTGGAGACAGGTATTCCTTGAGCGGCGGGAAGGGGGAATAAGCCATGTCCGAAAATAGAAAACTGGAACGCAAGATACTTCGTCTACAACAGGCCGTAACTACAAAACAAATACGCCAGATGCTGGCGCTACATAAAATGAGCAACAAGGAGCTGAGGAAGCTGCTTGATGAGCAGGATCCAGCTCAGCAGATGAAATTTTACATCCGGTTTAAGATGATCAACGACGCGGCGGGACTGCCGACTCAGTCGTTCGAAGACATCATCGGTTCTGGTGCGGAGGGTTGAGCCATGAGTACAGTCGATGTGCAGGATGCTCTTAATGCGGCGATCGATTGCAACAAGGGGTTGGATGCGCTGATTTCCCTGATGATGGCGACTTCACAAGGCAATGCGCCGAGCATGGATTGCCTTGCCGAACTCATCAGCAGCCTTCAGCGAGACATGCAGCAGCAGTTGTTGGACATCATACGGAGTATTGAAACAGACGAGGAATGAAGCAAGGGCCGCAATTGCGGCCCTTTGTTTTTAAGCCGCACTCTTCGCCAGCTCAAACGGCTTGAACCGGATCACTTCCTCGCCGATCCAGTCATTCAACTCCATCAGCCTTGCTTGCAGCGGAGCGATCTCGATCGCGGACAGCACCGCTGCCGCCTTCTCAGCATCGCCGAAACCGCCCGTGTTGTTCGGGATGATGCCCATCAGTTGTGGCGGCACGCGGTGCGCGGCCAACATATCGTCGCGTGTCACGTTCTTGATGTTCAGGAACTCATCCTTCGCCGCCACCTCGGCCACCGGGATCAACTGAATCCCGTCCTTCTTTCCGTTCGGCGCGTACATGAACAGGTTGCGGAAGTTGCCCGGCCCCTTCGAGTCCTTCAGCGCCTGACGCAGCGCGTTGACGTCATCCTGACTCTGCGCCGCGTCGGTCATGTACAGGATGAACCCGGCATGGCTGCCGTTCTTGTAGTAGCGACGCCGGAACAAGGTGGCCGACTCATTCAGCCAGGCCGAATGCAGCGCCGGGATGTACTCCGGCACGCCGTAGATCTCCTGATTGATATCCGGCTCCAGCAAGTGGAAGACCGAGCCTTTCTTGAACTCGTGCTCGTTGACGATGCCCAGCGTGCGATTGATGAAGTAGTACTGATCCAGATCATCCACGCCTCGGCGCATGTATTTCGCCAGTGCCGGTTCAAGTTTCAACGCCCTACCAGTGCGCGAATCGCGGCGCTCAAGATAAGCATTTCCAAAGATCAGGTATTCGTGCGAGAACCGAGTGAAATCCGTGCGCGACAACAGCGGGTGCGGGATAAAGCAGGCGGATAGGATGTTGCATTTCACCCGCATCGGGCTGGCATGGTGTACAGCCGCGCGTGAGCTCTTGGCCAGCCCGTCCAACGAGATCGGCGGCTCCCACCACTTGCCCATCTGGCCGCACTCCAAATAATCCATGAACTCACGCTTATCGAGCACCGCCTCCGGGTCGCCAAAGGTGAAGGCCTCGGCGCTCGTCCGCCCCTTGCTGTCCTGCACCGTTTCCTGAGGTGCCACAGCGCTGAATTTTCCGCGTCGTTTCATTTAACTGAACTCCATGATGGAAGAATTGATCGGTGTGCCGCCTTCCAGCGGCTCGTTCGAGAGGGCGTGCATCGTTGCCCAGGCCAAGTCTGCATGGCTGGTGGTCACCGAGCGACCAGCCTCAAAAGTAAACTGCCGCCCACTGGCAGTCGTGGTTTTCTTGATCGCCATGAAGCTGGCTGCCACGTCCGTCCAGCCAGCGTCGAATTCCATGCGTCCCTTGCTGATCACGTCCTTGGCCTTCAGCACAAGCCGAACCTTCACCTCTGGCGAATACTGAAACGAGCGTGCACCCGGGAAGAACTTCGTCACCAGCTGGTAGACACCCGTCCCGATGCCGGTGGTGTCGATGCCGATGTAGGTCACGTTGTAGCACTCGGTCACCTTGCGGATCCGGTTCGCCTGCTCCTCGAAATCCATGCCCTTGAACTGCACCCGGTCGAGGATGCGGAACTTCCCGCCCGGCGCCAGCGGCGGCGCCACCACCACCATCGCCGCGCTGTCGCCAGTGTGCGAAGGGTCGTAGCCGACCCATACCTCGCGCCACCCGAGCGGCCGTAGCGCGAATGGCTTGAAGTCCTCCCACACCACCCACGAATCCACCATGCAACGCTGCAACTCGGCGAGCGGAAACACGCTTTGCCCGTCGTCGATGAATTGGCACATCAGCAGGTTCGCAAACTCGTCCGGGCTGTAATCCAACCGGAGCTGGTCGAGGTCGAACAGATCGCAGCCGCCAGCCACCGCATCCAGCACCGTCACGATCTGCCGCCACTGGCCGTCCTCGCACAAACGTCCGTCCATCAGATCGTCGTGCTCCACGCCAAACACCGCTTGCTGATCCTTTGGGCGGTTTTCGTTGAACAGCTCACCAGTCCAGAACGGGTACGCCTCATGAGACTTCGCCGAAGGGGTGGAGAAATAGGTCAGCCGCCAGTGCTTGTGCATCGCCATGCCGGAGGCCACCTTGCGAAACTCCCGGAACTTTGGAATCCAGAAATACTCGTCCATGTACAGGTTGCCGTGATAACTCTGCGCGGTGCGGCTGTTGGTGCCGAGGAAGTACAGTGTCGCCCCGTTCGGCAACACGATGGGATCACCCTGCAACTCGATATCGGCTTTTTCGGCGGCGAACTGCTTGATGTAGCCTTTGAACACATGCGCCTGTGCTTTTGATGCAGAAAGGAAAATCTGATTGCGCCCGGTTTCCAGCGCATCGACCAACCCCTCTCTGGCAAAATACCAAGTCGCCCCGATCTGGCGAGACTTGAGCAAGTTGCGCACCCGCTGAACATGGCCTGCCCGGTACCACTGCTTCTGGTATGGGAACAGCTCCTCCATGAAGGCCTGCACCAGCCTATCCTGCTGCGCCTCGCTGTAGTCGTTGCGCGTCGCCGTCTTCTTCGGGCCCTTGTTGCGATTGTCCACCTTAGGATTCAGGTCACCCTCTTTGCCGGTCTTGTCGTGCTTACGCACGCGTGACATCCGCTCCATCTGCCGCCCGAGCAGATCGATTTCCTTGTAGTCCTTACCCTCTTTCCCGTCCTTGGCCAGCAGCTCGATCAACCGCGCCTCGATGGAAAGCTCCACCCGATCGAGCGGTGAAGTGTCGTCCCACTTGTCGCGTCGCTTCCACGAATGCACCGTACCCGGCTTCAGGCCCAACTCATCGCAAATGCGCGCCACCCGCCAGCCTCTCCAGTAGAGGTCGCGTGCCTTCCAGCGTGGATCCTTGTCGATATCAGTCGTCATGCGCGGAGGCTATCAGCCACCGCCCGCCGCATCCGCACCGCTGGTTGTAATAGCTGTGGATACAACATCCCCAAGTTGCGCCATATTGCTCAACCCCCGGACTATGAGCGCCACTGATTTCACCTCTCACAACCGAGGAAACGCCATGCCACTCTCCAAGCCCTTTGTCGTCGCCACCGAAGGCCAAACCATTGACGGACGTCAGATCACCCGCGAGCAGATCCAGCAAATGGCCGCGAACTACGACCCCAAGGTGTACACCGCCGTCGCCAACCTGGAACACTACCTCTCCTTCATGCCGGAGAGCACGTTCAGCGCTCAGGGCCACGTTGTCAGTCTGACCACTCAGGAAACCACCTTGATGGGCGACAAGAAGCTCCAACTCATGGCCGTGGTAGACGCCAACGACTCCGTGGTGTCGCTCCAGAAAAAAGGCCAGAAGGCCTTCGCATCCATCGAGCTGGTCAACAACTTCATCAACAAGGGCATCACCTACCTCACCGGCCTGGCCTTCACCGACTCCCCGGCCAGCATCGGCACCCAGAGCATGAAGTTCAGCGCCAAGCCTGAGAACATTTATTCCTTTGGGGAGGCAGTCTCCATCGAATTCGAGCCGGAAGCATCCACCCCCGGCCTAGGCGAATCCCTGTTCAACAAGGTCAAGGAACTGCTCACTGGCAAGGGCAAGAAAGACGAAGAGCGCTTCACCGATGTCGGCTTGGCAGTCTTAGCCATCGCCGCCTCGCAGCGCGAACTGCTCGACAAGTACTCCGAACTGGCCAAGGCCAACGAGACCATCGCTACCCTTCAGGCACAGGCCGATAAAGACCGCACAGAGTTCGCCGAATTCAAGGCTCAAGTAGACGCCATGCCGGACGGCACATCCCAGCGCCCGCCCGCATCAGGCGGCAATGGCGCCAACAAGACCGACTGCTGATCACCTCAATCATTCACCCCGGAGAACACGATGCGCACCCAAACCCGTCAACAATTCAATGCCTATAAAAATGAACTCGCCTCGCTGAATGGCGTCGATTCCGTTGCTGAAAAATTCGTGGTCGCACCGACCGTTCAGCAGAAGCTGGAAGAGCGCATCCAGCAATCCAGCGAATTCCTGAAACGCATCAACATCGTCGGCGTCGATGAACAGAGCGGCGAAAAACTAGGCATGGATGCGGCCAACACCATCGCAGGCCGCACCGACACCAACACTGCCGACCGCGTGCCGACCGACATTTCCGCGCTGGACAGCAACCAGTACACCTGCAAACAGACCAATTTCGACACCGCGATCAAGTACGCCAAGCTGGACGCCTGGGCCAAGTTCCCTAACTTCCAGCCCATGCTGCGCGATGTCATCGTCAAGCGCCAAGCGCTGGACAGAATCATGATCGGCCTCAACGGCACATCAGCCGCCGCCACGACTGATCGCGTCGCCCATCCGCTGCTGCAAGACGTCAACGTCGGCTGGATCAAACACCTCCGCGACAACGCCGCCGAGCGCGTGATGAGTGAGGTCGTCGCCCTTTCCGGCAAGATCAAGGTCGGCTCCGCAGCCGGAGCCGACTACCAGAACCTCGACGCGCTGGTGTTCGACGCCGCCGCCAACTTGATCCACATCACCTATCAAGATGACCCACGACTGGTGGTGGTGTGCGGCAAAGGCCTGATGGCGGACAAGTACTTCCCCATCATCAACCAGAATCAGCGCCCGGAAGACCAACTGGTGATGGACATGCTGATCAGCCAGAAGCGCATCGGCGGTCTGCCCGGCGTGCAAGTGCCGTACTTCCCGGCCAACGCGTTCATGATCACACCGCTGGAGAACCTCTCCATCTACTGGCAGATCGGCGCGCGCCGCCGCACGCTGTTCGACAACGCCAAACGCGACCAGATCGAGAACTACGAGTCCTCCAATGAGGCATACGTGGTGGAAGACTACCGCGCGGCTTGCTTCGTAGAGAACATCGCACTGAGCTGGTAATCATGAGCAGCCCAGCCCGCCGCCACTTTGAACGCGCCTCAGCCGCCCAATCACGTGCGGCCGAGGCTCCGGCCCACAGCCGTGATGCCAATTCCTACGAACTGATGCTGCTCAAGCTGGCCGAGGACAAGCGCCGCCTCAAGGACGTGCAGTCCATGGAGCGCAAGGCCGAGGTCAAACGCCAGATCCTGCCCGAGTACGCCCCTTGGGTGGAAGGTGTATTGGCAGGCCAGCAGGGCGTGCAGGACGACGTACTGATGACCGTCATGGTCTGGCGCATCGACGCCGGTGACCTCGATGGCGCGCTGCAAATTGCCCGTTATGCCATCGAGCACCAGCTCACCCTGCCCGACCAGTACAAGCGCACCACCGCCTGCCTTATCGCTGAGGAAGTCTCCGACATCGCCCTGCGCGATCTAGCGGCAGCCGATGCCGGGACGATGGTAGTCGATGCCAATCTGCTGGCATCTCAGCTCGGCCAAGTGGACGAGATCACCGCCGAAGAAGACATGCCCGACGAGGTCCGCGCCAAGCTGCAAAAGGCCATCGGTTACGCCCTGCGCGGTTTGGACAAACCGGCAGCCCTGACCTATCTCAACCGCGCCATCCAGTTGCACGACAAGGTCGGCGTCAAGAAAGACATCGAGCGCCTCGAACGCGAGATCAAGAACACGGACGCACCTGCGTCCTAAACGAGCGTACCCCGCAGCTTGGCGGCGGGGAGCAAAGAGAATGGATTGGTCTCCTCCCCTTGAAAGCTCCCCCCACCGCCACCTAAACGAAAAAGGCATCGACCGGCATGAACGCATTCGTCGTCACCACACCCGCACCAGAACAAGTCGAGGCGAAGATCGCCAGCGCTGCATTCTGGCCAGAGGTCGACCCGGCGAAGATTCGTGCCGCACAGCGCATCAACAACACGATCACGCCAGAGCGCCTGCGCGAAACGCTGATCGAGGCCATCGCCAGTGTCAACGGTGAACTCGCCTCTTGGCGTGCCGCGCGAGAGCTTGAGGGACGCGCCAAGCTGGCAGACATACCTGCCGAGCAAATCGACTCAGTCTCCATCCACGTTAACCGCTACCTGCGCGCAGTCGGCTGCATGGCCAAGGCCGCTCTACAAGAACGCTACAGCGACTACGACACCACCGCCTCCGGCAACAAGAAGGCCGACCAGCTAGAAGACCCGATCGACGACCTCAGGCGCGATGCACGCTGGGCCATCAGTGACATTCACGGTGTCACGCGCACCACCGTGGAACTGATCTGATGCAGGTCATCGCGCATCAGGGAGACACCGTCGACGCGCTCTGTCAGCGCCACTTGGGCGGCACAGCATCGGTCACCGAACAGGTGTACGAGATGAACCCTGGCCTCGCCGCACTCGACCCCATCCTACCGATGGGCACGCCAGTCACGCTGCCGGACGCACTGCCCGCCGATTCCAACAGCACGCACATACAACTCTGGGACTGAAATGCATCTGCCGAACATAACCATCTACACCGACAACCTCCCCCCAAGCGTGGGTGGATGCGCCAACGGCCCCGTCGTTCGCATTCGTACGAAATATCGCACCGACGCAGGGATTCACGCCCACGAATACGAGCACGTCAAGCAATGGTGGACGCTCAGTCTGATCGGCGTGATGTTGATCGGTTTTATCGCCAACAAGATGGGAGCTCCTATCGCGCTCTCCCTGTTCGGATTCTCTTTGCACTCGATAGCCTACGGCCTGCTGCGCAGCTACCGGCTATGGTCTGAGGCTCAGGCCTATGCCGTCCAAGTCCGTCACGGCTGCCCGATAAATGTAGCAGCAGAGCGCTTGGCCTTAGGCTACAAGCTGGACATCACGCCGGAACAGGCGCTCAACGAGATCATGGGATCCTGATATGAATGACCAGCTCGGCATCATCAAAGCCACGATCCTGCCAGCCATCACCGGTGCTATATCGTTCCTGTTCGGCGTGCCTGTTGCTGTGTTGATAGCAGCCTTTGCTGGATCTTGGATGGCCGTAGCGGTCAGCGCCAGCACCACCTTCGCGCGCTCCGCGCTGGCCATCTTCTGCGGCACCGTCGCCTCAGGATATCTGACCCCGGCAGCACTGCACTTCATGGGCGAGATGCCGCAACGCCCGGCTGCCGCGATTCTTGGATTTTTTGCCGTCCACAAGCCCAGCCGCGATTGGCTGATCGAAAAGGTGAAATCATGGTTCAAGCAATAGCCATCCTGCTCGGCCTTTACCTGCTGGCCGAATCCATCGCGGCCGCTGCCTTGATGCCAGGTGGCGACCGCGCCTGTCGCGTCGTCAAATACATGGTGACCGGAATCGTCGGCGTCTGGATGATCTTCGATCACGCCTATGTCGACACTTGGCATCTCATCATGGGCTTCGCACTCGCCCTGTTCCTACTGCCAAAAATGGTGGAACGAATTGAGACACACATCAATCAACTCTGGAGTCACTGAAATGCGTAAAGGAGACACCGGCGCCGACGTGCGCGAACTACAAAAACGACTCGGCATCGAGCAGGACGGCTGGTATGGCGACAAAACCGAGGCCGCCGTGCACAATTACCAGCGACAGGCCGGACTCGCCGCTGACGGCATTGCCGGATCACAGACGCTGGCCGCGCTGATGTACGGCAGCACGCTCTCTCGCCACCTCACCCACGCTGCGGTGGTGGCCGCAGCCGTTGCGCTCGAAGTAGACGAAGCCAGCATCCTGACCGTCTGCGAAGTCGAGAGTCGCGGCGATGGCTTCCTGCCTGATGCCCGTCCGGTCATTCTGTTCGAGCGTCACATCATGTACCAGCGGCTCAAGGCCGATGATTTCGACGCGGACAGCTTGGCCGCCAGCTACCCAAACTTGGTCAACCAAGCGCGCGGCGGTTATGCCGGAGGCACAGCCGAGCACGACCGTTTCCGCACTGCCTGCGGCATCGACGAAACCTGTGCGATCGAGGCATCGAGCTGGGGCCTGTTCCAGATCATGGGCTATCACTGGCAGCGTCTCGGATACGGTAGTCCGCAAGCATTTATGACCTGCATGATGCAGAGCGAAGACGATCAACTCGACGCCTTTGTGCGCTTCATCACCGCCGATCCGACTCTGCACAAGGCTCTCAAGTCCCGCAAGTGGGCCGATTTCGCCAAGATCTACAACGGCCCTGCGTACCGGGAAAACCTGTACGACGCCAAGCTGTCCCGCGCCTACGAACGCCACTGCAAAACAGGAGTCGCAGCATGACCCTCTACTTCATCATCGCCATCCTGATGCTGCTCATCGGCATCGCAGCCGGCGTATTAGGACTGCTCATCTCAGCAGATCCTGAAGGGCGCGGCGGCATCCTGCGACTGCTGTTTCCGCTCGGAGTCATCGTCGTCATGATCGCCGTGGTCTGGCTGCTGCTCCTGCTCTGGGAAGTCGTGAGGGTATGGCTATGAAATGGATCAGCGCACATCTGGAAGCGCTGCTGATCCTTCTTCTTGCAGGCTTCGTCATCGCTTGGCTGGCGCACGACCACCATCCCGGTGATACCGGCAAGACCGTCGAGGCTTCGTCGTCCACCGAGGTGAAACACGCCCCCAAGATCGGCATCGCCATCAAGTCTCCAGTCAAGGTCTACGCAGGCGGCGCAGGCCTCAAGAGCAAGATCGAACTGCCGCCCGAGGTCGTGCAGGACGACCGCCAGCAGGTCATCTCCAGCAGCAAGATAGAAGGCGACCAGCCGCACACCATCACCACCGTCATCGACACCGACACCGGAGAAAGCCGCACCTTCGTCCGCGACGATCCGCTGCCTTGGCTGGCATGGGAAGACCACGGCGGCATCGGGATCTATACCGGCATCAGGAACGGCTCACCAGCAATACGTTTGCAGGCGCATCAAGGTATCTTCCGTATCAAGGCCGTCAATGTGGGTGTCGTCGCCAGTCTGGATCAGTTGCTGAAAGGACCTGTCTCCATGGACTACTTCGTCGGCGTCGGCGCTGAATACCGGTGGTGACATGAAAAAACCAGCCGACCTGCGCAAGCATCTTGAAGCCAGCGTTCCCTGCCTGCGCAAGCACCCGGAGAATCTCCACGTCTTCGTCGAGCGCGGCAATGTCGTCAGCGTCATCGGCGGGCTTTCGTTCGAATACCGCTACAGCGTCAACCTTGTCATCACCGACTTCACCGATCACGCCGACACCCTGATCATCCCGCTGCTCTCATGGATCGCCGTCAACCAGCCAGATAACCTCCAGCACCCGGACAAACAGGAGCAGGCCATCCGCATTGAGGCCGAGATCATCGACCACGATACCGTCGATCTCAGCATCACGCTGGACCTGACCGAGCGCGTCATCGTCACCGCCAACCCGGATGGCAGCTACACCGCCACGCATCCAGAAGAACCCGCACTGCCTGATCTAGGCGGGCCGGTGGGCTGGGAGCTGCTGATCAACGGCACGCCGCTCGCGCAACAATGAGCGACCTCGCACCGCTCGAATCCTGGTGTGCCGACCTGCTGGCCAACCTGCAACCAGCTGCCCGCCGCAGTTTGGCCCGCCAGATCGCCGCCAGCGTGCGCACCAACCAGGCCAAGCGCATCGCCGCCCAACTCAACCCGGACGGCACGCCCTACGAGCCGCGCAAGACACAGACCCGGCAGCGCGCCAAGAAAGGTCGCATTCGCCGCGCCATGTTCGCCAAGCTACGCACCTCACGCCTGCTAAAAACAGCCGTCACACCGGACAACGCCGTCATCAAGTTCGCGGGTCAAGTTCAGCGCATCGCCGAAGTCCACCACTTCGGCCTGCGCGACAAGGTCAATCGTCGCCGTGGGCCAGAAGTGCAATATCCCGTGCGCGAACTGCTGGGCGTAACAGATGCGGATACAGAACTGGTCGAGTCGCTGGTGCTCAAACACCTCGCGCGCTGATCCGCCCCGTGTTGTAACTCTTAGCAATACAACACCGCCGCCGCCCCGATGCGCGGGCATTTCGGCATATTGCCCCGCATGGACATCGCCTCCCTCTCCCGCATGATCGAGAACTTGATCCGCTTCGGTACCGTCACCGAAGTGGATCATGCTGCACGTCACGTGCGCGTGACCACCGGCGCAATTACTACTGGCTGGCTCAAGTGGCGGGCAGAGCGCGCTGGTAGGACTGTGACTTGGGATCCGCCCTCCATCGGCGAACAGGTGATGATCCTCTCCCCCAGCGGAGAACTGGCCAACGGCATTGTCATCCCGTCCATCTACAGCGACGAGCACGATGCCCCTGACGACTCCCCCTCCACTCATGTCACTCGCTACCCTGACGGTGCTGTCGTATCTTACAACCACGAATCAGGAGCTCTGTCTGTCACGGGTATTAAAAGCGCATACGTCGAGGTCAATGGTCCAGCCTCCGTCAAATGCACTGGGCACGCGTCGGTGCAGGCCGATAGCGGTATCACTCTGGATGGTGCGGGCGCTGGCCAGACCAAAGGCATCGTTCAAGGCGACTGCCTGTGCGCCTTCACCGGACAGCCGCACGGTCAAGTCAGCGCCACCGTCGCCGGGAGCGTCTGATGGCACTGAGCGCGACAAGTATGGTGTCCAGAATCAAGGTGCATCAGGCCAAGCTGCCTCCATCGAATGGCTCTGTTAAGGAAGCCAGTGCGCAGGCGGATGCCATGCTGCTGGCTTTGTGCCAAGGCATCATCGACGAGATTGTGCAGCACTCTGAGCTCGTGGGCAGTACCACCGGGAGCGTCAAATGATGGACGCCGCCACGGGTCGCTCGATTGCGGAGCTGGATCACATCCAGCAATCCTGCCGCGACATCCTGACCACCCGTATAGGCACCCGCATCATGCGCCGAGACTACGGCTCCATCGTCCCTGAGTTGATCGACCAGCCTACCCACCGCACTACACAGTTACGCCTGATGGCGGTCTCCGTCATGGCCTTGCACCGCTGGGAACCAAGATTACTGGTCAGTCAGGTGCAGTTCAGCATCGGCATGGACGGCAAGGGGATTCTGGACATTGATGGAGTACGTCGTGGTGGTCAACGCTCCGGCAGCAAGCTGAGCTTCAAAGTTGGGGTCGCATAATGGCTGTAGTCGATCTCTCCCTGCTGCCCCCACCGACCGTCATAGAGCCGCTGGACTTCGAGGCCATTCTGGCAGCCATCAAGGCAGACCTGACCTTGCGCCATCCTGATGCGTCGGCAGTCCTGAACATCGAATCCGAGCCGCTCACCAAGCTCTGCGAAGTCGCGGCTTATCGAGAACTGGTGCTGCGCGCGCGCATCAACGACGCCGCCAAGGCCATGATGCTGGCCTATGCGACTGGTGTCGATCTTGATCACCTAGTCGCGCTGTATGGCATCTCCAGATTTCAATCCGAGAGCGACAACGCGTTGCGTAGCAGGGCACAGCTATCACTTGAAGGGCTCTCGGTCGCGGGGCCCAAGCAGGCCTATCGCTTCCATGCCATGTCCGCATCTGACCAAGTACGCGACGTGGATGTCCAAAGCCCGGCTGGCGGACAGGTGCGCATCACTGTACTGACGCACCCGACTCCTGCCATCCCTAATGGCATCCCCGGTGCGACGCTGCTGGAAACCGTGTTGCAGGCTGTATCGGCCGACACCGTGCGACCGCTGTGCGACCAAGTCGAGGTCGTTGCCCCCGTAGTCATCCACTACACAGTCCAGGCCAGCCTGATCTGTCTGCCCGGCCCTGACACACAGACCGTTCTTGCAGCAGCGCAAGCCGCCTGCGCGAAGTACGTCAGCGACCAGTTCTATCTGGGCCGCGACATCGCCATCTCCGGCCTGCTCGCGGCCCTGCACCAGCCCGGCGTGATGCGCGTCAACCTGACCAGCCCGGCCGCACACATCACTATCTCCGCCGATCAAGTGGCCTACTGCACCTCGATCAACGTCACCTTCGGGGGAACAGATCAATGAGCCTGCTGACACCTAACGCCACCCCGTTGATGCGCGCCGTCGAGGCGGCTGCACTGCGCGACTTGCCGGTGCAGATCGACATGTGGAACCCGCAGACCTGCGCCGAGAACCTGCTGCCCTGGCTGGCATGGGCTCTGCACGTCACCGACAGCGAAGGATGGTCACAGGCAATGACGGTGCAGGACAAACGCAACCTGCTCAGCGCCGCGTTTATCTTGCACCGCAGCAAGGGCACGGTCCAGTCTGTCAAGGATGCCATAGCAGCCATCGGCCTTGGGGCGCAATCCAGACTGATCGAGGGCGGCATCCAAAGGATCGCGGACGGAATGCATATAGCGAATGGTTCCATCACCGCCAGCCACGCATCTTGGGCCGAGTATTCGATTGAGGCAGATCTGGGCGAAGACTCCGGGCTTTCCCTCGCCATCATCGACAAGATACGCGCCACCTGCGCCGAATATGCGCCGGTCAGCCGCCATCTGGACAACGTCACTTTCGCCATAAAAACCAGCGACCAGGTGGCCACCTCAACAGATGCATCGGTCTCCTCCGCAGAGATGGCGGACTACATCGACCCAACGCCACACAACCGCTACGACGGCACGCTGCGCTGTGACGGCAGCGTGCTGGCGGGAGACGAGCAAGATCCCGGCACGGCCAGCATCACCCTATCTGACTTTGACATCCAGCGCCGCTTCGCTGTGGCCGATGGCGGCACGCTGGCAGACGGTTACACGGACGGCGGAGAGACTGCGCCGATGGCAGAGGATGGCGTGATGGCGATATGGATGACGCGCATCCTCCGTGGCAACGGACGCCACCTAGGCGACGGGTCGGCGATAGCAAACAGCGGTATCCCCGTGTTTTTGGAGGCAGCATGATCGTAAACAACGCAAGAGATAAGCAAGCGCACCTGTTCGGTAGCGCCGTCACTCATATCGGCTTTGGAGTCGGCACGAACCCGGTGACACCGACCGACAACAGCCTCGTCAACGCGTACTGGAAACCGGTGTCGGCAGTGAGGTATCCAGACTCTGGACAGGTCGCATTCGACTGGACGCTGCTGGCCGCTGAGGCAAACGGCATGACCATCACCGAGATGGCACTGCGCACTGCGGATGGAGTTGTCATCGCACGCAAAGTGCGTGGCGCCATCTCAAAAGACGCCGACCTATCGCTGGCCGGCACATGGATCGTTAAGTTTTAAACGGAGAACAACATGCCTTTGACCGAACTTGAAAACTGGCAGGAAGCACTTTATAGGATCGAAACCACCGACTATTTGCTCGGCGGCGAGAACGGCATCCTGAATGTGCAGGCCAAGATACTTGGCGCGCGAACGCGCTACCTGAAAAAGCTACTCGAAACCATGGGCACCGACATCTCCGGCTTCGATCTGGACATGCAGGCGCACATGCAGGCCGCGCTGAAATTCGCGCTCGAACAATCCGCGCTGGCCAATTCTGGCGTGCGTGCGCTGCACAAGATCAACCAGCAGCAGGGCGAGTTCACCCTATACAACTACGGCATCGTCTCCAGTGCCGTAGTGAGCAAAAAAGGCTCCAACCGCCTGCTCTCCATCTCGGCAGGCGTGTGCTACCTTGAAGGTCGAAAGTATTACGTCCCGGCACAGGACTCCGCTGTCAGCGTCCCAGTCGGCGAGGCCGTGAACGGAACCGTCTATGCCTACCTGCAACTCGTTGCGGGGATCCCGACGCTCAAGATCACCACCATCTCCAACCCGACACCACCGCCCGTAACAGTGACGCTGCTGAGCATCACCATCCCTGCGCTGGATTCTGGCGCTGACCTTGCCGCCTGCACACTTTCCTCGCGCCTCTGCCCGACCGAGCCGGACTACCCGAACTCGGTAGGCACACCGGCGACCATCACCGTGCCGCTGGCGTTTGTGCTTCCCGACACGGCATACACCCTCGAATTCGAGGTGCTGAGCGCCGTTGGCAGCCCGTGCGACGAACGCAACCTGAAGGTGACCACGCGCAACACCAACAACTTCATCGTCACCTTGCTCTCTGCCGCCGACGACGTCGTCGTGCGCTGGAAGCTGTCACGGCTGAACAGCGTCTCGGCGCATCCGACCAACGACTGGCGCAGCCGGTTCGCGGCCTACCCGAGCAATTCCACCTACCCAACGGCATAAGGAGCTTTTCATGGCACACATCACCCTTCAATCACTAGGACAGCCGGTCGCAGACTTCGGCGTGTCCGGCATGACCATTGCCATCGCAGGAACCCAGATCGACTGCGCTGCGCTGCAAGAAGATGGTCAAGTCCTGCTCAATATCGTGCGGGACAAGTCTGGATCAGTGCGGATCAACCCGGAGGGCGGCGGTGCCTGCCTGGCGATCATCCGCATTCCGGCAAAACAGTATCACGAAGCCGATGGCGAACCGGATCCGCACACCGGAGAGCCCACTCGCATCCGCGCCGCAGTGCCTCTCGATCCGAATGCGATCGACGTTGAACTCTGGCCGACCGTTTAACCAACACACCACTGGAGACAAGACATGCCTACCATTTTCATCAAAGACGCTCTGCGCGCCAGCGTTGAGGCAGCCTCTGGCGGCCGTCAGACCGTGCTGTACACCGCACTCGGACAGCCGACCTACATGAACGTCATCCCTCAATTCAACCTAGAAGATCTCGATGCAGGCATCGGCAATGGTGTTCACCCGGCCTTCATCGTGAACGGTGTTGCGAAGTCCGAGATCTTCATCGGCACCTACCAAGGCGTCGTCAAAAACGGCGAGCTGCTGAGCTTGCCGGGCGTTGACCCGTCTACCAATTCCAACTTCGACACGTTCGTCGGTTATTCCCGCGCCTGCGGTGCTGGATTCCACTGCATCACCAATGCCGAATGGGCGGCTCTGGCCTTGTGGTGCAAGAAGAACGGCTTCATGCCGCGCGGCAACACCAACTACGGACGCGACAACGTCATGACACACGAAACTGGCCGTCGTCAGGACGGGCTGGCCGCAGGCAACGCATCCGGATCTGCGCGCACGCTGACCGGATCCGGCCCTGCGTCGTGGCGGCATGACAACACGCCGAACGGCATTTCCGACCTGAACGGCAACATCTGGGAATGGACTCCCGGCCTGCGCCTGATGCCTGCCGGTGCCGGACTGGCCGAGATCCAGATCATCGCCGATAACAATGCGGCTCTGAACGCCACCGACCACGGCGCAACCTCGGCAGAATGGAAGGCCATTGATGGCGCGACCGGCGCACTGATCGCACCGACCTTCACCGGAACGCTAGCAGGCGGAAACTATGCCGCCACCACCGTCAACTCGGTCAAGCTGGGAGCAACCAGCGCCGCCGCCTACACGCTGGGCATTGTCTACAGCGCATCCATTGAGACGATGGTGAACAACCACGCCACACCGGTCGGAGCGACCGCATTGCAAGTGCTCAAGGCGCAGGGTGTGTTCCCGGTATCCGGTGCGGGCACCTTGGGCGGCGATGCCATTTGGCACACTCTCACGGGAGAAACGATCCCGGTTCGGGGTGGCGGCTGGGCCTCCGGCACGCTGACCGGAATTTTCGCGCTCAATGTTAGCTACGCTCGCTCCTACATAACCCCGAACTTCGGCTCTCGCCCAGCCTTTGTACTCTAACGAGCTAGTATGCCGGGTGGACGCTCGCCCATCCGGTCACATCCGAATAAACCCTCCAGCGTTGTAATTTTCCGCAATACAACACCTTCCGCGCGCGCAGGAAAATAAAACTGGGCATCCTAGCCCGCACGATCAAACCCTCAGGAGAGACAGATGCCAACCGATTACCACCACGGCGTCCGAGTCGTTGAAATCAACAACGGCACGCGCCCCATCCGCACCATTTCCACTGCCGTCATCGGTTTTGTCGCCACGGCTACCGATGCCGATGCGGCCACCTTCCCGCTCGACACCCCAGTCCTAGTCACCAGCGTGCGCGATGCGATCGGCAAAGCGGGCGTCCAGGGCACACTGGCCAAGTCGCTTAAAGCCATCGGCGACCAGACCAACGCCATCACCGTCGTCGTGCGCGTCGCGGATGGTGCAGGCGTGGACAATGCCGCCAAGCTGGCAGATCAAAACACCAAGGTCATCGGCACTGTTACAGCACAGGGCCAATACACCGGGATGCAGGCGCTGCTGGCCGCGCAGGCCAAGCTGGGTGTCAAGCCGCGCATTCTCGGCTGCCCCGGCCTCGACACCCTGCAAGTCGCCACCGCACTGGCCTCCATCGCGCAGAAGCTGCGCGGATTCGCCTATGTTTCCGTCTACGGGGCAGCCACCAAGGAAGCCGCATCGGTCTACCGAGACAACTTCGGCCAGCGTGAAGTCATGGTCATCTGGCCAGACTTCGTCGCCTTCGACACGGCGAATTACACCGCGCCTGCCGTCGCCCGCGCGCTTGGCCTGCGTGCCAAGTTGGACGAAGAGATCGGCTGGCACAAGACGCTCTCCAACATGCCGGTCAACGGCGTCACCGGCATCAGCAAGGACGTGTTCTGGGACTTGCAGGATCCGGCTACCGACGCTGGCTTCCTGAACAGCAACGAGGTCACCACCCTGATCCGCCACGAAGGCTTCCGCTTCTGGGGTTCGCGCACCTGCTCCGCCGACCCGCTGTTCGCCTTCGAGAACTACACCCGCACCGCACAGGTGCTGATGGATACCATCGCCGAGGCGCACTTCTGGGCTGTCGACTTGCCGCTTAACCCATCGCTGGCCCGCGACATCATCGAGGGTATCAACGCCAAGTTCCGCGAGCTGATCCGCTTGGGCTACCTGCTCGGCGGCAGCGCTTGGTACGACCCGGATGTCAACAGCGTCACCACGCTGAAAGATGGCAAGTTGTACATCGACTACGACTACACGCCGGTGCCGCCGCTGGAGAACCTGATGTTCCGCCAGCGCATCACCGACCGTTACCTGGTCGACTTCGCCGCCGCCATCGGCGCTTGATTGCACATCAGATAACCGTTCGCCCTGAGCTTGTCGAAGGGCTTTTGATAAGGAAACCATCATGGCACTGCCATCCGCCCTTAAAAACTTCAACCTCTTCAACGATGCCAAGAGCTTCATGGGCATCGCTGAATCCATCAAACTACCCAAACTGAGCCGCAAGTTCGAAGACTTTCGCGGTGCAGGCATGGACGGCGAGGTCGGTATCGACCTCGGTCAGGAAAAGCTCGAGATGGACTGGGACTGCGCCGGTATCAACGAGCAGATCTTCCTTCAATACGGCGCCACCAAGGTGGACGGCGTGATGCTGCGCTTCGCCGGTGCCTACCAGCGCGACGACACCGCCAAGGTGCAGGCCGTCGAAGTCGTTGTGCGTGGCCGCCATCAGGAGATCGACTCAGGCGAAGCCAAGGCCGGAGACAAGGGCAAGATGACCATCAAATCGCGCCTGACCTACTACAAGCTCTCCATCGACAACAAGGCTCTGGTCGAGATCGACCTGCTGAACATGATCTTCATCGTAAACGGCGTTGACCTGCTCGCCGAGCAGCGCAAGGCCATCGGCTTGGCATAACCGCATCCCCCCGAACACAGCCCAGCGAAGCGGCGTAACTGGGAGGAAGAAAGCTAGGCATCCGCCGCATCGACCGGATGCCTTTAACCATTCTGGAGACTGAAATGAGCACCCAACAAAGCGAAATCACCCTCGACACCCCGATCAAGCGCGGTGACGACGAAATCAAGACCATCGAGTTGCGCAAGCCGAATTCCGGCGAGCTGCGCGGGGCAAACCTCGCTGACCTGCTGCAAATGGACGTGACCGCCCTGCACAAGGTGCTGCCGCGCATCAGCACCCCGCCGCTCACCGAGCACGAGGTCGCCAACATGGATCCGGCAGACCTGCTGCAATGCGGCATGAAGGTGGCTGGTTTTTTGTTGCCGAAAGCCGCGCTGTAGGATTCCTGCCAGCCAGAGTGGAAGATGCCATGGCCGACATCGCCGTCATCTTCGGCTGGGCACCTGCGGCGATGTACCCGATGAGCCTGCCCGAGCTGATGGAATGGCGCGAGCAGGCCAGAAAACGTAGCGGAGCCGAAGAATGAGCACGAAAGACCTGCAACTCAAAGTACAGTTGATGATCGCGGAGGCCGGTAAGATTCTCCGTCCGATGCAGGCCATCCTGAAACAGACACAGGAAACCTCCAAGGCACTCCAGATCGCCAAGGCGCACCAGAAGGCGCTGAGCGACCAGCAAAAGGACATCGACGGCTTCCGCGCCGCCGCTAAGGGCATCGCCATCCATCGGCAGGAACTCGCCAAGGCACAAGAGCGAATCCACAGCATCAAAGCAGCGATGGAGGCCGCACAATACCCGACGAAGGCGATGCAGCAAGCCTTCAAGGAAGCCACCACCGAAGCCAATCACCTCAAGGGCAACATCACACGGCTCACCGAGAAGCAGGAACGCCTGCGCCGCGAGCTCACCGCCTCGGGTGCCGACACCCACAAGCTGGCCAGCTTCCAGCGCGACCTCAAAACGCGCATGGCCGAAGCCACCCATGAAGTAGATAAGCAACGCGATGCGCTCGGAGACTTGAGCCAGCGCTCAAATGCACTACGCGCGGCGCGCTACGGCATGGACAAGAGCATGGCCTGGAAGAACCGGCTACAGGATAGCGGCATGGGCGCAATCGGTATGGGCGCTGCGGTAGGCGCACCGATCTACAAGACCGTCAAGGACTACGCCAGCTTCGAGGATGCCATGATGGGCGTGGCGCGCCAGGTGGAGGGTGCAAAAGACGCTAACGGACGCTACACCAAGACTTACTTCGAAATGGGTGATGCGATCAAAGCCATGTCCGAGCGCATCCCGCTCGCCACCACTGAGATCGCGGCCATCGTAGAGGCTGGCGCACGCATGGGCATTCAGGGCAAAAAAGACCTACTCACCTATGCCGAAACCAGCGCCGTCATGGCCTCCGCGTTCGACCTTCCGGTCGATCAGGTCGGCGAGAATGTAGCCAAGATCGCGGCACTGTATAAAATCCCCATAAAAAGTATTGGTGAGTTGGGGGACACCATCAACTGGCTGGACGACAACGCGCTGGCCAAGGGTGGCGACATCATCGACGTAATGAAGCGCATCGCCGGTACCGCCGACACGGTGGGCATGAAGTACAAGGATGCCGCTGCGCTGGCCAGCACCTTCTTAAGTCTTGGTGCCGCCTCAGAGGTTGCTGGAACTGCATCGAACGCGATCATGACCAACCTCTCGATCGCCACCATGCAGGGCGGCAAGTTTCATCAAGGGCTGGATATGCTCAAGATGAACGACAAGGCCGTGCAGCAAGGCATGAGCAAGGACGCCACCGGCACCATCCTCAAGGTGCTGGATGCCATCAAGGCGCTGCCACAGGCAAAACAACTCGAAGCTACCACCAGGCTGTTCGGCAAAGAGTTTGGCGACGATGCCGCCAAACTCGCCGCCAACCTGGGCGAATACCGCCGACAGCTCGAACTGACCAACGCCGTGCAGGCCAATGGCTCCATGCAGCGCGAGGCCGATTCGCGCAATCAGGCGCTATCCGCACGCTACGAAATGCTTAGAAACACCCTTTTCAACGTCAGCTCTGCGCTGGGAGAGTCGCTCAAGCCCGCGCTGGTAGACATCATGCAGAGCATCGCCGACGTGCTAAGCAGCGTGCGCGCATGGGTCAAGGAACACCCGGAACTCACCGCCAACCTAGTCAAGGGTGCTGCAATCATCTCCACCGTCGTCATCGGACTCGGCGCGCTCGCCATCGGAGCCGCAGCAGCTCTGGGGCCGCTGGCCGATTTAGGATATGGCATGACGCTGATGCAAATCAAAGGGCAAGCCATCATATCCACAGTACGAGGAATGAAGTCGGTTTTTTCCCAGCTAGGGAGTGCCGCGACAGCGATGAGTGAGCGAATCACCATCGCATGGCGTGCCTCAGCACCGCAGAAAGGTGTCATGTGGGAGTCGATCAAGTCTACCTGGGGCGGCATGTGGGAATCGGTCAAGGCCATCCCGTCTAAATTGGAACGCGCTTTCGATATCACCAAGCAGTTGGCGACAGAAGTTTATGGCCGCCTGACGGCAAACTGGAACGCCGCACGCGACGCTGTTGAATCCTATGCTAAGTCAGCGATTAAGACCGCTGGCGTAAAATGGAATGCTGTCAGCAGCTACGTTAAAAATCGCGGCATCGGTGGAATGGCGACTGATGCGGCTGGCGGCCTGCTCGCATTCACAAAATCAATCGCAGCCGGAGCGTGGGCTCGCGCCGCAGGTGGAATTAGGCTGATCGGTCAAGCCCTGATCTTCGCCGGACGCGCAGCGCTCATGAATCCGATCGGATTAACCATCACCGCAATCACCGTTGCGGGTGCGGCGATCATCAAGTATTGGGAGCCTATCAAGGCTTTCTTTGGCGGCTTCTGGCAGGGCCTTAAAGAAGGGCTTGCGCCACTGCAAGGCATCTTCGATTCCATAAGAGCGGCGCTCGAACCATTGAAACCAGTGTGGGATTGGCTTGTAGGCGCACTATCGAGGGTTTGGGGCTGGGTCGCAAAACTGGTCGAGCCGTTCCATTCGACCAGTCAGGAGCTTGATGCTGCTACCGAGAAGGGCCGAGGCTTCGGAAGGTGGCTTGGAGAACTGATCGTCACGGTCGCTGAAATGACGGGCAAGTTCTTCAGCTTCGGAAAAGATATTGTCGGCGGCCTCATTGACGGCATCCTCGCCAAGTGGGACGACCTTAAAAGAACTATCGGCAAGCTAGCCACTCTAATGCCGGAGTGGATGCGTAATCCACTCGACATCCACTCCCCCTCCCGCGTGTTCGCCGAACTGGGCGGTTTCACCATGCAGGGGCTTGGGCAGGGGCTGGAAGCTGGCCAGCGCGGCCCGCTGGACGCCGTCCGCGACATGGCCAAGAAGCTGGCGGCCATCGGCGCAGGCATCACCCTCGGCGGAGCCGCGATGGCCATGCCGACACTCCCTAGCTCCACTGTCGCCCTGCCCGAGATACCCGCCGCCGCCCGCGACATCCTCGACCACCATCAGACCGCCACCCTGCCGGGCGTGGCCGGAATCAGCCGCACCATCGCCGACCAGCATCAGGCCATCGCTCTGCCGGGGGTGAAAGACATTGTCCGCAACATTCGGGACAACCACTTCCTGGCACCGGACGGTAAGACTCCACTCATCGACCGATCCGCGCCCATTCAATGGGACAACCGTCCGCCGATCAGTCAGAGCCGAACGGAAGCGGCATCGACCGTTCACATGGTCAACCACTTCACCATCACAGCCGCACCTGGCATGAACGAACAGCAGCTAGCCCAGTTGGTCGCCAGAGAGATCGACAAACTCAATCGCCAGCAGGCCGCCAGTGCTCGCAGCCGCTTAACCGACAGGGAGTAAGTCATGCTCCAGCAATCCGTGATGATGGCGCTCGGGCTGTTCGTCTTCGGACTCGATACCGCCCCCTACCAACAGTTTCAGCGTCAGACCAGCTGGCGCCACCCATCGAACTCACGCGTCGGCCTGCGTCCGGCCAGTCAGTTTGCCGGGCCCGGCGACGACACCATCACCCTGAGTGGCACGCTCTACCCGGAGATCACCGGAGGCCGTGTCTCGCTGGCCGCGCTGCGCTACATGGGGGAAACCGGCAAGGCTTGGCCGCTGCTTGAAGGCACTGGCTGGTTCTTCGGCATGTACGTCATCGAAGAAATCTCAGAGACCGCCTCGTACTTTTTCGCCGATGGCGCGGCGCGCAAGATCGAGTTCAGCCTCAAGCTCAAGCGCGTGGACGATGACGTGCCGGACATCATCGGTGCCATCACCTCAGAGCTGATGACCCTGCTATGACCCCGCTGCGCGCCCACCCCCGCGCGATCTACCGCGTCATCGTCGATGGTCGGGACATCAGCGCCATCGTGCATGGCAGACTTATTAGCCTCACCCTCACCGACAACAGGGGATTCGAGGCCGACCAGCTCGACCTAGTGCTGGACGACAGCGACGGCAAGCTGGACCTGCCACCGCGCGGGGCCGAGGTAAGCCTCGCCATCGGCTGGGAAGAAACCGGCCTGGTTGATAAGGGCCTCTACACCGTAGATGAAGTCAGCCACAGCGGCGCGCCTGATCAGCTCACCCTGCGTGCACGCAGCGCGGATCTGCGCAACGGCCTTACCACTCAGCGCGAGCGCTCATGGCACCTCACCACGCTCAGGGACATCGTCAACACCATCGCGACAGAGAATGACCTGACACCGGTGATCGCGTCCAGCCTGGCCGGGCAATTTATCGAGCACCTCGACCAGACCAACGAATCATCCGCCAACCTGCTCACCCGGCTCGCCAGAGATTTCGACGCCATCGCCACGGTCAAAAACGGTCGACTGCTCTTCATGCCCGCCGCAGGGGGCGTGAGCGCCAGCGGCAAGCCGCTGCCCGCCATCACCATCACCCGGCGATCCGGTGATCAGCACCACTTCAGCATCGCAGACCGCGACACCTACTCCGCCGTCAAGGCCACCTACTACAACACCTCGACCGGAGTGAAAGGCGAGGTGATCTGGGGCAAGGCAGAGGATGACGCGGAGCACAAACGCCAGCCAGCAACTCCGGCCGCAGAGCCCGCCACAGGCAAATACAAGCCCCTCTCCAAGGTCAGCAAAAATCGCGAGGCTGCCAGACGATTGGCGCAAAAGACCTGGAAGGCAATGACCCGCGCCCAACGCGCCGGATACATCGGTGTCAAATCCCCTTATCAGGATCGCAATCTGAACGTGAGCGGAGAGGTCGCCTACGGTGAGGCGGACGAACGGCTGGCGCATCAACATGCCGTGAAACTGGCAAAGTCTGATGCGGCCAAGATAGGAAGCGGATCTTCCGTACTTGAGATACAGAGGCTATTGGGAATTGCGCCAACTGGGGTGTATGACGAGCCCACCAGATCTGCCGTCCGTGAATACCAAGCGAATCACGGTCTTGCGGTAGATGGTATCGCAGGGCCAAAGACTATGGCCGTACTGCGTTCCGGCCAGCCAGCCGCAGGTACATCGAACAACGCAATCGACCGCAGCGCCGACAACCTCAAAACGCTGCGCCACGTCTACGCCAACGCCGAAAATGCCAAGCGTGCCGCACGCGCCGAATGGCGCCGCCTCCAGCGCGGCATGGCCGAATTCAGCATCAACCTCGCTCAGGGACGCCCAGAGCTGATCCCGGATCAGCCAGCCTCCGTGCAAGGCTTCAAGCCAGCCATCGACAACACCGACTGGATACTCATCAAGGTCACGCACTTCCTCACAGAAAACGGCCTAACCACACAGCTCGCGCTGGAGATTAGGGCGACCGAAATACCGGGCTGAGACGTCGGAAAAGTGGTCGAACCCACTCATACACGAAGCACTTAGCTTGTCATTTAATTGACGAACACAACACAAGTGTTTAGCATGGCCTCCATGAACTCCAAGCAAATGAAAAAGTGGCTAGAGCAACAAGGCGCAACCTTTCAGGCAGGCAGAGGATCGCATTTGAAAGTATTCCTGAATGGCAAACAGTCGGCTCTTCCCATGCACGGCACTGCCGAATTAGGCAAGGGCTTGGAAGCAGCTATCAAACGGCAACTTGGATTGAAATAGGAGGAATGATGTTTGACTACCCAGTGAACTTGACCCCGGACGATGGAACGGTGCTGGTCACCTTTCCAGACGTACCGGAAGCGATCACCTTCGGCATGGATGAAGGCGAAGCCTTGTTGAATGCGATTGATGCGTTGGAGACCGGCTTGTCGTTCTATGTGGATGCAAGAAAACCGCTGCCCATCGCCAGCCAGCCTGCTGACGGACAGAAAACCGTGCGCCCCTCTGCGCTGGAGTGCGCCAAACTGGGCGTATATCAGGCGATGACCGAGCAAGGCATCAAGAAAGCAGAACTCGCCCGCCGCCTAGGATGGCACATGCCGCAAGTAGATCGGCTGTTTGACCTGCGCCATGCCTCTCGCCTCGACCAGATCGAAACCGCCGCCGCCGCGCTAGGTCGGCATATCGAAGTTCGTGTAGCATAAAAACCATCAAATCAATGATCCACGTCCTGCTCACCCTCGCCATTGTCTGGCTGACCTACAAGACTGTCACGCGTGGGTACCCGCGCGACGGCGCAGTGGCCGCAGCAGGCACGATGGCCGGGCTGCTGCTCGGGCTGATCGCTGGGTTTTCGTTCATCGCTGGCGGTTGGTGGAGCTTGGTCGGCTATGCACTCTTCATCTTCACGCTGGCAAGCTGGCTCCACAATCGCAACACGCTGCCGGAAGACATTGAGCACACGCTGGCCGAATACGAAGCCATGAAGCCGGAGAGCGCGAATATGCGATGAAAGTCCTGAACCAGAAGCGGCTGCCGCTGCCCTGATCGATTTATCCACAGTTTCCTTGGATAAGTCTGTGGAGAACCAATAAAAAGCCCGCGCATCAGAACGATGGCGGGCTGCTGTTTTTTTATGCGCTCACCTCGCGCCTCTCCGCCTCGAACCCCTTGATGGCCAGCCCGACTATTTTGGGAATCGGGCGGCTCCCCGCGCTGTATTGGCTGACGACGCGGCGCGACAAAGAGAGCGCGTCCGCCGCCGTGGTCAGTGACAGGTGGTTGCGTTCCATCCAGTCCCTGAATTCATCTTGCGGCAGCGCTTCACCGGCCTGCTCTTTGGCCATCTGGTAGAGGCGTTCGGATGCCATCGAGAGACCGCAAGCCCACTCGACTGTCCAGCCGTCATCGGTAACCGTGGCGGTATTGAATTCAGCCATGTCGCGCAAAACCGCAAACCCGGCGATGCGCGACATAGGCGCAGCCAGCGAGACAGCGTAGGATTTGCCGCTGCGAAACCCGATGCGCAAGGTATCTGGTGCGGTCACGGCCACAGTTTTGATACGGTCTGGGGTGGTCATAATGTGGTCTCCTTTAATTCCAGCGTTGCCATTCCGCTTCAATCTCGGCGGCATGTTCTTTGATCCACGCCTGCGCCAACTTGAGCGCATCGGCGGGCACGCCGCGATTGAGCGCTTTACCGCTCAAATACACCAGCGCATTGCCGTCCGCATGTAAAACGTGGGCGTGGACGGGCGGGTGCTCGTTGCCGTTGACGCGAATGGTGATGCCGTGTTGTTTGTAGAGTACGCCCATGCCTTGCATTCTAGGGAATAATATTCCCTATGTCAAGCGGCAGCACATGTCATTTTTCCTTTTCTGGTTTTGTTTTTTCAATGCTCAGGTGCGCCTCGTATCTGGCGTCTTCTTCGCCCTTGATCTCGTATCGGTGATAGCCGGGGATGCCCTGCGCCTTCTTGTAGTCTTCAACATAGGGCGACAGCAGCACAGCAAATGCGGCGCGCTTCAACACTGCGGGCGCATCGGCATAGGCATCAATCAGGTTCCGATGCTCATCAGACATCGCTTCGTATGTTCTACTTCCGGTAAGGATATACATGATGTCTGCGCCTGCTTGGTCGGCTCTTTCTAAATATCTTGTGTCTGGATAGTTATCACCGGCTTCATATTTGATCTGCGTCTGTTTCGTTACCCCACAATGCAGTGCGAAATCAACAATAGTGAAGTTAAGACTCTCTCTTTCAAAGGCAAGCCTCCCCCCAAGAATTGATAAATTCTTACTTTTTGTGTTGACGGGTATGTTTTTTCTTACCATAATGCCCTCCAAGGTTACTTTGCTGGAGATTATAGACAGATGATTAATACCGCACCTCGCAAACGCACCCCCAAGGGCGTTGAATCAAAAAAACCAATCAAGCTAAGCTTGACGAAGGATGAGCTAAACGATGCAGAGAAGCTATCAAAGCAGCTCGGTCTAGCAAAAGCAACGTTCGCGCGCAAAGCCTATCTTGTAGGTGCACCGCTGGTGGTTTCCGCACACAACCAAGCTGCGTCAGAAAAAGTACACCACCATGACTGACCAACTCTTCCCCGTCCCCTTCTACCAAGACACGCTGGTGCTGGTCGATCACGACGGCCAGCCGTTCGTGGCGATGAAGCCCATCGTCGAGAACATGGGGCTGGCTTGGCAAGCCCAGCATGTAAAACTGACCGACAAATTCGGTTCAACTATCACGATAATCACCACAGTTGCCGAAGATGGCAAAAACCGCGAAATGGTTTGCCTCCCGTTACGCAAAATCCCCGCCTTCCTCTATTCGGTCAACCCGAGCAAGGTCAAGCCTGAGTTGCGCGAGAAGATCGTGCGCTACCAGTCCGAGTGCGACAATGCGCTGTGGGACTACTGGACGAGCGGAAGCGCCAGCCGCCCCGGCGCTGCGCTCAACGATGCCCAATTCATCAGCCTGAACCGCTCGGCAACCGCGCTGCTCCAGCAGTTGCAGCGCGAAACCGATCCCGAGGCGCGTCGGTTTGTCCACGATCAACTGGTGCGCGTCAGCCAGAAGCTGGGCATTCAGCCGCCCGCTCTTGAAAAGATTGGCCACGCCGCCCTGCCCGACCACGAAAGCCCCTTGATCGAAGAGTTCTGGGAAATCTTCGATCTCGTGCTGGCCGTGCCGACCAGCAAGCTGAACCACTCTCGCAGCAAGGAGCTGATCGCCATCAATATGCCGCAGGTGCGCGCTGCTGCGACAGCGGCCAAGCTGGCGCTGCCAGAGATCAGCGAGTTGCGCCGGGTGCTCAAACATAGCCGCTCTCCGCGCTTCGTCGGCATTAAAACAGTCAACAGCCAACACACCCGGAGCGCGGTGAAGTGCTGGGTATTCGAAGCCGAGACCGTGAACGAGTAAGCGACCATGCGCCATATTCCTTATATGACAAGTTTGATGCCCGCCGCCTCACTCCCGGCGAGCATCGGCTGGGCGGTGTGCACCGACCCAGCCACCTCTTTACTGGAAGCATAACCATGTCCAAGCGCCCACTCATGCCGCGCAGTTCGCACACATGGATCGCCATCATCCGCGACTACGTGGAGACTTGGCGCAAGCAGAACGGCTGGAGCCGCGAGACGACGGCGGCGGTGATCGTGGAAGCGCACGAGCGCGAGGGGTTCGACATGGTGAGCGGCATCGTGTTCGACCCGCAAACCCGCGATGCCTATGAGCGTATGCGAGTGAACGCAGACCGCATCTTCCGCTGGCTGGACGATGCCACCAAGGACAACAACCTGCTGTGCGCAAACTTCGTGCCGTCCATCATCGCCGCGCTGCCGCCTGAGCTACGTATGCACTTGGTGGACGATCTTCTGCGCAGCAACGACATCGCCTGCCGACTGATCGCCGACCACTCTGACGGGACGCCCATCGGCATGTTGCGCTCGATGATGGTTGAGCTGGCCGAGGCTTCACAAGCCATAGCAGCCCTGCTCGATGGTGAAGATCCCGGTGAGTTGGAGTATGCCCAGCAACAGATCGCCGAAGCGCAGGAGGTGCTGCGCAAGGCACAGGCGATGGTCGAGACCATGATGAGGGATAAGTGATGCGATGCAACTGCCCGCACTGCGCTAAAAAGGCAGTCATTCGGACGAGTCGGCCCATTTCAGAGCTGACGCGCGAGTACTCGATGCAGTGCACAAATATTATGTGCGGCCATACATGGGTAGCGGTGCTCTCTGCGATCCGCACCATCGTTCCATCGGCGACACCGAATCCATCAGTGCACATCCCAAGATCAGAAAAACAGCAGGACAGTACGCCAGCGCCTTCGCCTACCGGGTAGCCCCCAACACTTCCATCTCACCGCGAACGTCACATGCACTTTTGAGTGCGTGCGGGATTTTTTTACCTAAATAAACGCAATATGAACCCAAGGCTACATTCAGACCTTACCTCCGCGCTGGAACGCGACTACGAGTTCAAGCACCATAGCGGATACCTGCGCGGGGGGCGCTGCCCTGCGTGCGGCAAGAAGGAACTCTACGCCAACGAGGAATCCCCGTGGGTGCTGCGCTGTGGTCGGCTGAACAAGTGCGGGGCCGAATATCACGTCAAGGATCTGTACTCGGAGTTGTTCACCAACTGGAGCGAGCGCCACCCGGTTACGCCGGATGATCCGAATGCCGCCGCCGATGCCTATATGCGCGATGGTCGCGGGTTCGATCTGTCCAAGGTGCGCGGCTGGTACACGCAGGAAAGCTATTACAACCCGGAGCTCAAGATCGGCTCCGCCACGGTGCGCTTCACGCTGCCCAGCATCGGCTACTGGGAGCGCCTCATCGACCGGCCAGAACGCTTCGGCAAGCGCAAGGCCACATTCAGGGGCGACTACAAGGGGCACTGGTGGTCTGCACCCGGTCTGGACCTCACCGCCGAATCGGTGAAGGAGATCTGGGTCGTCGAGGGCATCTTCGACAGCATCGCCCTGCGGCACCACGACGTCGCCAGCGCAACGCCGCTCTCCTGCAACAACTACCCGGACAAGGCGCTCAAGTCGCTGGCCGAACAGTGCGCTGCGCTTGGCCGCAAGCGCCCTAGACTGGTGTGGGCGATGGACACCGGCAAGGCCGGTGAGCGCTTCACCCGTAAATTCGTCGACCGCAGCCGGGACGAAGGCTGGAATGCCGTGGCCGCGCAACCGCCTGACGATGGCAAGCTAAAGCTGGACTGGAACGAGCTGCACCAGCGCGACAAGCTCACGCCGAAGATGCTGGAGGAATCGCTCTACCGTGGCGCGCTGCTGGTGGCAAAGAGCGCGCACGAGAAGGCCGTGCTGATATTCAACCACGGCAGGGAAATCAGCTCCTTCTACTTCGGCTACGACAACCGGATGTACTGGTTCGACCTGAGTCTTGAGAAGTTCGCAAAAACCACGGAGGAATTGACCAAAGCCTACGAAGATTGCAGTGAACAAGAGATCCGCGAAATGGCGATGAAGGAATCGCACACCCTGCGCGAGATCGCCAACTGCTACTTCACCGCGCTCTACTATCAGGCGAACCTGCTCACCGACGAATCCTGGTACTACCTGCGCGTCGATTTCCCTCACAGCGGAGAATCGGTGAATAACACATTCACCGGCGCGATGCTGACCAGCTCCAGCGAATTCAAGAAGCGCCTGCTCTCCATCGCCCCCGGCGCGGTGTACACCGGCAACGGCCAGCAACTCGACCGCATCATGCAGCGCCAGCTGTTCAACATCAAAACCGTCCAGACCATCGACTTTGTCGGCTACACCAAGGAACACGGCGCTTGGGTGTTCGGCGACGTGGCTGTTCTGAACGGCAAGCTGGTGACCCTCAACGACGAAGACTTTTTCGACATCGGCAAGCTATCCATCAAGAGCCTGAACCGCTCGGTGGATCTGAGCCTGAACACCGACCTCAACGATTTTTCCAGAGACTGGTTCGAGCTGCTCTGGCAGTGCTACCACTTCAAGGGTGTCGCGGCGCTGGCTTTCTGGATGGGCAGCCTGTTCGCCGAGCAGATCCGCCACAAGCACAAGTCATTCCCCTTCATCGAGCTGGTCGGCGAACCGGGTGCTGGTAAATCGACCCTGATCGAATTCCTGTGGCGGTTGCTGGGGCGCTCCGACTACGAGGGCTTCGACCCAAGCAAATCAACGATGGCGGCGCGAGCGCGTAACTTTTCGCAAGTGTCCAACATGCCGGTGGTGCTGATCGAGGGCGACCGCACCGAAGAGGATCGTGTGAAGCAGAAGGGCTTTGATTGGGACGAACTCAAGCCGCTCTACAACGGTCGCAGCGTGTACAGCCGTGGGGTGAAGAACAGCGGCAACGAGACGCACGAGCCGCCCTTCCGTGGCGCGCTGGTGATCAGCCAGAACGCCAACGTCAACGCCTCGGACGCGATCATGCAGCGCATCTGTCACATCGGCTTTGACCTCGCCTCGCACACGCAGGAATCGAAGGAGGCGGCAGACCGGCTCGGGCAGATTGGAGTTGAGGCGCTGTCCGGGTTCCTGATCAAGGCCACGCTGGCAGAGAAGGCCATCCTCGCCAGCCTTGAAGAGCGCCTGCCCTATCACGAAAAGCGGCTGCTCAAGGTTCAGGGCGTGCGCAACCTGCGCATCGTCAAGAATCACGCCATGCTGGCCGCCCTGGTGGATGCCCTGTCACACGTCATCCATATCGGCAACGAGGAGCGCTCTCAGACCCACGCTTTCATCGAGGAAATGACCATCGAGCGTCAGGAGGCCATCAACGCCGACCATCCAACGGTGCAGAACTTCTGGGAGATCTATGAATTCCTCAACGGCAACGACGAAACGCCGCGCCTCAACCACGCGCGCAATGAAGAGCGTCAGATCGCGATCAACCTCAACCACTTCATCGAGGTCGCCACCGACCGCCGCCAGCAGATCCCCGACATGAACGAGCTGAAGAAGCTGCTGAAGACCAGCCGCACGCACAAGTTCGTCGGCATCAAGACTGTGAACAGCGCCATCAACGCCGCCTGGAATGCACGCCGACGCAACGAAGGCGGAGATGAGAAGCCCGCCACTGTGAAGTGCTGGGTATTTGAGAACCCAAGCCATAAAAGATGAACCACCAACCCAAGGAGACCACCATGCCATGCCAGCGCTGCCTTAAAGATGATCCGCAAGAAATCCACACCTGCACACCCCCATCCATGTATTGGGCGGGACTTGAAAACGAGGTCAAAACCTTGCGCCACGAGCTGGCCAGCGCCAACGCGGCGGCGCAGATGCTGGCCGACGCCTGCGAAGCACTCAAGCGCCAGTCATCAGCACGCCTCGCCTCCGGCAATGGCCATGCCACTTACCAGATAAATATCCCCTCCGAGCGCATGGCGACCATGGACACTGCCATCGAAATCTACCTGCGCATCAACCCAGAAGCCAGCGTGGATGACGCGCTGGACGAGCTCTTCCGCTTGGGCGTGATGTTCCTGATCGCCAAAGCAGATGCGGCAGGGCAGAAGATGCACGAAGGGAGGGCCGCAGCATGAACGACTTTGACCAACTCATGCGGATATTCGAGGCCAGTCAGGAAGCTCACACCGCCCTAACGGTAGCGGAGGCTTCCCGCCATGCGATGCTGAACTGCCTTTACGACGCGCTTAAATCCAAGGATGCCGTCCTTGTTAAGCGACTGATGATGAAGATGGTCGATGAGGATGCTCGTGTCCAGTTTTCGCGGCAGCATTGGATTGATCTGAGTCAGCAATTCCAGTCCGCAAATGAGCAACGGCGCAGCGAGGTGGCAGCATGAGCTGCCTACTTCCCTCGGTTGATTTGACCTCCATATCGCGTGCGGATTTGCTCCGCTTAGCGCCGGAAAGCTTTCCATACGCGAAGCCTGCGGCACGTCACACCACCTGCCACTTCGCTTGCGAATGCCGAGAGCAGAAGTTCGCGGTACTCATCAAGGCGGCGCTGGACACGGCCAAGGAATTGGACGACCTGCAATCCATCGTGCCCAATCTCACCGACGAGCTGCGTGACGTGCTGCGAGCAGTGGTCGAGCGCACTTATGCCGCTGTTGAGGCGCTGGGTGTTGAGATCGGCGGACATGACGAACCTCACCCTCCGCATCGCCAGTGCGGATGCAATGTGTGTGCCGCGTCGTTCGAAGAGGAGGATCACCTATGAGCGCCCGTCAACACCACCGCACCAAGCCCAAGCGCAACAAGCCATACCGCCCCCGCGCGGTGCGCACCCCGGTCACCGGCCTGCGCGACGAATTCGGCTTGGTGCTGCATGGCGCGCTGGTCATGGCCGAGCTGGGCCAGTTCAACCGCAACCAGTTCGACCGCATCGGTCAGGCCTTCAACACCTTGTGGGGTGCGCTCTACCTGCGCCCACCCAAGGATGATTCCGTGATGCGGGTGATTGAGTCAGCCATGCGCGCCATGAACGATGTCGGTCGCCGTGGCGATGCCACCAGCGTGTGGCAGATGCGCCCGCTCGAACAGGCCTCCGTGCTCGCCGGGATCCACAAAGCCGAAGAGCACCTACCCAAGATGAACGTGATGGACCTCTACAACTCGTTGCAGAAGTTCAAAACCATGCCAGCGGACAACGAAATGAGGGGAATGCTATGAGCAAGACGAGCAAAGGATTCATTTACTTGGCCCGACGCCCATGCGGAAAGGTCAGCGCCATGTACTGGGACGAACCGGGCCATGAACGGGAAATCGCCAAGTCGGTGGCGAACTGGATCAGGCGCGGTGACAAGGTGGAACGGGTTGAGGTGTTTGAGGGCGACCCGATGCCAGAGCAAGTCTGCTTACCGGTATGTAAGGAATGCAAGAAAAAGGAAGGATTAACAGCATGAGCCACATTCAAGTTAACACTGAGTTTTTCAATCTCACACTGCGCATCGAGAAGATCATCTATCTGGCGGCCTCGCTGGTTGACGAAGATCTGATTGAGGATCTTGAGGCGGTGCTCTCAGGAGAGGACGTTGCTGATCTCGTCGCGTGGTTCGGGCTTCCTTCCAGTCTTTTAAGAGGAGACCCGTCTGCTGATGACATCGCACAGTCGTTGATCGACCTCCGTAAGTTTGGATTTCTGATTCAGGCAGCGACTCCCATCAGAAAGCACTTCGCTGAGCATTCTTGGGGCAGCAGTTGGGGAGGCTACTACACCACTTGGCTCTACGCCGACACGCTGGACGAAGCGCTTGAGCAGGCAAAGGTATGGGCAGCCGCCCAGCACAAGAGGGATCAGGCCAAGTTCAAGGCGGCAGGAGGTGCAGCATGAACGCCCCCGTCATTCGCCCGGACATCCTCACCTACAGCGGCCACTACTTCGACTTCATCCACCCGGAGCGCAACCAGTTCCGCATCGATGACATCGCCCACGCCCTCTCGCACGTCTGCCGCTTCGCCGGTCACACGCGTGAGTTTTACAGCGTAGCGCAGCACTCTGTGCTGGTCTGCGATCTGGTTGATCGTCTCGACAGAAACTCCAATATGGACGCCCTGCTGCACGATGCCGCCGAAGCCTACCTTGGCGACATCACCCGCCCGCTCAAGCAACTGCTGCCGGAATACAAGGCCATCGAGCAGCGCGTCGAGCGGGTGCTGTTCCCCCACTTCGGCCTCGCGCACCCGCTGCCGGAAGTGGTGAAGCACGCCGACCTTGTGCTGCTCGCCACCGAGCAGCGCGACCTGATGCCTCCGCACGACGACGAATGGACGCTGATCCGTGGCATCGATCCGCTGCCGGAGATCATCAACCCGTGGACGCCCGAAAAGGCCCGCCGAGAGTTCCTGAACCGCTGGGAAGAGTTGGGAGGTGTGCTGTGAGTGGACATACGAAAGAGCCGTGGCGTGTCGGGTGCTTTCATCCCGTGCTCGGAGATATACACGAGACAGAGATATTCGATAGTGAGCAATTTGGCGACGTGATCGCGAGCACTAAAACACAGCCAATGCATCCAGCGGCGCCGTCCAATGCCCGCCGAATTGTAGCCTGCGTGAACGCCTGTGCCGGGATCGATACTGAAACGCTGGAAGCAACGATCGGCCTTGACGAGCTGTATTCGGACATTCAGCGGCAGCGGGACGAGCTGCTGGCGGCAGCAAAATCCGTGGTTGCTCGATGGGATACGCCGCTATGGAAGGATGTGCCTGCTACGGCTGAATACATCGGACAGCTTCGCCAAGCTATCGCCAAGGCGGAAGGAGGTGTGCTGTGACCAATATCGACCTGAGCAAGCGTAACGATCAATCAGCAAGGATTGATATTCAACTGAAAGCGGATAGCGGGTACCAATCAGAAATCGTCGGAGCCCGCATTTCCGCTGATCAGTGGGCGATCATCAACAAGGTTGTGTTCTCTCCAGATGGCTTGTCCAGACGTCTGCTTGATGCGATCTACAACGAGCACGTGGGTGATGCAAAGTGATCCCCCTCGACTCCATCACCTCACTGCACGCCACGCTGGCCATGCTGCTGTCGTCCATAGAGGTGGCGCCGTAATTTCGGACAGTCCGATAAGTGATAGCCTTGCTTAACCCAAGCCGTGAACAGCACGGCAACCAGAGGAGCAAGCACATGAAAAGGACGAGAAGGAATCACGCACCGGGATTCAAGGCCAAGGTG
>JACRAT010000017.1 GCA_016234685.1 Nitrosomonadales bacterium
GCTTCCAGGTTGGTGTTGAGCGCGGTGGTCTCGATGTCTCCGCCGCGCGTGGCGCGCGCCGAGTTGTCGTCGATGGCGGTGAGCGCCTCGGTGTGGTCGATCACGATCGCGCCGCCCGAAGGCAGGTTCACCTGGCGCGTATGCGCCGACTCGATCTGGTGCTCGATCTGGAAGCGCGAAAACAGCGGCACATCGTCGCGATAGCGCTTGATGCGGTTGACGTTGTTCGGCATCACCGTGCTCATGAAGGATTGCGCCTGCTGGAAAATATCGTCGGTGTCGACCAGGATTTCGCCGATTTCCGCATTGAAATAATCGCGGATGGCGCGCACCACCAGGCTGCTTTCCAGGTAGATCAGCGAAGGGCCTTTTTCGGTCTTGGCCGCGCCGTCGATGGCGTCCCACAACTGCTTGAGGTAGTTCAAATCCCACTGCAACTCTTCTTCAGTGCGACCGATCCCTGCGGTGCGGGCGATGATGCTCATGCCTTGAGGCACATCGAGGTGGCTTAGCACTTCGCGCAACTCGTTGCGGTCTTCGCCTTCCACGCGGCGCGAAACGCCACCGCCGGATGGGTTGTTCGGCATCAGCACGATGTAGCGACCAGCCAGACTGATGTAAGTGGTCAGCGCCGCGCCCTTGTTGCCGCGCTCGTCCTTCTCGACCTGAACCAACAACTCTTGGCCTTCTTTCAGCGCTTCCTTGATGGAAGGGCGGCCAGTGACGCCGGGTTGATAGAACTGGGGAGAAACTTCCTTGAATGGGAGGAAGCCGTGACGGTTGCCGCCATACTCGACGAAACAGGCTTCGAGGCTGGGCTCGATGCGGGTGATGATGGCCTTGTAGATGTTGCTTTTGCGCTGCTCTTTACCGGCGGTTTCAATGTCGAGGTCGATCAGTTTCTGACCGTCAACAATGGCGACACGGAGTTCTTCCGGTTGTGTCGCATTGAATAACATACGTTTCATATTTTTATTCTCCCGCGCTCTGACACGGGCAGGACTAGGCTACGCGCGGTTAGCCGCGCGCGAGAAAATTGTCGTGCAATCTGTTAGTTAGATTGTGATGCGGACGATGTTTCAAAATCGGTTTCTCGTTGCCAGTTTGTCTTTTTGTTATTCAGCGCCGCCCGTGATCGAGGGGCGACGCGGCAAAATCCACAGGTGCTTTGAGCGCGTAAATCAATTACTATCACTGCTTCTTCCGGTGAGTGACATTAACCGGACTGCGGTTGGAACGGCGCGGCGGCTCGATTGCCTGCCTGAATTTTGCGGGGAATTCTCTCCTCGTCTTCCGTTACCCAAGTCGCCCTTCCGGGGCGGCTTCACACGCGAGTGGCGAAGTATAAGCATAATGAATGGTTTAAGCAAAACATCTCTTTCTGGTTCGCGGGACGCAGTCACTTGGATGGAAATCGACGAAGCGGGCTGCGGTCAGCGCATCGATAATTTCCTGTGCAAACACCTCAAGGGCGTTCCCAAGAGCCACATCTATCGCATCCTGCGCGGCGAGGTTCGGGTCAATAAAAAGCGCGTCGATCAGACCTATCGGCTGCAATTGGGTGACATGGTGCGCATCCCGCCGGTGCGGGTGGCCGCGCCTGAAGAAGTCGATGCCTTCATCCCGGCGACGGAGTTCCCCATCCTGTTCGAAGACGACGCCTTGCTGGCGATAAACAAGCCTTCCGGTGTTGCAGTGCATGGCGGTAGCGGGGTCAGCTTTGGGGTCATCGAGCAGTTGCGCCGCGCGCGCCCACAAGCCAAGTTTCTGGAGTTGGTGCACCGACTGGATCGGGAGACCTCCGGCGTGCTGCTGATCGCCAAGAAACGCTCGGCACTCACTGCTATGCACGAGATCATGCGCGAGGGGAATAGCGACAAGCGTTATTTCGCGCTGGTGCTAGGGCAGTGGAGGAACGCCCGCCAGCATGTGAAATTGTCGCTGCACAAATTCGACACGCCGCAGGGCGAGAAGCGCGTGATGGTGCGCGAGGACGGGCAGAGCGCCCACACCATATTTTCGCTGCAACAGAGCTGGCCCGAATTCACCCTGCTCGAAGCCGAACTCAAGACTGGCCGCACCCACCAGATCCGCGTCCACCTCTCGCATCTGGGTTTTCCCATCGCGGGCGACGACAAATATGGCGACTTCGCCCGCAACAAAGAGCTGGCCAAGCGCGGCCTGAAGCGTATGTTCCTACATGCGCACTCTATCGCGTTCAATCACCCGCTCAGCGGCGAACCGTTGACCATCGTCGCACCGCTGGCGAAGGAGCTGGCGGTGTTTCTGGGCAAGATAACGGGGTGAGGCAGTCTTGGTCAGCGGAGGGAGTCCCGCTGAGGCCACTCTGTTACGGCCTATAGGTCGCTTGCAGCCATATCGAACGTCGCGCCATCGGTAGATCATTGGGGATGGCCGTGCCTGGAGCTTGCGATGGCTCAAGCACGGTGGCACTGAGCAGATTGTAGGCCGATACGGCGATGTCCCAGTTGCCCTTGTCTCGGGTGTTGCGCACGGTCAGATCCAGCGTGGTGTAGTCGGGAATGTTCGGACGGATGTCGCCTGCCGCGCGGCGGCGATCGGCCACCCATTTGATCTGGGGACTCAGCAGCCAGCTCTCGGCGATGCGCCAATCCACTCGCGTATAGACCTGATTGTGCGGAGCATAGCCGACATCGGTCTGGGTGCTCTCGTCTATGGACTGTTGGTAAGAGTAGTTGCCAGTCAGACGCACCGTCCGGCCCGCATCCCATATTCCCTCAAGCTCCAATCCATCGCCGTGATGCTTGCCGGTGTTCTGGTAGGTCGTGCCGGTTCCGGCAACTGGGTTGGGCATCGCCCGGATCGTGTCCGAGGTGTTGTACTGGAACAGGTTCAGGTTGAGCAGTGTGTCCGTGCGCGCCTGCCAAGAGATACCGGCTTCCAGTGTCTTGATGGATTCCGGCCTCAGGTTCGGGTTGCCGTTAGTGACCGGGTTGATGCCGTAGGCCTCGCCAAAAGCCGGGGTGCGAAAGGCCTGGCCGTACAGCAGCTTGGCGGTCAGGTCGAGGCTGGCATTCCATACCAGCGCCAAGCGCGGGTTGGTGGTGTTGCCGAAATCCGAGAAGCTGTCGTGCCGAACTCCGGCGGTCATCGTCCAGTCGTGAGCGAGACGCCACTCATCCTGAACGTAGAAGTAGTCATTCAGCCGCCGGTGCGGGGTGATATGCGGCTGGATGGTGGAGTAATCCATCATCGGGGTCGGGATCGGCACGCCGATCAGTGGCCCGGGCGTGGTGTTCAGCAAGAAGTTTTTGACGGTCCTGACCTTGTATAGATCCAGATCGTCGTGCCCGACCCCCAAGCGCAGGCTGTGATCGGTAAAACCGGAATACAGGGCGTAGCTCGAAGCTCTGATCTGCCGCTCCCAGCGGCCCGGCGAGCCGATCATGCCGTTGGGGAAGGTGCCGGTGGGAAGTGTGGTGCCGGGGGGGAACATGTTGTAGTTGCTAGCCTCCTCCGAATAGGCTAGCCAACTGCCGGTGAAACCTATCCCCCAGTTCTGAGCGAACTCCGCGTCATCCCAAGAGAGGTCGCTAGTGATGCGCTGGCTGCGCTCCTTGCCGACCGGATCCAGCACACTGGTCACGCCGGCTCCCATGCCGAGGTTGCTACGCAACTTGTACGCAGTACGGAGATGCCACTTGTCGAGTGCAAGGTCGAGGCTGGCGTCGATCGCATCGTAGCCGGTTTGTGCCGGCCCCGGGGTCAGGCTGCTGCCGAAGCGGGTCGCCGCATCCCGAGTGATGGTTTCCTTGAAGCCATCGGTCTTGCCCACCCGCAGGTAGGCGGCGATCTGCGCCGATCCTAGTTCGCCGCCGTGCTGAACCCAAGCGTCGCGTGAGTTGAAGCTGCCGGCGCGCACGCCGTACTCGGTTCCCCGGATGTCGGCGGCGGTCTTGGTGATGATGTTGATGACGCCGGAGAAGGCGTCAGCTCCGTAGAGCGCCGAACCGGGGCCACGAATGATCTCGACGCGCGCCACATTATCCAGCGGCAGCCCACCCCAGGTCTGCCCCCGGTCACCGCGATACAGTGAATTTACCGGGACGCCGTTTTGTAGCATCAACACCTGAGGGTTGATTAGCGGCCCGGTGATGCCGCGAAACTGGTAGTTCGGGTTGTACATGGAAAAACGAGAGACATGCACTCCAGGTACGCTTTCCAGTACCTGATCCAAGCTCGTGGCCCCCATGCTCTTGATGTCCTGAACAGTGATGACCGAGGCAATGGCGGGTGCGCGGGTGAGGGGCTGAGAGCTACCGGTGGCGATGCTGATATTGGACTTGTCGCCGTAAGCCAGCGCCAAGTCTTCTTCGGCAGATTGCGCAGCCGCCTGACAACTCCAGAGCATGGATAGCAGAAGGCAGAGCGCCTTGCGCTGAGGCATTCGCATGGTGGATGCAGCAGGATGATCTTTGGGCATGATGGGTGGCTGTTTATGGTTTTCCACTGAAGTCGATGCGTCGATCTCCTGTCCGACGCGCCGGTGAGGTCATCCCGGATGCCTCCCTGCGCGACCTCTTCGTCTGCCACCGCAGTGTAACGCCTGCTATCATCGCAGGCAAACCGAATGCCTACTAGTTCCTTCGCGGGCGACGCGCCTGTTTCGGGTGTCATTGCTGACGGAAAGGTGAAAGAATGGCTGGACGATGGTCGTGGATGCGAGTTCATCCGCTTCGAGTCCGACAGGTTGTCAGGAAAAACATAATGGACAAGTTCTCAGTACGATTGCGGTTCCGTCGCCTCCCCGGCGAGCGGCGGGTGGTCCGCTTCGGCATCTGGCTGATGGGCGGCCTGCTGTTCGCCGCTACGCCCGCCGGAGCGCTGTTGAATCTGCCTCAGGCTACGCTCCCCGCAGAAGATGAGGAGCCGACGCAGCACTATGCCGAGGTGATCCGCGCCATCGAATCATCGTCGGATGTGACGGTGTTCCCCATTCAGGTAGTTGGGCCGGTGATCGCCGATGCGACCCAGCGGCTTGCCAACAAGATCGCCATGGCATCGGGGCAGGGCGCTATCGCCGTGATCTACCCCGACATGGGCGAACCTTATCGCAGTGTGTTCGCACAGATCATCGAGGGTATACAGGCTAAATCCAAGGGGCAGATTGCCGGTTACGCCGTGGGGGCGAATTCCGACATCGGCGAATTGAAGAACGCCTTGCGGCGTCAGGACACCAAGGTGGTGATCGCGCTGGGACGGCAGGGGATGAAGATCGCTGCCACGCTGGACGGCAACATCGGCGTGGTGGTGGGTGGCGTGTTGACCGTGCCGGAGAGTGAGGTGCGCGACCAGACCATCGTGAACAGTCTGTCGCCCGACCCGGCGCTGCTGTTCGCGCGACTGAAAGGCTTGAAGCCTGCGGCCCGCCGCGTGTTCACCGTTTTTGATCCGCGCCAGAATGGCTGGCTGATCCAGCTGGCAAAAGAGGGTGCGCGAGCGCAGGGGCTGGAGTTGGTGGCTTATGAAGCGCAGGACTTGCGCAGCGCCATGCGCATCTATCAGGAGATCCTCGCCAGCGCCGATCCGACTCGGGATGCGTTGTGGCTGCCGCAGGATCCCACTACGGTGGAGGAAGGCACGGTGTTGCCCATGGTGTTGCAGGAATCATGGACTCGCAATCTGGCGGTGTTCTCCAGCAGCTTCGGCCATGTCCGGCGCGGTGTGCTGTTCTCGCTGTATCCCAACAACGTCGAGCTGGGGCGTCATCTCGCCGGTTCCGCGCTGGGATTCATGGCGTCGGGCGAGGCGGGGATGCGCGGCATGGTACCGTTGCGTGAAGTGCTGATGGCGGTCAATCTGCGCACCGCCCAGCATCTCGGCCTCGATGCCAGTCGCCAACACGACTTTGACATGGTCTTCCCGGAACGATAGGCCATGCTGCTATGAACCGGATATTCGCCTCCCTTATCAGGAGATACACCTTCCAGCGCCAACTCGGGGCCATGGTGACGCTGGGCATCCTGTTCTTGGCTTTGCTCTCCTCGCTGGTCGGCTCATGGCAGGGCAATGAGCGGGTGCGCCGCAACCTGCTCGATCAGGGGCAGCACATCACCGAGAATCTGGCGCGGCAGAGCACGCTGGCGCTGGTCTATGCCTCGGCTGACAACGCGACCGAAGCAGCGAACGTGACCATGGCCTTCCCCGGAGTGGTCAGTGTGGAGATACGCGATGTCGGCGGGCACGTGTTGCTGACACGTGGGCGGATTGATCCCGCAGAGTTTTTGCAACACGCCGAACGGACCGATGGCCTGCAAGCCGCTGCCGTGCTCAATGCGGAAAGCAGCAATGCCTGGCATTTCTCTGCGCCGGTCTACTCGCAGCCTGCCGCTGGTACGCCGTTCACCGAGGAGGCTTCGCCAGAGCTACTGGGCCAAGTCTCGGTGGTGATGAGCAAGGACGCGCTGTATCAGATGACCTCGGATGTTTTCAAGGTCAATCTGACCACTTCGTTCTCGTTCGCCCTGCTGTTCCTGTTCCTGATCCGCGTGCTCACCCGGCGGATGACGCAGCCGCTCAACCAGTTGTCGGTCAGCATGGGACGCGCTCAGGCGGGCGAGCCGCAGGTGCGGGCGCTGCTCGACGGGCCACGGGACATCGCCGAGATGGCGAGGGCGTTCAACAGCATGATGACGGTGCAGGAGCAGCGTGAAGCGGCGTTGCGAGTGGCCGCCATCGCTTTCGAGACGGAAGAGGGGATGATGGTCACTGATGCTAAGTCGGAGATCATTCAGGTCAACCGGGCTTTCACCAAGCTGACCGGCTACAGCGCCGAAGAGGTCATCGGCAAGACGCCTGTCATTCTGCGCTCGGGGCGGCAGGACGAGGAGTTCTACCGGCGCATGTGGGCGGCCTTGCGGTTGGAGAGCTACTGGCAGGGCGAGATATGGGATCGCCGTAAGAACGGGGAAGTCTATCCCGAACTGTTGACCATCACCGCCGTGGTCGATGCCGATGGGGCCGTCACCAACTATGTGGGTTCGTTCATCGACATCACCGAGCGCAAACATGCCGAAGACCAGATCCACCATCTGGCCTTTTACGATTCGCTCAGTCAGCTGCCCAACCGCCGTTTGCTGTTCGAGCGCCTACGTCATGCAATCATCAACAACGCGCGCAACCAGACCTATGGCGCGCTGCTGTTCATCGACCTCGACAACTTCAAGGTGCTGAACGATACCAAGGGGCATGAGTTCGGCGACCTGCTGTTGGTCGAAGTGGGCAGACGCCTGCAATCCTGTGTGCGTGAGGGCGATACGCTGGCGCGCCTGGGCGGCGACGAGTTCGTGGTGGTGCTGGAAGGGCTGAGTGCGGACCGTGAGCAGGCTGCTAGGCAGACGCGGGTGATCGCGGAGAAGATGCTCCATGCGATCAACCAGCCCTATCAGCTCAACGGCATCGAGCAGCACAGCTCGTCCAGTCTGGGCATCACCCTGTTCGTCGATGGCAAACAGAAGGTTGATGAGTTGCTCAAACAGGCGGACACCGCCATGTACGAGGCGAAGAAGTCCGGTCGCGATACTTTGCGCTTCTTCGATCCCGCCATGCAGGAGGCGCTGGAGGTACGTACCCAGCTGGAGGCTGGGATGCGCACGGCACTGAGCCGGCAGGAGTTCAGGCTCTACTACCAGATCCAGGTGGATAGGTCGGGGCACCCGGTCGGGGCAGAGACGCTGATCCGCTGGTTGCATCCCGAGCAGGGGCTGATCGCGCCCGATCAGTTCATCCCCATCGCCGAAGAGACCGGGCTGATCCTGACCATCGGCCAATGGGTGTTGCAGGCGGCCTGCGCGCAGATCAAGGAATGGGAGCGCGATCCGCTGATGCAGTCCCTGTCGGTTGCGGTGAACGTGAGCGTGCGACAATTCCGTCACCCGGATTTCGTCAATCAGGCGAGCGAGATCATCGAACATTCCGGGATCCGGCCCGAACTGCTCAAGCTGGAGTTGACCGAGAGCACGGTGCTGGAGAATGTGGCCGACACCATCGCCAAGATGGAGGCGCTGAACCGGATCGGTGTGCGCTTCTCGATGGACGACTTCGGCACGGGTTATTCCTCGCTGGCCTACCTGACCCAGCTGCCGTTCAACCAGCTGAAGATCGACCAGTCCTTCGTGCGCAACATCGGCACCAAATCTTCCGATGCGATGATTATTCAGACCATCATCGGCATGGCCAACAATCTGGGCATGGAGGTGATCGCCGAAGGGGTGGAGACCTTGGCGCAGCGTGACTTTCTCGAAGCCAACGGCTGTCGGCTCTATCAAGGCTATCTGTTCAGTAGGCCGGTGCCTCTGACGGAATTCGTCGCCCTGTTGCAGAAGGGTGAGTTTCACCCCGGAACGTGAGGAGTCGCCATGCGCTATGTCCCCAGCCTCCCGCCCATCACGGGCATCGTCGAAAGCCGTCAGGTACAGCAGACCAGCCGGGTCCGTCGCGTGCAGCCGGCAGCAGCGCAGGGCACTGCCGAGTTGCCGCAGCAGGAAGAGTTCGCGCGTCTGATCGAGATGTTGGCGGATGAGGTGCGGCATCGGGATGCGCAGCGGCGGGCCGGGCCGGCGGTGACCCCGCGACCGGAGTTGGCTATTTTCTCCGGGCAGCGGGCGACGCAAGCGGAAGAGCGGCGCAAGTATTGCCGTCGCATCCTGCATCTGCCGGTGCTGGAGGAGTTGCGCTCAGGGCTGGATCGTCGCCACCATCATATTCGGACAAGTGATTTCGCCGAGCATATCGACGAAGAGGTGTGAGGCGGTGTCCGTCCGGCTCGGTATTTTGCGCGGCCTGATGTAGAATTCGCCCCTTTTTTGAGAGGCCGACCATGTGGTTCAAAAACCTGCTGTTCTATCGTCTCGTTAACTGGAAGAGCGAGCCTGCCGCACTGGAAGAGGCGCTGGCGCAGCACGCGCTGCAAGATTGTTCCAGCATGGAGATGCAAAGTCTGGGCTGGGTCTCGCCCAAGGCTGACGGCGAGCCGTTGGTGCATCTGCTGGGGCAGCAACTGCTGATCGCGCTGGGGGTGGAGAAGAAGCTGCTGCCGACCACCGTCGTCAACCAGTTCACCAAGGCGCGGGCGTTGGAGCTGGAAGAGCAGCAAGGCTACAAGCCGGGCCGCAAGCAGATGAAGGATCTGAAGGAAGCCATCACCGATGAGCTGCTGCCGCGCGCTTTCGTCTTGCGCCGCAAGACCTATGCCTGGATCGACCCGGTGGGCGGCTGGATGGTGGTGGATGCGGCCAGTCCGGCCAAGGCCGATGAGCTGGTCGAGCTACTGCACAAGTCGGTCGCCGATGTGCAACTGGCGCTGGTCAAGACGCAGACTTCGCCGGTATCGGCGATGACCGGCTGGCTGGGCAGCGACGAAGCGCCTGCCGGGTTCACCGTGGACCGTGATTGCGAGCTGCGCGGGACCGGTGACGAGAAAGCCACGGTGCGCTACGTGCGCCACGCGCTGGATGCGGAAGAGATCCGCAAGCACATCGAAGCGGGCAAGGAAGTGAGTCGTTTGGCGCTGACTTGGAACGACAAGCTCTCCTTTGTGCTGAACGAGAATCTGCAACTCAAGCGCTTGGCGCCGCTGGACATCGTCAAGGAACAGGGCGAGGGGGCGGATGACATGTTCGACAGCGACTTCGCCATCATGACTGGCGAGTTGCGCAGCCTGTTGCCTGACCTGATCGCCGCGTTGGGCGGGGAACCACAAGCAGCGTGATCGAGTAAAGGGGCGCTGATTCAGCGCCCCTCTGACTTTTCTTGCGGTTACTCCCCGCTGATGTCTCTCAGCAATTGGGCGGCAGTCTGTTCCAGCAGCGCGACATCCAGTGTGCCGATGCAGTGTTCGGCCATCACGATGCCTTCCAGCACCGCCGGTTTTTCGGCGTCGGTGATCTCCCAGACATCGCTCTCGTCGCCCCGACGGCGCACAGCCAGCAGCGTTTCGACGGCGGTTTCCAGCGTTTCGACGGCGTTCGGGATGGTGGTTTTGTGCAGCTCCAAGGCGGAGCGCACCACGGAGAGGGCTGCGGCCAAGCGGCCAAAAGCCTGCACGTTGAATTGTCCCAGACAGGCGGCTTGGTAAGCCAGATGCATGTCCATTGCGTAGAGGTCTTTCAGACCCTGAGTGACGGGAACGCGGAGTGGTTTTTTCTTTTTCATGGCGAGTCTCGGTCAGAGTGGTCGGGGCGCGGGAGGATACCTCCCGCGCTTCCCGCATCATAAACCGACTACGCTCGCCGTGCCTATCGGCAACGGGGGGTTACAGCGCGCGCTTGATGCTGATGCCGCCGCGAATCTGGCCGGGGGCGTAGCCTGTGGCTTGGTCATGCGGATAGTCTTCGGTCAGACGGGCCTTGACGTTCTCGGGGATCTGCTCGGCGCTGCCGTGACAGGTCACGCAGCCGGGCTGCAAGGCGATGGCCTTCATGTAGCGGAAGGCGTTGCCGGCGGGTTCTTGCACGACTTCGGAAAACTCCATCGTCTCAGGCTTTTCGCCCTTGGCGACGCGCGCTTCGAAATCTTTCAGCACCTTCTGTTCCCAGACATCCGGCGTGCCCAGCAACGGGTTGCGCACTTTGAGCGAGACGCGGGTCAGCTTCCAGCCCTGTTTGCGTGAAATATCGCCCGCCATCTTGGGGGCAATCTCCTTGCATACCTTGATGGCGGATTCTGCGCCGCCTTCGGCGACGGCCTTCTGGTTTTCGGCAGCTAGTTGTTTCAGGAAAGGCATGGCGACGGCGCGACTCTCGTCGGCTAATTTTGCGGCGTCATCGGCCAGTACGGGCGTGGCGGACAAAGCCAGTAAGAGGGAGAGTAGAGATTTTTTGTTCATGCTTGGGCTCCTGAGCGGGTTGAGAAAACTACTTGCTTGAATCGGCGACCTTGAGTTGCCAAGCCGAGTGGCAGGCGACGCAGCTCGACAGTGTGCCGGTCAGCATCTTGAGCAGTTCCGGCGCAGTTTGGCCACTCTCGGCGGCTATCGCCAAGTCGTCCATGCTGTGATGCACGCCCATGCCTTGGGCCTTGAATGGCAGCGGCAATTTGCTCATCAACACCGGGTTCACATCGGCTGCGGAGTTCATCCCCACTGTGCGCGCGGCTTGAGCGACTTGTTGCATGTTGTTCTGGTTGATCCCGTCAAGGATGTCGTGGGTGGCGATGAGCAGGCCGCGCATTTCCAGCAGGATCAGATCGCGTTCCTGCGGGGCAAGCACGATGGCGGTGCGGTCATCGGTTCCGGCCGCAGTGTTGCCGCGTACGAAGAACCAGCCGAATGCGGCGACGGTGGCGACCCACAGCACGATGGCGGCCATGGCGAGTTTGCTGGATTTCATGGGGATAATTCCTAGCTGCGTACAAAGATGTAATGGCGGTGCAAGATAATCGAGCCGGAGGTGGCTGTCTGTGAGAGAAGTTACACAGCGGCAGAGGAGTTCCGGGGGAGGTGACCGCAGCAGCAGGGGTTCTTCATTGCTGACACGGTCAACTTGGCCTGAGTCGGGTTTAGCGGAAGAATTTCTTGAGCGCCGAACCCAGCCAGCCGGATTGCTCGGCGTGTTTTTGGTCGCCCAGTGATCTTTTTACGGATTCCACGTAATCGGCATCATCGCCCTTTATGTGGTTGACCAGCCAGGTCTTGAGCATGGAAAGGATCTCTGGGGCGACGTTTTCGCCTGCTTTGGCGCGGTTCTGGAATTCGACCACTTTCTTGGTGAATATCTCGTGGACACGGCGATGCGCTTTGATAAAGGGGTATTCGGCCTTTTCTTGCAAGCTCTCTTCGAAAGCAAAATGCGTCACCGTGTAGTCCACCAACTCGTCCAACACTCGATTGATCTCGCCTCGATTTCGGGTGACGTTCACCGCATCCAGCTCATTGATGTAGTCGACGATACGTTTGTGCTGGCTGTCTATTACGTTGATGCCGGTGTCCAAGTCTTTGGTCCATTGTAGAAAAGCCATAGTCGATTTCCTTTTTATATTGAATGAAGAGAGAGTTAATTACCTGACCGAAGCCTGGCGGCAGGCTCTGGGCTGGGGCAGACGAGTAATTTGGACGGAATGTATTGCGCACCTTTTTAATTATATATTGCAAATGCATCTATTTGTGGGCGACTTGGGGGGCGGCGGTTCCTCCCCCGATTTGCCGGGGGCAGTGGGGGGCAGATCCTTGTGCTTAAACGATGGTAAGCGGGATGGCTTCGCCGTCGATCAGGCGTTGTGCGATGTGTAGCACTTTGCTGCGCTGGTTGCGGGCATAGCCGCGTAGCGTCTCGAAAGCGCGGGCGCGGTCGAGGTGGTAGCGCTCCATCACCAAGCCGATGGCGATGTCGACTTCGCGGTTCCGATTGAGCGCATCGGACAGATTGGCATTGCTCTCTTCGAGCTGGGTGAACTCGTCGGAACGAGCCAGCGCCACTTCGATGGCGGGCACGATGCGGGAGATTTCGACCGGTTTGACCAGATAGCCCAGAGCGCCTGCTGCGATCGCATCCTGAACGATCTGCTCGTCGTGATAGGCGGAGAGGAAGATGAACGGGGCGAGCGCATCGCGCTTCAGCACAAGTGCGACTTCGATGCCGCTCATGCCGGGCATACGCACATCGAGAATGGCCAAATCAGGCGCTTCTTGGCGGCAGAGTTGGACGGCGCGCAGGCCACTGTCTGCCTGTAGCACCTGATGGCCGACCCGGCTCAAGCCCAGACTGATGGTTGCCAGCACTACCAGATCATCGTCAACGACCAGAATTTTAGACATGGTTCAGGCCAAGGTTATGTCGGTTCAGATGGTAACAATCGGTGCGGTCAGGCGCAATTCCGTCGTGACTGTACCGCACTCGCAACCGATGGACAGCTCTGCTCCCTCACTGGGCAGCATGGAGCGCACCAGCGTTAGTCCGATACCCAGCCCGCTGCTGTTTTTCAGGTCGAAAGTCGGCGGAAAGACGAGGCAGGGATTCTCGATCTTCAGGATGGCGGTATTCCCTTCGGTGGAGAATGCCACTTTGATCGGCTGATGCTGCCCCCCGCTCTGGCTGTGCTTGAGCGCATTGGTGATGAGCTCGTTCACGGTCAGCGCGATGGGCACGGCGTTGTCGTGCGACATCGTGACATGGATGGGCGCGGTGATGTTGACCTGAGCTTTGATCGTCCCATCGCTGAGTCCCTCCGCTGTCATGCAGATCTCGGCGATGATCTCTTCTAAGCGGATGTCATTGGCATCGGTTTTGCCGCGCAGACCGAACACCGTAGCGACCGAGCCGATCTTGCCGATCACGTCTCTCACTACTTGCGAGGCTTCGGGGTGTGCGTCGATGTGCAAATTGAGCAAGCCGATCACCCCTTGCAGGTTGTTTTTGATGCGATGGTGGACTTCGCGCACCAACAGATCGCGCTGCTCCCGGACTTCAGAGAGTCGCCGCTCCTCTCGCTCGATTCGTTCGGAGATGTCCTCCACCATTCCCATGATGTAGCGTGTCCGTCGATGGACACTCCTGACTTCCGTCGCGGTGATGTGGCCCCAGAAGAATTCGCCGTTCTTTCTGCGGTATTGCTTGTCGTGGGCGTAGGAGGAGGCGCGGCCATCCATTACATCCGCCGCATTTCGGCGAGTCATCTCGGCATATTCTGGATGCGTGAGTTCGGTCAGCGTCAGTTGATACAGCTCGTCCTTGGTGTAGCCGAACATCTTGCAGAACGCTGCGTTGGCCGAGAAAACCTTCTGATTGCGCTCGGCCAGCGCGATGCCGATGGGGGCACTTTCGAATAGCTGGCGGAACTTCTCCTCGCTGTCGATCAGGGCGAGTTCCATCAGTTTGCGCTGGGTGATGTCTTCGGCGATGCCGGCCAGCCGGTATAGTTTTCCCTCATCGTTGCACACCGGAAAGGCTCTGGACCATATCCAGCGGATGGAGCCGTCCGGGGAGAGCAGCCGGAACTCCTCGTTGAACCAGATGCCTTCAGCTTTTTGCCGGGCCTGAGCCTGAAGCACTTTCGGCAGGTCATCCGGGTGTATCGGTTCTAGGAAGATCGTGGGATTCTGGTACAGCGCCTGTGCGCTTCTGCCCCAGAGAGGTTCGAATTGCGGGCTGACATAGAGGATGCTATTGGTGGCGATGTCGCGCATCCAGAACACGCCTTGAATGTTCTCGGTCAGTTGGCGCAGGCGCTCCTCGCTGTCGTGCAGCCGGGTTTCGGCTTGTGTGGACTGGTTTTCCTGATTGCGGATGATCTTGGCCGACAGACGTAACTCCAGCAGGGCACTGATCTGGTCGGTCAGGATGACGAGCGCATTCAGCTGATCCAGACTCAATTCGCGTGGCACGCTATCGATCACGCAAAGCGTGCCCAGTGCGTATCCGTCTGGGGTGACTAAGGGGATGCCTGCGTAAAAGCGGATGTTCGGACTGTCCGTGACCAGAGGGTTGTCGGCGAAGCGCGCATCCTTGGTGGCATCCGCCACCACCAACGGCTGATCTTGCAGGATGGCGTGTGCGCAAAAGGCCACGTCGCGGGAGGTTTCGCTGGCATCCAGCCCCACGATGGCTTTGAACCACTGACGATGTTCATCAATCAGGCTGATCGCGGCGATCGGAGTCTGACAGATATAGGCGGCCAGCTCGGTCATCCGGCTGAATGACTGTTCGGGCAACGTATCGAGGATCTCATAGCGTTTCAGCACCTCGATGCGTTTCTTTTCATTGGCGGGCAGCGGGGCTTTCATGCCCGCATTCTGGCATGAAAGCCCAAGTTCCAGCAGTTTTCGGGGGACATTATTGCGTCCGTTCGGACATGTAAACATTCACTTGACGCATACCTTTATCCCCTGATAGATTCGAGTCAGCTACACGACCCGGCCCCCGTTGTGTGTTCGTTTCTCTACCAAGAGGGGGAGTTGTGTACGCGCCTGCCGGTATCCCATCCAAATATCATGCTACGAGCTACGAGCTACGAGCTACGAGCTACGAGCCGTGCTGCGTCTGCTCCCTGACAGGTGCATCATGAAATACCAGAATCAACCCTCCCATACCGAGCGGCGGATGCGTGACGCAGGTTTTATCGTGTCGCTTGGCTAGACGGGGCGAAGATGAAAGAGATACTGCCCCAGAACGGTTCGGTGCGACAGGAGCAGTTGGATCCCTTCGCACTGAAATCACCGGCTCAGTTGCTGATGCTCATCGCACTGGCGGTTTTCGTTGCCGAAACCTTCGTGATGTTGCTGTTCAACTTTTTGCCGCCCCAGAGCTATTTTCGCGAAGCATTCATGGATGCCTCGCTGCTGGTCATTTTGATCACGCCCACGCTGTATCTGTTCTTGTTTCGGCCTATGGCTGCGCATATTCGGCAGCGCCAGCAGCTGGAAGATACGCTGCGGAGGAATGAGGAGGAGCAGTTCAAGATCATGGTGCGCGCCTTGCTGGACAGTTTCTGGATAACTGATAAGCAGGGGCGCTTTCTTGAGGTGAACGACGCCTATTGCAAGCTGATCGGCTATGACCGGGAAGAGTTGCTGGGGATGTGTGTTGCGGACGTGGAGGCGGAGGAGACATCCGAAGAAACGGCGCAACACATTTGCAAGATCATCGAAACGGGTAGTGATTATTTCGAGACCCGTCACCGCTGCAAGGATGGGCGCATTCTGGATGTCGAGGCCAGTGTGAATTACAGCCATGCCCACGGTGGGCGGTTCTACTGTTTTCTGCGCGACATCACCAAGCGCAAACTGGCCGAGGAGCAGGTGCGCCACCGGGCGCATTACGATGCGCTGACCGGGCTTCCCAACCGGGCGTTGTTTTATGACCGCTTTCGGCAGTCTCTGGCAACGGCTAGGCGACGCAATACACATCTGGCCTTGATGTACCTCGACCTGGATCGTTTCAAACCGATCAACGATAAGTTTGGCCATGAAATGGGCGATCTATTGTTGGAAGAGGTGGCGCGGCGTTTACAGCATTGTGTCCGTGAAACGGACACTGTCGCGCGCATGGGGGGCGATGAATTCGTCGTTTTGCTGCCGACCGTTGATGCGGAGCGAGATGCTTCCCGTGTGGCGGAGAAGATGTTGTACGCGCTCAGCCAGCCTTATCAATTGCTTGCCCAGTGTCTGCACATCTCTTCTAGTATCGGCGTTGCAGTCTATCCCCAGCACGGCAGCGACGAGCGACCCTTGCTCAAACATGCTGACATGGCGCTGTATTTCGCCAAGGGAGCCGGACGCAACAACGTGCAGCTGTATCAGCCTGACATGGAGGGCGTAGTGAAGAATGATCCGCAACAAACAATGCATCAAGGAGAGTGGAAATGCGCGTGAATATGCCGGTAAGCAACACTGAGTACGAGCTCAGAGAAAACTCTTCCATTGTTTCGAAGACCGACCTGAAGGGGATCATTACCTATGTCAACGCGGATTTCATCGAGGCTAGCGGTTTTGCCGAAAAAGAACTGCTCGGGCAGCCGCACAATCTGGTGCGCCATCCCGATATGCCGGTGGAGGCATTCGAAGATCTTTGGCGCACGCTGAAGGCGAATCGCCCGTGGACCGGGCTGGTGAAGAACCGCCGCAAGAATGGCGATCACTACTGGGTGGTGGCCAATGCCACGCCGATTTTTGAGAACGGGCAGTGCGTGGGGTATATGTCGGTGCGCTCCAAGCCGACGCGGGCGCAGGTCGAGGCGCACGAGAGCGCTTATCGTTTGTTCCGCCAAAAGAAGCAAGGCAATCTGCGCATCGTCGAGGGGCGGGCCGTGGGCGGTGGCTGGCTGACCGCGATCAAGCGCCCCTTCGCGCGCATGACTATACGTAGCCGGATGACTAGCGTATTTGCGATCCTGATCGCAGCGATGGTGGTGTCTGGCGTGTTCAGCTATCTGTCGGCGGAGAAAACGGAAGCAGCCTTCAAGGACGTTGCCACCCGGCGCTTGCAGTTGAACAGCGAGATCAACCGGCTCCAGTTCCTGATGGCAGACAACCGCGCGCAGATCATGTTGGCGCTGCAACATGATCCGTCCGGCAAGTATGTAAGACTGCACGATCACGCTTTGGATAAGCACCTTGAGGCCATCACCAAGAATAAAACCGATATAGATGAAGTGCTTCAGTTGTTGACTGAGAATGCGCACTCGGAGAAGGGCAAAGCCTTGCTGAGTGAGATCAAGTCGGCACGCGAGGCTTATGTCAAAGAAGGTATCCTCCCGGCTAAAGATCTTATCCAGCAGGGTAAGTTTGATGATGCCGAGCTCGTGTTGCTGCGGAAGATCAACCCGCTGCTGCAACATGCCAAGGAGGCTATCGCCGCTCAGGCCGAGCATGAAAAAGCAGGCGCGGTTCACGCTTACGAGCAGGCCGATGCAGCGACCCAATCCGCCCATGCGATTCAGATGACCTTGTTCTTCGGGTCGACGATGCTTTCGCTGATTCTGGGCTGGTTGCTGTTGCGCGCAGTGCTCGATCCGATTCGGGTGGCGCGGGAGCAACTCTCCCGTATCTCGCAGGGCCACTACCACGATGTGATCGAGATCAAGCGGGATGACGAAGTCGGGCTGTTGCTGTACGCGATGAAGGCCATGCAGATACGCATGGGCTTTGAAGTGGCGGAGGCGCGTCGTTTGGCGGATGCCACTACGCGCGTCAAGATCGGGCTGGATAACGTCAGCACCAATGTGATGATCGCTGACCGTGATCGCCACATCATCTATATGAACAAGGCCATTACGGAGATGTTCGTCCATGCGCAGGATGCGATTCGCCGCGATTTCCCTGAGTTCGATCCGCACAGTCTGGTTGGTTCCAGCATCGACCAGTTCCATAAGAATCCGACCCATCAGGCGCAGATGTTGGCGAATTTGCACGGTACGCAACGCACCAGCATCAACATGGGCGAACGTACCTTTGCACTGACTGTCAGCTCGGTGCGGAACGAACGTGGCGAACATCTGGGTTCAGCGGTGGAGTGGATAGACCGCACCGCAGAGCTGGCGGTGGAAGCGGAGATCGCCAACATCGTGTCGGCGGCGGCGAATGGCGATTTCAGCCAACGCATCGCCCTTGCAGGCAAGACCGGCTTTTTCAAGCAGATCGCCGAGTTGGTGAATGGTTTGATGGGCACGACTTCAGTCAGTCTGGACGAAGTCGTGCAGGTGTTGGAGGCTTTGGCACGTGGCGATCTGACCATCAACATGACGGGTGACTACAAGGGCACGTTTGCCCAGCTTAAGGACGATTCCAACGCCACCGTCACCCAGTTGACCGAGATGATCTCGCAGATTAAAGAATCGGCAGACACGATCACCACCGCCGCCAAAGAGATCGCTATGGGCAACACTGATCTTTCGCAGCGTACCGAACAGCAAGCCTCCAGCTTGGAGCAGACCGCTTCCAGCATGGAAGAGATCACCGCCACGGTGAAACAAAACGCTGACAACGCGCGTCAGGCCAATCAGTTGGCGGCGGGGGCCTCCCATGTTGCCATCTGCGCGGGCGAAGTGGTTGGGCAGGTGGTGCATACCATGAGTTCGATCCGCGAAAGTTCGCGTCGTGTGGCCGACATCATCAGCGTCATCGACGGTATCGCCTTCCAGACCAACATCCTTGCGCTGAATGCGGCGGTGGAAGCAGCGCGGGCAGGGGAGCAGGGGCGCGGTTTTGCTGTGGTGGCAACCGAGGTGCGCAGCCTCGCGCAGCGCAGCGCAGCAGCGGCCAAGGAGATCAAGGAGCTGATCGGCAATTCGGAGAGCCAAGTTCAGGTCGGCACCGAGTTGGTGGATAGGGCTGGCAAGACCATGGCCGAGGTGGTGATTTCAGTGAAACGAGTCACCGACATCATGGCCGAGATCAGCGCGGCCTCGATCGAGCAAAGCACGGGCATCGAACAGGTGAATCTGGCTATCAATCAGATGGACGACGTGACGCAGCAGAACGCAGCACTGGTCGAAGAGGCGGCGGCAGCGGCGGAATCCATGGAAGAGCAAGCGCAGCAACTGTCTGAGCTGATGGGCAAGTTCAAGCTTTCCGGGGCTCCAGCAGTGGCGCGCGCCAGTGTGCGCAAGCTGCCGCCGGCGCGCCCATCTCTGTCGAAGGGCCGTGCCTCCGTCCCACAACTATCGCAGAGCAGCGATCAGGAGTGGCAGGAGTTCTAGTGCCATGAGTTGGTTTGTCTGCTTCGGGCCGGTCTGCGCCGGCCCGAAGGCAGGAGTAGGCCGCGCGGTAGACAATTAGGCTAAACTCCGACCATGACTTCCAACACGTCTTTCGATCCCAAACCCATCCTCAGCAATCTGCCGCTGTTGCCCGGCGTGTACCGGATGCTGGATGCCGACGGGCAGGTGTTGTATGTCGGCAAGGCGAATCAGCTCAAGAAGCGCGTCAGTTCGTATTTCCAGAAGACCAACATCTCGCCGCGCATCCGGCTGATGGTGTCGCACATCGCCAATATCGAGGTGACCATCACGCGCTCCGAGGCGGAGGCGCTGCTGCTGGAGAACAACCTTATCAAGTCGCTCAAGCCGCGCTACAACATCTTGTTCCGCGACGACAAGAGCTATCCCTACATCGTGCTGTCCGGGCACAAGTTCCCGCGTCTGGCCTACTATCGCGGTGCGCCGACCCGGCACAATCAGTATTTCGGGCCTTACCCCAACGCCACGGCGGCGAAGGAGAGCATCGCGCTGTTGCAGAAGGTGTTCCGCATCCGCACCTGCGAGGACAGCGTGTTCAACAATCGCACCCGGCCTTGTCTGCTGCACCAGATCCAGCGCTGCACGGCACCGTGTGTGAACCTGATCTCGGAGGCGGATTACGCTGCCGACATCCGCAATGCATCCTTGTTGTTGCTGGGCAAGCAGGGCGAGGTGGAGGCGCATCTGCGCACGGCGATGGAGGCGGCGGCGGAGGCGCTGGAATTCGAGCAAGCGGCATCCTTGCGCGACCAGTTGCAGGCGCTGCGCACGGTGCAGCAGAAGCAGTTCGTGGAAAGCACCGGCAGCACTGACGCTGACATCGTGGCGGTGGCGACGCTGAACGGCGCGCTCTGCGTGGCGCTGGCGATGGTGCGTGGCGGGCGGCATCTGGGCGACAAGCATTTCTTCCCGCAGAACGCCGACGGGCAGTCGCCAGACGAGGTGCTGGAGGCGTTTCTGGCGCAGCATTATCTGGAGCGCAGCGTGCCGCCGCTGGTGCTGGTCAATGCGCCGCTGGCGGCGGAAGCGCTGGAAGAATTGCTGGGGGAGCAGTCCGGCCACAAGGTCGCCATCCGCCATCAGGTCAACGGCGAGCGCCGCCAATGGCTGGAGATGGCGGAGCAGAATGCGCTGCTGGCCTTGCAGCAGCAGGCCGGTTTGCAGGCCGGGCAGCAGGTGCGGGTGGATGCGCTGCGCGAGGTGCTGGGGCTGGAACAACTGGCGCGCATCGAGTGTTTTGACATCAGCCACACCATGGGCGAAGCGACGGTGGCGTCGTGCGTGGTGTACGACAATCTTTCGATACGCAATGCCGAGTACCGTCGCTACAACATCACGGGCATCACACCGGGTGACGATTATGCTGCGATGCGTCAGGCGGTGACGCGGCGCTATCAGAAGTTGCAGGCGGCCTGTCCTGAGCTTGACCGGAGGAACGAGGGCAAGCGGCCCGATCTGATCCTGATCGACGGCGGGGCAGGGCAGTTGAGTATGGCGGTGGAAGTGATGGCCGAACTGGGCTTGTCCGACATCCAACTGGTGGGCGTGGCTAAAGGCGTGGAGCGCAAGGCAGGGCTGGAGCAATTATTGCGCCCGGGGGTGGAAAAGCCGCTACAATTGCCGCCCGATAGTCCGGCGCTGCATCTGATCCAGCAAGTGCGCGACGAGGCGCACCGTTTCGCGATCAGCGGACACCGCGCCAAACGCGGCAAACAGCGCACCACCTCGTCATTGGAAGAGATCGAAGGGGTGGGGGAGAAGCGGCGGCGCAATCTGCTGGCGCGCTTCGGCGGACTGAAAGGCGTGTTGCAAGCCACGCCGGAAGAGTTGGCTCAGGTGGAGGGTATCAGCCCAGCGCTGGCCGAGGAAATTTACCAACAGTTGCATTGAGACTCACGGCTTAGTTGATGCCTTTGACCATTCCTAATTTGCTGACCTGGTCCAGAATCCTGATGATTCCGGTGTTCGTCGGCCTGCTCTATCTCCCCGATACCATGCTGGATATGCACCAGAAGCATTTGTTCAGTGCGCTCATCTTCGCTTTTGCCGCCATTACCGACTGGTTTGACGGCTATCTGGCACGTTCGCTCAATCAGACTTCCGCCTTCGGAGCTTTCCTTGATCCTGTGGCCGACAAGCTGATGGTGGCGGCGGCGCTGATCGTGTTGGTCGAGATGGGGCAGGTGGCGGCGTTCATCGCTTTCATCATCATCGGGCGTGAGATCACTATCTCCGCGTTGCGTGAATGGATGGCCCAGCTTGGCGAAAGCAAGAGCGTGGCAGTGTCGATGATAGGAAAGGTGAAGACGGCGTTCCAGATGGCGGCGATCTTCTTGCTGTTGTATCAAGAGCCGCTGTTCGGGCTGCCGACTTATCAGATCGGCTCTTGGCTGATCTACATTGCTACCGTGCTGACCTTGTGGTCGATGGTGTATTACCTGATGCTGGCGATGCCGCAGATCGCTCGCAGGCAGCGCGAATAATTCCGGGTGGCGGGGCTGATCGTGCAGCGCCGGTTCGGATTCAAACCTTCTTTTCTGCTGGCTTTTCTTTTGGTTGTGGCTCATGGTGCGGCGCTGTTCGCGGTGAGTGTGCTGGCGGTGTTCTGGGCGCAGCTCGCGCTGTTCGTTTTGCTGTCGTTCAATCTGTTTTACCTGTTGTGGAGTGTGGCGTTGCTGCGCTCGCCAGCCTCCTGCGTGGGTTTGGTGTTCGAGCCGGATCGGGTGGTGCTGATGCAGCGCAACGGCACGGCGGTTCGGGCGCAGTTGCTGGGTGATAGTCTGGTGATGCCTTGGCTGACGGTGCTGAATCTCAAGCCCGAGGGCGTGCGCTGGGCGCGGCGGGTGGTCATCCTGCCTGACAGTCTGGATGCGGAATCCTTCCGTGAGTTGCGGGTGTGGCTGAGGTGGGGCGGTCAGCCCTTGTTGTAGTTCGGCGGGGTCAGGATGGTGTGGCTGGCATCTGGCAAGGTTTGCGGATAATCCTTGCTGTAGTGCAGGCCGCGGCTTTCGTGGCGTTGCTGGGCGGATTGCACGATGAGGTCGGCGGAGAGCACCAGATTGCGCAGCTCTAGCAGGTCTGAGCTGATGCGGAAGTTGGCGTAATACTCGTTGATCTCTTCGTGCAGCAGTTTGATGCGGCTGGCGGCGCGTTGCAGGCGCTTGTTGGTGCGCACGATGCCGACGTAATCCCACATGAAACGGCGCAACTCGGCCCAGTTATGGGTGATGACGATCTCTTCGTCGGCGTCGGTCACTTTGCTCTCATCCCACTCGGGCAGAGTGAGGTGTGGCAGCTTGGGTTGACTCAAGATGCTGGTGGCGGCAGCTTGGGCGAACACCAGACATTCCAGCAGCGAGTTGCTGGCCAGCCGGTTCGCACCGTGCAGGCCGGTGTGCGCGGTCTCGCCGATGGCATACAGTCCTGCCACATCAGTGCGCCCGGTCAGGTCGGTGACGAGGCCACCGCAGGTGTAGTGTGCCGCCGGGACGACCGGGATGGGGTCGCGGGTGATGTCGATGCCGAGCTTGAGGCAGCGCGCGTAGATGGTGGGGAAGTGCATTTGCAGGAATTCGGCGGGCTGGTGCGAGATGTCCAGATAGACACACTCCAGACCGCGCTTCTTCATCTCGAAGTCGATGGCGCGGGCCACGATGTCGCGCGGGGCGAGTTCGGCCCGCTGGTCGTGGTCGGGCATGAAGCGTGCGCCGTTGGGCAGCTTGAGCAGGCCTCCTTCGCCGCGCACCGCTTCTGAGATCAGGAAAGAGCGTTCGTGCGGGTGGTACAGGCAGGTCGGGTGGAACTGGATGAATTCCATGTTGGCTACACGACAGCCGGCGCGCCAGCCCATGGCGATACCGTCGCCGGTGGCGGTGTCGGGATTGGTGCTGTAAAGATAGACTTTGCCTGCGCCGCCGGTGGCCAGCACGGTGTCGTGTGCGGCGATGGTGACGACTTTGCCAGTGGCGCAGCTGAGCGCGTACGCGCCGTAGCAGCGATTGTTTGCGCGTCCCAGCTTCTGCCCGGTGATGAGATCGACCGAGATGTAACGTTCCAGTACGGTGACGTTGGGGTGGTTGAAGACTTTTTCTGCCAGCGTCTCTTGAACCGCATGGCCAGTGGCGTCGGCGGCATGGATGATGCGCCGGTGGCTGTGGCCACCTTCCCGCGTCAGATGGTAGCTTTGCCCATCCGCCTCGTCGCGGGTGAAGGGGACGCCTTGGTCGATGAGCCAGTCGATGGCTTCTTTGCCGTGGCTGACGACTTGGCGGGTGGCGACCTCGTCGCACAGCCCCGCGCCGGCGATCAGCGTGTCCTGAATGTGCGCGTCCAGCGAATCGTCTTCGGACAATACGGCGGCGATGCCGCCCTGTGCTTGGCCGCTGGCTCCGTCTAGGATGGATTTCTTTGTTATCAGGCCGACCTTCTGGTGCGGCGCGAGTTTCAGCGCCAACGACAGTCCGGCCAAGCCACTACCGATAATCAGGGTGTCGAATTGCAGCACGCGGATTCAATCTGGATATGGGAGGCCAACTATAACAAAGAATCGGGTGCCCGAACGAAGTCGTCGAAATTTTGCCGCAAGGAAGGAACTATCTTGGAATCGGCCTGTCTGCATCATGGTTTTCGAAACTGACGAATGATTCCTCTCCGGTTATACTAGCGCGCCTCAGAATTGGGCTGCATTTAGAGCGAAGGATAGGAATGGGTGATAGAGAAGTCGATCAGCAGTTGGTGGAGCGAGCTCAGCGCGGCGATAAACGCGCGTTCGAGTTGCTCGTAGCCAAGTACCAGCGCAAGCTGGGGCGGCTGATCTCCCGATTCATCCGCGACTCGGCTGAAGTGGAGGACGTCACGCAGGATGCATTCATCAAAGCGTACCGTGCCTTGCCATCGTTTCGTGGTGAGAGTGCGTTCTACACTTGGCTCTACCGTATCGGCATCAATACCGCAAAAAATCACCTGCTTGCGACTGGACGGCGCGCTCCGACTAGTACGCCGTTTGATGCCGAAGAAGCGGAGTCGTTCGAAGACGCTGGGTTGCTGCATGAAGTTAGTACGCCTGAAAACGAACTAATGAGCAAACAAGTGGTCGAAGTGGTGAATGCGGCGTTACAGACTTTACCGGATGACTTGCGAACGGCGCTCACCCTGCGTGAAATCGAGGGGTTGAGCTACGAAGAGATCGCGGGTGTGATGAACTGTCCGGTCGGTACGGTGCGCTCAAGGATATTCCGTGCGCGGGAGGCGGTGGCTGAGAGGTTGCGCCCGTTGCTGGGAACAAACAAAGATACGAGGTGGTGAAAATGAAACAACAGATTTCGGCGTTGATGGACGGAGAACTGTTCGATGATGAGGCGGATACCTTGCTCGATAGTATGAAACGCAATCTTGATTCGCACGAGGATTGGTTGGCTTACCACCTGATTGGGGATGTGTTGCGTCAGCCCGATCATATTCACGCCGACATCAGTAGTGCCATGCGTGAGCGTCTGCAAGCCGAGCCGACCGTGATGGCGCCCCGTATTCGCAGCACTCAGCAAAAAGCGCGCTGGTTCGCGCTTTCCGCCGCAGCTTCCGTGCTGGCGGTCGGCGTGGTGGCATGGATGTCGGTACAGATCGCGCCGGAGTCCGTTCCGCAATTGGCTGCCCAGCAGCAATCGAATGTGCGTCCTGCCAGCATGAGCGTCGAACGCGCCGCGATGCAGCGCAGCATGGACGAGTATCTGATGGCCCACCAAGAGTTCTCCCCCAGTTCGGACGTGCAGGGCGCAGCGCCCTACGTTCGTGCCGTTTCCTCATCCGGTAGACAATGACCCATCTGTTGAAAGCGGCGGTGCTCGGGGCGTTGTGTTTTTGCATGTCCCCAGTGTATGCGAATGCGGGAGCGCCGGTTGATCTGGGATGGTTGCAGACCATCGCCTTTGCCGCGCATCAAACCAATTTCAGCGGTACTTTCGTTTATCAGCACGGCAATCGCGTAGAGACTTCCCGCATCACCCATGTGTTCGACGCCAAGGGTGAGTATGAACGCATGGAAAGTATGGATGGCCCGCACCGCGAGGTGATCCGTAACGGCAAGCAGGTCTGGTATCTGCTGGACGACCACAAAGCCGTGCGGGTGGCGAAGCAGAGCGACCGTCGTTCTTTCCCTGACCTGTTGCCGGAGCAAGTGGCCTCGTTGAACGAGAACTATCTGATCCGCGAAGCCGAGCGCGCCCGCGTCGCCGGTTACGACTGTCAGGCAATCATTTTTCAGCCGCGCGACGGTTTGCGCTACGCCCATAAGATGTGGGTGCAAGCGGATACCGGTTTGATGCTCAAAACTTTGATTCAAGATGAGAAGGGCGTAGTCGAACAGTATGCCTTCACCCATCTGAAGGTCGGCGGGGACATCGACCGCAGTTGGATCGCTGCCAGCAATGCCTTGGTCGAGGCGGATCGCAAAGTCTCACCTGCCGGGCCGCATGGTCAAGTGTTGGAAGAATCCTCAGGCTGGATCATGGATGCCATGCCGGCCGGTTTCAAACGCGTCACCGAGATTCGCCGCTCGTTGCGCAATGGCAAACAGCCTGCGCTGCATCTGGTCTTCAGCGACGGATTAGCCGGGGTCTCGGTGTTCGTCGAGGCCAAGCGTCCGGATGATTCGAGGACGCTCGGTTTGACCAGCCACGGCGCGATTAATATCTATACCCGTTTGATGGATGATTTTTGCATCACGGTGGTGGGCGAAGTACCTGCTCGTACCGTGGTGCAGATCGCCGAATCTGTCCGCTACGCCGGAAAATAGCCATGCTTGAAACGCGCGCTATCGTGATGGAGACCAATCACCAGCAGGCGCTGGTCGAGGCCCGGCACGATGTCTCCGGCTGCGGCGAATGCGGCGGCAAAGGCTGCGGCAGCAGCAAGCTCTCCCAGATGTTTTGTTCCAACAAACAACGCCAGTTCCACGTCAAGAATGCGATCTCCGCGCGCGTCGGTGACGAAGTCGTCATCGCTATCGCCGAGGGTTCCGTGCTGCGTGGTGTGGCCTTGGTCTATCTGTTGCCCTTGTCGCTGTTGCTTGTGGGTGGCGGACTTGGGGCAACTTGGGGTGGAGCCGGTGCGGCGCGCGACGGCTGGGCCGCGTTCGGCGCATTGTCGGGTATGACGCTGGGATTCGTGATCGCCAAGACGTTATCGCAGCGCCGCTCTCGTGCAGGAGGGCAACCCTACATCGCTCGTCGCTGGCAGGGAGATTGAGGTTTTACTAGAGGAGGGACTATGCTGAAAAGGTTGTTCGGATCGTTACTGTTCGTGTCATTGATGCAAATGGGGGCGGCATCGGCCCGAGAGCTCCCCGACTTCACCGAACTGGTCGAAAAACAAGGCTCATCCGTCGTCAATATCAGCACCACTCAGATCATCCACGGCGCGGTGGCCATGCCGGGCCTCCCAGAGGGCGATCCCTTCTACGAATTCTTCCGCCGTTTCGCTCCGCAAGTGCCGCAGGATCAAGAGACCCGTTCGTTGGGTTCTGGTTTTATCGTCAGCGACGACGGCTACATTTTGACCAACGCCCATGTTGTGAACGGTGCCGATAAAGTCACGGTGCGGCTGACCGACAAGCGCGAATTCAACGCTAAGGTGATTGGCGCGGACAAGCGCACCGATGTCGCCTTGCTCAAGATCGAAGCGACGAACCTGCCCAAGGTCGCTACCGGCGACCCCGCCAATCTCAAGGTCGGCGAATGGGTGCTGGCGATAGGTTCGCCGTTCGGCTTTGACAGCAGTGTCACTGCGGGCATCGTCAGCGCCAAAGGCCGCACCTTGCCGCAGGAGAACTACGTCCCCTTCATCCAGACCGACGTGGCGATCAACCCCGGCAACTCCGGCGGCCCGCTGTTCAATATGAAAGGCGAAGTGGTCGGCATCAACTCGCAGATCTACAGCCGCTCCGGTGGTTACATGGGGCTGTCGTTCGCCATCCCCATCGACGTGGCACTGGAGGTGTCCAACCAGTTGCGCAGTTCCGGCAAAGTGACGCGCGGTCGTATGGGCGTCGCCATCGAAGAGATGACGCGTGAAAAGGCCGACTCTTTCGGGTTGGAGAAGATCGAAGGCGCGCTGATTTCCACGGTGGAAAAGGGCGGTCCGGCGGACAAGGCGGGCATCCGCTTCGGTGACGTGGTGCTCAAATTCAACGGCAAGCCCATCGTCTCTTCGCGCGATTTGCCGCGTCTGGTTGCCGCGACCCACCCCGATAGCAAAGTGTCGGTCGAAGTCTGGCGCAGTGGCGCAGTGAAAGTGCTGAGCATGACCGTAGGCGCGATGCCGGACGACAAACAAGCGCTGACACCAGCCGCCAAGCCGACAACCGAATCCGCTACGCTGACGAGGCTAGGCATCAGCGTCGTCGAGCTGACGGCGGAGCAAAAGCAGCAACTGCAAGTCAACGGTGGTTTGCTGATCGACGAAGTCAAAGGCAGCGCCGCCCGTGCCGCCGAATTGCAACGCGGCGATATCATCCTCGCCTTAGGCAATCTGGAGATCGTCACGCTGGCGCAACTCAACGAAGTGTTGAAACAGGTGCCGAAAGGCCGCAATGTCGCCCTGCTGGTGCGGCGCGGCAACAGTGCTTTCTACGTGCCGATCAAACTGGACGAAAAATAGCCATCCGCCAGCCGCAAAAAAGGAGCCACAATGCGGCTCCTTTTTTGTTGGTGTCGCCCTGTTGAAAGAACCATGAATCCCGAGCTTGAAACCACAGCGTTAGAACCATCCGACGACGCGGCGTTGCCACTTTGCTTGCTGTCTTTGGCGCGGCAGGCGTTTTCGGCGGCGGAGCTGGGGCAGCGGGTCGCGCGTCTGGCGGAGCATCCCGATGTTGCCGGGCGGGCGATGGCGATGTCTACCATCTTTCAATATCTGGGCGATCTGGAGCATGGGCTGGCACTGCAAGCACAGGCGGTCGAATCGCGGCAGCATTTCTGCTGGCCCGTACCTGCGCAGCCTAGGCTGCGCTTGCTGGCGGTGATGACGCCGGGTGAATATCTGACGGCGAATACGCCGCTGGAATTCTTGCTGGAAGATGCCGATGTGGCGCTTGAGGCGGTGTTCGTCACCGACTCGCAGCCTTTACCGCAACCCTTGCCGGAGCATGATCTGCTCTTTGTCGCTATCGGCTATTCAGAGCAGGTGGCGCCCTTGCTGCGGCAACTCGAACAGGCGCTTGCAGGCTATTCACGCCAAGTGCTGAATCCGCCTGCTGCCATTCTCGGCTTGTCGCGCGATGCGGTCGCCGCCTGTTTGTGCGACGTGCCTGGGCTATTCATCCCGCCCACGGTGCAGCTCGATAGACCGGTGCTGGCCGCGCTGAGCGAGGTCGAGTCGCTGTTCGAGGGGGCGATGCTGCCGCTGATTGTGCGGCCCGTTGACTCTCATGCCGGGCGCGGGCTGGTCAGGCTGGATGCGCTGGATGAGTTGGCGGCGTATCTGCAAGCCCAGCCGGAGGCAGCGTTCTTTGTCTCCTGTTTCGTCGATACTCGGGGCTGCGACGGACAGTACCGCAAGTACCGCATCGCCCTGATAGCTGGTGTGCCATATGCCTGCCATGCGGCAATCTCATCGCACTGGATCGTGAACTACAAGGATTCCGGCATGGCGGAAAGCGCCGAGAAGCGGGCAGAGGAGGCGCGATTCTTCGGCGATTTCGATGAGAATTTTGGCAGGCATCACGCTACCGCCTTCCGCGCGATCGCCGAGCGCACCGGACTGGACTATCTGGTGATCGATTGCGCCGAGATGTCGGATGGTCGCCTGCTGGTGTTCGAGTTGGATAATCGCGCCTACATCCACGCCCTCGATCCGGTCGAGGTCTTCCCGTACAAGCCGCCGCAGATGCGGCGAGTGTTCGCGGCTTTCCGCGAGCTACTCGCTGCCGCGCTTTCCCGCTGATAGCGGGGGCGACTTCAAGGTGAGGATGCGCGAACTGAGGTCGCGACGGCGCGTGCGCTTCGACGATGATCTGGTTCTGCGCATCCACAGCAGCCACTCCCGTGTAGCCCTGAATCACGCCCTTGGAGGTCGCCATCTTGGCTGATTCGTTGTCGGTGCGGTTGCTCTTGCGGAGGTTGCCGTTACTGTCCTGCCGCTCTTCCGGGTTGGCTTGCAGCCGTTGCCGTAGTTGCGCCGCATCCCGCTCCAGCATCGCTTGCGCGGCGGCTTCCAGTTTCGCCGCCTGCTGCTCACACGCTCCGTGTGCCGCTCCTCTCCTTCGATGCGTTGCCGTGCAGCTTCCCCCCGTCGATGGCGAACATCTCGCGCCCGATCAGCCTTTGCCGGTCGCAGAGGTACAGCACCTACCCGAACACGGCGGCAATATGATCACTTAGCGACGAGACGAATCCGGCGATCGTGGTGAAGTGCGGCTGGTTGTCGCCGGACAGGGCGATGAATATGACGCGCTGCCGACAAGCGCGCTCACTATGCCCCGCGAGTAGGCGAACAGCATCACTTTGAGCAACATCGCAGGCGGACACACCGTCCCCCCCCGTCGCATCGTTCTTGAACCTCGCGTCAAACTCGGACAGATCCATTTCATATTCGAGCAGATGGTTCGGCGCATACTCGAACGTACCCGGCAAAAGCTGCTGCTCCAGATCAACCGCCAGAAAGCGCGGGCTGGTGTCGATGTGCTTGTAATGTGCCATAAATCCCCTACGATTCGCCATATAAAAAACCTTGATATTTAGTTGGTTATCGGCACTTATGCAGACATAACTAGACTTTTTATACGGTTTCGTTGACGCTGTAGTAAGGAATCAATCTCAAGAAATCGACCTCTTATAGCGCGCTGTATTCGACGATCGCCTCATCGGGAGGAGTTCGATGACCCCGGAATATCATCTTGCGCAACCCCTCAGTGGGTTCTCCTACAGCCTCGTTAGAGTATGAGGGCATCATCAGACTTCGATACTAGAGCCTTTGATACATTGATGCTGGTACAATCCCCGTCGCTTAGCACACGGGGGCGACTTGGCTTCGACGTGGGTTGCAAAGCAGCGTAGGGCATACCGAGGACCCGCCACCTCGTAAATCAGCTGGAAAACCAATAGTCGCAAACGACGAAAAGTACGCTCTAGCCGCTTAACCGGTTAGACCTCACACCCTGCTGTCTGTGGAGGGGCTCAAGGCAGTAATGCCGCGATGAGTGAGGTCATTTACACAGAATCGTGTCGTGCAGGGTTACTTTGTACGAAGCTAAAACTAAGGTGACTCGTCCTGTAGCAGCTTGTCGGTTGGCGTCTGCCGGATAAAATTAAATAACTGGACTAAGTATGTAGAACTATCTGTAGAGTGCTTGCGGACGCGGGTTCAATTCCCGCCGCCTCCACCAATAATAAGGACTCAGACACTCTCTGAGTCCTTTTTCTTTTCCCGGATTCCCGCACACAGCGGCTTTGTTTTCAACAAGTTGTGGACTTCACGTCTCATCACAACCCTCAAGATCGTGGGCTATTTTCTCTCTCCGCGCCGATATTCTCTGCCGACTCTCCAATCATGCCGACGCCGAAGTCCGCAAAGGCAAAAATTTCATCCTTTGTTTTCATTGGATTACGCGCGAACTTGGATGAACGGTTTGATGAAAGAATTGGTGGCGGAAGATATTCTGCCATCGGAAACGTCAACTTTTCGATGCCAAAGCAGCCAGTTCGACTAATGCAAAATTGCATCCGCTTTGAAACGTTCTTCAGTCCTTCAACATTCGAGTGACCTTGCCCGCGAAAAACGTATTCCTTAACTGTGGTTTAATTTCAAGTTAAGGAGACGGAGCGATGATAAAGGAAAAAGGCAAGAGGGCGGCATACACACTGGAGTACAAGCTGGAAGCTGTGCGACTGGTTCAGGGAGGTCAAGGCTGTGCGGTGACGGCGAAA